>NZ_JBMDYO010000001.1:286591-915580 GCF_049310885.1 Pleomorphochaeta sp. DL1XJH-081
TATGTCATCGAAGGTGGTTGGCGTGAGGCTGCACTCATTGGAGATGATACCTCCTCCATCACCGTAACCGATAGTGAAATCTCAGAGAGTAGTGGTGATGCTCTGCTTCTCTTCAATGAAGCTGGAGGAACAATTACCGGAACCCTGTTCGATGGTGTCCGTTGGCCCATACAGCTGTTTGGACCGGAGGCATTGCCTACCACCATAAGTGGCAACGACTATGCCAAGGTAACCAATCATGGCATACGATTGAGCTTCGGCAATATCAACGATGTCGAGTTCACCCTCACCTCCTACGACAATCTCCCCTATAACAGTGGCGGTCTTAAGATCAACCAAAGTGCAGTTATGACGTTGGCCGAGGGCGTCGTGTTGAAGTTCGATGCGGGTAGCGGTCTGGAGGTCGCTGGAAAGTTGAAAGCCACGGGTGCCACGGGAAGACCGGTTATCCTTACCAGTGCGAACGACGATATCGCTGGCGACACCAACGGTGACGGTAGTACCTCCAAGGGTGAAGCTGGACAATGGAAAGGTATCTATAGCTATAATAATGGAACAGTCGACTTGCAGCGGACAGCTTTGCGTTACACAGGGACCAGATATGTCATCGAAGGTGGTTGGCGTGAGGCTGCACTCATTGGAGATGATACCTCCTCCATCACCGTAACCGATAGTGAGATTACAGGGAGCGTGGATGGTGTCCAAACATTCAAGGATGCCCGGATCGTGATCAACAATAGTGCCCTCGAAGGATTGCGCGGTAAAGGAGTTGAGAATAGTGGTTCACGAACAATAGACGCGAGGCAACTCTGGTGGGGCAGCCCCTCCGGACCGGCAACAGAGAATAATCCAAGTGGAAATGGTTTAGCGATTGTCGGTGATGTCGTCTACTCACCCTATTTGAAGAATAGACCTAGTCTCTAAATCCTGATCATCCATGTGACTGCCGCATCGTATGGTGCGGCAGTTTTTTATTCCTTCAATAACTAGGCTTGGATAGTGAGGTGGGAACAGGTTATCGTCTTTGCTGTATAGAGACCTAATAGGATATATACCCCACTCATTATGAAGACAGCAGTATATCCTATGATTCCCACAAGGAGTCCGGCGAGGAGCGGATAGAGCACCTGCATGATGGAACCGGCTCCAGATAAACCGGTGTAGATTGCTCGATTTTCATCATTGGATATCTCCAAGAGAATTCCGGAGGACAATATCTGGTTCAATGTATGAGAGACTCCGCTGAGCAAGAAGACCACAGCATACCACTTTGGATTCGCTGGGACCACCAAGGCTAAAATCGGTGTAACCGCACTTATAAGGACAAAGAGGTAAATTAGCGGTCTATACTTCTGGTCTTTTGAGAAGATATTCAGGACGATGTTCGCACCAAGTCCTCCAACCATCTGGACTAGCAGGAATGTACCGGTAAGGTTTCCGTCGACTTGGAACCGTTGTCTCGCGAAAAGGATGAGAAACGGTAACATGGCTGCTATAACACCTGTGGTATTGATGAGAAATAGGTATTTGCGAAAATCGGCATCTTCTCTCAGGACTTGCCAAAATTGGCTAATTTTCTCCGAGAGACTGTTTTTTTGCGTAGCTTTCCCTCTCGGTTCGATCAACATCCAGAAACCTATGGTTCCTAATAGCAAGAGACCGCCTGCAAAGAGGAACAGGAGGCTGTAATTGTTCGGATAGGCAATTCGAGAAAGTATTACTTTAACTAATAGGGCAGAGAGTATGACTCCGATACTCGAGATCAATTGTTTAACAACAATCAATCGTTTTCTGTGTGAGGGCAAAATGACTTTACCCATGATATCGGTATAGGAGATATTCGCGAATGCTCCGCTGAATGAGAATATTGACATTACTGCCATGATAGCCCAGACCTTCCACATTGCTTCCCCGGAAAGGGTCCTAAGGAACATTCCCATGACTAAGAGGGCAGCGACCCTGATATAAATGCCAATGAGGAGGGCTCCCTTTTTTCTCTCAAGGGGAACTATCATTCCTGCGAATACCAGTTGCATAAATTTGGTTCCCCCGACCATGATTGCACTCAGGAGTCCCATATGGAAGGCCGTACCTCCTGCCTCTGCAAGCATGTTCGGAACCACGGTATTCACATCGATAAAGTTCAGCGTGAGGGCAAGAAACAGCGCATGAACCAGAAAACCGGAAAAATTTCTTTTTTGAGCCTGGGCAATATCCATATCGTTTTATCTCCCGCATCAATAGATAACCACGAACAACCTCATTCGACAAGGTGTCTGGTATCGTTGCAATAGATAATTGAGGTGTGATAAGGTCATGCTAGATTTTACACCCGAGGTTTATATGAAAAAACGACTAGTATTCACTGTTTTCGCCATTGTTCTCCTGTTCTCATTCGGAGCATGTTCAAAGGAGGCGAAAACCCTCCAGACCCCAGAGACAGCTAGTACGGAAGAACCAACCATAGCTGCAATGCAATCGGCCGATGCCCCAAAGTTGACCGTAGGAATGATGAGCGCAGTCGATGCTGCACCGTTCTACCTTGCCGAACAACGGGGTTACTATAATGATGCGGGTGTCGAGGTTGAACTTATCCTCTTCACGAATGGACAACATCGCCAGACCGCCCTCCAAACCGGCCAAGTAGATGGTGCAATGACAGACCTGGTAGCCCTCATTACGCAAACGGCAAGCGATTTCCGTCTTACCGGAACAGTATCGACAGACGGACATTTCCCCCTCCTCTCACAGGAAAAATTGCAGGATAAAGAGGCTGTCACAGCAGGAACCATGGAAATCAGCGTAACGAACTATCTGCTTGAGCAATACCTCGGTAAGAGCCATATAGTCGAGAAAGTCTACATCAATGAGATTCCGGCGCGTTTGGAAGCGGTAGCTTCGGGACAGCTGGATACAGGAATTTTCCCCGAGCCATTTGCCTCCATCGGACAAATGAGAGGTTTGGAAAAGACCATCTTCGAAGGAATCCCTGCTGAAAGCCTGAATATTATAGCCTTTACAGAAGATGCCCTTAAGGACAAATCCACCCAGATTTCCGGTTTCCACAGAGCATATGCACAAGCGGTAAAAGATTTGCAGGAAAACCCAGATCTGGCAAGGGATGTCTTGCTCACGGTGATTCCGAACCTTCCCGAGAGCATCCGAGATTCCATCCATATTCCGACCTACCACACTCCTCGCCTTCCCAGCAGTGCATTCACACAGGAAATCATCGACTGGACTGCAGATATAACCCATGAGACGTATGAGATTACGATCGACGATCTCTACGACTATCGTTTCACACAGGCAGATTGATGTTGGATATTGTGGAGGCTCGGCTCGACTATCCGGGTCATACAGCCTTCGAACATTTCTCCCTCTCTATGGCGGAAGGAGAAATGGTGAGTATTGTTGGTAAAAGTGGTTGCGGAAAGACTAGCCTCCTCTATGCGATTGCTGGGCTTCTTCCTCTCTCCGAAGGAACGATCAGCCTCAAGAATCCGCAAGCTACTTGTAGTATCATGTTTCAACAAGATCGGTTGCTTCCATGGAAGAATACGATAGAGAATATCCTGCTTGGATTACCCAAGACCTTCAAGGATGAAGCCAGATTGCTGTTGGATATCGTAGGACTCACACGAGCAGAAAAGCTCTACCCTCACCAATTGAGCGGAGGAATGAGACAACGGGTAGCTCTTGCAAGAGCTTTGATCAGGAATCCTCGTATCTTGTTGCTCGATGAACCACTAGCTGCATTAGATGAACAACAGAGGGAAAGATTGCAAGGGGAAATTAAATCGTATGTTCAACAGAAAAGGATAACACTGCTATTTGTAACCCATAGCATTCGGGAGGCCATCTTCATGGGTAGCCGTGTGGTAATCATGACTGCAGGGGGGATCTCGTTCGAACAGACTAATACACTCCACGATCAGCAGGACATCCGCAATAAGAGTGAATTCTTCAGTATGGAAAAGAGTTTGCGTAAGGCTTTGGAGGCTACAGGATGAGATATGTTCGTGGAACATTATTGGTACTTGTCTTGTGGTACCTGCTGGCGTTATCGGTATCTTCTCCCATTATCCCGTATCCCCATACCGTAGTTCAGTATATCGTAAGCAAGGGTATCTCAACCAATATACATCGGCATGTGCTGCATTCCCTCTACCGTATATTCATGGGCTTATCCATTGCTCTGTTCTTTGCTATTCCGATCGGGATGATCGCCGGGCGACTAAGAATTATCGATAGCATTATTTCTCCTGTACTCTATTTGTTGTATCCACTGCCAAAGATCGCTTTTCTTCCTGTCTTCATGGTTCTTTTCGGGATTGGGGATCTCTCCAAGCTCATGCTCATATCGGTTATCGTGTTTTTTCCTGCGGCAGTCACTATTAGGGATGGAGTGAAAGAGATCTCACCGAAGTATATCGAGTTGGCAAAAGCCTATCATCTCACGCAAAGACAGATTATCAGTGAAATCATCTGGCCTGCAATTCTTCCCCGAATCTTCTCTTCCCTCCGCATAACCTTGGGGATATCGCTCTCAGTACTCTTTATCAGTGAGAGCTATGCAGCAAAATTTGGGTTGGGGTACTACATCATGAACAATTGGGTAATGGCTCAATACATTGGCATGTATGCAGGAATTGTGGTTCTTAGCCTCGTAGGATTGGCTTTGTATCTTACAACCGATTCCCTTGAAAAACGGTTGGTCCACCCGAGAAAAAACTGAATTTGCACCTATACTGTTATCCTTGCAATGGATACCATGCAGTAGTATCATAGAGTATGTCTGAATGTTCGATCAGTAATGAATTTCTCTGTAAACACAGTATGTTCGGTGGTTTGTCAGACGATGAATTGAATATCATCCGCCCATCGCTCGATGAACATATCTATCCCAAAGGTACCATGATACTCACACAAGGAGAACCTAACAATACCGTCTATTTCATTGTTTCTGGGGATGTAGCAATCCAAAAGCACCCTGAAGAGGGTGAACAAGAGGAGCGTGATATTACTACATTGCATGCGGGAGATTCGTTTGGGGAGATGGAGCTTATCGATATCCAACCTTGTGCCGCTTCGGCGACCTGTCTTACTGAGGTAAAGGCAATTACCCTCACCAACAGGGACCTGTATTTACTTTCCAAGACCCAGTTGCATGTATATACCATGATTATCATGAATCTTGCCCGCGATATCAGTCGCCGGCTCCGTTCAACAGACAAGCTTCTTGCTATGGTCACAAAGAAGAGAAAATCGTAGTAAGAACTATACATTCCACATCCTGGACATTGTGCGACTGTGGTCTCCGTAGCGTAGTTCTACTCCGGAGTAAAACAACTTCTTCATGTACTACCCTTTTCTGAACAATTCCAACACCGTAGTCGTATAACGGAGAGTCTTGGTAGGACAAGCATCGATACAGTGTCCGCACCCTACACAACGTAGGTTGTCGACCACTTCTTTCGCTTGTGCAAGGACTTTCACATCGATACCCACTGGACACGCGCGACTGCAGGCACCACAAGAGATGCAATGAGTCTCTGTAGTCTCGATCCTCTGACCGGCTAGACGACCTATCAGAGCGACTGTCGTACCAACGGGACAGTAGAGACAATACCCACGACCGATAAAAGCAATCCAGAAGAACATCATCATCATCAACTCAAATACGAGATATTTGTACAGTTCAACCTTCTCAAGCATCGGCATGATACGATCTAACGGGAGACCTGCCATCATCAGCAACCAGTAGATAGTTAGCCCCACTGCAATAAAGAAGAATATAATCCGGATCAGATTGAATCGCTTCACCGTTTTCTCCGTTATAGCGAGTGCTGGCTTGGGATCATTCTTTCGCTTACGGGATAATAGGGGGAGCACGGAGCCAAAGACTTCAGATGCGAATCCATTGAAAAGACAGAGAGTGGAACACTGCCAGCGTCGACCATAAATCAAAGTCCCTATAAAAACTAGGATGTTCACAATCCAGAAGAAAGTAAGTGCGAAGGTAATACCATCAGCTCCCCACAATGGAAGATGCCGTTGGGTGAAGTCGGTGAACGAAAGTGTACTCTGAAGAGGGATATTGGACCAAGGTAGTGGCATACCATAGAAATAGATTTCCGGATTTCCCGATACCAGCGGAATCACAATATGGATAGCCAGTGCGGCAACAGAAAAGCCGATGATATTGCGCTTATACATGGTAGTACGTTGTTTTTTCCCGACTATGCGGATCGTCAGATACCCACAGCCGAGAATGAGGAAGGATTTTATCCAATTCTCATAGAAATGCCAGAATGAGTTGATAGCAAGTGCCACTCGCTCTGGGGCATTTTGGGCATATCCATAGTTCAATCCAGCGATGACGAAGCACAAAAGGATATACCCCCACACGAGAAGCCGAAGTAATCTGATCTCCCAGCTATCTTTGGTTCGCCTATTTAATTCCATTTGGCACACTTTTCCCCTTTATTGCAGTGTAGCATGACAAACCACCCTATACGTACCAATTGTTTTGGATTAGAGTTATATAAAGCAGGAGGCATATCATGGCAAAGAATGCGAAAGAATCACTAAAGATACTCGCTTCGGCGAAAGCATTGCAACTCTTGGTTGCCCTACTCTTTCTCTCCATGGGTATGTTGGGCTTCGCTACAGGAAGTGGTGTGGCAGGCGAACTCTCACGTGAGCTTTCCAATATGTTTGGTGGGGATAATGAAATCCTACTCTATGTCTTGTCTACCGTCGAGCTGGTGTGTGGTCTGATTCTTGGAGCTACTTTTTTTGTTCCCTCCATCCCAGCTAAATTCGTCAGTACATCGCTGACCGCAATTTGGATCATTTGGATCGTTCTGATTGTGATCTTGGATATCCTCACTATCGATTTCGGTCGTTTCGATGGATCCGAGTGGCTTGCATGGATACAACAGGTGGTATTGCATCTTATTGTCCTAGCATCGATCATGCAAATCCAAAAATCATAATAGTAGAGACTTCCACTGAACACGAGAGGCGTTGCCTCCTGCTTCGCAATACTAAGCGAAGTACCATTTCTACAATTCCTTCATGTACTGGGCAGAGGTTCCACCAAATACCTCCGGTGCCCGGTATCGTTGGCATTACAAGGACCTGATCGATGGACTACCGAAATCTCATTGAGAACCAAAGAACCTTCTTCCAACAAGGTGGCACTTCCGATATCAAGCTACGCAAAAGGTATCTTAGCCGCGTAAAGATCATAATCAAACAGGAAGAACAGAAAATTCTCGATGCATTAGCAAGCGATCTCCATAAAAATAATTTCGAGGCATATATGAGTGAAGTCGGATTGGTCCTAGATGAAATTGGATACATACTCCGACACATGGAACGTTGGGCAAAACCAAAACGGGTCAGGACTCCTCTCACACAGTTTCCGGCTAAGAGTTTCATTATGGCTGAGCCTTACGGAGTCGTTCTGGTCATGGCTCCATGGAATTATCCATTTTTACTCTGTATGGCACCTCTCATTGGAGCCTTATGTGCCGGCAATACTGTTGTACTCAAGCCCTCTGCATACGCACCACATACAAGTAAGGTGATAGCACAATTGTTGGGCAAGATTTTCGACCCTGAGTATGTCGCAGTAGTCCAAGGGGGAAGAGAGGAAAATGAGGCTTTACTAGAACATCGGTTCGATTACCTCTTCTTCACAGGAAGTGTGGAGGTTGGGAAAATCGTGATGAATCGGGCAGCAAGATTCCTTACCCCGGTAAGTTTGGAGCTGGGAGGAAAGAGTCCTGCGATCGTCGATTCGACTGCAGACATCCCGCTGGCCGCCAAACGGATCATATTTGGCAAAATGATGAATGCAGGCCAGACCTGTATCGCACCCGACTATGTATTGGCAGACAAGCATATCAAAGACAAGCTCATATACCATATGAAGCAGTATCTAGATGAATTCTTTCCAGGGAAGGACTACGAAAACCTTCCCCGCATCATCAATGAAAAACATTTCCACCGTATAATGGGTCTAATCAAGGATGAAAAGGTAATCATCGGCGGAAAGGGCAATGAAACTACTTTAGCTATAGAACCAACTATCGTGGAGCCTGTCGGCTTCGACTCTCCAATCATGCAGGAAGAAATCTTTGGCCCCATTCTGCCCATACTTACCTACCACTCCATCGATGAGGCCATGCTAAGTATCGTATCACGTCCGAACCCATTGGCACTCTATCTATTCACCAATGACAAGGCAACTGAGGATGCTTTCATGAGGAATGTCTCCTTCGGAGGGGGGTGTATCAATGATACGATCGTACATATAGCGACGCCACATATGGGTTTTGGCGGTGTGGGAGAAAGCGGTATGGGATCCTACCATGGCAAATTCAGCTTCGAAACCTTCACCCACTTCAAAGGTATCGTGAAAAGATCAAAATACTTGGACTTCCCCTTTCGCTACCATCCGCATACCGAAAAGAAATTCCGACTTGTACGAAAGTTATTGCGCTGAAGCTACTTGTCGACAGATTGACGCTACTTCCATATTGTGATACGTTTAGCAGGCTTACTAATTTTGCGTTGCAGATCTTTCGATATACTTGCTTTGTACGTTTGCGTTCTTCACTGACACACTCCAGCAGACAAGATTCCCGTTCAGACTGCCCAATTGGAGCACAATACTTTTGTGAACAGGCAAGAAGCCTGTGAAGGATGCTTATCATGGCAAAGAAAATTTATGTCGGTAACATGAGTTACAACACTACAGAGGAACAGCTTTGGGATTTGTTCGCCCAGTACGGAACAGTTTTAAGTGCGAACATCATCATGGACCGCGAAACAAGACGCCCCAAGGGTTTCGGTTTTGTAGAAATGGAAGATGAAAGTGCAGCAACCGCTGCTATCTCCCAGCTTGATGGTCAGGATGTCGATGGCCGTAACCTTCGTGTTAACGAAGCTATCGCAAAGCCCCGCCAGACTAGGAACGACTACCGCTACTAAACGGTTTTTGACCCTATAACTTCATCGGAGTCTACCAAGACTCCGATTTTTTTAGGAGAAGTATTGATGCAGACACTACAATCGATTATCGATGGATTCTTTCAATTCAAGGCATATGTGATGCTACCGCTGATCGTTCTTGTCATTGGACTGATTGTCAGGATGAAGCTGAAAAAGGCCCTCATGGCCTCTTTGCAGCTCGCTGCAGGCTTCGCTGGAATCTTCATTGCCTTCGATTTCTTTGTGGCTAATATCAATCCCGCCGTACAAGCCCTCGTACAGGTACGTGGCTTGGACCTTCCCGTTCTTGATGTCGGCTGGCCTCCATTAGCCGCTATTACATGGGCTTCTCCAGTTGCGCATATCTCCATACCGCTCATCATCGTGATCAATATCGTCATGTTGAGTACCAATCTTACCAAGACAATCTATATCGATATCTGGAACTATTGGCATTTTGCTTTGCTCGGAGCCCTTGTTCTCAGCGTGAGCCAGAGTCTTTTACTCGGTCTGTTGGCCACAGCTCTTATCGCAATTTACACTATCAAGATGGCGGACTGGACCGGACCGTTAGTGAAAAGAGAGATGGGTATGGAAGGCATCACGCTCTCTCCTCTCAGTGCTGTAGGATTACTACCCTATGCCCAAGGTCTGGATTGGCTGTACGACCACATTCCTGGACTACGGAAGCTAGACTACAATCCAAGCAAGAAACAACACGAACCTTCAGTGTTCAGCGAACCCATGGTGATCGGCGTTCTTGTAGGAATCGCACTCGGTCTTGCGGCAGCTTATCCACTGAAAGAGATGTTGGAACTGAGCATCCATATTGCAGCGGTGATGTTCATACTGCCTAAATGCGGCAATCTTATTGGGGAGGGAATGGGAGAAATTTCATCCAAATTGAGAGATACTATCCATGAAAAATTTCCTAAGAAGACAGGATTGTATATCGCACTCGATTCCGGGGTGGTAATGCATAACCAGTCAATCCTCACAACCGGAATCATCCTCATGCCAATAGCTATCCTTATAGCTCTGATACTGCCAGGAAACAAAACCCTCCCCCTTGGTGATTTGCCAGCGCTCATCGCCCAAGTCGCGGTAATTGTTCTCGTATCCCGTGGAAATGTATTACGCTCGGTGCTCACTGGTATTCCTTTGGTGATCGGATATCTTTTGATCGCAACCAACTTAGCGCCAATGATTACAGCACTATCGAATAAGGTAGGAGCTGCAACACCAGATGGTGTACTAATAACAGCAATGACCGATGGAGGAAATCCTATCCGATACTGGGGACTTACATTGTTCCAAGGAAACTTGGTGGCTATCGCCATAATCCCGATCATGATACTCCTTCTGGTGCTTAGTCATAGTCGCTACAAGAGGGAAATCGGGGTAATAGCAAACTAATTTTACTCTTTACCCTCGACACGAACTGTCTGTGAACCCAAATCGGCAGATACTGGTAGCTGGGCGAATGAATCTCTTTCAGGCAGGACAAGCGAGAAATTTCTCTTTGCATCCAAAGCCAGCGATCCTGAAGGGATTGTTGCATCCAGTAGGTGGCCGCCAATGGTTCGGTCATCCGATATGAAATGCAGATGCCACCCGGGGAGGTTGATCTTATCCATGTAATCGGGGAAACGGAATGCGATTATCGTACCGGTTATGTCGTTGTGGATGAACTCGGGTTGGGTAGAAGCAATTGCTGACAATTTTCGATACGGTTTCTCCTGTGGTGGCACACTACGTATATGCACCATGGAAAAATCTCCCCGTATGATTGCGGCATAAAAGCTATTGAAATCATTTTCATGCGTAACTATTGCTGCATCTAAGAGTTCTTTTATGTCCTCTATAGAATGCAATTCCCGCTCAATGATCTTCTCAAACTCTGAATCGAAATGGGCTGTGATAGCGAATGGGATTGTTTCACTCCCTTCTTGTTTCACTACTTCACCTGTGTATGTAGCTTTATAGACTTCTCCATCTATAAGAATCATTTCTCCATCCAAAGTATCGAATGTCCCTATTCCCGTATCACCATGAAGAAGGAATTCATCCACCGTGACGATACCGTCATAGTCACCGAGCATGAGTGCATTGAGTAGTGATATCTGATACAGCGTATCATCCTCTCTCTCTAAGGCCGTACTGGTCGTGCAACTGATCGTAACAATAAGCAAGTATAGACACATAACAGCCACAGAAACGGTTCTTTTGATGCTCTGAATTTTCATGAGCCCTCCCATGAGTAATACTAAAGATATCATATTCGGTCTGAAGTGTATCATGGATCAAGGTAATTTTGTGGTGATTTTGGCCAAATCCTTGATGGTAGATGTCATAATGAGAATGTCGGAAGTGTGTAAACGGTTTACACATGACATGAGGAATAGGTACTGATCATCCTTCTCGTCCAGTTATGTCAGGGGCTTAAAACACAAAATGATAGCAAAAATTACATACAGAATGAAAATTAAACTGAATTTATAAAATATTCACTTGAAATTGAGCAAGAGCTCTGGTGAAGGGGTCTTAACATCTGACATGCTTCGCACCCACCATGAAATACTTTGATCACACCCATAATAGAGGGCTGTCATAGGTTAAAAACCAATACGGGTATTTTTTTGACCTATAAGGGTAATTTATAACAACATCTGCTTTTTTCTATCTACCAATATAATCCCCGAGCCTCAATAAGACCCGGGGACACAGGTACGTTGTTTAAATTAACTACATATGATTGATAATACTGTCGCCGAATTTACTACAAGAGACCTCGGTTGCTCCATCCATAAGACGGGCAAAATCATACGTGACTTCCTTCGCCTGCAAGGCTCCGGTTACCCCCTTGTCAATCAGATTAGCAGCTTCAGACCACCCCAGGTAGTCAAGCATTAACATGCCGGAAAGGATAACAGAACTGGGATTGACCTTATCCATACCCGCATACTTTGGCGCTGTTCCGTGAGTAGCTTCGAATACCGCGTTACCAGTCTCATAATTGATATTGGCACCCGGAGCGATACCGATACCCCCAACCTGGGCAGCAAGGGCATCCGACATATAGTCTCCATTCAAGTTCATGGTTGCGATGACACCATACTCCGACGGACGGGTAAGGATCTGTTGGAGGAATGCATCGGCGATAACGTCTTTAATAAGAACTTTTCCTTCAGGGATCTTCCCATCTACGAGATCATCCCATGTTACGGTATACTCGCCAAATTCTTCCTTCGCTATCTCATAGCCCCATTCTCTGAAGGCACCTTCGGTGAACTTCATGATATTCCCCTTATGTACTAGGGTTACGGATGGTCGCTTATGTTCTATCGCATATTTGATAGCAGCCCTGATCAGACGCTTGGATCCGGTAATGCTAGCAGGTTTTATACCGATGCCGCTATCGGGACGGATACTCCATCCATACCGGTCCTTGAGGTGAGCGATGAGTTCTTTTGCCTCAGGGGTACCCTCTTTCAATTCGTATCCGGCGTACACATCTTCGGTGTTCTCCCTGAATACAACCATATCGATCAGTTCAGGTTGTTTTACCGGTGATGGAATTCCAGGATAGTACTTTACCGGACGTAGGCAGACGAACAGATCCAACCGCTGCCTAATGGTAACATTAAGACTTCTGAAGCCTCCGCCCACAGGTGTAGTCAAAGGACCTTTGATACCGACCAAATATTCTTTCAATGCATCTTCGGTGGCCTTGGGAAGCCATTCTCCGGTTTTCTTGAATGCCTTCTCTCCGGCAAGAACCTCTTTCCATGAGATTTTCCGTTTTCCACCGTACGCTTTCTGGACTGCAGCATCAAAAACCCTTTCAGCAGCAGCCCAGATGTCCGGACCAATGCCATCTCCCTCAATGTAGGGGATAGTCGGATTATCCGGGACGATAAGGGCCTTGCTCCCCATGGTTACTTTTTGTTCCATCAATATTCCTCTTTCTCTTGATAGTATATAAATTTCCGTTTCAAATCGATTTGCAGTTTATCAGAAAGCCCCTTATGTGTTAATACCCGTGTCCAGATCAATGTAAGAAGTGAAGAAGTCGGTCAAGGCCTTCACACATGTCATTTGACTATGCAAGAAAGATGCCATCTAAAGATGTCGTGACAAGAGATTTGAAAATTGCCATATTCTTATTTATTGAAATAAAAAGCATTTAACTGACTGTTCAAGCAATATCATTCTATTTTGAACAGATATACATACTGCATCTGACACTACTGAGATGAAGCAGATCTCTCTAGCGTCAAGTCAGATTATGGGGATGTGACAAGGGCTCTTGCTATTGGTTAGCAAATTTTTGACTTAAGAGGGTAAATTATCAAACTTCTGCTTTTTTTGCTTCTTACATAAGTTGTGAAGAATTCCCTTGCAATTCCACCTATTTACACAGCAAAATACCCCTCATGGATATTGATTTCGCTACACTTATACCCTTCGCACTGATCACTACTTTCTCTCCAGGTCCAAATACCTTGATATCAGCCTCAATGGGCATGCAGTACGGGTATCGGAAAACCTTTCCGTTCCTCATAGGCATTTGGACTGGATTTGTAATCGTATTCATTGGGTGCTCACTTATAGCAACTACACTTGCACAGGTCATTCCACAATTCCGTAACATACTCTCAGTAATAGGCGCTATCTATATCCTTTGGTTAGCATATAAGACGTACAGAGCTTCCTACTCAGTCGAAGACAAACTCCAAAAACCACTCGGTTATACTAATGGCATGGTATTGCAGGTACTGAATCCGAAGGTAATACTATATGGATTGACCATTTTCAGCACCTACTTAGTTTCACTACCCAAGAATATCGTCCTATTCTTCGCGGCTCCGATTATTTTTGCGACGATAAGTCTCAGTGCTACGACGACATGGGCTCTGTTCGGGGTAGGTATCGCCTCATTTATGAAAAATTCTCAAGCTGCAAAGATTATCCAATCGTTGCTTGCCCTCTCCCTAGTCATCATCGCCTATGATATGATCGCCATACTTTGGTAGCTTAAATTGTTCTATCATGGACAAATCACACACCGTAGTGCATACTCGGGACAAGAGGAATACGTATGAGTCTACTTACTACCAATCAAGACCCTAGGATCTCTGAGATTGCCAAAAAGATTTACGATGGCCAGTTCAGCAGAGACCCCAAATTGGAAGATATGTACGATGATCGGCAAAAACGACTGTGGTATCAGGACATCCTCTACAATATTAGCTATCTGAATACTGCCGTTCAGTTGAAGGAAAAAGTCTTATTTACCCGATATGCCGTTTGGTTATACGAATTACTTTGTAGCCTCATGAAACAGTTCGACAGGGATATCATAAAAGACCAGATGGTTGAACATTACAGATTCATCATCAAGGAAGCTCCTGGATTATTCGGCGAAGAGGATGCCCCTATCGCAATTGAATATTTGCAGGCAGCGATCGATGCAACTGAGGAGGCTGTCACTAATATTCCATTCAGTGATAGATTCTTGACCGGTAAATATGTCGAAATCAGACAGGCATATCTGCATGCGCTACTTCGGAGTAAAACTCGTGAGGCATCCCAAATCATAGCCGACGCCGCAAGATCCGGAATCCCCTTGGAAGATATTTACGAAGATATCCTTGAAGAGACCATGCATGAAGTCGGCGAGTTATGGCATACCAACCAGATTACGGTGGATAAGGAACATTACTGCACCAGTACGACACAAATGGTATTGTCACAGTTCTATGATGTCATCTTCAGCAAGGACAGATGCGATAAAGTCATTCTTACCTGCTGTGTAGGAAGTGAGTTGCATGAAATGGGAGGACGGATGGTATCGGATATTTTTGAGTACCACGGATGGGACAGCATCTACCTAGGTGCTGCGGTTCCCGAACCCTCTATCATCTCGGCTGTGCAGGAACACCACCCCGATTTGGTTGCCCTCTCTGTCACCATGCCCCACTATCTAGTCGATTGTAGAAATATCGTACATGCTCTTAGGGAACAGTTTCCCCAACTCAAGATTGCAGTAGGAGGTAGAGCCTTCGAGATGACAGACAACCTTTGGCAGCGCTGGCCGATTGATGTATACACTCGATCAGCTCGTGAATTGATGAATTGGGCGAAAGATATTATTCCCATAAGCACATCGGTATCTCAATGATCAGTTTCCTAGTAAAAGTCGATCGATTCGGCATATTAGAGGAGATCTTCTGGAGTGATCCAGTTTGGCTTATATCCGAAGCACAACACTCTATTTTTTCAATTTTCCCAGACGATCATGTCGAGCATCTAAAGGAGAATTTCAAGAGTTCCTTGCTTTCGGATAGACCCAGTTGCTCCCAAGAAAAACACCCTATCAAAGGACTAGATGTATCGATACAGTGCCATTTGGCCGTTATGCAGGAGCATGTCCTAGTTTTTGGCCACAACGGCGCTAGTGGCGATTATTCCATAGACCGATTCATGATCGCAGTGCTAGAACAATCGATCCGTTCCCAATTCGGAGACTCCTCTACTACAAACCATTTTGAACAAATTCAAATGTTGAACAATGAATTGATGAATACGCACCGAAAGCTCCAAAAGGCAAATGCCCAGCTAAAGCGGTTGAATGAGGATCTCAATAATCGTCTTGTTAAAGATTCTCTCACCGGTCTGGTAAGCCGTTACCAGTATAGATCGGAAATGGAGAGTACCATCGCAAAAGCTCCTCATGGGATAGGAATGTTCTGTTTCATCGATATAGATAATTTCAAAGGCATCAACGATACCTATGGTCATGCGATTGGAGATGAATACCTTGTCGAATTCGCAAAACGATTAAGAAGTATTCCTTCAGAATCCGCTACCATCCCTATCCGGATCGCAGGAGATGAATTCGGACTCTATATCCACGACATAAAAACGGATAGGAAGACTTTCAGTGATACACTCTGGGAAAATTTCAAAAACTCCGTTACGAGTACTCCCATTGCCACGACTTGCGGCAATCTGCCGATCTCCTGTTCTCTCGGTATGGCTTTCTATGCGCTGGATGCCAACGATATCTATACACTAATCGATTATGCCGATTTTGCTATGTATAAAGCAAAGCAAGCGGGAAAAGCGACATTCATGCTTTTTGATCCAATCGAATACAAGGAAGCCAAGAATCGACAGTAGGATGTAGACCCTTGGCTCTTCGCTTACATGGTAGAAACGGGGGGATAGAAGATCAATAATTCCAGCGGTTCTTCTCCAAAGGATTCGAATGTTATCGGCAATTCGGAGACTGGGATAATCAACTCGTTTGATTTCGCAACGTTGAGCGACATATCACCATGATGGAGAGATCCCTCACCAGAAAGAACAATTGCTGTACTGAAAGTCCCTTTTGGAGGAATCGTCCCGGTTGTGGTCACTATAAGTTTATCCATGGAAAATCGCGTAGTGTTTCGAGTCCCCAGCAATTCCACGAAGACATGTCCTTCGTCAGAACTTTTCACCGTCGGCACAATCTTAGTTCTATCCAATAGCTCTTCTAGCGTGTAACCATCGTAATGAAAACATTCATACATCTTTTCATAACCGATTCCCTGATGGTAGACCTCTTCTGGATAGGGCTCACCCCCATTGGTCATTTTCTCTACCCGGAAGGTATAGTCAGTAGGTTCTTGGATTTCTGCTAAGAATGTCCCTGTCCCGATCGCATGAGGCATCCCACTTTCTACCAGGTAGACCTCTCCCTTTTTAATCGGAATCTTATGGAGAGCATTTTCCAGGGCAGGAATATTCTGCTCTTCGATCCATTTGATCCAATCTTCCTTAGTTATGCCAGGTTTGAACCCGAGATAGATGAAGGGCTCTTGCCCATCAATGATACGGGTATCGATTATATACCAAGCCTCTGTTTTACCAAATGAAGAGTCAAAGTACTCCTTTGCCTTTTCATTGTCAGGGTGAGTCTGGATATTCAATCGCTTGTCAGAATCGATCAACTTCGCCAAAAATCCCAAGGATTCACCAAAGCTTTCGACATGAGTCTTGCCGAGTATTCCTGAAGGATCGGTTGATATCACATCCCTGAGGAATCGACCCTTTTGAGAACCCTCTTCGACGATACTCAGACCTGCGTTCGGATTGACATCGAAACGAGAGGTAATGGTCGATGCAACCCACTCCTCCGGCATATTCCCATCTTTCGGAGGTGAGATCGACTGTAAGGTATCGAGAAGCTTCCCTCCTGTATAGGTCCGCTTCACGCGCATAGTCTCCAGTTTGATAGGATGATTCGTCTGCTGTTTCATAACTTGTATACCTTCTAAAGAAATTGTGGTGCGATCAACCTAGGCAAGAACAGTACCAAATCGGGGAAAAGGACCAAAAGAATTAAGATTCCCAACATAGGTGCGAGAATAATTGCAACATCCTTGAGAACCTTCGGGACCTGCTGCTCTCCAATCCGGGAGGTAATCAACAGACACATGCCGTAAGGAGGTGTAACCAATCCGAAAGCGAGTGATACGATTCCTACCAACGAGAAGTGGATTGGATGGATTCCTGCCTGCATCGCGATGGGATAGAGAATACTTCCCATAATTATGATGGCTGGAATGGCATCGATGAACATACCAACGATCAGGAAGATCACTGCAATGATCATCATGATTCCGGTAGGCCCAAGATTCATACTGGTAACGAATTCGACCAAGGCGAGCGGAACTCGATGGTACGCCAACAACCAACTGAACACTGAGGCGGTTCCTACACAAAACAGAGTAATACCGGTTAATTTTGCTGTATCGTTGAGTACGCGGACAAATTTCTTCCAAGTCATCGACTTGTTTACCACGCCAACAACTAGGGAATAGATTACCGCGATGGCTGAAGCCTCAGTGGGAGTAAAGATACCGAACGCAATACCACCGATAATGATAATCGGAGTCATCAAGCCGGGAATCGAGGTAACAGTCGCGATAACGACCTCTTTGAATGTCGATCGCTCGTATACTGGATATTTATACTTGATTGCATAAATGTAAACGGTCACCATCATAGAGAGCCCAAGAAGTACTCCAGGAACAATTCCGGCTAGGAACAAGGATCCTACCGAAATAGACATTGTTCCTCCCCATACCAACATGAGGATGCTTGGAGGAATGATTACTCCCATGACTGCCGAACATGCTGTAATGGCGATCGTGAAGTTCCTCTCATACCCTTGGTCGATCATTGCAGGAATGAGCACCTTCCCTATTCCTGCAGCATCTGCATTCGAGGATCCGCTGATTCCTGCGAAAAGCATCGATACCAAGACATTGATATGTCCTAATCCGCCAGGGAGATGCCCAACGGTAACCCGGGCGAGATCAATCAATTTCTTCGTAATTCCATTCTCATTCATAAGGTTCGCCGCTAGCAGGAAGAATGGAACCGAAAGAAGGAGGAAGGAGTTGAATGAAATGTAGGTACGGTCGATCAATGCGAAAAATGTGACACCTGGGGTCATGAAGATAACGGGTACAGTCGCCAAGCCCAAGGCGAAAGCCACCGGAACCCGAAGAAAGACCAACAGGAGGAAAGTACCGAACAAGATACCTGCTATTGCTAATGGACCCATGATCTATGCCTCCTGCCTTACAAATAGTGTCTTAAGGATTTCTTCTATCATGAAAAGAATTGATAGTATACCGAATGCTGGAATAGCAGCCCCTACCCATATCATGGGAATCTGGGCGATGTCAGAGATATCATAGACAAGGACCATGGCATACTTGAACCCGCGTACGGCGAAAATTATGGCTACAGTGGCCATTCCAAGGGAGATGAAAAGATCCCATACTACTTGAAGGACTTTTGACTTTACCAAAGGAAAGATGTCTACAAGGAAGTGGGAATGCTCCTTTACACCAACTGCCGCACCGAGGAATACCAACCAAGTAAGTAAGAATCTGGCTATCTCTTCAGTCCACAACATGTATGGAATAAATGGAAGCAAGCGTCCTGCGATTTGCAATGTGACGATCGCCACCAAAAACCCAAGCAAGAGGGACACTGCGTGTGAAAGGACCCATTGGATACGGTCCATGATCAGGCTATATGTTCTCATAACTACCTCGTAACATTTAGTTCAAACGTGCCATATCTCTGGATTTCTCCAGAGATATGACCAAATTATTTCGAAAAGAGCGTATCCTCTACTTGATTGCCTGGATTGCTTCGTAGAGGGATCTGAATCCCATCTCGTCAACATACTCCATGAGAGCAGGTTCTGCGAGTCTGCGGAACTCTGCCCGATCGGCTTCGCTGAACATGTGGTGGTTTGCAAGACCGGAATCGACAAGTTTCTGCAATTCGCTATCTGCCATATCGAGTTCGAATTGAGCACCATAGGCTCCAGCCTCAGCACCAGCTTTCAATACTGCTTCCTGTACAACAGGAGAGAGTTTTTTGTAGGTAGCCTCAGAGATGTAAAGGGGGCGAACAGTAATCGAGTGGTCGTTCTCGGTGAAGTGGGGAGCAACTTCGAAGAAGCGCATCTGTGCATAACCGACTTTCTCGTTCTCGAGACCATCGATAACTCCAGTCTGGATTGCACTGTAAACTTCATCATACGCGATAACAGAAGGAACAGCACCTACAGCACTGAACACTTTTGCCCAGATAGGAGCACCCTGTACGCGGAGTTTGAATCCCTTGAGCTCTTCCATATTACGGATAGGATAGTTCGAGATAATGTTTCTGGAAGCTCCACCGGCATAACCGATTGGTCTGATCTTTGCCTTCTGGATAATTTCTTCGGTGATTGAATCGAATAGATCGCTTGCCAATACAGCTTCCCTGTGCTCAAAATCCCTGAAAAGCAAAGGCATATCCATGATTGCGATCGCAGGTACACGTTGTGCAGTGTGTGCCGGAGCAATAATGGCAAGATCAACCGATTCACCTTGGCTCATGAAGCGAAGATAATCGGATTCGATTCCAAGTGATTTGTTCAGGTTCATACGAACTTCAATCGTCGCTTCATCCTGATATTTGTTGACCAGTTCCTCAAACTTGATAAGTGTCTGGGTGTAGGGATGATCGACATCGAACATCGACGCACCATTAAGTACGATAACCTTCTTCTCGCCTGAAGCAGCACTTTCAGCTTCACCACCAGCGAAAACAACTGCCTGTACCAACAATACAAGCAGAGCAGCCACAAATAGACGCATGCCAACTTTCTTAGTAAATGACATATACATACCTCCAATTAATAGATATGTCATTATTAACCATGATTCGGAACCTGTCAAACATTTTTTTAAAAAAGTTCTTGGAGATACCGGTTATCAAATTAAATATCTATTCTATTATATTCTAGATATTTAATAATTTTTGCTATCATAATGTATGATAGCTGTTATTTTCCTTGCACGAATTTCCTTAGAGTTCTATAATGTTATATAGATTGGCTAAATTTGGAGAAGATTTCCTACAATGCTATATCTTTATAATACGCCCCATGGAGATATGTGTGAAAAATAATGCGCCTGAGATTCCATTATACCAACAAATTTTCCTGGAACTGGAAAGCCATATCAAAAGTGGTCGGTATCCGGAAGGTAGTCGGATCCCAACAGAAAAAGAGTTGATGGCTACTTATCGGACAAGTCGGATTACGGTTTCACGTGCTGTCAAGGAACTAGAAATTAGATCATACGTTAAGCGTCTAAAGGCAAAGGGTACGTTTGTAAGCTCTCGAAGTCAGTGGAATATCGGTAGTACAAAGAATAGTACGAGTAATAGACCGTTTATCAGTATCGTATTCCCTGCACCAGTGTCGAAAGTCGCACTCAACATGGAGGTTTTTTCCGGTGTAGAGGTAGCATGTCGAAAACTTGGATACGGACTATCGGTAATCAGCCTAGATCTGGAGGATGGTAATGCCCTCACGGCCATTGATCGGGAGAAAAACCTTATTGGCGAGGTTATCGATAGCGGAGCCCTAGGTGCAATTATTCTTCCCTACTCCAGTCAAAGTAGTCCAGAGATGTATAGTAGCATGGTGAGACATGCTTTTCCGTTTGTCATGATAGACAGGAAAGTATTTGGCATAAGCGCTCCTTTCATTAGTTCAGACAATACATCCGGATTCTTCGCTATCGTAGAACACCTTATCCAAAGGGGACATCGCAACATTGCCTTTGTCTCAGGAAGTACATTCGGATCAACAAGCAGAAGTGATCGGTTTGCGGGATATCTCCAAGCCATGAATGGTTATCGTGTTCCGGTCAGGGATGAATTTATCCTGCACGATCTTGTTCCTTTCGATTATAACAAGGTTTTTTACGACCAGACAGTAGCAGGAAATGAACAACTACGAAAAGCTACAATCCAGATGTTGGAGCATTTCATGGGATTACCCACTGCCCCCACTGCCTTAGCGGCGACTAATGATTACATTGCACTGTATACCATGAATGTCGCCCGCGATATGGGAATACGAATACCCGAGGACCTCAGTATCACAGGTTTCGATAACTTGCCCATATGTTCTTTATTCTCACCCCGATTGACTACCGTAGCCCAGGATTTCTCTGGCATGGGGCAGTCGGCGGTTCGTTTGCTTGAAAAGTTAATTAAAAATCCTCAGAAAAAAAACGAAAGCATGCAATTACCAACAAGGCTGATCATTGGAGATACGGTAAAGAGCTTGGTCTAAGAAGATTTCCCTTAACCCATTTCATGCATGAAAGTTTTCACAGCCTCTGGTTTTTCCTCGTGTACATCGCGTTCACCCTTGAGAATCTTTTTCAGCATGAAACGCATAATCCCCTTTTGCTCGGCGAAAACAATTCTTCCACCAAACCACCCCTTGGTTACGGCGACATCCAACAGCGATTGAGGAAAGTTGTCAACAAACTGCTTCTCCTGGTTATCCTTGTCGGTCCCACAGACGAATAGACCCAATCGTTTGGTACGCAGGAGTGCCTCATATTTGGAACAGAACCTACGAAGTGCTCCGGAAAGATGCCCAGCATGAATACCCCCCCCAATAACGACGGTATCATAGTTCGCTAGGTCCAATTTTTTCGTTTCTTTCTTAACTTCGATCAAATCGGCTTGGTTTCCATCGACTGATAGCCCTTCTGAAATCTGCCTTGCACATTCAAGGGCATATCCTTGATGGGAAGAATAGATAATTGCTATTTTCATGAGATCCTCCGTTGCTATTCATCACTACCTACAACTATAACACTACTTACTTTGATATAACAAGATAAGAATTGGCTGCAATGGCAAAGGTGCTACATCTTCTTTCACTTGTGCTCACATGAAAACCCATGGTAGTATCCAACCACATTGGTATTGGCAAACAACAGGGAACCGACAAGGGGATCCGTACACATATGAAATTATTGGTCTTTGTCTTGAACAATGAGGAATTTCTCGAAGAGGTGCTTGAAGCCTATGTAGAGGCTGGGGTTACCGGCGCAACTATCCTCGATAGTGAGGGGATGGGTAGGTTCCTTGCTTACGAAGTACCTCTATTCGCAGGATTCAAAGAATTTATGAAAGGCAACAAACCCTACAACAAGACCATACTTTCAGTCGTTCGTGACGATGCTGTAGTAAAGGAAGTACGATCCCTTATAGACCCGTTGGTGGGAGGTTTAGATAATCCTGGCACAGGGATCATGTTCACCATACCAGTAGATTGGGTATCGGGTCTGGTTCCGGAAGATGAAGAGGTATAGACATGGAAGGAATAGGAAAGCGTCTCCAACCAGCTTGCATACTGCTGGATCTGCACGCATCCGACAAACAGGCAGTAATTTCACAGATGGTGGACGCCCTCCGATCTTGTTATCCGATCACTGCTGTGGATAAACTCATCGAGGATATCCTTGCACGTGAAAACATAGCTTCGACATGCCTTGGCTCAGGCTGCGCCGTACCCCATGCGCATTCGACAGGTTTGAAATCGAGTTATATTGCAGCTGCAAGATTAGCCACGCCCCTGCAGATGGATACACCGGACGAAGAACCAGTGTCTCTCGTCTTCCTCCTTGTCGGTCCCCCATTAAAGGCCTCTCTTCATTTGAAAATCCTCTCGAAACTTGCCCGATTGCTACATGATGAACGGTTCCGGATTGCGCTCAAACAAGCCAAGACACCCCAAGAATTCTTGGATACGATTATTGAGAAGGAGATGCGTGTATGAGCATAGGGGGAAGATGGAAAGTAATCCGTTTCCTCTTTACCACACTGTTTCTTTTTGGTGTATGGTTGTTGTTCACCAGTAGTCTGGAACTCTACTCCGTCCTATTCGGATTCATGGGATCGGTAATAATAGGAGCATTGACTTATAATGTATTCATTGCCCAACATCAAGCCAATATCCGTTATATCCTCCCGAATCCACTCTCGCTTGTCATATTTGTAACCGTTCTCGTGTTCCAGCTCTATCAATCCAGTTTTATCATGTTGAAAGCTGTCTTTACCAAGAAGGCAAGTCCAAGGATCGTCCACTTCCGAACTCGTCTCAAGTCAGATTTAGCACGTATGACTCTGGCAAATTCCATTACCATGACCCCTGGCACCATAACGTTAGATTTGAATGACGACCATCTTACGGTCCATTGGTTTTTCTGCGATACAAACCATGCAAAAGCTGCAGGAGAAGAGGTAAAGGGACGAATAGAAAAATTCATCGGGAATGTATGGCTATGATGACTATCATGCTCACGTATATGCAATGGTTCTTTCTCATTTGTGCAATTGGATGCATATGTAGATTGGTCATAGGTCCTACATCGGCAGACCGCCTAGTCGCGTTGAACATCCTCTCTGGTGTCGCACTTGGATTCCTCGTGATTCGGGGAGTTGCTCAAGCGCGAGTTATTTATCTTGATGTGGCCTTGGTGTACGATATTTTCGGTTTCCTTGGTTTCATGGCCATTGCCCGTTTTTTGAGGGATAAATTTTCCCAAGAGAAGGAGTAGTATGTATATGGCAATCAAGGAGTGGATAGCATTCGCAGCATTCTTGCTCGCTACAATCTTCGGTCTGGCTGGCCTGGTAGGATTATTTAGATTCCCAGATCCCTACTCCCGTATGCAATCGGGTAGTCTTTGCGGTACAACTGCGATATTCTCTTCATTCATTGGTGCGCTAGTGCTCTCTCCTCACTGGGCAATGACAGCAAGAATCGTGATAATCATGGTATTTTTCCTGATCAGCGCTCCAACCGGATCCTACATAGTAGCGAGATTCATATGGCAGTCGGGAACTTCAGAGTGGAGACCCCGGAAACGACTTACCACACGGAGCAATTCGAAGGAGGTTGAATGACAACACTCCTGCTAGTATTGATCATCGTTCTTGCAGTTTGCACCCTTACTATGAACGATCTATTGCATGGTGTCATCGCAATGTCTGCGATAAGTCTCCTTTCGGCTATCATCTTCTATCTCATGCATGCACCCGATGTTGCCATCACTGAAGCAGCGGTTGGAGCTGGTGTCTCAACGGTAATCTTCGTTTGGGCTTTGCGCCATTCACAGAGGAGCGACCATGGCGAAAAGTGAGAATAAAAGACATCTCTGGTCAAATATCGCAAGCTTCGTTGCTGTCCTTTTCATGGGTCTAGTCATGCTCCCAATTTTCCTCAGCGAATCACCTTGGCCTACCTTTGCTCGCGATTATCTCTCCGAATATGGCAGCTCCGAGAGTGGAGCTAGCAATCTGGTCAGTGCCATTTACCTAGGTTACCGTTTGTTCGATACCATGGGAGAGACAATCGTTCTCCTCGTTGCAGTACTGGGAACGATGAGTATCCTCTCTAGAATCGAGTCCCTTGTCGAGGCACCACATGATGATGAGAATTCAATCGGAACCATTTCAGCATTCTCCCTAGCTACCGAAAAACGTCGATCACATGCGATGCGTACCCACCTGCTTGAGGTAGTAACTGGAAAAATTGGACCTATCGTCCTCCTATTTGGATTTTATGTAATGCTCTATGGTCACATGTCCCCGGGAGGAGGTTTCCAGGGAGGCGTGATCGTAGCCTCTGGAATCGTATTCTTAGCTTTAGGAAACCAACAGGATGATTCCTCACCGTTGTCTAGCTCGATCATGCTCAGTCGTATGGAGACTATAACCTTTCTCCTCTTGGTACTGGCTTCGTTCAGTGGACTATTAGTAGGTTCAGGCTTTTTCGGTAATCCCTTGGATGCGACACTCTACCCGGTCGGTTATATGATCTTTCTCAATGCGATTATTGGACTTAAAGTAGGCACAAGTATTGGTTTCATGTGCATAGCTATGATGGGAGGAGGTTCCTGATGGTTGATCGTATGCTCCTACTCGTCCTCTTCATAATCGGTTTCTGGGGAATAGTCAGTAAACGGAATATCATTAAAAAAATTTTTGGTTTGAATATCATCAATGCAGCAACTGTTATTTTGTTCATTCTTGAAGGCAGTACCATAGGTGATGATGCTCCGATTGTAGATAGTGATGTACTTGCATTTGTCGACCCCATTCCCCAAGCACTCATGCTGACAGCTATAGTAATCGGAGTTTGTATCACCGCGCTCTCACTCGCTTTGGCTGTCCACCTTTACCGTATAAGTGGATCCTTTGACATTGATGAAATTAGGGAGCGGGTGAAGGATGGAACTTAACAATCTGGTCTTTACAACCATCATGTTTCCTCTACTGGGTGCAGCAATATCCCTCTGCGCAAAAATCGTAGGAAAAGAGAGAGTTCTTGTAAAATTATTGGAGTACGGGGGAGCGTTTGTAGGTCTAGTCCTTCCATGGATAGCACTGGTGCGATTGTTTCCCTTAGTTCTCCAAGGAGAGGCAATTACGGGTATTGTCGGAAGTTGGTATCCAGGAGTAGGTATATCCTACCGATTCGATGGTTTGGCATGGCTTATCCATGTGCTTGGCTTCACTATTGCTATCGCTGCATATATCTATGCTCTAGGAGGGGGTCCAAGAGGTCCAGCATTTACAGGAGTGTTCTTAATCCAGACAGCTGCATTGGCTGCCACGATCATGACCACGGATTTGTTCAATCTCTTCGTTTGCCTAGAAGTGCTCGGCATTACCTCTTATGTACTTATTCCCACATCGAAAAAAGGGGGAGCCTCTCTCGCTGCATTCTCCTATCTCATGGTTAGTGCTACCGCTATGGTCTTCTTCCTTCTAGGCACATATGGTCTCTATCGGATTACCGGAACATTGTCCTATGAGGGGATCACCAAAAGCTTGGAGACAATAGGAGCCCAAGATCGCTTGGTTGTTCTCATGGCATTGGCAGTTCTGGTCTCTGCAATTGCTATCCGTGTTGCAATCATGCCTCTATATGGTTGGCTTCCCGATGCACATGCACTTGCACCCCACGCCGTATCGGCAGTACTTTCCGGTGTATTGATCAAGACACCGCTTTTCGCCCTTTCAAGAGTCCTGTTGCTCTTCCAAGCTGGAGTTGAAGTGGGACAACTAATGAGTATAGCAGGCGCGTTCACCGCATTGGTGGCAGTACTGATAGCACTCTCCCAATCAGATGCGAAAAGGCTGTTGGCTTACCATTCCATTAGCCAAATAGGGTACATTGTCGCAGCTTGGGGTATGGCAATCCATCTGGGAACCGATTCCGTCCTGGGACTATCGCTTATGACGGGTGCCTACCTCCATGCCCTATATCACGCTCTTTTTAAAGGACTTCTCTTCCTTAGTGTAGGAACCACTATTGATGCAACGGGACAACGCAATGTGTATGAACTGAGAGGTGCAAACACCATACTCCGCAATAGAGGAGAAAAGATCCCCATCACATGCATAACATTCCTGATCGGAGCCATGTCTATAAGTGCCATACCCCCATTGAATGGATTCGTCAGTAAGACAGCCATAACTTACGCCATGAAAGGTTCTTGGCTCTATCCCTTCATTACAGCTGCCAGTGTTGGAACCGTTGCATCCTTCATAAAGCTTTCAAGAATATACTGGCCTATGCGAAAAACCTGTTCGTTGCAGATTCCGACATCACAAGAGGGTACAGAGACATTTTTGGGCTTTGTTCCACGATCGATATCCCAATTGTTGTTGGCCGGTCTTTGTATCGCGGGCGGAATGTGGACTCCTACCATCTTCTCTCTCATAGGAAGAATGCTCTCTCAGGGGAGCGCATTAATAATAGATGTGCCACCATTGTATACCGTCGACAACCTTTTGAAGATACTTCTTACCATGGTCGGGGGACTTCTCCTCTACCTTGCACTCCAGAACAAGCTTGTCGCTAAAGTATTGAAGGCAATCAAAGATCGTCCGAGGAGTTTCCATGGATTGTTCGTCTCATTCTCAGTCGGAACTGCGGCACTTGCTCTCTGGTTGATCCGCTAAAACTATAGCAGATTTACATTCATCAGATAGAGTTAATCCACGTACACCTGAACATTTTTCTCTTGTCGTATTCCCTTTGTTTGGGTATCTTTTAAAGAGAAAACAGAGCATAAGACAGGAGGAATACACGATGAAACACACATCTATTCTACTCGTAGCGTGTTTCCTGATTGGTGCTGTCCTGGTACCTGTATCCGCTGCACCGATAGCTGAGAACACGTATCAAAAGATCCAATCCATGGATTTTTCCCAAGAGGATGTCGATTCCATCATACAAGCATACGACGACTTCTATGAAAGGATCGAAAAAATTGCTGAAAACGCCTTGAAAGACATGGAAAAAGCTCGTTCTAAGGGTGATGTGGGGGCATATAGGGAGGCATTCGATCGTTACTCGGCAATGACCGAGTATGCGATGGGAAAGGAAGAGACTGAGCGTCTCCTATCAAGGATACTCAAAGAAAATGATGAACGTAGGGTCGACTATGCGAATTGGCTCTACAGGAGGAGTAGATACTATCGCCCTACCCTCACCATTGATTTCTCGGTGGATGGAGATACCTACCATTACAGTTATGCTCAGAAGTTGCGCCAAGCACCTGGGACACAGATCACTCTGCCCGATCTTTCCAATATGAGGATCAACACATCCCATATCGGTATGCTTGCAGGATGGGGCATTACTCCAGATGAAGCCACGTATGCTCCAGGAGAAACGATTTCCATGCCCCTTACTGATCAGACATTGTATGCCATCTGGACGAACGCGGTGCGGTTTTCCGATGCGATCACTGAAACAGTTGTTGAACACGAGGGAGTCAAAGAGGGAGATATCGTCCCCGTACCGGTCATCGAAAGCCCAGCTGATTCTTACCGATTCATAGGCTGGTACGATAGGACAACCGGTACATTGTTGGATAACGAGTCAGAGTACACGGTAAAGGGAAAAGGAGCTGTTTTTGAGGGTTTGTGGAAGCAACTCTCTGTTGAGGCTATCAGTCCCCTTTACTATGGTTTCGACCGTCTACCGACCAATACGCAATTAGCGGTCGGATTTTCTCTTGCGAATGGGGGGAATACGAATTTAAGGAATATTGAAGCAACTTTGACAACCGAAAGCCCTCATGTCAAGATATTATGTGATACGGTAATGGTCAGGGATATTCCAGCCGGTCGCCATAGGACAAACAACAGTAGATTCGCAACTTCGACTCAACAGGCGATCAGTGGAAGTAGTAATACATTCCGAATAGTTATCGATGAAGCTACACCCAAGGGAACTCCCATATCGTTTACCCTTACTTTCACCGATCACGATGGCCAGACATGGTCTTCACAGGTTTCATTTACTACTCGATAGCATGCGGGCTCCTTTGGAGCCCCCATTTTTATAATTCTAATTCGACACGATTTTTCCCATTACGTTTAGCCCGATACAGCGCACGATCAGCCCGTTCCAGGGCATCCAGATGGGAGGAATCGCTAGAATGGAAATAGGATACTCCCATAGAAAGTGTCATCTTAAGTTCGGGTTCGTGCGATTCTTCCATGAGAGTGCAGAATCGAGTCAGTAGATTCTTACAAAATACTTCTACATACTCTGTTTGCACTCCATCGCATAAGAGCAAGAACTCATCTCCACCCCAACGGTAGAGTTTGTCAGTACTCCTGATACTAGATAAGATTGTACTAGAGACCTTCTTTAGAGCTTCGTCGCCCTTGAAATGACCATAGTTGTCATTGATCAACTTAAAGTCATCAATATCGAATACAATGATAGCAGGATTCGGTTCCTTTGCCTTGGCAAACCGAAGGAATATGCGTGCAAGATCATGCAATCCCATTCTTCGATTGAACGCTTTAGTAAGTACGTCGTGATTAGCTTGTTCTTCGAGCTCCCGTTTCCCTTTATTAGTTTTCCACCTCTCCACGAATATGATCATCGCAGAACCTCCTGCGACAAGAAAAACCAATATAACGAGAAAGATCGGAAACAACCGACCTGAGACTTCGCCACTTTTTTGGTTAGTCGTATCGATATAGTTATCCATATCCTCAAGATGAATTCCCATGGCGACAATCCAGTTATACTCTTCATAGAGCTTCGCATAGGTCAGCTTTTCTGCGATTTCTTCAGATCCTTTCCGCTTGAAAAAATAGGTAAAAAAGATTTCCCCATCCTTCTTTATACCTTCCAACTCTTCCAGATAGGGCAAGTTCCCTGCGATATCGGTCATAGAGGTAGACAAGTACATTCCTTCGGTATCCTGCAAGTTTGGGTGAATTCGCCGTATGGCATAATTTTCTCCACCACGATAGTCGAGCACTTCGTTTACCCATATGTAGGAATCCTCAGCAAATTCCGTATGGTGAATTTCTGTCGTGATAGCCTCTTTCACGATAGAATCAATCCTATCTTTGCGAACACCGTAAAGAGCTTTCATCTTGCCAAAGATTGGGGAGTCGACAATAGCGAACAGTTCCTCCAATTCGGTAAGTGACTCCAGTGAAATTTCCTGTGTCGTGAAAAAACCATCGGTATCGACTATGACGTGCCCACTCTCGATATCCCACAAGAGGGCCGACCACACTCCTGCTTCGGAACGAAACGTGAAATGATTAGAAAAAATCCGAATGAATTCTTCCTCAGTTGTATCAGCTTCAACTTCCACCAACATCTTGGTGGTTTTTGGCAAAATTTGGGAATAGCGATCCAGTTCCACAACCCTTCTTGCGTCTATCCTCCGTATCTGATTGTTCACAGTGTCCCGTAGGAAATCTTCTTTCAGCATATAAATAGTATCTTTGGTGTCTTTGGCGTAAATCTCTTCTATACGATTGGTCGTTACACTATAGAATATCCCTACAACTAGGCAGGACAGGGTTATCAGGACGATAGAAGATATACGAAGAAATGAATGCAAACCGCTCTCCCCTTGGAGTACAAATACTTTATTCATTACTATAACAAACAAAATTCAGATTTGCATCACTTTTAAAACCTTTCAGACATAACCCGTATCTTTTATAGCTGAGGATTGCGAAGCGGGAGACTTTCGCTATACTGTTGTATATATGGAATTGAATGAACAACAACATAATGCGGTGCACTATCGTGGAGAGAAAAAGCATATCCTCGTCACAGCTGGAGCCGGTTGTGGGAAGACAAGGACCATAATTGCCAGAGCTGCCCATGTATGCAAACAAGGATCCGATCCTTCAAGACTGCTCATCATGACATTTACTAATAGAGCCGCACGTGAATTGAAACAACGATTGAAGAGCGAGTTGGGAGAATCTGCTGAAAAGATTCAGGCAGGAACCTTCCATGCATTTTGTTTAAAGGTCATGTCACAAATTCCAAAAAGTTTCGAGATCAATGGTTTGCATATCATTGATTCAGATGACCAGGGAACACTCATGGGCATGATACGGAAAGAGGTGCTAAAACGACTGAAGGGTCCCAAGCGAGGATTCCCTTCTACCGAACAACTCATTCACTATTATTCATATAGCCGAAACACCTGTTCAGTCCCAAAGCACTATTTACAACGGGAAACTGACATGGAACCGCTACAGATAGCCTTGTGCGATGAAATCTTCACTGCATATCAAAAAGCCAAAGAAGTGCGAGGCTATTTAGATTATGATGATCTGTTACAGCAATTTTCGGACATCCTAGGAAAGAAACCAAAATTGCGAAAAGCTGTCTGTATGTTGTTCGAGGAGGTCTTGGTAGATGAAATGCAAGATACCAATCCCATACAATTTGAAATCCTCAAGCATTTCAGCTCAGAAGGTGTCCGTCTATTCTGTGTTGGAGACCCTGCCCAATCGATCTATCGTTTTCGGGGGGCAGAGTTTAAACATGTATATGAATTCGAGAAAATATTTCCTGATAGTATCGTCTTCCCTCTTTCTAAAAACTATCGGAGTTTTCAGGAAATCCTGAATTTCTCGAACTGGTTACTAGGAAAATCGCCTTTCGACTACCAAAACAATCTTGAAGCTGCACGGGGTAAGGGAGAGAGTCTCCCTCAACTTGAAGATTTCGAACACCAAAGCGATGAGGCCTCCTGGATAGCCGACTATATCGTGGCAGGAACCGAGAGAAAGTTAACTCTCTCCGACTTCATGGTCCTCTATAGATCAGCCTATGAGGCAAGAAATCTTGAAGCAGAGTGTATCCGTCGTGGTATACCATACCGCTTTATTGGGGGATTGGTTCTGACCAAATCGGCACATGTTCGGGATATTCTTGCACTTCTCAGGCTTTCACGGAACCAACGGGATGACTTGGCATGGCTGCGTTATCTTCAATTATGGCCGAGGATCGGTGAACGTACCTCCGAAAGGCTTCTCGAGGTAATCAACGATAACAACAATGACATCGAATCTTTGATTGGGGTGTTAAGCGGTTCGATGGGTGAAGAGCATCCTGCAATCAAAGCATTACAGGAAGCTGTTTCTACTTTTAATAATCCCACAACATGTATCCAGAACATCGTAAAGCATCTCAAACCGATACTATCGCAACGATACGACCATTGGGAACAACGTGAGAAGGATCTGAAGTTGCTGGAAAAAGTTGCCCAAAACTACACCTCCACTTCCCAATTCATTGACGATTTCACGCTTGAACCATTGAACGATACCCAGATTAGTAATGATTACAACGATGATGCAGTAACGCTGATCACAGTCCATAGCGCGAAAGGGACCGAAGCTCCTGTATGCATCGTAGCTTCAGCTACTCAACAGAATTATCCCCATTTCAGGAGTCTCGGGGATTTGGAATCGGAAGAAGAAGAAAGAAGAGTATTGTATGTCGCTTGTACCAGAGCCCAGAACGAGTTGATTATCACAAGGGCTTCGACCAATCGAAATGCATTTTGGGTCCAACATTCGCCTGCTAAAGGAGAGCCATATTTCCTCCAAGACATCCCGGAAGAATTGGTTGTCAAAACACTGCATGGCTGGTCACCTGATAATGCCGGAGGAATTGGTTCCCTTGCAGATGTATACTGAATACCATTCCATGATGAATGGAAAACCAGGAGGTCCATATGGCGCGTTTTCTTAAAAGTCGGAAAGCAACACAGGGGAAAATCCCTGGTGAGCTGGTTTTTGTTGGGCGAAAAAAAATGGATCAACTCAGCATCCGGATCATCCAATACAATGAAGAACGTTTTGAAGAAACGGTGGTCAATTCATTGGAAGAGGCACATGCCAGATTGGATGACGAATTATATACTTGGATTGATATCGTCGGATTGCACGACACACAGACTATCGGCAGGACGGAGGATCTTTTTGGTATACATCCCCTGACTCTTGAAGATATTGTCGATACCGGACAACGTCCGAAGGTTGAGGAATTCGATAACTATCTTAACGTCATTGTTAAAATGATGCGTCTTGAACCGACCGATAACATGATCCATAGTGAACAGCTTTCCTTGGTTTGGGGAGCTGACTTCCTTCTCACATTTCAAGAAAGAGAAGGAGATGTTTTCGATCCTATTCGGGATCGTTTAAGACTGGGAAAAGGGAGGATCAGGCGTTCTGGTGTAGACTACCTCGCCTATGCATTGCTCGATGTTATTGTTGACAACTATATGCTCCTTATAGAACGTCTTGGGGAACAGGTGGAATCTCTGGAACCACAGATCATCGATGATCCTAGGGCGCAAATACTTGGTCAAATCAATGAAAATAGAAGGGAGTTGCACTTCTTACGGACTTCAGTCAGACCTGCTAGAGATGCCTTGAGAGAGCTTGCGAGATTGGAGACCGATCTTGTATCCCCTGCCACTTTCATCTTCCTCCGAGACCTGAATGATCTGGTAACCCAGGCTGTGGAGGCAATGGACTCCTACCGGGAGATGATACAGGACCAATTGGATAGTCATACAGCCAGTACGGGAAATCGATTGAACGATGTCATGAAATTCCTTACGGTCTTTTCCGCGATATTCATCCCCCTTTCACTACTTGCAGGAATTTATGGGACGAATTTCGCTTACATTCCCGAACTTGGTTTCAAGTATGGATATTTTATCTTCTGGGGAGCTTTGGTCGTAGTAGCGATTGTTATGGTACTCGTATTCAAACGAAAGAAGTGGCTTTGAAACCACTATTCCACATGAATATCCCTCTCTCGAAGGACTGGCATGAAGTGGAATACCGGCCTATAAGGATAGTTTACTTGTTTACGATTGAAACGGGATTTATCACGTAACTGCAGCTCGATTCCAATGACAAAAACCCTCACACCAAGGGCTACTATAAGATCTGCTACATGGGGAATCCTTTTCAGTGCACGAACAGACCTATCCTGGTAGGAACCCTCCAAAAATAGTACAGCACTCTGAACGGAGACCTCCTTTGGATCAATCAGATTTCCATCGTCTCCTACAAGAAGGTCTGCATACGAGCGTATGAGCCCTTCGTCGTTAATAGAGTTCCGTAATGTAGCGATTTCCAATACACATTTCAGCAGTGTATCGCGTTTCTCTTCATGATATGAATATCCTATGGTAAATAGAGTTCTTGTCTTTGCATCGAAAGCAATAAGGTCTATGGTTCCTATCTCTTTTTCATTGACTACAATAGGAATTTGATAGTCAATCACTTTCCCCATAGCCCCAAGAAGGTGGTGATTGTAAAGTGCAACTGCTACCCTAGCCTCTTGCTCCATGCCGAGTATGGTAGGATCCAACGTAGTGCCATCATGGTCTGCAGGTCTGAATCCATACCCCTTGTTGACCTTGGGGAGGTTCGTAAGTAGCTCTGGAAGGGCATGGGTATGTAAAAGTCGTTTAGCGACCAGTTCACTGTACGGTATGTCGGACCCCTGGGTGCGACCTCGTTTATTGATAATCATCCCTTGGTAAAGCGATTGGGGATTGTCAATCAATGCATCCACCCACGCCTTTGTTTCTCGTGCGGTAAATCTCTTCATAGATGCTCCTGTATGTTTATTATGAATATAGCGAATATGGGAGGAAACGACAAACTGACGCGGCCTGTATTCAAACCAGATGCATAGTATACCGGTTCTTACCTTGCTTCTTGGAGATAAGCAGGGCTCGATCTGCTAACCGTACAAGGCTATCCAGATTTTCCACGCCATCTTTAGCAATCGCTATCCCTACAGAACACGTTATCTGGCAATAATCTTCAGCGGCTGAATCAGTCGATTGAAGGCAGGTAAACGCAAGCAACCGTTTGGCAAGAGCCTCTGCTCCTTTGCTCCCTGTATCCCGCAAAATAATAATGAACTCATCTCCTCCAACTCGAAAAATTCCATCGGTAGATCTACAAATCCTTTTGATATATGAAGCGAATTCCTTAAGCACTTGGTCACCATGCTCATGGGAGTAAGTGTCGTTGATATATTTGAAATTGTCCAAATCGATAAAGAAGACCGAAACAGGGCCATCAAGAGGCTCCTCTTTCATGACTTGTACCAGCATATTTCTATTGTAGACCTCGGTAAGCGGATCATGGGAAGCTCTCCAAGAGAGCTGCTCGTTCAATTCATGAAGCTGTTTTGTACGTTCCTCTACCTTCGTTTCTAGTTCTCTGGTCAATATATGGATATCATGCTCTGCCCGAATAAACCGTTCTGAGAAAGCATGGGCATGAACGAGCATGAAAAATCCCATTCCCATCCCTACAATCTGATTGAGGAATACATTCGGAATCCCTTGATCATAATAGATTTGTTGTAAAACCATAGTGCATACCAATACACACGCACCAAACACCACTAGATATGAGAAGGAGGGTCCCTTATGCGTGACGAATAGTATTATCCATACTAAGAGACCGATGATAACACCTATAGTTATGATAGAAATGTACTGTTGGTAGTAGATGATTGGGAATATGGTCACTACAGCGGTATAGATACCCATGATACCAAAAAACGGTATCTCAAAATATTTGGGCAGACGTATCTTGAATGCCTTCTGGGAGTAAAGGAGGAATATAGCTGCTGCCACGGGAATGGTCCCATATTCGATCTTCGATACCAACCAGATGGGAATAGATGGTAGTAACCACGTCAACAGAGAATTGGAAGCGGCCAATTTCAATGACAATGTGATGCACAGTAGAGCGAAGAGCCCACCTTCATTGCTCCCATCTTCCGATCTTCCGTAGAACAGGAGAAACATGAATGATCCACTGAGAAACAACGCTACCAATGCGATCGATAACCCAATTTTCAGAATAAAGAAGCGTATCACTTGTTCGGCAGGGCCAATGATGGGAGCAACTCCCATTCCCCCGACGGGGTGATAGAAATTGCTTACATGAATCACAATTGTGAGTGACATAGTTTTGTTCAAAGAGAAATTGACCAGCGTATCGCCAAAGCTGGCTAGGGTTTCTTGCGCTTGAGAACCGGGGTTACCACAATTTCCAACAAATTGTCCTTCAATGAACAGATCATAGGAGGTGTAGATCGTATCCAGCAGTAGTCCGTATTGTCCTGGGGGAATATTTTCCAGTCGTAATACATAGGAACCGATACCAAATCCTGTCTGTCCATTTCCCATACCAGCTTTGCGCCAGTCTTCGGGAACCTTGATTGGTATGAAACCTACCTCTGGTATGTCTATGGGATCGATGTGGGAATTTGGATAGAACCGCCACAGTCCATCAAGCATAGTAGGCCTATCTAACGGAGAAGGGGTCTTTTCCACCGTCAGGACTCCGTTCTCAATGTGCGGCGAAGCATGTGTCAAACCTATATTGGTAAAGACACCGACAAGCCCCAAAAGGATCAAGAGTATACCCAATACCACGACCAGACTTCTCATATATCGATTCTATGTCACCCATGGCACGAATACAACATTTTTCCATATTGCCATTACTTGTTTTGTTCGCCATACTACGCCGTATGGAAAACAGATACGGAATCAAGGCAATAGCCATCGACCTCGATGGCACATTACTTACGACTGAAAAAATCATTACAGATAGAACCATTCAGACACTTCGCCATGTCATGGATAATGGAATCCATGTCTCTATCGCGACAGGAAGAAGTCTCACTACTGCCAGTAGGTTTATCGAACAGGTCGGTACCAAATTTCCTGCAGTCTGTTACAACGGATCATGTATCTATGATCCTTCCAATAATAAAGACCTCTGGCACATTGCGCTTGATTCATCTATATGTAAGAGGATTGTCGATATTAGCCTGACATCTCCCGCGCATCTGCATGCATTCCAAGAACATGAACTCTATTTTACCGAAAACGGTCGAAACGCAGATTATCTTGAACCATTGAGCGGAAAAACGGGAAAGGCTATCGATTTTTCCAAGCTCTCGCCACTTCGATTCACTAAGGCAATGTTTATTGGAGAAAGAACGGAAACCGATCGCATACAATCCTTGCTAAAAAACGAATTCGGTTCTACCTTGCATCTCGTATACTCCCATGCTGACTACTTTGAGATCATGACTGGTGGAGCTACGAAAGGATCGGCACTTGAACGTCTTATGGACATGTATGGTATCCACTCAGATCAAGTGATGGCATTTGGTGATGCGGATAACGATAAAGAGATGCTCACCTGGGCAAAGTTCGGTATAGCTATGGGGAATGCTCATGAGACGATAAAATCGGTAGCTTCTGATACAGCAACCCATAATGACGATGATGGAGTAGCAAAAAAAATTCAAGAAATCATGGGGTTCCAATTACCCGATTGACTGTAGGGACCTTGCATCAGGCGACAGAACATCGTACCTTCTGGGTATGGAACAGATACATGAAGACAAGCCTACTGAAAAAGTCGTGATCCTGCATGGATTCACCAACGAACAGATATTTGCAGTCCTTAGGGCTGTAAAGCGGGAAATAGGAACAACAGAAGATGTGGCTTTCGCAACCACTACGGCACACTCATTAGAGATGAAGCTGAAAGAGGTGGTTAAAGATGTCTCAGAAGAGCATGCCTATATGAAGAAAAATCCTCCTAACGGCACAAGAACTCCTTCCAACTGAAACTGTAATTCGCTAAAGTTTCGCCTTCACGACCAAGCCTACATGAGTATCGCCGGTAAGATCAAATCCAGTGGCCGAGGTGCCGACCAAATCGGGAAGATTTGGAATCAGGTGCTTACCTTCAATTCCCAAGGCGAGTACGGGGGTAATGTTGAAATCGAAACCTACCCTCGCTCCGTAGGGAATCACTTCAGGAAGTGCAGGATCTCCATTAATTAGCTCAATGCGGTACGCCGGACCAAGGGCAACATAGGGCTCGAAGAATCCTAGCGGCCAACGGAAGACCAAGTCTGTGGCAATATAAAAAGCATACAAATCGGATGGACTGTCAAAAGGATCTTGTAGCAGTACATCTGTCGATAACCCGAACCACTCATTGATGTAGAAAGCCATCCGTATAGACGGGGAATAACTGGCAAAATTGGTATCGACTAGATCTTGGATTGCATAGGAGTTAACTAATCCTACCTCGAAAATGCTAGGAGTCGCTGCCATGGCGACTGTCCCAACTACCAGGAATATCAACACGATTACCAAAGTATGTCTCATACGCATAGGTACCTCCTTCTGAAAAACGATAATATCTAATCGAATTTTACGCCGTATGCTGTCAAATAGCAATTGAATCCTTTTACGTGTCCACCAATGCTTCCAACTCAATGGAATTGGAGTGATTTTAAAGGTAACAACGGTACGAATCTTCCAGTGCCTTAGTATGGAATTCCCCTCCATTGAACAAGTCGCTATTTTTTGCAAGAATAAGCTACCCTACAAGGAGCTCCCCGATTGAAATCATTACATCTCCAAAAGCATGCGAATTTCCCAAAACGATTCCCTTTCTATTATGGTTGGGTCATACTTGTTGCTAGTTCAATCGGTATTCTGGCGAGCATCCCCGGGCAAACCATGGGAGTTTCAGTCTTCACTGACCACCTTATCTCTTCACTCGGTGTCTCCAGAGTCAATTTATCGACTGCCTACATGGTAGGAACACTATCTAGCAGCTTGTTGATTCCCCATGCTGGTATCTTTCTCGATAGACGAGGAGCTAGACCGACAGCGACGATTGCTGCACTGGGTTTGGTCTGCTCCCTTCTTATACTTGCTTTCTCTCCTCTAATTACACAAGCAATCGTATCTCTGATTCCTTCAGGTGAAGTAGCAATCGCTTTTATAGTTGCTACATTCGGATTCCTTGGGATACGCTTTTTCGGGCAAGGTGTCACCTCAATTGCTGCAAGAACTATGGTAGCGAAATGGTTTGGACCGAGAAGAGGTCTCGTAGTAGGAATCATGGGAGTCACCACGGCTTTCGGGTTTTCATATGCACCCCAACCCCTCCAAGCAATGGTGACTCGATATGGATGGGTTGGAGCCCTCCAGACTATCTCTCTCTTGCTGTTGGTGATCTACCTTCCAATCGTGATCCTATTCTTCCGCTCTGATCCAGAATCTGTTGGCCTGGAAGTTGAGGAAGGGTTACCACCCCGAAACATAGTCAAGAGCTCTCTGAACCAAGACTCCGAGATTGAGTACAGTGTTGCAGAGGCTAAACAACAAGTCCGTTATTGGGTAATGATGGTCACTATGGGATTTTGGACCCTATTTACCACTGCTTTTACATTCCATGTGGTCTCTATCCATGCGGAGATCGGCGTTGCAGCCGAACAAGCAGTGAAGATATTTCTTCCCATCTCGTTCATCTCAGTAGCAGCCCAGTTCCTTGGTAGCTATCTGAGCGACCGTATCCGTTTGAAGTGGTTATTCATGGCTTTCACTTCATCCATCATGGTAAGTTCTATGGCCATCTATCTATTGGGAAGTGATTTTGGGACTTGGCTCATGATCGCATCCTATGGAATCGGCAGTGGCTTTTTCAGCATGCTTAGTGTAGTTGCTTGGCCTAAGTTGTTCGGAAGAAAACATTTGGGAGCGATCAGCGGTTTTGCCATGTCCATCATGGTTGCCGGAAGCGCTCTCGGTCCTTGGCTATTCAGTGTTGTGCGTTCCACCACAGGATCTTACAGATCGATGGGTATCATCGGCGCTATAGCAGCCTGTATATTATTGATCGTTACTGCCAGACTTCCATTCTCGAGACCTGTCTCACAGATAAAAGAATCCGATTAAGCTAACATGACCAAACTCAAAGCCATAACCACCATACCTGCGATCACTCCGCCTATGGCAATATGATGTTCACCATATTCTTCCGCTGTGGGTAATAATTCATCAAGCGATATATAGACCATGATTCCCGCTACTGCAGCAAATACCACACCAAATGTAACATCATTGAACCACTGCCTTAGGAGAAAGAAACCAATAAGAGCCCCAATGGGTTCGGACAGTCCAGATAGCAACGAGAACCAGAAGGCTTTCCTTTTACTTTTTGTTGCAAAATAGATAGGAGCCGACACGGCTACTCCTTCAGGAATATTGTGGATTGCAATGGCAATAGCAATGCTGACACCCAACCCAGGATCGGTCAATGCTGCCATGAACGTCGCCAGGCCTTCGGGGAAATTATGGATTGCGATTGCCAAGGCACTGAAGAAACCCATCCTCATCAATCGCGGATCGTTTGGATCCATTTCCGGTTTCTGGTCACAGGGTTTTGCATGCATTTCATGGGGGTTTTCGTACGATGGGATCAATTTATCGATAATAGCTATTACGGCTACTCCTGCGAAAAAAGAAGCGACGGTTGCCCAGTAACCGCCTTTATCTCCCATAGCTCCTACGAGAGAATCCTTTGCCTTAACGAAAATCTCTATTAGCGCGACATAAATCATAACTCCAGCAGAAAATCCCAAAGCTGCCGCAAGGAATTTCGGATTGAACTTCCTTGAGAAGAACGCCATTATCGACCCGACACCTGTCGCCAATCCCGCGAATATCGTAAGCCCGAACGCAAACAAAATCATGGATGTTTCCATAGTGTGTCAAAACTCCCTTCTTATTGCCAGAGTATAAAGTGATGACGCCGAAAATGGAAGAAAAACTGAGAAACACCAATTTCCTTTCGACTGTCTGAACCACAGATATGTATGGTATGCCAGCTATCTTGCCTTCTTTACCGATAGAAATTACTCTTAGCACATGTGTAGAAGAATAAAACTGGTACTCGCATTGCTTTTGCTTCTCGTTTCAACGAGCCTATGGTCGAGTCAAGAACTACCATATCAAGGTCGCATGAAAATTGAAACAGACCGATTCTCCATCATCTTCGAACCACAGGATGCCTGGGCGGCAAAGGAGATAACCACTTTCGCCGATACGGTTTTCCGAGATCTCACAGTATTGCTTGACCATGTTCCGTCAAGAAAAATTCCTGTAGTGATAACCAGTCGACCAGTGCAAGCCAATGGCTATTTTTCGCCATTCCCAGCAAAAGTAATACTCTACATAACAAGCCCAGCCAACCGGTTCATCGGTTCTCGTACCAGCAGTTGGTTACGTGCATTGTTCTCACATGAATTGACACACTATATCCATCTTACCGCACCAGTGGGGCCGCCAAAATTTCTCACTCCAATTTTTGGTCCCGATGTCCCTGCCATGAATACCCTTCTCATGCCTGGTTGGTGGGTGGAGGGCATTACCACCTATATGGAATCAACTCTTGTGCATGGAGGACGGGGAAACTCTCCTACGTTTGCTTTCACCTATGAAGCTCCATTACTCGAAGAGTCGATGTGGAGCCTTTCAAAAGGCTCCTACAATTCCCTCAATCCACCAAGGGGACGTATATATACAACCGGGTACCTCATGGTCGAGCAGGTATATGATATGTATGGCAAGGAGGCTTTTGTAGATATTAATCGACGCTTTGCCGCCTGGCCGTTTTTCGGGATGGATCCAGCTTTCAAGAAAGTGACTGGCAAAACTGCATCTGAGGTCTATGCTGAAGCTCTCTCCAAAGCAGAAATGATCTTAACGAAAGATCAAAAACCACAACCGCTCTTCTCTCCCAATCGAATTGGAGACTATTATCTTCCTCATGTCACCGATATTGGATTGGTAGGGCAGACAAATACACCCTTCGAAAGTGGTCAACTTGTCCTATACAACACTGGAGAAGGAACTATTACCCAAGTAGCAGAGTTTCCCACACATGGAGCCGATAATTCCACGATCACCAAAAGTGGTTCACATGCTTATATCAGCTTCTTGTGGAGTGACACAACTGCAAAGGAAAGTATCAATTTAGCAACTCCAAGCTACTCAGACATATATCGGTATGACACCGAAACAGGGAAGTACAGAAGAATCACAACCAAAGGACGACTTACCCACCCTGCGATTAGTCCAGATGGACAAAAATTGGTTGCAATAGAATCGATAGAAGACCGCTGGAGACTCGTGTCGGTAGATATAGTAACAGGAAAAATCACTACCCTGTATGAGCATCCAACTGGTTCTGTCTATCAACCAAGCTTCTCTGTAAACGGAGAATCGATCGTTGCTGTTGAAATCGTCTCTGGCAAATCGACACTCATTATAATCGACTCCTTTGGCAAGGCATCCGCTCTTCTACCCCATAGTGAAGCGGAATACCATAATCCACGGTTTATTGACGAGAATACCATATGGTTTGCTAGCGATATGGAAGATAGACTCGCGTTATACGAAATAAATATGCAAACAGATCAGGTTCTCCGGCTTTTACGAGACCCTATCGGGATTGTCGGCGCAATTTTGTGGAATGACCAGATCATCTACAGTACATACACTGCCAGTGGATATGCACTCAGATCGACGAAAGAAGATCAACTCGAACGGCAAGAAATTGATTTGAAGTTGTTGGAAACAGAATCATCGTATAACGAAGAGATATCGACTGCCCTTACCGCCGACTACCCGATGCAGAAGTATCATGATCTTCTACGGTTCAACGTCTGGGTCCCCGTAACCATGAATATTCCTGAGTTGGTTCCCGGAGCTACAGCAATGTTTAAAAGCATTCTTGGGAAACATGTACTGCAAGCGAGTGTCGGATACCAGATTGAAGAGATGTTGCCATTGGCGAATATCACCTATCAGTTCTCACCTGGCGGCTATCTCCTCTCCTTCGAAGGAAACTTGAATGAAAAAACTGCATTAGTAAGACGTAATCACAACCTTAGTACGACTACTTATATCCCTTTTTGGAAAATGATAACGCCGCAAAGTAGGAAAACATTATCTGCAGCCCTCTCGTTCGGGGCAATGTTCCAAGATATCGATTATGCGATTACTGGCTTAGGATACCTTAGCTACGAATGGAGCAGACCAGCTGTGCCTACCGAATATTTCGGGTCTACTTCATTTACAGTCTCGGGAGGCATGAGAGGAGACTACCGGAGCACCGATAAGAAGACAGCTCCTACGATAGTAGGTGGTATCAGAGGAAAAAAATCAATTGGGAAGTCTGCTCAGGTTATCGGCTTGGATATAGATGGGGGTATTTCCCTAACCGGAGGAACAATTGAGAACTTGAACCCGATTGGATTCTCTGTAGCAGGTGAAGCACCAGCATCGGCACTTTTCACTGCCCGCTACAGCATACCCTTCGGCATAGTGGACAAAGTTGTCCCGTATGGGGGAATCATCGGCATGGGGATCTCTACGCATGGGCAAATGTTACTTCACAAGGGAAATGGAGACCTCTATTGGGGGGATGATTTCTATTTTGGCACCACGCTACATGCATCTTTCGCCATTGGAGCCTCATTCACTCTACAGGCATCTACCGGTATTGCCTTGAGCATCAAGCATAACCAAAGCCGATTTCTGTTTGCAGTAAATTTTGCGAACCTCTTCGGATCCAAGGAAGAACTCTTCACTACCCTTAAAAGCAATTTATAGAGCTTGCACGGCTTACAGAGGCCTAGTATGCTGTAGATATCTTCACTTTATCAATTGGAGGTACTTATGGCCAAATCGTACACAAGCACTATCTTTATCGGTGGAAAGACCTACCGTTATATCGATATATCGCGCTTTGCGGGAGATAGGATCGACTCGGTCCCCTACTCTTTACGGATATTGTTGGAAAATCTGATGCGACATGCCGACAAAGGTATTGCGAATGAACAGTTATTCAATGCAATCATTGAGAGAAGAGCTGACGTGGAAAAGCCTGAGGAGGTTCCTTTCCATCCTGAACGCGTACTTATGCAGGATTTTACTGGGGTACCGGCTGTGGTTGACCTCGCGTCATTGAGGGATGCGGTCAAAGAGGCTGGAAAGGACCCCAAGATAATCAATCCAAAAGTCCCAGTAGATCTTGTGGTGGACCATTCGGTGCAGATTGACAGCTATGGAGAAGAGGATTCACGATCTATAAATGTAGGTTTGGAATACCAAAGAAACCATGAACGTTATAGTCTTTTGAAATGGGCACAAAAAAGCTTCACTAATCTGCGGATCGTTCCTCCAAATTCGGGTATTTGCCACCAAGTGAACCTAGAGTATCTGGCAGACTGTGTGCGTGCCGATGGTTCTATGGTATTTCCAGATTCGCTTGTTGGAACCGATAGCCATACTACAATGATAAACGGCTTAGGGGTCATGGGATGGGGCGTTGGAGGTATCGAGGCTGAGGCCGTGATGCTAGGACAACCCTATTTCATGCCAATTCCACGCGTTGTCGGGGTACGTCTTACAGGAGCCATGGATCCGGTGTGTACTGCAACAGATCTTGTACTCACGCTGACCAATCGGCTGAGGAAAATTGGAGTGGTGGGAGCATTCGTGGAATACTTTGGTCCCGGGCTTCCTTCCTTGGATCTCCCAGATCGAGCGACCATCGCGAATATGAGTCCGGAATATGGTGCTACCATGGGATTCTTTCCTGTGGATGAGCGGACCATCGAATATCTTCGATCCACCGGAAGGGACGCCCAAGCGGAACGGACAGAGATCTATTGTAGCACTAATGCGCTATTTCATGATCCGGCAAAAGAGGCTATCTACGACCAAATCTTGGAACTCGATCTCTCCTCCGTAGTACCAAGCATTGCCGGTCCTTCGAGACCTCAAGACCGGATTTCGCTCTCCGAAGCAGCAATAGAGATTACCAAGGTAACGGGAATCGATGGAAAGAAAACTGTTGGAATTGATATCGATGGCATCCCCGTGGACTTACCCGATGGAGCTATTGCAATCGCAGCAATCACCAGTTGTACGAACACCAGCAATCCTTCGGTGATGATAGCTGCAGGGTTGTTGGCCAAGGAGGCTGTCCTTAGAGGCCTACAGGTTGCTCCTTGGGTTAAAACATCCCTGGCGCCTGGATCTCAGGTGGTTACCGATTACCTTACCGGGTCGGGATTGTTGTCGTTTCTTGAGACTTTAGGTTTCCACATAGCCGCCTTTGGTTGTACAACATGTATCGGTAATTCGGGGCCTTTGCATCCTTCAATCGAGAAAGCACAACAGGAGCATAATCTTACTTTGGCATCCGTTCTTTCGGGAAATCGAAATTTCGATGGAAGGATCCATAAGAACGTGAAAGCTTCATTCCTTATGAGTCCACCGTTGGTTGTGGCATACGCCTTGGCTGGCAGAATGGATATAGATCTCACAAAAGATCCGCTTGGTTTGGATACCGAGGGAAATCCAGTCTATCTGAATGATATTTGGCCAAAACAGGAAGTAGCCAACCAGTTGGTAGGCAAATATGTTACAAAAGAATCTTTCATAGAAAAATATCGCGATGTATTCACTGGAGATGACAGGTGGGCAAGACTGGAAGCTCCTGAAGGAGAAACCTTCACATGGGATACCAACTCCACGTACATCGCACGGCCTCCATTTTTCGATGGATTTCCTATTGAACCGCCAAGAATCGGAGATATTGTAGAAGGACGGGCATTATTAGCCATGGGAGATTCTGTAACCACTGATCACATCAGTCCTGCCGGTTCCATCGATCCAAGCTATCCAGCGGGGAAGTACCTTATTCAAAAAGATGTTCCCTCGGATCAATTCAACTCCTATGGAAGCAGACGTGGAAACCACGAGATCATGATGCGGGGGACTTTTGCCAATACAAGAATAAAGCAAAAACTCAGTCATCCAAAGGAGGGCGGTTATACCAAGAAACTACCCGAAAACGTGCTAATGCATGTGTTCGATGCAGCAATGGCCTATATGCAGGAAGAGACAGATCTCCTCATCCTAGCAGGCAAGGAGTATGGAACTGGGTCATCGCGCGATTGGGCTGCCAAAGGGACCAGTCTTTTAGGAATCAGGGCTGTAATCGCTGAATCATTCGAGCGGATACATCGTAGTAATCTGGTGGGTATGGGAATCATGCCATTGGTCTTCGAAGAAGGAGAAACAATGCAGACGTTGGGCTTAGATGGTACTGAACGATTTTCGCTAGCCATTCCAACGGAGATCGTGCCAAAAATGCCCATGGTACTACGTGTTGAAGGAGATGACGGCTCCAAAAAGAATATTACCCTTGTTTGTCGACTCGACTCTCCCATCGAGATCGCATACTATCGGAATGGGGGAATTCTCCACTATGTCCTACGATCGATTCTCTACGCCCAGCATATAGAAAGTTGATTACCATGGACATCGATTTCCCCGCTTTCCTTGAAATGACAGGAAATACAAACTTGTTAGAACTACTTCGGGAAATCGATGAGATCCGACCGATACCGAAATCAGAAGCAGCGCGGTTATCTCATCTGGTCAGAATACATATGGCTACCGGATCCATACCATCAATAGTCGAATCATGGGTACGAACTCATGATTTTGATAAAACTGATAGGGAAATCGATCAACATCTGGAAGCATTAGTCAACGAAAGTGCGGCCGCATTATCACTAAAAATAGAACAGTGTAGATCGATGTGGTATCGGCTTCCTGCGCAGATCGCACGTGAGAATACCCGATTCCACAATACCAAACCAAAGGACGAGGCTAATGGATATCCTTTGGATATCTTGATTTTATACCTTGTGCAAGAAGGCATTATCTATCGTGTGAGAAAGATAGACAAGCCTCGGCAACCGGTGGAATCCTTCATCTATCAGAGCCAATATAAATATTATTTCCTAGATTCAGGCTTATTCAGACGTCTAGCTAAATTACCGGCGAGAACGGTGAATCAAGAGCTGCCGGAATTGAGTCGGTTTCGCGGTAATCTCACCGAAGGTTATGCTTTGACAGCACTACTCAAATTGAGTGACCATCCAATCTGGTATTGGAAATCGGGTCACCGGGCGGAAGTGGATTTTGTCACGATACTGGGAAATGAAATTATTCCGGTCGAAGTGAAGACGGCCCGCAATGTCAAATCTCATTCATTGGCATGTTACAGGAGGCAATATGGACCAAAGATCGCCCTACGGATATCCATGCTCAATCTGAAACAGGATGATGAATTAGTGAATATCCCACTGTATATGATACATGAGGCTCAACACTTGTTGAGCCTCACACAATGAAAGGTATGATGCAATCTCTCGTTTCCTGAACTCGCTCGAGAAATCAACATCACGAGGGAAAGACCTTGAATTTTCTTAAGCCTTCGATTACGCCTCCTGCATACGAATGCTCAGCGAAATAGATGTGTTTTTGTTTCCTTAAAGTCTCGAGTGACTCTTCATGGTTGTTTACCACAATGCCCTTCAATGGCTTTATAAGCATATCGGCATCATTGCCCGAGTCCCCAGCCGTTATCACCGATTTGAGATCGATGTGCCATTTCCAAGCAATATACTTAACGGCCGTCCCTTTTGAAGCACGATACGGGAGAATATCGAGGTAGCGATTGTGTGAAAGGACGATATGCCATGAAGATTTCGTACTTTCCAAAGCTCTGCGGATTTCTTCCATAAGATCTTCTATGGAGTCAGGATTCTTCACATTATAGCTTACCTTGAAAGCCCTCTGGGTATCCTCTTGAGGTTGTAGTTCCAAGCCCTCAATCCGATCTAGAGCTTCCCGTATCCGCTCGGGATGCCACCTTCGACGTATATAGTGGGACCATCCCTTGTCGGCTATCAGGTTCTCTCCATAGTAGACCTCCGATCCGACGGAAGTGATAAGCACATCCGGTTTTGGAAATCCGTGTTGTTCGAGGATCTCTTTTGCGGAATCTACACTTCTTCCTGTCGCTATACCAAAGCCCACGGTTTCGTGGTACTCCTCAAGAAGTTTCTTGAGATCTTCAATAGCTTTATCATCGCCGGTAAGCGTATTATCGATATCACTAACCAATAGGTATTTGAGAGTACTCATCCGCTTTGCCATGCTCCGCTCATAGCGGGCATCGGGAGTCTTTTTGTTCCTATGTTCGGTGAGAACACGGCCTAAGTGCTCAAGATAGGTATCACAGTGGGCCTTCCAGTTATAAACCTCTCTAATCCGTTCTACCCCATGCCTGGACAGCTTATCCCACAAGTCGGCATCAGTAAGGATCTTATGGATTGAGTCATGGATAGCCTTTTCATTTGTAATATCGACCAAGACACCACTATCACAATTTTTCCTGATATCCTGTACTCCACCTTTATCGGTACCGATGAATGGTAATCCTACTGCGGATGCTTCAATAAAGGTCAAGCCAAAGTTCTCTAACGCCGCCGCACTGACAAAGACCCCTCTCTTCATCGCTGCGATACGGTACAATTCGGGAACATCCCTCTCGGGATTGTGGTGTTTTGGGATCGCCATTTTTCCATAGAGGTCATAACGATCCATAAGCAGCAACATATCGGTCAATACTTGCTTTTCGCCCTCTTCCATACTATTGATATCATCCCGAATACCAGCGAATATGGCGAGATTCGCAATCGCCTGTAAATCCTTATTTTTTCCGTAGATATCGATGAGAACGTCAATGTTCTTTCTAGCTTCAGGACGGCATAAAGCCATGATGAGCGGTTTTTCCGGAACGGTGAAAAATCGTTGGAGCTCTTTCATCATATTGAATTGCGCTAACTTCTGCTCTTCGGTGATTGATGGATCCTGTATCTCATAATGATAGTATGGGAAAAATTTCTCGAGATCCAAACCTGGAGGAATCACAACGAAACGATCCAGGACCCGATTTTCATACGAACTATAGAGCTCCTCCCGCTCGTAATTCGTGCTTGTAATGACCATATCGGCTTTTCGGATTGTCCTCTCTTCATGGGCAATACGGGTCGACATGGTGTAGTAATCTTCAATCCTCTCTTCTGAGAGTCCGATCGATTTGAGATATTCGAATTTGTTTCGGCCTAACGAGTGACCTGTGAACACCAAGGGAGTATGGAAATAGCTTGCTATTTCAGTTGCAACGTAGCCACCATCTGAATAGTGGCCATGAATGATATCGGGAACCCGTTTTTCAGAGCGGAAAAACTCGATCAGATTGTCCACATACTCATCTAGGTGCGGCCAAAGCCGTTCTTTGCGGATATATTTCACTCCACCACAAGGCAACCTGACGATGCGCGCATTATCTGCTATCTGTTCGATTGCCTTGTTATAGTCATTGCTCAATCTTTTATCACCGATTTTCCTAGTGAATAAATCTACTTCAACATCCTCTCGCGTGGACAATTCCTTGACTAAATCGATAACATATCGAGTTTGCCCTCCGGTGTCTGCATCGCGGCCCATTTCGATATTATTGCTTCGGACCAATCCATGGATGTTGATAATCGCTATATACATGTGTTACCTCTTTCTGTAGTTTTATCATCCCACATATCATATTTTGTGTCAAATCAGTGCTTTTATACCATCAAGTCTACTGCTCTTCTTTGATAGGAATGAGCAGTACGGGAACCTTGGACCGCCTAGCTACATATTGGCTAACACTACCGACAAACAACTCCCGTAGGAATCCTCGACCTTGGGTCCCCATCATTACCAATGTAGCATCCCCCTCTTCCAACTCACGCATCACTTCCGTATGGGGATTGCCATAAACCAGTTTGCATTCTACTTTCACTTTACTCTCAGCGACCAGCTTAGCTTTCATTTGTTCAAGTCTATCACGATCGGTCGCATTGAACTCATCCAAGCGTTCGACGAGATGTGGTTCAATATGGCTCCTATCCTGTACATGCAGCAAGGTAACTTTCGTGACGGTTCCACTATCGATGAGTTTCTCGAGATGAATGAATGCACTTTTCGCTCCAGGAGAAAAATCGGTTGCATAAAGAATCCGTTTTGTCACGCCCTCTGGAGCAATCCCAGTAACTTCTAGATGCCTATGTTCATCTACGGTAAGTCGGACAATGATCAGTGGTTTTCGGGTTCCTAACATAACCTCATGGGCGACACCACCAAGAAATGCTCCACCAACCAATGAACGTCCTTGGGATCCTACGACAACCAGCGGATAGCCCTCTTCATCGGCAATACGGTTTATCTCTCGCTTTGCGTTTCCCGGTGATATTCGACTTTCCACAGTGAATCCTAGATCTTCCAAGTCCTTCTTCTGTCGTTCTATTGCATCCGTTTGGATGGTAGCGACATAAGGAAAGACCTCTGAAGCCACCTCCTGATAATCGGGACACTGTAAGAGCAGGAGTGAAGAAACACCGAAATCTTTGAGAAATCCTAGCTGTTTAACCATGATATCGGAAGCCTCTGAAAGGTCGGTGGCAATAATTGCACGTTCCATCATACTAACCTCCTACGGCGGACAGACAAGCCGCCTGTATCCATAGTATACGTACAGTTGGTGGGTAAAGTCAAAAGTTAATGTAAAAACGCATCCTCCATGGAACGATCGGCTAATCTATCTCAACTGCCACCTTTATGATTTCGAGCTCCTTGGAGTTATAGTCTTCCAAAGCTTTTGCGAGATCGGATAAGGGATAACGATGAGTCAAGATTGCCTTAGGTGGAATAGTCCCCTCTTGCAGTAACGCGAGAGCTTGGGGAAAGCCCCAATTCGGAATAGCATGGGATGCGATAAGACGCTTCTTCTTGAAATGGAAATCGTTCGCTCCGAATGTCACCGTATCGTCGGTATAGCTGATTCCATCATAGACAATCCAACCACGGAAACCAGCCAGATCCATACCATCGGCAATGGTTTTCGGAGGAGAGGTTACAATAACGCGATCGAATAGACCGGGATATTGTTTGGTGAGCTTCGCTTTCCAATCCGGTTTGGCTGTATCCACAACGAGATCCGCTCCCAATGATAGTGCGGTTTCTACTCTATGCTTTCCACGGACTGTCTCCAAATCATGTCCTGCTACTACGATATTGCGTGCACCTTGCTTTTTTACAAGCGGTATGCAACTGAGACCAATGGTGCCTGGCCCCATGATGAGCACATTATCGTGCAATCTGACTTCAGCTTCACGGCAAAGATCCAAAGCTACGGTAATCGGTTCTGCCAAGGTTGCTTCGGAATACTTGAGACTTCCACTGTCGAAAGGAATAACCATGGCTGCTGGAACTACGAGATATTCTCCCATACCTGCCTGGTCATCCATATAGGTCTGGATATTCGTGCAAGCATCGTAACGCTGGTTCAAGCAAGATTCACAATAACCACATGGCACATGGTTCTGGACGATCACCGATTGGCCATTGGAAATATTCTTTACATCAGATCCCACGAACTCAACTATCCCGGCAACCTCGTGACCTAATGGAGATATTTTTCCTCGTGGATACGTCCGGTACAAATGGATATCGCTACCACAGATTCCGCAAGCTTTCACTCGGACCAAGACTTCCGTTGCCCCTATTTGAGGAATTTCCAGTCTTCTGTAAACGACTTTCCCGATTTTTTCCACCCATGCCGATGTAAATTCTGCCATGCCTACTACCTCCCTTGGTATTCTATCCCTATTCTACACGAAATCGATGAGGTTGGACACAATAGATATTAGCCGAAAAAATGCTGGGGCTAGAGATATACATTAAAAATACCAAGAACAGGTGTCATGTTTTATGCAGAAATTATTTTGGAATTATTTTGACAAGAACAAATCTAACGGCTTAGAATTGTGCCATACAAATAAAGGAGATTGCTATGAAAAAACTTAGCCTATTGCTAACACTGCTATTGGTCCTTTTGGCATTGAGTGGTTGTGCATCGCTATTCACAGCCCTTACAGTCGAACAACCCGTTTCACCTGATGCATCCATGTTGGTGCTTGAGGCTGTTGCTGATGATGACGATAACGGCTTGATCAACAACAATGCTACCGGTTGGGCGCCTTGGGTTGAAGATGAGCAGGGCAATATCGTCCCATTCCAGATGGTGAATATCCTTGCCGATGCAGGAACATTCTATTTTGCTCCGAATGTAATGGAGGGTACCTATACACTGAAAGGATTCAGACATGTCTACACTGATTATGGTCTTCTTCCCGAAGGTCTTATTCCCTCCTACGAACCGTTTACTGAAAATGTATACCACATTGTCCAAGAGTTCGCATTGGACAAGCCGGTCGTACTCGAACTACAAGCAGCCCAAACGGAATCCTTTGGCAAATATCTTGTCGAATATGAATGGGTTGGCGGCGCGCCAGGAACGACAGACGACCGCTGGAAGGCCAATCCTGCCAGTGTTAAGATCGAAGCTAACCCTGCAGACCGGAATATGCTTAAGATCGTGAAAGGGATCACGAATGCAAACTGGGCACCTTGGAATGAAAGGAATCCAGAGACTGCATACTAGAGATCTGTACTATCCTAAATTTTGGAGCGGCAATTGTCCGCTCCTTTTTTTATATCATCATAAGACAAATTTCAATTTGATTTTATGCATTTTCAATGTTAACATGTTACGAAAAGAACATTATTTATGGAGCAGCTGATGTAAGAACGTCATTATGAACACAAGGAGTGGATTTTATGCAAACTACCATGGCAACACAGCCAGGTTCCCCGAAAATCGGGCACGAAATCGAATGGGCGGATGTCATTCCCGTAATCGATGACATCATCACACGGTATCGAGGCGTGAAGGGGGCGCTCATTCCTGTTCTACAATCTGCACAAAATCTCCTTGGGTATCTCCCGAAGGAGATACTCATACACATCAGCGAGAAACTTGATATTCCTTATAGTGAAGTCGCCGGAGTGGTAACCTTCTACTCACTATTCACTACGACAGCAAAGGGCAAGCATACTATCAGGGTATGCTTGGGAACCGCATGCTACGTACGAGGCGGCAAAGATGTTCTTGAAGCTATCAGCAATGAACTCTCCATCGAAGTTGGCCAAACAACAGAAGACCGTCTGTTTTCCCTCGAAATCGGTCGCTGCTTCGGGGCTTGTGGTCTTGCTCCGGTAGTAATGATAGATGAGACCGTACATCAACGGGTAAAGCCGAGTCGAATCAAAGAACTACTCCAATCCTATCGCAACGTAGAGGATGAGGAGGCTAAACATGGCGAATAAACGACAGATTGAAGCTTTTCTTCAGAAATCGGATACAACTACCGCACAGGCTGAAAAACAAAAACAAGAACAACGAGTCCTTGTATGCACCGGCGGAGGCTGCATAGCAAGCGGTTCGTTAGCTATTGTAAAAGCATTTGAAGAGGCTATCGACAACTCTGGATTGGAGATCAAGGTGATCGGTACCGGATGTATGGGACCGTGTTCCAAAGGCCCGGTAGTACGAATCCTTCCCGATAATACCATCTATCAGAATCTCTCGGTCGAAGATGTAAAAGAGATTGTGGCAGTCCACCTGGCCAAAGGAAAACCGGTCAAACGCCTTCAATTTACCGATGATCATGATGGATCGATTATGGATTCGGAATCTGACTCAACTTTCTTCTCTCCACAGCGCAAGATCGTGCTTCGCAACTGCGGTCTTATAGACCCTTTAGAGATCACATCCTATATGGCTAGAGGAGGTTATCGGAGTCTCGTCAAAGTACTGACGGAGATGGATGAGAACCAGATAATTGAGGCAGTAAAGGAATCTGGACTCAAAGGTCGCGGAGGAGCTGGATTTCCTACCTATTTGAAATGGAAATTTACTGCTGAAGCTGCTGGATCGGAAAAATATGTCCTATGCAATGCAGATGAAGGAGACCCCGGAGCATTCATGGATCGTTCGGTATTGGAAGGTGACCCCCATTCAATTATAGAAGGAATGGCGATTGCGGCATACGCTGTCGGCGCTACCCAAGGGTATGTATATGTAAGGGCTGAGTATCCTTTGGCTGTCGCCCGCTTACAGCGTGCGATCGAACAGGCGCGTAAAGAAAAGCTTTTAGGCAAGCAGATCCTAGGGACTCCATTCAGATTCGACCTCGATATTCGTATGGGATCTGGCGCCTTTGTCTGTGGAGAAGAGACCGCCTTGATAAATTCGATAGAAGGCAAAAGGGGTGAACCCAGACCAAGACCACCTTTCCCAGCACAAAAAGGGTTATGGGAATGTCCCACCCTTCTCAATAATGTGGAGACGTATGCAAATATTGCAGCAATTATTGCCGAGGGTGCTGCGTGGTACAACTCATTGGGAACAGATGAAAGCAAAGGGACTAAAGTATTCGCTCTTGCTGGAGCAGTAAGGACAACAGGACTGGTAGAGATTCCTATTGGGACCTCGCTTGGAGACTTGGTCTTCTCCATAGGAGGAGGGATCAAACAGGGGCGAAGTTTCAAAGCAGCTCAGATAGGAGGTCCCTCTGGTGGTTGTATACCGAAGGAACACCTCTCTGTACCATTGGATTACGAGCCGCTGAAGGCTCTTGGGGCAATCATAGGATCTGGAGGACTCATAGTCCTCGATGACCAGTCATGTATGGTCGATGTGGCACGTTTCTTTCTCGAATTTGTACAAGAAGAATCTTGCGGAAAGTGTGTTCCCTGCCGAGTAGGCACGAAACGGATGCTCGAAATCCTTGAGAGGATATGCAATGGAGAGGGAGTAGAGGGCGATATTGAGAAACTCATTGAACTGGGAACTTGGATAAAACAGACAGCCCTGTGCGGTTTAGGTCAAACAGCTCCTAATCCTGTACTCTCAACAATCCGACATTTCAGAGACGAATATGAAGCGCACATCCGGGACCACCATTGCGAAGCTGGAGTATGCCCAGCTCTAGTTAGAGCACCTTGTCAAAGCGCATGTCCAGCCCATGTCGATGTACCGGGATTCGTATCTCTTGTGGGTGAAGGGCGCTATGCCGAGGCACTACTCTTGCATAGAGAGAGAAACCCGCTAGCTGCAATTTGTTCACGTGTCTGCTTCCACACCTGTGAGGACAAATGTAGAAGATCGACCTTGGATGAGTCGGTAAGCATAAGAAGTATCAAGCGGTACCTCGTAGATCAAGAGGTTACCATTCAGATCCCTGAAGTCCGTCCCAACGATACCAATGCGAAACGGAAAGTAACGATCATTGGAGCCGGTCCCGCAGGATTATCATGTGCTTACTTCCTAGCTAGGATCGGTTATAAACCTACAATCCTGGAATCTTCAGTCCGACCTGGAGGTATGCTGGTGCAGACGATTCCAGCATACCGGTTACCTCGGGAAACAATGGCACGAGAAATCCGCATGATCGAGAGGATGGGGGTAGAAATCGTTACCGAACAGGAAATGGGTACTGACTTTACCTTGGAAAGCCTTCTCAAAGACGGTAATGAAGCTATATTCCTTGCGCTCGGTGCCCCCGATTCGCTCTCCATGGGCTTACCCGGAGAAGATGCCGATGGAGTCGTTCAAGCCGTACCATTCCTGCAACGGTATAACATTAGGGGATCGGTAGATGTAGGAACAAACGTTGTGGTCATTGGGGGAGGAAATGCCGCCATTGATGCCGCTAGAACCGCACTGCGTCTCGGAGCTCAGTCGGTAAAAATCGTGTATCGGAGAAGCCAAGAGGAAATGCCCGCCTATGAGGAGGAGGTAGCCGAGGCCATCCAAGAGGGTGTTACCATTAGTTGTCTCACCCAACCTATCGAGATAATCAAAGACCAAAAGGGTGCAGTGAAAGCTGTCTCTTGCCTAAGGATGGGTCTAGGATCCTTCGATGCCTCAGGAAGACGAAGACCGATGGCTCAAAGCCAAGATCCCGTCACTATCAAAGCCGATCAGGTAATCATGGCAATTGGACAAAGACTGGATATCTCAAGATTGACCGGTAGTGCGAGGCTCCTACTCAATGACAAGAAGTTCATTTCGATTGATCCTGTGACCGGAGCAACGAGTATTCCTAGTGTATTCGCTGGAGGAGACTGTACCGATGGACCGTCGTCTGTTGTTCAGGCGATAGCAGCTGGAGAACGTGCTGCTGTAGGCATTGATGAGCTTCTTACTGGTGAAAACCATGCATTTTGGCGTTATGAGAAGATAACCGAGACCGCTTATGATCCCGATGAAGAGATGTCCATGGAAAAACGTGCTCAGGTGAGACAGATTCCTGTAGAGAGAAGACGCCATAATTTTGAAGAGGTGGAGCTGCCCTGGACCGAAGCTATAGCGATTGCCCAGGCGCACCGTTGTCTACGATGCGATTACGGAAAGCACATCAATGAGGAACCTGAGGTGTTTGCAAAATCTAGTAAGAGGGAGGCCTCCCATGTGTAATATAACCATCAATGGAAAACCGTTTTCGGTTGAAGAGAATTCCAGCATCTTGCAAGCTGCTAAATCCGCTGGAATAACCATACCAACACTCTGCTATCTGGAGGGTTTGACTCCTATGGGAGCTTGTCGGGTTTGCCTCGTGGAAATAGAGGGTTCACCTACTCTTACGGCCTCTTGTTCTACTCCGGTACGGGAGGGAATGATCATTCATACCAATTCAAAACGGGTTCGCGAAGGCCGTAGGACTGTTGTTGAGCTTCTATTGAGCGAACATGAGGGTGATTGCCAATTATGTGCGAGAAGTAATGATTGTGAATTACGACAACTAGCCGAAGACCTTGGCATAAGGACCAATCGCTATGAGGGAGAAAAGCCAGATACTACAACAGACCATTCCACGGTAGCTCTAGTCCGAGACAATGGCAAATGCATAAAATGCAGACGCTGCATACAGGTTTGTTCTGAAATACAGCATGTCGGGGTCCTTTCAGCCCAATACAGGGGATACAAGACAACAATAGGACCGGCTTTCACCGACCCCTTGGAGAGTGTTTCATGTGTCCAATGTGGACAATGTGCTGCGGTGTGTCCTGTAGGTGCTATCGTGGAGACTAGCCATATCGAACAGGTGCTTACAGCCTTGGATGATCGGCACAAGCATGTGGTAGTACAGACAGCACCCGCAATCCGGGCAGCTCTGGGAGAATGCTTTGGCCTTCCTCCTGGTACGCTGGTAACAGGAAAGATGGTCTCAGCACTGAGGGAGTTGGGTTTCGATGCAGTATTCGATACCGATTTTTCTGCCGACCTGACAATCATGGAAGAAGGAACAGAGCTCCTTACCCGGTTACGCAATCGCTTTGTATTGGGAAATGAGCATCGTCTTCCACAATTCACCAGTTGCTCTCCTGGTTGGATAAACTATGCTGAGCACTATTTTCCCGATATGTTGGACAAGATATCTTCATGTAAATCACCCCAACAGATGTTCGGGGCATTGGCGAAGACCTACTATGCACAGAAAGTTGGCATTGATCCCTCAAAGATTGTGGTAGTCTCGGTAATGCCTTGCACAGCAAAGAAATTTGAAGCAGCAAGGCCAGAGATGCGATCCAGTGGATTTCAGGATGTCGATTATGTACTGACAACAAGAGAGTTAGGCGATCTTATAAAGATGGTTGGTATTGATTTTGCATCTCTTGCCGACTCAACCATGGATGATCCATTGGGAATTTCCACCGGTGCTGCCGATATCTTCGCAAATACAGGAGGTGTGATGGAAGCTGCATTGCGTACCGTACATGCCATAACGACTGGACGCAATATTCCAACCGGGAATCTCCATATAGAACCCCTTGCTGGTTTGGAGGGAATCAAGACCGCTGCGGTAACACTAACGGGAACGGTAGATGCATGGTCTTTCCTTGAGGGGAAAGAGGTCAAGGTAGCCGTCGCACATGGATTAGGCAATGCAGCGAAATTGATTGAGCATATCAGGGAGAATCCCGACGAATTTCAGTTCGTCGAGATCATGACCTGTCCAGGGGGATGTATTGGTGGCGGCGGACAGCCCAGATTCACCACTGATGAGGTCCGAAAGGCAAGAATTGAGGCCATCTACAGAGAAGATGAAGGGAAAACCTACCGGCAATCCCATGAAAATCCTGCTGTACAGACGCTCTACAAGGAATTCTTGGACAAACCCTTGAGTGAAAAATCACACCATCTCTTACATACCGGATACCAGAAGAAACCGAAAGTCACCGATAATTAGGGGGCACCAAGAGGGACAGTTGGGCATCTATCAGTCTCAATGTACGTAGCTGTTGTAAGATTGCGAATGCAGCTTCATACATGCCCAATTGAGCTCTCTTTACCCTGCTCCTATCCGAGATTCCAGCATCGGCCTTGATTTGCTCAACCTCAACATCGGTCACAGCTAATGTATAGGAATCCATGAGCAGTGACAATTTTGCTACTGCACTATCGGTTTCACGCTGTAGTTCTGCTAGCCGATCCACGACTGCAGAACGGGCTTGGTTCTTGGATATGGTAGCTTGAATTATCTTTTCGTCCACCAATTTTGCAGTAGTCCTACTAAGTGAACGGGATAGATCGGTAGCCAGAAATGAGACAGAAACACTGAAATTCGGACTCGCCGATGTGAATAGACTGTCTACCGAATCCCAAAGCGAGTTCCCCGCAGTAACAGTATAGAAAGGAGAAAGCTGCAGAGAAACCGAAAGACGGGGGGCATCTCCAGGGTTGCCCAAATCCCTATCCAGTAGGGCTATACGTAATTCTCTCTCCGCTGTCGTATAATCGGTATCGTTTATCAGTGCTACAGCAATAGCTTGATCATCTTGGGAAATTGTTTCACCAGCGAATAAGAGGACCCTATCCAATACATTCAGAGGTATCAAGGCTAGATTAGCAAGGGAGTCCATATCATTTAGCCCGGAGATGGTATGTATCGAGGATTCCAGACTTTCAATCTCCATTTCGAGCTGCTTGACTTGATTGACCAATTCCCTTAAGGCTAATTCCTGTTCCAAGACTTGATTTCGGCTTATCAGACCTGCAGCGTAATCGAACTCAGCATTTTCCAAAGTTTCCTTGCTGAGCGAGATTTGTTGTGATAATAACCACCGACTCTCTAAGAGCGCTTGCCTGGTATGATAGAGTTGCATGATCTGGACTGCCAATTCACCCGATGTTGTCGCTACAGCTTCTGCTGCGCTAGTCTGTTGTAAAATCTGCTTCTCTTCAATCTTTCTTCCATAAGAGCCATCGATAAGACGATCCCCTATTCCCAGAGGTTGTTGGAAAGTGAATCCGATTGAAGGATTTTGCTCCCAAGAATAGGTACTTCCCCCATCACCCGATGCATATGACATGTTGTGCTTCAAAGAGACATCAATAGAACCTGCGGTAGCCAGTTGTTGCGAAAGTCCAGCTCCGATGCCGAAGGTGTGGGCTATGGTTGTTTGGGTTGTGCCTGAACCTGGAGGTGTTTCGGTCCGAATCCTACTGAAACCATAGATCGGATTGGATGGATCGGTAATAATGGAGAGTACTGGTTTTGCTTCACGCCGTAATTGTTCTAGTTGTGCCGTTTGTATTCTGTAGACCGATTCAAGCTGTGCGACGGTTGCACTATCTGCAGTAAGTTTGGAATCGAATGATTCGGTTACACCATCGAACGAAGCATCCCATTGATCCAAGAAATCCATGAGCTTTTCGGTATCCACAGTTGGTGTAGGAGAAAATTCTACTCCGATAACCCCATGCACATCGGGATATCCGAAAGAGAGATCCGTACTCCAGATTGGCAAAGTGATTGGAAGAAGAAGTGAAAGTAACAGCAACTTCATAGTAAAGCTTTTAATCATATCGACCTCCGTTCCTTACGCCCGTAAAAAAGACCGTAGAGGAGTGGAATGATGAAGAGTGCACTTAAGGTGGAAAAGAGCAAGCCGAACATGATCGTACTGGCCATTGGCCCCCAGACGACCGAGGTTCCTCCCAACCCAAGAGCCGTGGGTAACAATCCACCGATAGTAGTCAGACTCGTCAGTAAAATCGGACGGATACGACTCTTTGTAGCCTCCTTCACTGCATCCATCACTGAACTACCTTCGGACCTGAGTTCATTAATAAAACTGATTAGCACGATAGCATCATTTACTGCGATACCTGCCAATGCCACTCCGGCATAGATGACCGTAGTGGAAAATGGCGTGCCAGAGAAGAAGAGATACAAGATTACCCCGACAAACGCGAATGGGACCGATATTAAAATAAGCAGGGGCTGACTATAGCTATTGAATTGTGCTCCCAAGATCAAATAGATCAGAAAAATTCCTAGCAGGAATACCCGCAGGATATCGATGAGCAAGGTAGCGAACTCACTGAACTCTCCACCAGTACCATATACGACATCCTCGTATCGGTTTTGCATTGAATCTTCCCAATAGCCATCGACCAATGCATCAACTGCCTGTAAATCCAAGTTTTCATCGGCTTCTGCAGTTATGGTAATCTCCCGTTTTCCATCCACCCGTCGAATAGAACCAACTGATGAGCCGGCTTCAATAGTCGCCACACTGGAGAAGGGAACCAGACGTCCATCGTCGGTCGGTATCATTGCCTGTTCAAGATCGGCGTAATCGGCAGAACCATTGTAGTCGAACCTAGCAACCATAGATATCTCTTCATTGTTTAGGAAAATACTACCTATGGGTAAACCTTCGAAACGGGCTCGGACAAATGTGCCCAATGTTTGGACCGAGACGCCCAAGGCACTTGCCCGTTCTTGATTAAGTCTGATTTTCAGTTCTGGACTTCCCTCCACATAATCACTTTCAATGGTGAATACGCCTTCAACATCTGAAAGGACTTGCATGATCTCTTTCGAGGCAGCAACTATACTTGCGTAGTTGTCTCCAGAGACACGATAACTCAAGGGTGCTGAGGTCGGGGGTCCATTCTGAGCCTTGCGAAAGAAGACTTGTTCGGCACCAGCAATATAATAGGTTTCCCGTTCGATCTCGTGGATTATCTCATCAATACTCTTGGTTCGCCCGTCATCTTTCTCTGCCAGATCAACGATGATCTGTGCAGCATTCGAGGTTCGACCAGAACCGGAATCTCCGCTACTGGTTCCGATACTGCTGCTGATCGACAGAACGTTCCCCTGACCGATTTTTGGTAAAAGGATAGCCTCGAATTCTCGGACAACTGAATCGGTCACTTCGATACTACTTCCCTTAGGTGTCGTTATATCGATGGTGAAATAACTATAATCCTCTGCGGAAAACAGATCCACCTGCAAAAAGGAGACAAGAGAGAAGGATACTACCATGATCACCATGAATAATATAAGGAAGGTCTTCTTGAAACGATAGAAAAAATCAAACATCCTCGCATACCCATTTTGGACACCTACAAACCAAGCCCCCTGTGGTCGCCTACGACTCTTTTTCTTTTCCTTTCCCCAATCGGCGAAGTGGCTTGGGAGAATGAAGAGAGCTTCACCCGTACTGGCAACTAGAGCAACGGTTACGGTAAGAGGAATAACCCGTAGAAATTTCCCTATAGTACCTGGAATGATCATCAGTGGAAGGAATGCTGCGATTGTGGTTCCGGTTGCGGCAATGATTGGCCAAACGACCTGATTTGTTCCTTGTATAGCCGCCTGATGCCGAGATAATCCCAATTGTTGGTAGCGATAGGAGTTCTCAATTATTACAATGGCATGGTCGACGATGAGCCCCAGCACAAGCACCAAACCGAATAGCGTATTAGTATTGATGGTTTCTCCAAGCAAGTCGAGAGCCAAGAAGGTCAATGCGAATGTGACTGGAATACCCAAAGCGGTCATAAGAGCATTTCTGAAACCGATGAACAGCCAAAGTATGACTAAGAGTATCGCCAATCCCATCAATGCATTGATCGCCAATACCGATAGACTTGAAGCTATCTGTACCGTGGAATCATTGAACAACGTGATTTGAGCGCCGTTACGTAAACCTTGTGCTGCATCGTCAACGATCTGTTGTGTACCGGTAACTACTGAAACGGAACTTCCGCGTGGAACCTTCGTTACCCGAAGTGAAACCGCAGGAGATCCATCGAAACGGGAGATTGATGCATCGGGATCGAAACCGTCGACCACTGTGGCCACATCACCGACCCGGACGGTACCAGACCCGGTTGATGAACGACGTACGATTACCTCGGAAATGTCGTCCACATTCTCAATGAGGCCTAGTGTCCTCAGCAGGTATTCACGTGAACCGCTGGGGAGAGTTCCTCCTGGAATAATACGATTCTGATCTTGGACAGCTCGCAGTACCTCGTTCACAGACAGCCCAAGCGAAGCAAGTTTTACGGGATCAAGGTTGACCAGAATCTGTCTATCGGGAAGTCCTATGATATCCACATCCGAGACATCCGGTACACGAAGAATCCTATCACGTAAATAGAGTGCCGCCTCCCGCAATTCATTGTAAGGAAGGTTACCACTTACTACTACCTCGACTACGGGAAGAAAATCTGCCGATGAAAAATCATCAACCAGTGGATCCAACGTTCCTTCAGGTAGGGAGACTTGGCTAAAACGAGTCTGGGCATCCTGATATAGTGCCCTGAACTCCTCATTGGAGATCCCGTCGTCGAATTCCACACGTACGACGGAGAGACCTTCACTTGTAGTGGAAGAAATTCGCTTCAGCTTATCGATCCCTTGGAATGCATTTTCCACCGGAATAGTGACCGAAGACTCCAGATCGGCTGCACTCGCGCCTGGATAGGGAACTATGATATTAACCCAATAGAAGGGGACCTCGGCGAACTGCTCCTGCGGTAGACGAATAAGGCTGAATGCACCTAACGCAAGTATCGTTATCATAAGAATATTAATTAGGACTGGTTTTGTAACCGAGAATCTTCCTATACTGAACCGGGGAGCCTCTCTCTCTTTGTTTTCAGATTCCATATGCTTCTCCGATCCCATCATTCATACTGGGTAACTATCGATGTTTCATCATCGATCCTGGACAATCCACTCGTGAGGACCTCCTTTCCAACAAGGTCATAGGAATCATCGATCGGCTCGACCGCCATAAGGTCTCCATAGCGATCTAGCACCTCGACCTCAACCAATCTAGCCGAGTTCTCCTGTTTCACATAGACATAGGTCTTGCCTTCACGATTCACCATTGCTGCATTCGGTACCAGTGGGTGCAATGGTGCCAAATCATTCTTGATAGTGACATTGGCTGAGACTCCAGCGCGTATTAAATCAGGCCGTGGATTTGTAAAATCGACAAAAGTTGTCCAACTGCCGGTACGTGAATCGCTTCCTGAACTGACGGCACCAACGACACCTTCTGCCCTAATCACTTCGTTTGGGGTCATGATCTCTATGGTCGCCTTTGCACCTTCTTGCACGAAGAAAATCTGGGATTGGCCAAGGGAAAGTGCTATACGCATCTCGTTCAGGTCTATGATCCGGGTAATGGTTTGCCCTGCCTGGACGGTGTCCCCTAGGATCAATGAGATACCTTCATCGGCGATACTCCCCGCAATCGGAGCTGAAATGGTAGTATCACGAAGAGTCTCCTGCGCACGTTCAAGCTGAGCTTCCAGCCCATCCAAAGCAGATTTCGTCTGGTTTAGCATGCTGAGCGAGATCGCACCCCGCTCATACAATTGGTTCTGCACATCTAGTTCTTTACGAGCATTCTGGACTTGTAGGGATATCTGGCTTGCCGAAAGTTTTGCAATCGTATCATCAAGCACAACGAGGGTCTGCCCTTGTTCGACTTGCTGGCCTAATGAAAAATCGATAGAGTTCACCACTCCAGAAGTACGGGCTTTTACCAAAACCTCATGTTGCCCCTTGACCACACCGCTAGCGAAGAGTGTGGGTCGTAAGGCTGCCCTCTCCACCACCACTGTAGAGCTCACCAGTTGGGTATAATCGGTCGTCGCTGTCACTGAGTCGACTGCTGCCGATTCCTGAGTCTCCTTTTCACATGAGACAAAGATTAAGATCAGCAAAAGAGTTCCAATGCCAATCCAATTCGATCTCCGATGACCAACCATAGCACCTCCTTCGGGCAATGCGTTCCATCACATCAAATTTATACAAATTTCAATTTTCTCTAGTGTACTGTATGAAAAGGTCAATCGGCTAGAGCAGATGGAATAAATCCAAATAAAACATGCATCAAGGTTTAAACCGCATACCACACTGTTTCCAAAGCCCGTAACGCAGTAGTACAGGTAATCCGATAGCTACGTTCTTTGGATGAGAGTACTCTTTCACCACGCTCAAGAGGGTTCGCCTCTCCTTCGCAAAAAATCTTGCACTCACCTTCAATGCAGAGGAAAGTCTTTTCCTCTCCAGCGATGCAGGATAATCTATATTCTTGATTTGCACGTATTTCGAGCACACGGGTTTCTTGCCTAATCTTTCCATGACCGACAATACGATCTACTACCCGACTGCTTCCCCAGGCATATTGTACAAAACGGGGAGGATCCTCGAATGTATCTACTAGGGGCTTCAATCCGTTGCTGGTTTTCCTGTCACTAACGAGGATTCCATCGGCACTAGCAGCAATCACCAAATCCTTTGTTCCAATCGCTACGATTGGAATGTCCAACTCATTTACTACAATAGTGTTTTCTGTTTGCGACTTGGTATGACGTCCTATCCCATCAGCTCCTATCTCGCGGGAAAGGGTTTCCCATGTACCGAGATCCCGCCACATACCTGAGTAGCGAACTAGGGCTATAGACTCGGCTTTCTCGACCACAGCATAGTCGAAGCTGATCTTCTCTACAGAGGCATAGGAATCAAGCAAGGCTCCATAACTGGACTCCCCGATCTGGCGATCGACAATGTCCATCAGATACCCTAGACGGAATCCGAACACGCCACCATTCCAGAGCGCTCCCTGCATAATGAGATTCTGAGCAACTTCTATAACAGGTTTTTCTACAAATCGATCTATAAGCGGGTACCCTTCCCGCCTATTGGAGGAAGGAACCATATAGCCAAACCTGTCTGAAGGAATATTCGGGGCAATGCCCATAAGCACCAACTCGGCGGCATCTCTTGCAACCGCATCACGTATCTGCCTTACCGTAGAAAAATACTCCTGATCTGCATACACATCGACAGGCAATACCAGAACTACATCATCCAAAGCGGCATTGCAGCTATCGGCAAGAAACGTACAAGAGAGCGCTATGGCTGGAAAGGTGTCTCGTCTGGCAGGTTCACAGACGATGTCTACGGAAACTCCCAGCTGAGCCTCTATCTGTTCCTTTTGAGCTCCTCCGGTAGCCAAGACAACCCGCTCATGGGGAAATTCGATTCGCAGTTGGCGATATACACGTTGGAGCATTGACTCCAATCCTCCATTGCTATCAGCAAGGAGAGAGAGGAACTGTTTTGATCGGATATCGTTCGATAATGGCCATAACCGTTTACCCGAACCACCGGACAATAGGATCACATGAGTATTCATATAGCGCATTATCTCCCTGAAACCGGGGAAAGACAACCCAAGATATAAAAATACCGACATTGACAGTATGGTTGTCCTGGATTGATAATAAGAGAATCTTGGAGGAGTATCATGATTGACCATATTCGAGTGCTTATTATCGCGGAATCCTCCGGCAGCAAAGAACAAATGACCAAATTTTTACAAACTGAAGTTAATCTGACAACTAGAGTTGATACCATGACCGATGCTTTGGCAAAACTAAAAAGACAAAGGTTTGATATAGCCATCCTTTCTATGGATATGGAAGACTTCTACCCACAGGAAACCATATCAAGAATACTACACGATATCGGTTCCATCAGAAGAATTATCCAAGTAAGCGATAGGGATATCGAAGATGATAATTCTCCTATCATCCCATTGACCGATACCGAAAAAGCCTACGCCAAAATTATAGAAATCCTTTCAGCCATTTCACCTCACGTTCCCGAACTCATAGCGAGAACTGTTCGAATGGACGAAAATGCCGATTCAAACGATTCTCTTTTTGAGAATGTACCTATCGGACTCTATCGGATTAGTCCTGAGGGAATTTTCATAGAAAGAAACCGTACATTCAAAGATTTGTGCAACGAGACAGACCGAACAACTAAAGAAAGTAACAATTACTTTTCGCTCTTTGTGAATGAAGAGGATGTGGAAATCTGGAAAGAGACAATCGGTCGTGAGGAATGTATCCAAGGCTTCATCCATTCCATGAAGAGAACCGATGGAAGCACGATCTGGATACGGGATTCGGCCAGATCTATCCATGACAATAATCGGCAAGTTGCCTACTATGATGGTGCCATAGAGGATATAACACTACAAAAGCAGTGGGAGGACAAACTCTCGTTTTTCGCAACACAAGATATCCTCACCGGTCTTCCAAATCGGAATTTCTTCCAAGACCAGGCAAAACTGACTCTTAGCCAGGCACGATATACTAATGATTTGGTGGCATTCCTTATCGTCGATATCGACTACTTCTCCGAAATCAATGAAACCTATGGGTTTTCTGCAGGTGATGCGATACTCCAGTCTGTAGCCATGAGGATAAAGGCACAATTGCGAAAAAGTGACCTGGTCTCGCGTCTCGGTAGTGACAAGTTCCTGATACTCCTTGGCGGTATTAGATCCAGAAAAGATGTGTTGTCCGTCGCAAAGAAGATTAAATTGGCTTTTTCAGAACCATTTCACATTCAAGGAATCGCATTGGAAGTTTCCGCCAGTTTGGGTATTTCCTTATTTCCCGAACATGGAGAAGATGCCAATACACTGATAAAACGTGCCGAAATGACAGTCTATGCTATCAAAGAACAAGAAAGGGGGCGCTACGGGATATACCACGGAGGACGTAACACCCCTTGACTACTATACAGATGTATAGTAAACCATAGTCATGGCAACGATATTGATCGGTACATCGGGATACAGCTACACAGAGTGGGTTGGGCCTTTCTATCCGGAAGGGACAAAGGCTGAATCCTATCTTTCTCACTATGCGACCATATTTCCAACAGTAGAGCTCAACTTCAGTTACTACCGTATGCCACAAGCAGAGAAATTACTTGCGATGCATGACCAAGCACCTGGGATCGGATATGCCATAAAGGCCCACGAATCGCTTACCCATACCATAGATCTCGCAAACTGGCGATCCTCTGCGCAGACTTACCGTACAGCGGTAACCGCACTTCAGGATCGTGGAGCGCTACGGGCCATTCTTTTTCAATTCCCCTATTCTTTCCATTATGAGCCGGATCGTCGCAAATATCTCGACCAACTTCTGCGAACTTTCGAAGGATTCCCCCTCGCCGTGGAATTCCGTAATGCCCAGTGGTACAACAACAGGACCTTGGATGCATTGAGAGAGCGACAAGTCGCTTTGGCATCTTTGGATCTTCCCGACATCAAAAGTTCTCCTCCCATGATGGATGTAGCCACATCGGCATTATCCTACGTGCGTCTTCATGGTCGAAACAAAGAGTGTTGGTGGGGATCGGATGCCGCTAGCCGATATGACTATCTGTATTCACCACAGGAACTTTCGATCATAGCCCAAAGGATTAAAAGTCTTGCAACCTCGACACGATTGGTATTGGTCTACTTCAATAACCACAGAAAAGGACAAGCCACACAAAATGCTCTCATCCTCCAAAAATTGATCACTTCGGGGAGCATAAAGAGATGATAGGTGACCGAGCCAGTATCATCCACATCAATGTAACCAACTTTGCAGCCGCCGTTGCCATGGCAAAGGATCCTTCATTGGCCGATTCCGCTTTTGTTATCGCAAAGGAGGGCTCGGCACGGCAGGTGGTCCTTTCTCCATCCAAGAGAGCCATGGAAGAGGGAATCCATGCCGGAATGCCGGTGACAACAGCTATCCGCATACTCCCGTCCCTAAAGACTATCTGCCCCGATGCTACAGCCACAGCAAAGGCGGAGGAGGTCATGTTTTCTGTCGCATCACGCTTTTCCCCGACCATCCAACATGATCTTGGCGGACACCTGTATATCGATGTCGCCGGGACAACACGTCTATTCGGACCACCTGTGGATTGTGCTGTCCATCTAAGGAATGAGATCCAGGAAGCAATGGGTGTGGAACCCGCAGTTGCCGTAGCTTCAAACAAATTGGTGGCAAAGATTGGGACGCGGACCATCCGCCCAAGTGGAATCACCCAAATAAGGGAGGGTGATGAATCAGCGTTTCTCGCGATGCAGGATATTGCACTACTTCCGGGAGTAGGTCCTTCGATAGGAAAATTACTCTCTGTCGCAGGTTTCCAGGATATTGGGCAATTTGCTGAGCTGGACGATCAACAGGTTGTAGCCCTTCTTGGAAAACGTGGCATTGCCCTCAGGAATGCCGCAAGGGGCTGGGACACCTCTCCGGTGGATTCCCGTGCCCTAGGAACCAGAAATATTCGTCGGCGTATCGATTTTTCCGAACCGGCTTTCGATATGGATGCCATTCATGCAGCTATGGTCGCGGCATCGGAGGATGCCGGCGTAATCATGAGAAAGGAACTTCTAGCCTGCTCATCGATTTCTTGTACCCTCTTCTGGGCAGATGGAGTATCCAATGAGGCTACATACCGTAGCTGTAAGCCCATGGTTCTCGATGCACACATCATACAGGGCTCATGGAAGGCCCTACAGTTGGCATTGAAACGTCGTGTCAGGATTCGGGCTATCGTAATCACCCTACAAGGCTTGGCCCCAGCAAGAAGAGAACCAGATCTGTTTACGCCACCAGGCCTTTCACGTGAGGAACGTTTGCAGACTGCTGTGGACGCTACCCGTATTCGGTTTGGCATGACAGCGCTGACTCATGCGGCGGCGGTCTTCCATGCATAGTCGCCTTGGAATCCGTTCTTCCTTCTCTCTTCTCTGGGGAACGAACTCACCAAAATCGATCATCGATTATCTTTCAACCCAGGGATGTAAGACAATCTCAATCACCGATCGGGATAATCTTTATGGATTGCATGAAATCCGGCAAGAGGCGGCATCACACCACATAAAGATGGTCATCGGGGTCCAACTGGTAGTTGGAAAAGAGTCTATTTTTGCATTCGTACGGACTAAAAGAGGATATTCTCGTTTATGCACGATCCTTTCAAGACGACAACAAGAAGTCGAATTCGACTATATGACAGCCCTGACTACCGATACACAGGGGCTTATACTCGCTACAGCTTCCCCTTCTCTCTTGAAACGACTAGCCAAAAAGGTGGTTGAGCTCTACGGGGCTATAACACCGTATGATTGGGGTGTCATCTCTACGGCAAGGAAGTTGGGCTTACCACTTGTAGCGATCGATGATGCTACGTTCCTCAAGCAGGAGGACCATAAGACCCACGCTGTGCTCCGCTCTATCGATCTGGGAAAAACGATAGGTATGCTTACCCAGCAACAGGTGGAATCGTCCGGGCATACCATCCTTTCCGCCTCCAAATATACCCAAGCATTCTCCTCTTGGCCTGAGGCAGTACAGGCAAGTGATGCTATAGCTGACGAGTGTGCCGATATTCCTCTTTTCGATTCCTTTGTCTTCCCCGCATACCCTGTTGCCGACAGTAATCCACAGCAAGAACTCCGCAAAAGGGTCCTCTTGGGCGCCGAACGTCGCTATGGTGAGTTATCGGATGCAATTTTAGGACGTATCGATTATGAAATGGATATTATCGTAAGGAAAGGATTCGCCCCCTACTTTCTGGTCATGGATGATATCGTTTCTATGGCAAGCAGGACTTGTGGACGAGGTTCCGGTGCGGCTTCCATCGTATCCTATGCGCTGGAAATAACCAATGTCGACCCGATAGCACACAACCTCTATTTTGAACGGTTTTTAACCATGGCAAGGACAGATCCTCCCGATATTGATGTCGATTTTGCTTGGGATGAACGGGATGAAATCCTGCAGGAGGTCATAAGACGTTTTGGGAGAGAACATTGCGCCAGGGTGGCAAACCATAATCGGTTCAGATTTCGTTCCGCCCTAAGAGAGACAGCGAAAGCCTACGGAATCCCCGACTCCGATATCACCCGTGTTGAACGCAAGTTCTACGAATCGGGTCTTTCCACCATAGAAGTAGAAGATCCCTTATGGCATACAATCGGAGCCACAGCAACGAGAATCGAAGGACTCCCCAGAGGACTATCCATGCATTGTGGAGGGATGGTCATTACCCCAGATCGGATTGAAACCTATGTTCCCGTCGAGAAATCGGCAGAAGGGTACCCCTTGTTGGCATGGGAAAAGGAGGGCACCGAAGCCGCAGGATTGGTAAAAATAGATCTGCTGGGTAATCGCTCGCTTGCCGTAATACGAGATGCCCTACAGAATTTACGAGAACAGGGGATCGAAATAGATGAACAGACATGGAGACCTGCCGAAGATTCCGCCACCATAGCAGCCTTGTCCCGGGGAGATTCCATTGGAGTCTTTTATATTGAATCACCGGCTATGCGGCAGTTACAGAAAAAGACAGGGAGAGGCGATTTTGCCCATATAGTCATCCATTCTTCAATCATCAGACCAGCAGCAAATGCTTTCATCAATGAATATGTCAGAAGACTGAAAGGTGAGGCTTGGGATCCCTTGCATCCTCTTCTCGCTTCGATTTTAGACGAGACATATGGAATCCTCTGCTATCAGGAGGATGTATCTAAGACTGCAGTGGCTCTCGCCGGTTTCAATGAAGCAGATGCCGATGCACTCAGGAAAGTAATCGCTAAAAAAGCTAGTGGGGAAAAGTTAGATAGATATAGGGAGGAATTCTTCAACGGCTGTAGAGAGCACCAAGTAAAAGAGGAGACTATTGTCAAAATTTGGGAAATGATGCTCTCCTTCGAGGGATACTCGTTCTGTAAACCACATTCGGCATCGTATGCCATGGTATCATTCCAATCAGCTTTTCTCAGAGTACACTACCCTGCTGCTTTCATGGCTGCAGTACTCTCAAATGGTGGTGGGTATTATGTTCCCCAGGCCTACATAAGTGAAGCCCGAAGAATGGGCTTATGGGTTCAGGGTCCAGACATTAACCAAAGCCGTTTCCGATATCATGCAGAAGGATCTTCGATCATCATTGGTTTCATGGCTATCGCAAACCTCTCCAAATCGGCTGTAACTTCAATACTCCAGGAAAGGAACAGAGATGGCGATTTCGTTTCTCTGGAAGAGGCAGCTAGTCGCCTTTCCCTTCAGAGGGATGACTATGTATCCCTAGTTGCAGCAGGTGTTTTTGACTCACTAGCCCCTACAACTCCGAGAAGTGGTCAAATCCGGCGTCTTCTGACAACAAAAACAGCAGGAAGAGATGACAAATCATCTCAGGGACTCTTATTCAATGTCGAAACCTCCCCCACCATAAAAACAATGCGGACAGAGGTACAACCAATCCAGAAAGGAAAGACTGAAGCAGAGCTCAGACGTGAGTTCGAGGCTCTGGGATTCTTGCGACAGCACCATCCACTCATGCTTTGGGCTGGGCAAATCGCGAGGATCCCAAGAATCAGGGCAATGGAGATGGCCTCATTCAAGGGGAAACAAATATCACTACTCGGTTGGCCGATTACCCGCAAGACTGTATGGACAAAGCAAGGCTTGCCGATGGACTTCATCTCTTTTGAGGACGAAAGTGCACTCTACGAGACTATTCTTTTCCCCCAGCTTCATGAAAAGTATCGAAAACTGCTCTATAGCCAACGTCCATTGATAATTCGGGGAACAGTAAGCGATGATATGGGTGCCCTCTATGTGGAAATCAGTGCAATCAGTCCAATAATGCTCTAAAAAGGGGATTCCATAATTATATTATTTCCAATAAATTTTTACAGAATCCAAAACATGCGTTACAATGGAACAAAATCAGAGGGAGGAAACGGTGAAAATCCAAAAACAACAGGTAATGCGGAATGTCCTGTTCGCATTATCTCCATTGTGTCTTGCAGCTATCTATCTCTATGGTTGGCGATTCCTTGCCGTACTGGCAATAGTTGTGGCAACAGGACTGCTGAGTGAATGGCTGATGGCTAAACGCTATCAACTGAAAATGACCGAATCGGTCTTCGTTTCGAGTGTATTGTTCGCACTTTCATTACCACCAGGCATACCACTTTGGATAGCCGCTGTGGGTATCGCATTTGGTATAGTCTTCGGCAAAATGGTATTTGGAGGCTTTGGAAAGAATGTATTCAATCCAGCGATAACAGCAAGAGCATTCGTCTATATCAGTTTTGGCGTTCCTATGACAGCACGATTCCTAGCGCCCCAAACCACTATAAATTGGTTTCCTGCAGGATTCGGCACATGGCTCACCACGGCCGACAGCGTCTCGGCAGCAACTCCGATGGCAACCAAATCCGTACCGTATCTAGACCTTCTATTAGGAAATATCAGCGGAAGTTTTGGTGAAACTTCGGCCATCCTGATTCTCCTCGGTGGACTGTACATCGTATATAAAAAAGCCGCCAACTGGAAGATTGTCGTAGGATCCATCTCATCCTTCCTTATTCTGCAGACTATCCTTTGGTTAGCGGGCCATCCCAATGCAGCGGATCCACTGTATGCTCTTGCAAGCGGCTCTTTCCTTCTTGGAGCATTTTTCATGATTACGGATCCCATTTCATCTTCTCAATCGACCGATCCTGGCCGTTGGGTATACGGAATCCTATTTGGATTGCTCACCGTAGTGATCCGTGTATTTGCAAACTGGGCTGAAGGAGTTACATTCGCCATCCTCTTGGTGAATATGTTCGGTCCATTGTTCGACTACTATTTCAAGCAACGCAAATCCAAGCAGAAGGCTAAGGCTAAAGCGGGAGGTGCTGCATGAAAACTGAAAGTTTTTATACCAAACGGATCCACCCCCTTGTTGTCATGGCATTGGTCACTGTTGCCTGTATTGTAGTTACGGCATCCCTTCATCTCTCAACATTAGAGCGGGTAGAGACCAATGAACAGTTCTTCCTGTATAGAAGTATTTTGGATGCCGCTGGAATTTCCCACGATGGGCAACCGGCTTCTGTTGCATCTCTTTACCAAGAACAGGTTAATGAAGATTCGGGCATTTACCATGCCGAGACAGCCGATGGTGGAAAGCGGCATGTGATAGAGATTACAGGACCAGGTCTTTGGGGGCCGATTACCATCATGATAGGATTTGAAGACGATCTGAAGACGATCTCTGGTGTCTCCATCGTGAGTCAGAATGAGACTCCCGGACTTGGTGCTAGAATAGAAGAACCATGGTTTACCGCACAATTCGCAGGCAGGCAGGGACCATTCCGTATCGTGGAAGAGGGAACCGCCGATGCTGCTGATGAGATCGATTCGATCACGGGAGCTACCAGGACAAGCGAATCCTTTAGGAATATCGTTAATAGAGCTGTCGCAGATAGCGACTCGATCTCGAGGGGGCAATAATATGGCTGCAGGAATGATGAAAAAAACATTTTTGGCCCCATTGGGGAAAGATAATCCGGTCTTTGTACAAATTTTAGGAATTTGTTCCACCTTGGCGGTCACCAACAAACTAGAGAATACAATGGTTATGTCCCTAGGTGTGATATTTACATTGGCACTCTCCAGCTTAACACTCTCGATGTTAAGGAAATGGATTCCATCCCGCATCCGCATGATGGTGGAGACCATGATAATAGCTACCTATGTCATCATCGTCGATATCGTGCTCAAGGCCTACTATCCTGAGATGTGGAAACAACTGGGACCATATGTAGGTTTGATTATCACAAACTGTATCGTCATGGGCCGAATTGAGGCTTTCGCTCTCCAGAACAAGCCCTCGCTCTCACTCATAGATGGACTAGCTAGTGGCTTAGGATATGCATATGTTCTTCTGATCATAGCATTCTTCCGTGAACTGCTTGGGACAGGAACCCTTTGGGGAATCCAGATCCTTGGTTCTTGGTGGACTAGCTGGGCAATCATGATCATGCCGCCGGGAGGATTCTTCATGCTGGCGATATTCATGTGGATTGTCCGTGAAGCAATTTTCAAGGAGGGCAGCCATGAGTGAGTTTTTGTTTCCCCTAGCCGTATTCTTTGCAGCGATCTTTACTAACAACATCCTGCTTACAAACTATCTGGGCATGTGCTCATTCCTCTCCGTATCGAAGGAATTAGAGACATCAGCTGGCCTCGGTATCGCCGTCACCTTTGTACTTGCTGTGACTACAGCGATCAACTGGGTGGTCTATCATTTCCTATTGGTACCATTCCAGCTTGAGTACTTACGATTCATTGTTTTCATTATCGTCATAGCTGCCTTCGTACAGCTGATTGAGATGGTGATCGAACGGTATAGCGAAGGACTCTACTTCGCATTGGGAATTTTCCTTCCCTTGATAACCGTGAACTGTGCAATTCTTGGTGTATCCCTGTTCATGGTCATTCGGGAATATTCCTTCATCACCAGCTTCTTCTTCGGCCTCGGTAGTGGACTCGGCTGGCTATTGGCTATCTTGGCGATGGCAGGAATTCGACAGCGACTGAAGACCGCGAAGATTCCCCCTGGACTTGAAGGTGCCGGTATCGCCCTAATTATCGCAGGATTCATGGCTATGGCATTCATGGGATTCTCCGGCATGATCACCATTTCATAGGGAGGCGAAGATGATTGCATCATTATTGATCAGTGTACTGGTAATTACTGCGATTTCAGTCGTCCTTGCCCTACTTATGGTGATAGCCGATGCCACTGTAGGAAACTATGGCGTAGTAAAAATCAATATCAACGACAAAAAGGAACTGGAGGTCGCCGGTGGGCAGCCTCTTTTGAAAGCATTGAATAGCGAAGGGGTCTTTATTCCGAGCGCTTGCGGTGGACGTGGTTCCTGTGGACTTTGTAAAGTCCGGGTTATCGAGGGTGGAGGGAATTACCTACCAACGGAATTACCATGGATATCGGAGGAGGAGAAGAAAAACCAAGTACGACTCTCCTGTCAGTTCAAGGTAAAGAATGATGTCTCCATCATGATCCCCGAAGAACTGTTCTCGGTACGCCAATTCGAAACCAAGGTAGAGAGTATTCGTGATTTGACCCACGATATCAAGGAAGTGAGACTTAAGCTCATTGAGCCTTCAGAAATTGAGATGCGAGCAGGACAGTTCATCCAATTCCAGGTACCAGCGTATGAATTGACCGATGAACCAGTTTATAGAGCCTATTCGATGGCATCTGTCCCAAGCGATACGAACCATATCGAACTTGAGATACGACTTGTACCAAATGGTATCTGTACAACCTATGTACATAAACACCTGAAAGAGGGAGATTCCGTAACAGTGAACGGACCCTACGGTGAATTCTTCCTCCGTGATACCGATAGAGATATCATCTGTATCGCTGGAGGCTCTGGAATGGCTCCCTTGAAGTCTATACTCTTGGATATGGCAGAAAAGAAGAGTCCACGCAAAGCACGTTATTTCTTTGGTGCCAGAACCGGAAAAGACCTATTCCTGCTCGATGAGATGAAAGCTCTTGAGGATAGGATGGAGAACTTTAAATTCATTCCAGCTCTTAGCGAACCACAACCTGAGGATAATTGGTCTGGAGAGACTGGCCTTATTACCGATGTAGTAAAACGGATGACCGAAAACGCCTCTGAAAGCGAAGCGTATCTGTGCGGTAGTCCTGGAATGATCGATGCCTGTATCAAGGTCTTGCAGGAATTAGGCATGCCAGAAGAACGGATCTACTATGATAAATTCGCTTGATTCGTTGGGAGGAACATGAGTATGAAACAAACACCCGGATATGATGCAATACAGCGACAGATGGCTCCAGGAGTCATAACTCTAGATGGTTTTCTTGGAACTGATACACGTAAGCTTATCGACATCCTTAACGCGGATGACGCTATTGTACGACGTGCTGAAGTTACACATGAGGAGATTGCACAGCGGATGCAATACTTCAGGGATGCCGGTTTGGATGGGCTAGGAGAGTTCATGACCATAGATGAAGAGTACGATGTGCGAGTAGATTCCGTTCGAGGAAAGCTTCCCTCTCCGTTTGGAGGACCCGGAATGTATGAGAAGGTGAATACCACCGTAGTGAACAAGCGTCTTGGTAGGGAAGTTGTCTATACCGATCTACACATCCATTTCGTCCGTGACCACGGATTCTACGAAGGTAAAGGTTCCCCCTATCGGTTGGAGCCGGAAGAGTTGATTGCAGTCCTCGGGGTGAAGTAGCCTATAGGGAATTCCAATCGAACTGAAGGACCTGCTCGACGAACAGTCGTGTCAGGTCCTTATCAAATTGGGTGCCTGCACATGTTTTTAATTCTATCGCGGCTTGCCGATCCCCAATTGGCTCCCGGTATGTCCTTGCTGCTGTCATTGCATCGTAAGCATCGGCTATCGCGATTATTCTCGCTTCAAGTGGTATATCATCCCCTCTGAGTCCTCTGGGATAGCCCTTTCCATCCATCCGCTCATGATGCGCTAGGACATAGTTGGCCATCTCACCTAATTCCCCAACTGATCCCAGAATCCGCCAACCAGTCTCAGGATGACGTCTGACGGCTTCCCACTCCCTAGGAGTAAGTTTCCCTTGCTTATTGAGAATGGATTCATCGATCGCTATCTTTCCAATATCATGAAGAAGGCCAGCTGTACGTAACTCAGCAACTTTTTTCGTGCCAAGACCGGCGGCTTCAGCGATACGGACGACCAAAACACTTACCCGTCGGGAATGTAGTTCTTCTCGACGATTCTTCTCATGCAAGGTGCTGATTATGGTATTTATCGCCCTACTTCGGGTACTCGGGCTCTCGTTCAATTTACTCCAATTCAGACCATTTTCTGCCCTCTTTACCAGTTCGTTCAAACTCTCGGAGACATGAGTCTTTACAGCAACCCCAAAGGACATGGTAACTGTTACATGATGGACCCCGATTTTCTCGATTTTCGAACTGATACGATTCGCAATCTCCCATGCTTCGAGTTCTTCTGTCTTATCGCACAGGAGGGCAAATTCATCCCCTCCAAAACGGGAACAAACTATACAATCACGTCCTTCATCCTCGATTACCCGTGCCACCTTGATAAGCAGATTGTCTCCTGCTTCACGCCCAAAAGCATCGTTTACCACCTTGAGTCCATTCAAATCACCGATAAGCAGAGCAAGTGGATAATCCTTCCGTTCATCGGCTTTCGCCAGCTCCTCTTCGAATGATTGCCGATTGTCCAATCCAGTGAGCACGTCGTGGCGGTTTGCCCATAGGATCGCCTGCTCCATCTCCTTCCTAGCGGTAATATCGGTAATCATACAAAGATGGAGAGGAGTACCCTTTGTTACGGCAGCAAGTTTGGTAACCGCCATATTCACCCAAACGGATGTGCCATCGGGGCGGATATAGCGTTTATCCATCGTGAATGCAGGAATTTCATCTGCCATGAGACGATGCATCATTGCTTCGTCTTCAGCTAGATCATCGGGATGGGTAATCTCTTTCCAAGATTGACCATGATAGCCAATCTTTGTCATTCCAAGGATTTCAAGGAATTTCCTATTTACCGAAACGGGCGTTCCACTTTTTGAATCCGTTACTACGATACCCATGGGAGCCTGTTCGAACATCGCCTTGAACCACTGTTCGCTCTCTTCCAAGCGAAGGACCATCTTTATCCTAAGCATCTGGTTATAGAGAAGCATCGAAAGGAAGTAGCTTCCCAAAGGATACACGAGCAGAATCGGAAGACTCAGACTCATGAATACTTGTGTACGTATTTCGCCCGGCATGAACACCATACAAGCCAACATGACGATATGGACGATCAGTCCGACAAGATACAATTCGATGTGGTTCGTATACTTCGATTCCATGAATCGATTGAATCTCAGATGGTGCCAAGCTACCCCGATACCACTCGCAGTCAGAATCACCAGAATTCCGGTCACCATTCCGCCTCCACCAATAATGATCCGGTAGGTCATCATGGCACAAGCTGCGATGCAAGTAGGTATGGCACCGAAGAACATCGCTGTGACTCCGAGAAGGATGGATCTTCCATCGAATACCACACCTGGGGACATTACCAAAGGACGAGACATAATGAGGATACCGACAGCGGCCAATATGAATCCCATCAGGAAAAGGAAGAGTCTGTCGTTTCGAAGCCTTCTTATAGGGAGTGTCGCATAGATGACACTGATGGATAAAAGAAGTGAAATATTGTAGATAATATCGATTACCATAAATCTCCTATAGCCTTACTACTCTATTGCGCCCCTGGGTCTTTGCCATATACAAGGCTTTGTCAGCTCTAGCGATGATACTTGCGGTATCGGTATCGAACAACGTAACATCGGAGAGTCCGATACTAATGGTAAGCGGAATTGGGGTCTGTCCGAAGGTGAATGCATTGTGTTGTACCTTATAGCGCAGGTCTTCCGCAAGATCCATGCTCCGCTGCATCGAGTAACCCTCCAAGGAAAAGATGAACTCATCTCCTCCGAATCGGGCTAAATTGATCTCTTTTCCCACCAGTGTTTGGATCAATGAGACCAATTGCTTAAGGACATGGTCGCCTGCGAAATGGCCATACCCATCGTTGATCTCCTTAAAATGATCGATATCGAGGATAACCACTGATAAGGGCATCTTATCTTGTGTATATAACTCCAATTGGTCGCTGAATCGTTCAAAGAAAAACCGTCTATTGTAGATTTTGGTAAGTGAATCCTGGTATGACAGTTCACGTAGCTTCTGTTGGAGCTGTTTCCTTTCGGTAATGTTCAGAATAAGTGAAGTAACTGCGCGATGGCCTTCATACAGTCTATCCAATGGATACATCCGGGCTTCGAACCACTGTGTTCCACCGGGACCATTCTTTGGAATACCATCTACCGTCTCAGTAGCCAACTGGTATTCGAAACTATTCATTGCCTTTCCATCCAATGTCCGTTTGACCTGTTCCATGAAGAATTCAGCGAAGTCCCTCTCCATGAAATCGTAGATATTCCGCCCCTTCAATGTCTCTGCATCATCATACAACGTGCGCTCAGTTCCTCCGAAGACATCGAGATATGTCCCGTCTTCCGAGATGATAAAGAATGGATCAGCAATGGATTTGAGTAAGTTCCCATACAAGTCCTGTTGTTCATACCGATTCATCAAAGAGTTCCTCCTTCTGTAGCGTCGGGTCGGACAAATAGGATATTGGCAACGAATGGAAGGCTTTCACGACCGAAGGATCGAACTGGGTTCCGGAACATCGGTCTAGCTCACGAAGAGCCTCGTCAATCGATAGCGGCTGTTGCCTATATCCACTTGGACTGGTCATCGAGTCGAATGCATTCGCTACAGCGATAATTTTGGCCTGCAGTGGTATTGAGGTATCGGTCAAGCCTCGGGGATAGCCTTTCCCATCGGGCTGTTCATGATGTGCCAAGATCCAATCGGCGATATGCCCAAAGTTTTGGACGGAGCGGAGAATCTGGAATCCCATTTCGGGATGCCTTCGCATCTGGGACCATTCCTGATCCGAGAGCTGTCTCTTCTGGTTGAGCAACTCCTGGGAAATTCCGATCTTCCCAATATCGTGTAGCATACCTGCCAAACGCAAGTCATCCACCTCGGCTGGCGGAAAGCCCATTTCTCTTCCCAACTGGATACAGAGCGCCCCGACATGTTCACTATGGTCCTTCTCATAACGACCCTTATCATAGAGACTATGGATTAAGACTTTTATGACATCATGCTTATAACTGGAGCTTTCCAACAACTTCTGTCGATACATGATATCTTCAGCTTGTTTGAATATAGCTTCGAATGAATCTGAGGTCTTATAGGCTGTCGCACACCCGAAGGAGACAGAGAGTCTTGTCTTGCCAACCTGTTTATCGGCAATTTCCTGTCTCATTCCCTCTATTCTCTCGAGGGCTTCTTCCTGCGAAGTCTTTGCCATGAGGACAACAAATTCATCGCCTCCAATCCTTGCAATGATATCTTTTTGTTTATTCACAGCTAAGAGTGAGTTGGCGCAAGTGACCAGCAACTGATCCCCCATCTGATGTCCGAATACGTCATTGGTAAGTTTTAGACCATTCACATCACACACAACGACCGATAGTGGCATGTATCGTTCATCGGAACAGAGTATTGTCTGACGCTCTTCATAGTAACGACGGTTATAGAGTCCTGTTAGTTGGTCTCGATAACTCAGATGGAGAATCCTCTCTTCGTTACGTTTTCTGGTGGTGACATCACGACTTACACCGATCGCTTCCACTTTCTGCGATCTCTTGAGCCTAAAATTAATGGAAGCCTCTGCCCAAATCACCGAACCATCCCGCTTAACCTGGCGCATTTGCAGTTTCCACCGTTTCTCCAATTTGGGATGCTTGGAAAATTCAAGGATCATATGACCCAGTTTCTTTTTGATCCGCTCTACATCTTGGGGATATAGGGAGAACTCGACCGGTTTCTCAATCAACTCCTCCGGTTCGTAGCCGAGGAATTGCCGTACAGAGGGACTCAGATATACAAATGCCCTCTTTTCTACATCGTATACCCAGATTACATCGGAGGCATGTTCTGCAATAAGCCGATACCTTCGTTCGCTTCTCTTTAATGCGACTTCACTCAACCGTCGATCGGATATATCGAGTTGCATACCAAAATTACCGACAATTTGCCGTTTCGAGTTGTACAGGCAGTGGTAATCTCCCCTTATCCAGATCGGAGTACCATCGAATTTGCGTCCTTCGAACTCCTGGCTTGTCTTCCCCTGGTCCATGAGTTCACGCCAGACCTGCTTGGTAGTCTCGAGATTATTGCTGAACAACTCGGAAAGACTCATACCGGCAACATGTTCAGCATTGGTACCAAACTGTTCGAGGAAGGCTTGGTTGGTCTTCACTAATAGGAGATCTTCCATCATTGAGTCGAGAAGGGCATCCTTGTCAGAAGCCTGGTCCCAATCGACCGGTTCCTCCAACATCATCATGAACATTCCGGTGAGAGTCTGGTCGAAAAGGAGGTTCATCAAGTCGAGTTCCCGTTGTTTCTGCTTCTCTGTTGCCATCCTCTCTGTGATATCCCGGGCTGATCCATAAATTAGACCATCGCTCACATGGGCTCGCCATTCCAAGGATCTAAAGCTTCCTTCGAAATTTCTATACCGGTTCACAAAATTTCGGATCACCCGATTCTCATCCAGATCCTCCATTACCTTAACCGTGGATTCGATATCTTCGGGATGGATATAATCGAAAACATGGGAGCCGAGCAAAGATTGTTTCGGGTAACCGAGAATATGAGTCCACTCATCATTGGCAATGATGATTTTACCTTCGAAATCGATCACAAAGATCAAAACAGGGGTAAGGTTGACTATACCTTCATATAGTCGTGTCCGTTTGACTTCGGCAGTAACATCGTTTATCAGTACTACGATCTTACCTTTCTCAGGACAACTGACACGTACACTGAACCAACGATCGACATAGTCAACACGTTGTACAACGTGTTGGCTAATACCGGTAAGTCCTACCCTACCTACCGATGCGATCCAATTGAATTCATTTCCTTGAATCTGGGGAAGACATGTAGAGAGATTCTTTCCTTCGAAATCGGTTTTTTGCATACCGACAAGTTTTGCGAGGGCATCGTTGACTTCAATCAATGAAAGATCAGTAGGATTACCGTCGTTATCGGTGACAACGGCTGCATAAGCATAGCCGATAGAGGATTCAATGATAATTTTTCTATAGAATTCCTTATCCACTACCCGATTCCCCTCTCCTGAGCACAAGTGTACCATGCCTAATAAATTGCTTCTATAGGGAGATTCGATTATGGAGCAACAGAGAGGGCTAATTCAATAGAAGCGATTCTTGTTTCCATCGATTCCGAGCGCGATGTGAGAACAATGGGGAGTTTCGCACCAACCACAATCCCAGCAGAAGCCACGTCAGGAACCGAAAGAAAAGCCTTATAGGTTGCATTCGCAGCATCGATATTCCCAAAGACCAGGATATCGGCATCGCCAGGGACCTCGCCTTCTATACCTTTTATGGTGGCAGCATCCTGTGACAAAGCGACATCCAAGCCGAACGGGCCTTCAATCACTGCTTGGGAAAATGCTTCAGTGTTCTTCTGTAAAAACACCAGCTGAGAGGCATCGGTTGTTGAGACGATACGTGGATTGACCGTCTCAACAGGACATACCAGTGCGACTTTCGGATTCTCGATCCCTAGATTATGGGCAACCGAAATAGCATTTATGATAATTTGCACCTTTTTATCAAGATCAGGCAGAATTGAAACTGCTGCATCGGTAAGAAACAGCATCTTGTGATACCAAGGCAGTGTCAACTTTGCGATATGGCTGAGTAGAGCTCCTTCGGGAAGAAGATCCAACTCCTTATTGAGTACAGCCTTCAAGAACTCGGCGGTATGGACCGAGCCTTTCATAAGAACCTGTACACGCCCTTCACTAGCAGCAATTACGGCCTCTTTGCAGGATTCCATGGTATCCATCGTATGGTTCATCGTGATCCCAGTCAAATCAATGCCAAGGGTTTCGGCCATACGTTTAGTCTCTTGCCGGTCTCCATACAAAACAAAGTCCACACCTTGTTTGGATCGCAAGGCTTCCATAGCCCGAAGGCTCTCGGCATGGGATGAGCCGACGATCGCCACTACTTTATCCCGATCATTCATACTCCATTACCTCCCTACCATGTCTAAGAACGGCAAAGGCATTCTCCGCAAGGGACTGCATTTCGCCCTCCCCTGGAAGCACTATGATTTTCGCCAAAGAACCGATACGTCTTTCGACCATCTTCATCATACCTTCATTATGCGCTATCCCACCGGTGAGCACAACTGCATCGACATGACCTTCCAATACCGCGAAATGGGAGCATATCTCCTTACAAATCTGATAGACTAGGGTTCTAATCCAAAATTCAGCATCAGAATCGCCTTCTTCAGCACGAGAGGCTAGACTCTTGACATCCCTCGTTCCTGTATAGGCATAGAGACCCCCAGATCCTGTAATCATTTTTTTCAACTGAGGGTAGGTATAGGTCCCCGACAACGCGAGACGGACCAAGGAGCCGACAGGTACTCCGCCTGAGCGTTCGGGAGTGAATGGGCCTTCTCCATCGAGAGCGTTATTCACATCGATCACTCTCCCATATCGGTGGGAGCCAACGGAGATCCCACCACCAAGATGGGCAACGATAAGATTGACCTCTTCATACCGCCTACCCATGATTTCCGAGGCTTTGCGAGCAACGAATTTCTGATTCAGGGCATGGAATATACTCTTTCGCTCAATATCTGGAATTCCCGAAATCCTTGCTTCATCTATCATCTCATCTACGACAACCGGATCGGCGATTAAGGCTTCACACCCGAAACGTTTTGCCACAGCATCGGCAAGAGGAGCCCCAAGGTTGCATGCATGTTCTCCATAGGCACAAGATTCCAGATCCCGCAACATACGATGTCCGACCCGATAGACTCCTCCAGGTAAAGGATGCAACAAGCCTCCTCTACCCATGGCAATCGCCAATTTTCCTGGTTGCACATGGTGCTTGGCCAAGAATTGTATTACGAGATCGCGTCTAAAGGTGAACTGTTCAAAAACCGAACCGAATCGAGCCAATTCTTCGACTGTGTGTTCGTGGTTTTCAGTCGCTATCTCCTTTTCATCCGAGAATAAAGCCAGTTTTGTAGTGGTAGATCCGGGATTTATTGCAAGTACCAGTGAAGTTTGGATTTCCATCATGCATTATCCTCTCAATTCGTATTCTCCAAGTAGTCTAAGGTCTTTTCTACAATCTTTAGATTCTTCTCCAGATACTCCCTTTTCCGCAATACCAAAGGGATACATGCTTTAAGCGTTTGTAGCGGTATGACGCCACTCAAACTCAGATACGTTGTAGCCAAAACCACATTAGCAGCCGACTGGAGGCCAGCATCTCGGGCAATTTCGGTCGCGGGTATGTAGATCGCCTGCACATCTGTCCGCTCTACTTTTCGATCGACAATCGAAGAATTAACCACAACCAGACCACCAGGACAGACCAAGGGCTCGAACATATCCAGCGATGGGCCATTCATCACAATCAGCACATTGGGATGATCGATCAATGGAGAACCAATCTCATCCTTAGAGAGTGTGACGCTAACATTCGCACTTCCGCCACGCATCTCTGGACCATAGGAGGGAAGCCAAGATACCTCCAGATGCTCCATCATACCACAAGTCGCCAGAAGTTCACCTGCCGAAAGGACACCCTGACCACCGAATCCGGAAATTTTGATCCTCTGTGTCTGCTGAAGAGGGTCTTCCCGAAGAATGGGGATATTCGAATCTGATGTTAAGAACTCGATAAGCGCATGGTCATCCAGCGGTTGAATCTCTTCTGAGGTGGGCGTGTGTTCGCCTTCTTTGTCGATATTTCGAAACGTACCCAGAGGGAATTGTTCAACCATCTGTTGGTCAATCCATGCGCGAGAATCCACGGGAGTCATACGCCAATTGGTTGGACATGGAGATAGAATTTCCACAAAAGAGAACCCTAAACCATCTACTTGCGCCTGGAGGGCTTTCCGGATCGCTTTTTTCGTCTTTATGATCTGTTTTGGGCTGGATACTGCACAACGTTCGATATAGATGGGAGCTTTCAACGCATTCATGACTTCTGCCATGCCCAGTGGATTGCCATCACGTTTTTCATCTCTTCCGAACGGCGTGGTCAACGTCTTCTGTCCAAGTGGTGTGGTGGGGGCCATCTGACCACCGGTCATACCGTATATCGCATTATTGATGAAGAATACGGTGATCGGCTCTCCCCTATTGGCAGCATGCATGATTTCCGTCATACCGATTCCCGCCAAATCTCCATCTCCCTGATAGCTTATTACAATGGCATCCTTTACTGTTCTTTTAACCCCTGTAGCTACCGCTGGAGCCCTGCCATGTGAACATTGAATATTACCTGTATCGTAATAATAATAGGCGAATACAGCACATCCAACCGGAGAGAGGAAAACAGTGCGATCCTGGATTCCAAGTGCATCGATTGCCTCAGCGATCATCTTCTGGATGGTACCATGGCCGCAACCAGGACAGTAATGGGTGGTAAAGGAACCTTCACCTTTTCTTTCATAGGTATCATAAAAACTTTCCGCTTTACCGAATCGTTGTATCTCCTTGGTCATTTCTTGCCCCCATGTACAAAATCCTCTTCGATACGCTGGACCAATTCCGCTACGGTGGGAGTCTCCCCTCCCATAGTGAGGTATCGTGATACCGGCGCCATACCTTTGGATGCAAGCTCGATATCATCCGCCATCTGGCCACTGCTGAGTTCTACAACGACCAATGAAACTCCCTTCCGGGCAATGGATTCGATTATCTCCCTGGGGAGAGGGAAAAGTGTCTTCGGCCTGAGCAAACCGACCTTCACGCCTTTATCCCGTAGTGTATGAATGGCTGAGTGGGCTATCCTAGCTGCAATCCCATAGGCAACGAAAACGATATCCGCGTCATCTATCAGATATGTCTCATAGTCGACTATCTCCCTTTCTACCCTCTTATAGGTTTCTTGGAGATCCTCGTTGTGTTTCCTCTGTAAAGGTGGACTCATGTAGATAGAAGAAATGAGGTTCTTCCTACTTGCAGCATCCCCGTAGACAGCCCATTCCTTCCTCTCTCCATGGAGAACCGGACCTTCAATCGTAACAGGTTCCATCATCTGTCCGATATAGGCATCACTAAGGATGAAGACTGTCATCCGGTAGGTATCGGCTAAGGTAAATGCCTTTCGAGTGAAATCGAACATCTCTTGGACAGATGCAGGAGCCAGTACGATATTGGCATAGTTTCCGTGCCCGCCACCTTTTACCACCATATTGTAGTCACTCTGCTCTGGCCAGATATTTCCTAATCCAGGACCTGCCCTTTGCATATCGATCACTACCGATGGTAGACGTGCTCCGGCAAGATAGGAGAGACCTTCTCCCATCAAAGCTACTCCGGGACCTGAGGATGCGGTCATCACCCTAGCTCCTGCGCTTGCGGCACCGTAGAGCATGTTGATAACACTGACTTCCGATTCCGCCTGTAGGAATGTCCTACCGGCACCAGTAAAATAATAGGCAGCGGCTTGGGCAATCTCACTCGCCGGGGTGATCGGATATCCGAAAAAGTGGGTACATCCACCCATAAGTGCTCCATGGACAGCTGCCTCATTTCCTTTCATCAATCGTCTACCCATTAGTGCTCCTCCTCTGAAACCACAGTAAGAGCCCCCGGTTCGGGACAACTAAGAAAACACAACCCACAGGCAGTACATGCCTCAGGATTAATGAATTGGACATATTCGTATCCCATTGAATTAAGCTTGCCAGACATGGCTAAGCATTTTTTTGGACAAACGGAGACGCAGACGGCGCATCCTTTGCATTCATCGTCACGAACACGGACATGATTCATGCAGGACCTCCTATCGGTCTCTAGATTCTAGAAACCGCATTGGCCTCGACATGTTGATTATACAACAAGTTCGGCCATTTTTGTTATTTTATCGGAATAGAGAGCTTCAAAGGTATCGATCCCCCAAGACAAAGAGTGAGGTAAGTTCCTTTCATTCCCTGCACTCGCTCGGTAATGCAAGCAAGCTGTTCCGATATATTTATTCTGACGGTTTAATAAAAATGTGTCAAGTTAGATATTATTTGAATATTTGTCAAAAAAACAATCGAGAACAGGTCCAATCTCTTGCTCCACTTGGAAAAAACATATATATTTCTTTTTGACACAATTTGATTTTTTGTAATTTTAATAACAGTTACCCGAACTAAAAGGAGTTGATTATGCACAATACCCTCCCCAAATTACTTCAGAACATCGTAGCTCAATACCCCAGTAATGAAGTCCAGTTATCGAAAGATGACAATGGATCCTTCATCGCTCGCACGTATAAGGAGTTCTACAGGGAAGTACTTGACCTTGCTGCAGGACTTGCGACCTTGGGAGTGAAGAGAGAAGATCCAATCGGACTTATATCCGACAACCGGAAGGAATGGCTTGCTGCCGATATGGCAATCCTCTCATTGGGAGGAGCAGACGTACCCAGAGGTCGTGATGCCATGCCCTACGAGTTGGAATTCATCCTGAAGACCACAGAAAGCAAGGTGTGTTTTGCCGAGAACTCGGAACAAGCCCGTAAGATTCTCGATCTGAAGACGAACTTGCCCCATCTGAAAACCCTCATCGTCATAGATACCACCCACCATGCGACACAGGAGTTGAATGATCGTGATGATGTCGATGTCATTACCTACCAGAATGTTATTGATGCCGGAAAGAAGTCCAATGGAGAACATGCCGATTTTGTGGAAAAAGAGATCCTTAAGGGGAAAGTAGATGATATCGCAACCATCATTTTCACCAGCGGAACGACCGGAGAACCAAAAGGAGTAATGCTTACCCATAGGAACTTCCTTTTCCAATTGGAGCAACTGCCAAAGGTCATCGATTTCCATAAGGGAGAACGTTGGCTCAGTGTACTCCCGGTCTGGCACTCCTTCGAACGTATCCTCCAGTACGTAATCATTTCCCAAGCATCAGCAATCGCTTACTCGAAGCCGATCGGGAAGATCATGCTCGTTGATCTGCAACGGGTTAATCCATCTTGGATGGGCTCTGTACCCAGAATTTGGGAGGCGGTAAAAGCCGGAGTATATCAAAATGTAAAAGGTAAAAGTCCAATAGCACGTGGTCTCTTCCATTTCTTCGTATGGGTGGGTGCAAACCATGCCAGAGCTATGAACCTGATTGGCAACAAGATGCCGCAGTTCCGAAAGAGAGTATACCTTTTCGATCTTCTGGTAGGGATAATACCAGTCATCCTTTTAACACCATTGAAGATGCTCGGGGATGTACTGGTTTTCAAGACCATCAAGAAAAAATTCGGAACGAATTTCCGTGCTGGTGTCTCGGGAGGTGGATCACTACCATCCTCTGTGGACAATTTCTTTAAAGCAATCGGAATTACATTGCTTGATGGGTATGGGCTTACCGAAACGGCTCCTGTAATCGGTCTCAGAAAGATGGCGCACCAGGTTCCCGGTACCGTTTCTCCCCTTCCCGAGACGGAGATAAAGATAATCGATGAACGGGGAAATACTGTGAAGCCTGGACAAAAGGGAGTAATCCACGCCCGTGGTGGTCAGGTGATGGCAGGATACTACAAACGCCCCGACTTGACTGCAGCGGTAATAGATAAAGAGGGTTGGATCAATACCGGAGATATTGGTGTATGGACCTATAAAGGCGAATATGCGATCCGTGGACGTGAGAAAGATACTATCGTACTCTCTGGTGGAGAGAATATCGAACCAGTGCCCATCGAAGCCCGTTTGCGGGAATCGGAATATATTGAGCAAGCAGTTGTTGTAGGACAGGATAAGAAGTACCTCGCTGCATTGATCGTCCCCGATACCAAACAGCTCGAATTGTATGTAAAAGAGAACAATATCCCTTATATGGCGCGGTATGATATCACCGATCTTCCTGAAGTACACGACCTTTTGAATACCGAGATCAATGAGATGGTGAGTGCCAAGAATGGTTTCAAGAGCTACGAACGGATCAATCGTTTCGCAATCCTTCGAAACTCGTTCAAAGTTGGAGAAGAACTTTCGGCCAAGCAAGAGGTCATGCGACATAAGATCGCAGAAATCTATGCTAAGGAGATCGCTACCCTCTTCTCATAATATGCCATGAAATTTCCGCTATGAAAGAGCCCTGGAGTATTGCCTCTTCTGGGCTCTTTTTCTATACTGTTGCAATTGCAACATAATAATAAACCCAATCATGATAAGGTAAAGAGGAATTTGTAAGCTATGACAAACAAAACTATCGACCTACAGAAAACTGTACATGCGCTCTGCTCCGAAAACCCGGAGTTGGTGCATGTGTTGGCAAAACTGGGATTCACCGAAATAGTAAAACCCATTATGCTCTCTACAGTAGGAAAGGTCATGACATTACCCAAGGGGGCCAGTATGCGGTCCCTCGATATCAAGACCATCATCACATCATTGGAAGAACAGGGATACCAGGTGGTCAACAATCCTCAGGAGGAAAAGTAATGAGTGCGGAAATCAATAACAGCGTCCATCGTCAAGAATTGTTGAAAGGTTTAATCAGACGTCTCCATGCCGGAGATGACTTCGACGCGGTAAAAGCCGACTTCGCCAAGGAATTTGAGGGTGTCGGAGCTGAAGAGATCGCAAATGTGGAGAAAGCCCTCATAGACCAAGGAGCCGTAAAGGTTGAAGAGGTGCAGAAACTGTGTGATGTACATGCTTCATTATTCAAAGGCTCCGTAGCTGAAATCCATGCCGAGAAAAACCAAACAAAGGACCATGGGCATCCGACATGGGTATTGCGGGAAGAGAATCGTGCTATTGAGAAACTCTTTTCAGATCGTATCGACACCCATATGGCTAGTATGCAAAAAGGGGACCTTAAAGCTATCACTGCACTGGTCGAAGACCTTAAGGATCTCTGGCAAATCGATATTCACTATTCGAAGAAGGAAAATCTCTGGTTTCCAATCATGGAGCGCTATGGGATAACTGCTCCACCTAAGGTTATGTGGGGAGTGGATGATGAAATCCGCGATATGGTCAAGCTTGTCAGAAAGAATCTCGATGAATTGATCGCTGGCGGAAGGCCAAATCCTGAAGCGCTACAGAAGTTCGTCTCCGATGTTGAGTCCACGAAGGAGAAGATTATTGAGATGATCTCCAAGGAGGAAGATATTCTCATTCCAATGGTCAGCGAAGTCTTCTTCGTTACAGACTGGCGCCAGATTTCCGAGGGTAGCCCCGAGATTGGTTATTGTCTTCTCAATGACCACCCGACATGGACACCTCCCGCTCAAATGAAAGTGGAATCGAAAACCGCTGCAATGTCTGAAAGTGTGGTAACCTTGCCGACAGGTTCATTTACTCCTGAGATGTTAACCCGTGTGCTGAACACCTTGCCGATTGATATCACCTTTGTCGATGCGAACGATGAAGTAGCCTATTTCTCACAAGCAAGTGAAAGAATCTTTCCCCGCACTTCAGCAATCATAGGAAGAAAAGTAGTCAACTGTCATCCACCAGCGAGCATGCATATCGTTGAACGAATTATTAATGATTTCAAGTCGGGAAAACGGGATATCGCTGAATTCTACATCCACCTTGGGGAAGTCTATGCCCATATCCGGTATTATCCTGTCCGTGATGAGGCGGGAACTTACCTCGGTACACTTGAAGTTACACAGAATATCGCTCCTATCCAAAAACTTGAGGGAGATAAAAGACTGCTCGATGAAGAGTAGAATGGTAATTCTCTCGGTATGAATAGAGGGCTGTTCCAGTGAAAACCGGAGCAGCCCATTATTTTTGCTTTTAGCGTGAGAATTATTGAAACCAGGTAAATCCGTTCTTTTCAGCCAGATCATGGGCGAATCTTGGTAGCGTCCGTACCGGGTATACTTCCATATGCTGTTTGTCTTCCAACATGGGAGAGACAATACGCCAAGATTCGGTAATCTCCCTCATGGATGGGAACAGACTCTTATCCCCTTGCAGGATCTTCTTGACTATTTGCTCATAGGCTTCAGGAGTATTGGCTCCGAACGTCTCAGCTTGGTTGAAACGGAACCGCACTGGCTTTGATTTCCAAGAGGTATCGGGCTCCTTAAGATTCATACTGATATCAATGGTAAGCTCGGGATGTATGGTTATGATCACACCATTCTCCCCTATTGTATCATCATGCATGACCTTCTGCGTAGTATTACGGAACTTAACATAGATAAGGGATTTCGCCTCACTCTGCATCTTCCCAGTCCTAATATAGATCGGTACGCCTGCAAAGTAATATGTATTCACAGAAAGTTTGAGAGCAGCATACGTAGGTGTATGAACAATATGCCCACTATTAACTCCCAAAGATTCATAGCGACCGGTATGAAATTCCGAAACGGGGGCGATCGAGCGCAACACCTTCACCTTCTCTATCTCGATATCATCAGGCGAGAGCGTAGCCGGCTCATTCATCGTAAGATAAGTGATAATCTGCATGATATGGTTTTGTATCGTATCGCGGACAACACCAATCTGCTCGTAGAATCCCAATCGTTGGTCGACTCCATGGGTCTCGTCGAAAATGATCTGAATACTCTCAATCGAACGATTGTCCCAGATGCTTCGTATGATATCGTTATGAAATCGTAAGATAAGGAGGTTCTGCATGAATTCCTTACCTAGATAATGGTCTACACGGTAGATTTCCTTGTCGGCGAATGCTTTGAGAAGAATCTCATTGTATCGTTCAGCACTCTCCAGATCGAAGCCGAAAGGCTTTTCCACCACAATCTTCTTGGTAAGGTTGCAATGGCATGAGAGTTGAGAATCCACCACCTGGATCTGCCTGATTGCCTCTTCATAGAGAGAGGGTTGCAGTGCTAGATAGTAGATCAGCTCAACTTGTTCATGGTCTCCGATTATCGATTGGATCTGCTCCTTCAAGGGACCGGTAGCACCCTCGTCTGCCATATCATAGTAGAGATATTGCAATCTTTCCAAGAATTTCTTCGAGGTACCCTCTTCAAGCATGGCCTTCAGAAATTCATCCCGTTTCTTGAATCTTCTACCTAGGGCAAGAACGGTGAAATCGAAGCCCTTCTCCATAAGATGTTCATACGCCGGATATAACTTTTTTTGGGCTAAGTCCCCTGTACCACCGAACTGGACAACCACCTGCTTCATCCTACAGCCTCCTTCAAATCAGTAACGATATCGACCGAAAACCACTCCCTCGGGAAATATATACAGGGTAAAGTTGAGGGGCTCTCATTACCAGACAGAAACCGATCCAGAGCGAGACGCTTGCCTTCTCCGAAAAAGAGAAGATAAACCTGTGCCCGTTTCGCATACGTCTTTAGGCCACGATACGTAATGGTTACCCGTGTAGGAGGCGGTTTGGGACTATCTTCAACCAAAGCAGTATCGGAAATATCCTTCGCATCCAATGCCGGATAAGAACCTGGAAAAAGTGAGGCAACATGGCCATCTTCACCTACACCAAGGTACAGTAGATCAAGTGGGCGGCCGGTAGAATTAAAAGGCTTGTCCAGAGCTAACACCTGAATCTGGGAGGAGCGCAATCTCCCGGTTCCTATCGCATCGGATAACCCCACATCTAAAAGTGTCTCGAGATTGGTTGGACCTTCCAGTCTCTCGTCTACAAGAAAAAGCTGTATACGTTTGAGAAGGGCATCTTGGCATTCGAGTACTCCTGCCACCACCGCTACTGCACCCCTGCCGCCAGGAATTCCTATGAGGATTTCACGATCGTTACCTTCAGCTACTTGTTGGATATGAGCGGTTACCATATGTGCGAAGGCCTGTGGATTATCGACTTGGATTCTCTTCATATGTTCAATATATCGATTCCCAAGGGAATCGGACAGTACTTCAGATGATTCCGAGTTTCCTCGCCTCTTCGCCAATCACGCCCATCGCGGTATCGAGTTCCTCATCTGTATGAATCGCCATGCAGCTGGTCCTCAACAAAGCCCTTTGAGGAGGGACTGCTGGTGAAATAACCGGATTGACATATACCCCTCTTTCAAAGGAATTCTTCCAGAGTAGGAATGTCTTATCATTGTCGCCAATGATCAAGGGAACTATTGGGGTCTCGGCCGTTCCTACATTGAATCCGAGAGCGGTAAAACCATCAATAAGACGACGAGCATTGTGCTGTAGCCTATGAACCCGTTCCGGCTCCGACTCAATGATCTCCAAGGCTTTCATCGTTGCTGCGATATTCGCCGGAGGCATGGATGCACTGAAGATAAGTGGACGGGCAAAATGTTTTATATAATCTATAACCTCCTCCTCTCCTGCGACAAATCCGCCGATCGACCCGAAAGATTTGCTGAATGTGCACATCAAAAGGTCGCAGAGGGAAGGATCATTACCATAATGTTCGCAGGTACCCCGACCGGTTTTCCCCACGACACCAAGAGCGTGCGCTTCATCGAGATATATCCCAGCATCATAAGCATCTGCGAGTTTACGTATCTGGGGCAAATGGGCGATATCACCCTCCATTGAGAATACACCATCAATGACTATCAGCTTGCCGGCACCAGAAGGTATTCTCTCCAATACCCGCTCGAGATCCTCAAGATTGTTGTGCTTGTACCTATGTAGATTGATCTGTTTCTTCGTCCCATCGGCAAGAAAGATACCATCCATGATGGAAGCATGGTCGTATTTATCTACAATCACATGATCACCACGATTCAACATCGCTGAAAGTGAACCGAGATTTGTCTGATAACCGGTCGTAAAACACAAGGCAGCCGGTTTTCCTATGAAACGGGCAAGCCTATGTTCAAGTTCTTCATGAAGATCAAGCGTACCATTCATAAAGCGGGAACCACTACAACTGGTTCCATACCGCTCTGCTGCAGCTTCTGCAGCCTCTTTCATCCTCTGATCATTTGCAAGCCCAAGATAATTGTTGGAGCCAAGCATTAACATCTCTCGACCATCGATATATACTTTGGAGCCTTCGCTCCTCCCTATCGGTTTGAAAAAAGGATACAAGCCTGAGGCACGTACCTCCGCAGCCTGGGTAAATGCATAGCATTTGTCAAATATCGGAGTATGGTTCTTTTTGTCCATTACGAAGGCCTCCAGTGAATTCGGTTCAAGTATTTCCAGTCTACCCGATTCATAGCTTTGACACAATATTACAATTCGTCAGAGTTGATTTAATTGAGACAAATCCAATACCTTTCGCATAGTTTGATGCCATTTCTGTAATTTTTTTTCATATAACAAGGTATTTGCTGCACTCGTTGAAGGTAATGGTAAAACAGGTAAATGTATCGCTTGTTCACCCAATGATCGATAATACCGTTTGAAAAGCTGCATGGAGACGGTACCGTTACATACGATGTAGTTTATGCCCGGATGATCGATCAACAATTGCCGAATATCGTTGAAACCGACATTCCGTATACTGCTGTCTGAGGAACCGTCGCGGTAACACTCCTTCGCAATATCCCAAAGCGCTATATGCCAAGTTTTCAGCATAGCGACTTTCTCCTGCCATGTTGAAAGCCCATGTCCACTGAGACTCGCCATAATAGGCCAAAAGGCATTTGTCGGGTGAGCATAATACTCAACCATCTCAAGCGACTTAACGCTTGGCATACTCCCAAGAACCAGCACCCTGCTCTCAGAATCGATTATGGGGTCGAAGGAATGAATCTGTTCCATAAGAATCGTGCTATCATACTGAACGTTCATGGTCAAGGTGACCACTCCAGAGACTTCAAGCAGTATTATCCTAGCTTACCCCTTTGTGCTGTAGTACCACTTGGGGTATACTGTAGCAAGGCGACGGATTCGATGAATTCGGATAACACATCCTATATATGATGGAGTAACGATATGAAACCATTCATGGGCCCCGATTTTCTCTTGGAGAATGAAACAGCGAGATCGTTGTACCACGATAGCGCATCGAAACAGCCGATATTCGACTATCATTGTCATCTCATTCCTCAGCAGATCGCTGAAAACAAAAAGTTTGCCAATCTCACCGAGATCTGGCTTGGAGGAGACCATTACAAATGGCGGGCAATGCGTTCTGTAGGTATTGAGGAGCGCTACATCACCGGAGATGCCGAACCATTCGAAAAATATATGGCTTGGGCAAAGGCAATGCCTCAGCTACTGGGTAACCCGCTCTACCATTGGAGCCATTTGGAATTACAGCGATACTTCGGCATCCATGATCCCTTGAATGAACAGAGTACGAAATCCATATGGGATAAGGCCAACGAAATGCTGCAATCGGATGATCTAGCGGTCTCCAGCATCTTTAAAAACTTTAAGGTCGCAGCAGTGGGAACAACAGATGACCCTGCCGACGATCTTGCTGTCCATGAAAAGATCAACAGTGGAAACGCCCCGATAGGAAAAATAGATACTGTTGTCATGCCATCTTTCCGACCAGATAAGGCTTTTCTTGCACAACATGCGACCTTCGCAGAGTATATCGAAAAACTTGGAAAGGCAGCTGGAATTGCTATCGATTCTGTAGCCAATGTTAAAACCGCGTTGGGTAAGCGGCTGGAATTCTTCGTTTCCCAAGGCTGTAAGGCAAGCGACCATGGTATTCCGATGGTCCCCTATACTGAAGCAAAGGAATCGGAAGTAGAGGCGATTTTCCAGAAAGCACTGACAGGTAAAAGTCTCACTGCCCATGAGCTGGATGCATACCAGACCTCCATTATGCTCTATCTTGGTAAAGAGTATGCAAGACATGGGGTGGTGATGCAGCTCCATATGAACTCAATCCGAAATCTGAATCCCCCACAATTCTCGAAACTGGGACCCGATACTGGTTTCGATGCCTCGCACGATCTTCCAATGGCCGAAAAGCTTGGCAGAATGCTAGGAGCCTTGGAATCAGAGCATGCATTACCTAAGACGGTACTGTATACCCTGAATCCCAAGGATTACTATGTGTTGGGTTCTGTGATGGGAGCTTTCCAGGGTGATGGTATTCCAGGAAAAATCCAACTCGGCAGCGGATGGTGGTTCTGTGACCATAAGGATGGCATGGAAGACCAAATGAAGATTCTGGGCAACCTCGGGTCCCTCCCACGGTTCATCGGTATGCTCACCGATTCACGAAGTTTTCTTAGCTACCCTAGACACGAGTACTTTAGGAGAATTCTCTGCAATATTCTGGGCAAGTGGGCTGAAGCTGGTGAAATTCCTGCCGATCCTGTCCTTTTGGATACGATAGTCCGTGACATTAGCTTCCACAACGCCCAGCGATATTTCGCATAGGAGCAACTGCACATGGTAATACCAATCGACCCCGCCGATAAAAAGGCGGGATCCCATCTCAGTTCAGTGGAACGGACCCTCGGAATCCTGGAATGTCTCTCTGGACACCATAAAATTAACCTAGAGCGACTTGCCGAAGAAACCGGACTCCCCAAACCGACACTTCACCGATTCCTATCAACGTTGGTGAATCTCGGTTATGTGTTCAGAGATGAAAATGATCAATACTCTCTGACCCTACGAATGTTCAGTGTCGGTTCAAAGGGTCTGTCCCATATGGATTTAGCCCAGGATGCCCGACCAGTTGCTGAGAATCTGGGCAAAACCTTAGGGGAAACTGTCCATATGGGAGTGCTTGATGATGATATGGCAATGTATATCCTCAAGATTGAATCGCAATACACTATCCGAATGTATAGTCGAGTAGGGAAACGGATTCCTCTCTATTGTACAGCTATCGGGAAGATACTCTTGGCCGATAAGTCCGAGGATGATGCAAAAAAGATTATAGACATCATGGAATTGGTTCCATTCACTCGTACTACCATCGTAGGGAAACAGCAACTCCAACAAGAACTGAAACAGATCAGAGAGAGAGGATTCTCTGAAGATCTGCAAGAACATGAAGAGGGAATCCGATGTATCGCGGCTCCCGTCCGCGATTATTCCAAGCGGGTAATCGCAGGGTTGTCCGTTTCTTGGCCAACATTTCGATTCGATGAAGCCAAACGGGAATACTACATCGAATCCGTAAAAAAGAGTGCCGATGTGATATCGGCACTCATGGGTTATTAGTGGTTTGTGACATCCTGATCCAGGGGATCGTTCATGTCAGTTTGGATCTCTAACGCTGCACCCTTCCGGAGCCATCACCTTTCATAAGGGATTCCACCTCAGAGCGGGTTGTCAAGTTGAAATCACCCCCGATACTATGCTTCAGGCAGGAAGCTGCAACAGCAAATCGCAAAGCTTCTTGCTCCTCCATATGGCGTAATCCGAAAATAAGACCGGCAGAGAATGAATCACCGCCTCCTACTCTATCGATAATATCGTCAATAGCGTAGCGGGGCGACACATGAAATCCCTTTTCTCCAAGAAGTACCGCTCGCCAGCCATTACGGTCAGCACTGATACTCTCACGGAGTGTTATTGCGACATTGCGTACATTGGGGTATTGAAGTTGGACTTTCTTCGCCAATTGCTCGTAGACTGAATCGGAGAGTTCACCTTTGGTTACATCGACATCAGCTTCGATACCCAGACATTTTTGGATATCTTCCTCATTTGCGATAACCACATCAGCATACTTGGTAAGCCCCCCCATCACTTCTGGGGCGCTTTTGCCATATTTCCATAATTTCTTGCGGTAATTCAAATCGATACTTACTGTTAGTCCAAGTTCTTTTGCGGCCTTCATCGCGGCAAGGGCACAATCAGCAGCCGACTGTGAAATGGCGGGGGTAATACCCGTTATATGCAGCCAATCTGAATCTTTCAGGATAGCAGCCCAATCGAAAAGTGACGATTCAGCAATGGCAATTGCAGAGCCTGCTCGATCATAGACGACTTTGGATGGTCTTTGGTTAGCTCCTGTCTCAAGGAAATAGATGCCAACCCTTCCCTCGTCTGTCCGAACGATGGAGGCGGTATCCACACCATGTTTTCGCACTTCAGATACGGCTCCATCACCGATAGCATCCTTAGGCAATGCAGTTACAAAGCGCGCTTTATCGCCTAGGAGACTCAAGGAAACGGCTACATTAGCCTCTCCTCCCCCAAAAGTAGCTTCAAGAGCTGGAGATTGGAAGAACCGTTCATGGTGAGGAGATTTGAGGCGAAGCATGATTTCGCCAAATGTCGTTACATATTTCATAATCTATTCCTTCTAGTTGGATTCATGGGAATTATATCATGTGTAGAAAAAAGGTCAATGATTTTTGAAATACTGTTCCATTTTTCAAACAACTAAAACCATAATCCAAAAGACCTCTTTTAAATCTGATAACTACGCATAGTAGGAACTATATCAGCATCCATGACCTGGATACATTTACGTACCTATTAAATTTTTATACCCATTTCACATGTATTGGGCTATACTAAGTCTGATACTAAAAAGAAGGAGAGGGTCATGCCAGGAAAATTCATTATTTCAAAAACACCAAAAGGATTTTTTCGTTTCAGCCTCCAGGCTGCCAACTACCAGACGATTCTCACAAGCCAGAACTATAGTAGTCTGCGCAATTGCAAGGATGGCATCGAGGCTATCAAGAAGAATGCACTTTCCCAGATAGAAGACCAGACGTTGCAAAAACCTGAACCGAAGAAGAATCCCAAGTACGAAGTGTATCTCGACAATGCGAATCAATATCGGTATAGACTGCTGGCTTCGAATGGTCAGAATATTGCGATAGCAGAAGAGGGATATGCAACGAAATCGGGTTGCATGAATGGAATTGAAGCAATCGGAAGAGCTGCTCCCGATGCAGATATAGATGAGAGCGCTCTCTCATAAACCCGCAAATATATCAGGAAATTGTCTGTAATAATTCTTCAGTTCATGTTAGACATGTAAACATGTACATCGGACAAGTCCTGCATAAAGTTTTACGGGCAAAAAATTACACCATTTCCACTTTTGCAAGAATTGCAGGAATGTCACGAAGCCAATTGTATAAAATCCTGAAAGATGAGCATAGCCCTACGTTGGTGACTGTCGAACGCCTTTGTAAAGCTCTTGATTTACCTATGGCCGACTTGATAACCATGGTAGAGGATATCAACCACGAGGAGACTTTTTAAACGCAAAATAGAGCTCCTCTGTCGCCAATGCCAACTTCGTTACAGAGAATTCTTTCCCATGGGGATATATGTAGTAGGTGTCATCAAGCGTAGAGAGATCGATGCAATCGCCTTTATTAAAATAGTCATACTCAATATGGCAGGAGTACATGGTAGGAACAGGTTTTTCCAACCTAAAAGCCTCGCCATCGAATTCTCCTTCCAAAATAAAACCTTGATTTGAATGAGTAAGCTTCGCAGTCCCTAACCGGATGTATCGCTTAGCGTTCGGTAACGCATCAACAGTCGCTTCGCAGGAGAATGCATACTCTCCCCGTTCTATTTCCTGGCTCACCTGGGATCGTTCGAATTCATACCAATCAGGAATATGGGGGAATTCGGTATACAATACCTCCTCATCGGAAGCTTTTACCACTGCCTGCAATTCGCCAAGAGTGGTCATCTCCCAGCTCTTATTGCATGCACCACAAGTTATTCTCGTTCCCTCACTTTCCATCCGATATTCACTTTTACAATGGGGGCATTGATAGAGAACCTTATGCAATCCCTCTGCCCTCTTGGGGTGGTCAATGATAATTCCATGCTCCTTTTGCCAACGATACTCATCATAGGAAAAGGCCTCGTTAATTTTTCCGTTAATTTCTGCTACGGTCGCTGTAGCCAATTCTTCCGGTGTGAAAATTTGGGAAAGGTCAGCCTCAAGCCTATTTCCCCTTGGTGTGAGATTCCAACAGGGTGAATGCAGATAGTTGCCGTGCATATTGAGCATCACCACAGGAACTCCCAGTAATTTCACCATCTTACCCAACGATTCAGGTAATACGGCATTTGTTCCTATGAGGGAATATCTCGCCTCCGGATATAACGCCAAGATATCCTTATGTTTTACAAGGACATGGCGGATTTGTCGAACCAATTGTACATCATTAGTGAATTTACGCTTACAGATACCTCCAACCTGCCGTAAGAGCCATTCTCGTCCTATGAAACCATCGATAGCGACTACATAATTTGCTCGGTGGGGAAATATCGCAGCGGTGGTTACTTTAAAATCATTGAAAGCATGGTGGGTACAGAGAAGGAGATAGGGAGGTTCTACCCCTTCCATCCTATGCCTATGGATCCTCAATCTATATTTCCAGACAGTCGGAAAACTCAATATCCAGGTAAGCGGTCTAAGGAATCCCCTCTGTCGTATCGGCTTCTTGACCATATCAAACCGAATCGCGGCATGCAATTTCTCTATTCCTGTCATCCAGTTCCCCTTGAGAACGGTTGTCACCCTGCCGATCTCGCTTTATTTAGGTGAAAGTATGAGTGAAGATACCATCACATTGAACTGCATGCAAGCATTAAGCACGCAGCTATTCTGTCCATTTTTGAATTAAATCCAATCTACTTGACTCTTTCTGCAGAAACTGATACTTTACCATAAGAACAGAGGCAAGGTCTGGTGACTTTGAAACGGGTTCGATTCCCAATCTAGCCTGAACCGTCGCGGATATCTTTACGATTTTCGTGGTAAAAAGGTGCTGATTCGGATTGTGAAAATTAGGTGATTGTAAGTTTATCCCAGCGATTTGTCCCATGCTGGAGGCTACAAGTTGAACCGAAACCACGATACCGAACGCACCTTTTTCGTTTTTCTTACCTACGTTCAATTCTCATGTAAGAAGGTATTGTGTGCATCTATCCATTCTTGGTTCGATCCAAGTATTGCTAGCAGGCATATGTTGGGGAACCTACGGAACCATTGCATCCCACTTGCCTGCGGGAATCCCATCCCTCGCCGTGGGCACCATCCGTCTAGGAGTAGGTGCACTTGGGTTGGCTCTTGTACTTGCGATAAGACATAAAGGTCATGTAATAACACGTGGCAATCACTTCAACCTGGGGACGATTGCCTTGGGGGCTATTGCATTGGCAGTTGCCCAAACAACCCTCTATATAGGTATTAGGAATGCTGGAGTCACGATTGCTACCATGATATTCATTGGTACTCCTCCCCTCTTCAGTGGCCTATATTCCCTTGTAGTTAGAAAAGAACGGCAAAGCATGTCATGGCTCACATCTTCTCTTGTGATAGCGTTCGGGTGTTATCTCATGGCTATCAGTGAAGGTGTGACAGCACAGAGTTCTCCTTTGGTATGGGGAAGTATCTTTGCAACAGTCGCGGGTGCCAGTTGGACTATGGTGGGAACTATGCTCAGAGATATGGAAAAGGTTGCATCCCCAGTTGAATCCTCATTTGTCATAATGGCGGCTGCATCCTTGGTCATGTTACCCATAGCACTGCTCCAAGGGGCAGCGACGTGGATTGACAATAGTAGGGTAATTTTTCTTTCCCTCGCACTCGGACTACTTTCTGCTGCGATACCCTATTGGTTGTTCACTACAGGAGCAAGGAGAATTCCAGCAAGCCATGCTTTCCTCTATGGTCTCTCTGAGCCGATTACTGCATCATTTTTGGGAATGGTGGTACTGGGAGAACGACTGACCCCATTAGGAATGATTGGCTACTTAGCCGTTGTAACCTCATTGATTTTCTTCTCAGTGTGGGAAATGAAAGGTGCAAAAACCCTAGGACAAGGGGAGCCTAAAGACACAGTTGCCTAGTATAATCATAGGATAAGATATGTTATACATCCTTTTCTGCTAGATATTCCCACCGCTTCATATGTTCTTCTAACTGTGTTCGCTTCAGTCCGTATTCCTTAGTCCTCTGTTCAAGTGTTTCGGGATCAGAATCTGAAGCCACGAAACTATCCTCCAAAGCAGAGATACTCAGTTCCAACTTGTCTATCTTTTCCAAGAGAGACTCTAATTCATGCCTCTCCTTGAACGTAAGACCCGGTTTTTTTTCCCGCTTCACAGGCCAGCTACGGTTCTTGTCACTTTGGGTCTGACTCTTGGATTCCTGCACCTTTTGCTCGGTAAGAGCTCTCTGGGAATCTTCGTAGTCGCTATAACTGCCGGCGAATTCAGTAATAGTACCTGTTGCGTCGAACACTAGAAGGGTTTGGGCTACGCGATCGAGGAAAGCTCGGTCATGCGATACTACCATGACACAACCGGAAAAATCGATAAGATACTCCTCAAGTCTTCGGATGGTATCAATATCCAAGTCATTGGTTGGTTCATCAAGAAGAAGGAAGTTCGGAGCCTTGATCAGAATTCCGATCAGATGAAGTCTTCTCCGTTCACCGCCACTGAGTCTTTCGATCTCCATTCGATGAAAAGAGTTGGGAAAACCAAACATTTCCAAAAATCGTACAGCACTTACCGTCTCCCCCGGACCAAGGGTAATCTCTTCTGCCATTTCGGATATATGTTCCAATACCGTCTTACTCGTGTCCAGATTCTCATCCATCTGATCGTAATAGCCGAAAACAGTATTCACACCAACATCTATCATGCCGAAGTCGGCTTCTATTCGACCGCTCAAGATCTCCAGTAAAGTGGTCTTTCCCGATCCGTTGGGACCAATCAGCCCAAGTCTCTCCCCTCGTGAGAAACTATGTGAAAAAGGTTCCACAACCCGCCGTCCATCATATTCTTTACCGATTTCTGTAAGTTCAAGGATCTTTTTCCCCATTCGTCGATGCATGGATGAAAAATCGGCGATTATATCCTGTTCCTTGGTCAAAGAACTTTGCATATCCTCGATGCGGGATTTTCTCCCAGAGTCCTTTCCGGTCCTGGCTTTCGGACCACGAGAGAGCCACTGCAGTTCACGTCGCAAAATTGTTTTCAAACGTTCCTGCTCTGCCTGTTGACTGGAAAGACGTTGACCACGTCTCTCCAAGAAAGTTTTATAGGAACCGGGATGACTATATACCGCACTATTATCGAACTCCATGATCGTATTACAGACATGGTCCAAAAGATACCTATCGTGGGTTACCAGGATGACAGACATACCGCTGTTGACCAGATACCGCTCAAGCCAGGAAATCGTCTGGATATCGAGATGGTTCGTAGGTTCATCAAGGAAAACGAGGTCAGGATTCGGGGCAAGGGTTCTTGCAATGGCGACTTTCTTGAGCATCCCGCCAGAAAGAGTTTCCATCAATTGGTCTGGAGTTGGACCGGACAATTCCCCAAGAAATGAATTGTATCTGGTCTCTACATCCCACCCGTGGATTCTCTCTATCTCATCCATGATCCGATGTAAAGTATTATCTGAGGAACCATTAGAGAGCTCTGTATGTCCATGCAGGGCATTTCGATAGGAGTTCAACAATTGACAAGTTGGATGGTCACTGTCATAGAGGAACTCCTCTACGGTTTGACTCGTGGTAAATTGTGGTTGCTGATCGAGGATGGACAGGGTCAAATCCTTCGCCTTTGCGATAGTTCCATTGTCCGAATCCATACGACCACCAAGAATCTTTAAAAAAGTACTCTTACCGCATCCATTCGGACCGACAAGACCGATCCGGTCACCCGATTCCATACCAAAAGTAACATGCTCAAAGAGAGGCGTGTCTTTAAGCGTCTTGGAGATGTCTTCAACCGAGAGTATTACCATGGTGGAATTCTAACGCACTATTTCATACGGCCAATCATTTATGCCGCCAAAATCGTATACGTTCGTATATCCGAGCGAAACCAATTTCCTTGCTGCCTGGGAACTCCTGTTACCGCTACGACAGTATACCAAGATGGTATCATCAAAATTCGGTAACAACTCAGGATTACTAGCAGTCGTTATGGTTTCGTTAGGTATGAGGAGCGCTCCCTCAATATGTCCTGCTGCGTACTCGGATGGTGTCCTGACATCCACAACAGTGACGGGATCTCCCGAATCAATCATCTCTTTGGCGAGTTGGGGTGAAATTTTCCTATATTGGGCTGTCATCGCAGTAACCACATCCACACTCTCTGCCCTATCGGACGAACCGGCACCACCAGTGCAGGAGACCAAAGGGACGAATATCATGAGCAGTAACAGTACCATCTGTATCATGTAACGCATAGTATAAACCTCTTTCTTCAATTCATTGTACTATGATAAACAATCGGCAAAGCGTCAAGTTTCAGAGTCTCCTAGAAGGCAATTAAAAATTATTGTTGACATTGTACTAATACACTAGTACAATCTTTATCAGGTGAATTGATATGACAAAACAGATCGAACCACAATCACTTACATTCACGATTGATCCTAAAAGCGGGGTCCCCTATTACAAACAAATAATCCTACAGGTAGAGATGGCGATTGCTGACGGTAGACTTACCAAGGGAGAACGGTTACCCACAGTAAGAAGTCTTGCGGTTGACCTTAGCATAAACCCCAATACGGTAGCTAGGGCGTACAATGAGATGGAAATCCGAAATATTGTGGTCACGCAACAAGGATCCGGTACCTTCATCAGTGATAAAGAAATAAGTATAGACAGCATCGAACGGGAAAGGATCCTTACCGAGATCACCCGATCCTATATCACCAAAGCAGCTTCATACGGGTTCACACTCCTGGAAATCCTTGACCACATACAGGAACTGGGAAGCGACACCCTACAAAAAGGAGAAAAGACATGAACCTTTTTACCAAGAAATTCGAACGTATAAAGAATATGCAGAGCTTCACATTGAAAAAGGATTTTGCCTATGGTTCTGTATCATTCTTTCTTTTGGCACTATTCATTGCAGGAGGCATATGGCTCCAGATGTCCATGTTCCCAAGGATACCATTCCAACCAGTCATCTATCTGGCTGTACTGATCCTTGTCGCTGGCATTCTCATTGCGGCTCTGCCCTTGTGGGCATCGATTATCCAACTTTCGGTTATCCTGTGGCTCGTGATACTCGGTGTCTTGGGGAATGCGCTCTATCCATTGGGTGTTCTTGGGACTATAGGCCTGTTCATCTCGGCTTCTGTACAATTGGTGCTCCACTGGGACAAGGTCGTTGTACTTCGTATGGGGCGATTCAAACGTGTACATGGCCCTGGGTTGCTCTTTCTCTTCCCATTGGTTGATAGAATCGCCGAATTTGTCGATACCCGTATCCGAGCTACCGATTTCAGTGCTGAGAAGACACTTACACGAGATACGGTCCCAGTCCATGTGGATGCTCTCGCATTCTGGATGATCTGGGATGCCAAACATGCGGTTCTAGAAGTTGAGAACTATATCGAAGCTGTCATACTATCGGCACAGACGGCGCTGAGAGATGCAATTGGAAAACATGAACTATCGTCACTACTTTCTGAACGAGAGGAACTCGGAAGGGAAATCCAACAAGCGCTGGATGCGAAAACCAATCCTTGGGGTGTCACCATCCTTTCAATTGAAATAACCGACATCATTATCCCGAAGGAATTGGAGGATGCTCTTAGCAAACAGGCGCAAGCACAACGTGAAAAACAATCACGTATCATCTTAGCTGCTGCAGAGGTCGAGATTGCCAAACAATTCGAAGAAGCTGCCCTAAAATACGCCGACAATCCAACAGCTTTGCAGTTGCGGGCAATGAATATGGTATACGAGGGGATACGGAGGAACAATTCCATGATGCTCATGCCGGCATCAATCCTCGATAACATGAATCTTGGAACAGTACTCGGAAGCGCCGCTTTACAGAAACTCCAATCGGAGAGTCCTGAACTGGTCTCCTCCGGGCAGACTGGAACAGAGGTAGAAGAGGATCGATAGAACATGAAATTCCTGATACTGCTTGCAGGAAAGAACCTCTTCAGATACCGGCGTAGGACATTGATCACCTCCGGAGTAATTGCCGTAGGACTCATGTTCTTTCTCCTGATCGACTCATTACTTATCGGGATCGATCGAGAGTCGGTGAGGAATCTCAAGTGGTATGAGACATCATCCATACGGATAATGCATGCCGATTATTGGGAAGACCGCCTTCTCATGCCATTGGATATGGCGATCGATCACCCCTACCGGTTGGTGGAAGAACTGGAAGAAGCCGGATATACGGCAACTCCAAGGATCATGTTTTCTGCCGATCTGATCCTGTATAGCGATGATTTTGGAGAAAATGGAAACCTACCAGTCCAAGTGACTGCGGTAGATTTTCCCTTAGATAGACAAGTCTTCAGATTCGGAGAGACGTTGGTCGAAGGGCGCTTTCCAGACATGGGAAGCAATGAGATAGTCCTTGGGTCTTGGCTGGCAGAAGATCTCAATGCTGAGATAGGCTATTGGGTAACGTTGGTAACCCGTGGTAATGGAGGGTTCTTCGAGGCCATGGATATGCAGATTGTGGGAATTGTGAATTGCCCAAACCCCAATGTGAACCGATCACTTCTCATGGTCCCCATAGATACCATTTCCGACTATCTGGCAATGGAGAACATGGCTACAGAGATCAATATCTCCCTACCGGAATCGGCAGATATTGAAAGGGAGACTGCACAGATCTTGACTTTGACTGAGCATTGGGAAACTCCTTTGTCGGTAATGGCGTGGGATCAACTGGCAAGTGATTATATGGCAATGATACAAGCTGAAAGAGGTGGATCTTCCCTCATGCTCTTTCTGGTATTCCTCATTGCCGCTGTTGGCATATCCAATACCATGATTATGGTGATCAGTGAAAGGATTAGGGAATTGGGTATGATGCGGGCTTTAGGAATGAGTGATAAAAGTATCCATCTCCTCTTTCTCCTTGAGGCCGCAGGAATCGGGCTACTGGGCTCTATCGCCGGAACCATCGCAGGCATCTTGGCTAATATATTCTTGGTAAAGTATGGAATCGATTTTGGGTTCCTCATGCGTGAGATGGATATGGCATATCGAATACAGAGTATTTTCAGGGGTGCTTGGAGTATCCGTGGAATACTGACGACATTTGTGGCAGGAGTAATACTCTCAGTAACTGTCGCTTGGTTTCCGACTAAGCGGGCAACAAGGAAAGATATTCCCACCTGTCTGAGACATCAATAATAGGAGAGTCATATGATTCAAGTACAACAGGTCGTACGAAACTATCAAGCGGGAGAAACCGTTGTAAAAGCACTCAAAGGTGTATCGATGGAGATCACAGAGGGAGAATTCGTCTCAATTGCAGGACCTTCCGGTTCAGGAAAGACCACATTGTTGAACCTTATCGGTTGTATCGATGCACTCGATGGGGGAGAAATCACCATAGACGGCATACCTGTATCGAGAATGGACAAGAAGGCAAAGACCGAGTTCAGGAGAAACAACCTTGGTTTTGTGTTCCAGACATACAATCTTATACCGGTCTTGAGTGCTTATGAGAATATCTCATTCGTGCTATCGATATTGAACATTCCGGAAAAAGAGATTGAAGAACGGACAATGCGGATACTCAAGGAAGTTGGCCTTGAAGGGATGGAGCATCGTCGTCCTGATCGTCTTTCAGGAGGACAACAACAACGGATAGCTATCGCTAGGGCTTTGGTGAAAAATCCCAAGATTGTGCTTGCCGATGAACCGACTGCAAATCTCGATTCAAAGACTGGCGAAGAGATTCTCAAACTGATGAAACAAATGAATGAGAAGTACCACACAACATTCATTTTCTCTACCCACGATGCCATGGTAATGGATTATGCAAAAAGATTGGTGTTGTTACATGATGGGCAGATAACCAATGACGAGAGGAGGTAACGATGAAATTCATCATCACACTTGCCTTCAAGAACCTTACGAGATACAAGCGGAGGACGCTGATCACAGCATTCGCCATAGCCATTGGATTGATGATGTTCATAGTCGTGGATTCGGTCTTGATTGGTGTTGAATCTGAATCGATGAGAAACCTACGATGGTATGAGACATCGGCTGCTCGGATCATGCATCCCGATTATTGGGAAGACCGCTTGCTGATGCCGCTGGATATGTCTATTGAAGATCCTTATGAAATAGTCGACCTACTTCACAATGAAGGAATAGCGGCTACACCACGAATCAATTTTGCTGCCGATATGATCCTCTATAGTGACGATTTTGGAGAAGAGGGAAATATGTCGGTTCAAGTAACCGCAATAGATCCGGAATTGGATAACACAGTATTCCGATTTGAGGAAACCTTGGTGGAAGGGAACTTCCCCGAACCGGGGACAAACCAGATGGTCATTGGATCTTGGTTTGCCGAGGATATCGGAGCCGAAGTAGGCTATTGGATCACTTTGGTCACACGAGGGAACGGTGGATTCTATGAGGCGATGGATATGGAGATTGTCGGTATTGTCAATTGTCCAAATCCGAATGTGAACAGGACACTGTTGATGGTTCCCATCGATACGATCGGAGATTACCTTGCGATGGAAGGTAATGTTACCGAGATCAATATCGGGCTCCCCGAAAGTGCCGATATACCTGAAGAGGTGGAAAGGATCAAGCAACTCATAACCGATAATGGTAATGAACTCCGTGTTGCCACTTGGGACGAATTGGCTCAAGACTATGTCGCCCTTGCCGAAGCGAAACGGGGTGGTACGGGAATGATCCTCTTTCTGGTTTTCATCATAGCGGCGGTGGGAATCTCGAACACCATGCTCATGGCTATTTATGAAAGGATACGGGAATTAGGCATGATGCGCGCCTTGGGTATGCAAGATAGGAATATCCAATTGGCATTTATGATCGAAGCTGGTGGTATCGGACTCATAGGATCCATCGTAGGAGTCTTATTGGGAATTGGAGTAAATCTCTATTTGGTCAATGTAGGGATAGACCTTGGATTCCTTATGCGCGATATGGATATGGGATACCGTATACAGAGCATAATGAGAGGCGCTTGGAGCATATCTACCCTAGTTACGGCATTCTTGTTCGGCACCATACTGTCCATGCTCGTCGCGTACATCCCTACCCGCCGGGCACTGAAGATGGATATCCCGTCCTGTCTGAGACACCAGTAAAGGAGCCAAGAGATGACAATGAAATTGATACATGTTGCTTTTCGCAACATAACACGAAACAAGAGACGATCTATCCTTTCGGGAATCGCAATTGCCGTAGCTTCGATGAGTATCGTATTCCTCTTCGCATTGGTACAGGGAATGCGTGACGATATGGCACAAAACCTAGCAATTTATTATACAGGAGAGGTCAGGGTACGGAATGCTCAATATGAGGAATATGAGCGTTACAATCCAATCCATCTCTCTGTGGATTGGGAGACGATCGATAGGACTTTGGCCCAGACTCCCGGTGTAGTCGACTATGTGCCAAGGATTACGTTTGGTGCGGCTTTTTACGTCAATGGAGGAAATCATCCCGCTGTTGGCATCGGAGCCGATTTTAATCGAGAAGCAAGTTACCAAGATCTCGAATCGATCATAAAAGAGGGTCGCATTCCAGAGAGTGGAAAGAATGAGATGTTGATCGGAGCTGTATTGGCCAGAGACTTGAAAACATCGATTGGAGATAAGATAACGGTAATCAGCACGACCGCAGCCAGGGGCAATAATGCCATCACCTTCGAAGTAGTGGGAATCGCTGCATTCCCGGTAGCTGCTTTGAATGCGCAATTTTTCTGGGCTCCGCTTGATCGTGTACAATACTTTCTGAGGATGGACAACCAAGTACAAGAGGTCCTGATAACCGTTGATGAAGATGAGCGGGAGGCTGCGACACTCATCAAGGAACGGCTGGAGTCGGCTACAGGCAACGAGCTGGAAGTACAGGCCTATACCGATATAAGTATGATGTATGGCTTCATAGAAATTGCACAATACATCTACTATGTGATCGGAGTATTCTTCCTCCTCCTCGGCAGTACGGTAATCATCAATACCACCATGATGGTTATCTATGAACGAATGCGTGAAATCGGCACACTCAGTGCTTTGGGTATGCATGGGAAGGAGTTGACCCGATTGTTCTTTCTAGAAGGCGCTATGATCAGCGCTATTGGTGCCGCTGCGGGTGTCTTATTGGGTACGGTGATGATCGTGTACTTAGGAAATGTCGGATTGAACTTCACCGATGCTATGAGTGGTATAGATATGGAAATTTCCAGCGTACTCTATCCAAAATTCAATATTTGGACCACCATTATCGTATATATCTATTCGGTGGTAATATCGGCTGCAGCAACTATGATTCCCTCCCGTCGTGCATCCCGCATTGAACCGGTCGAGGCATTACGCTATGTGTAGGAGCAACTTTATGAAATTCAAAATAATAGCAATAACAATGATTCTCTGTTTGGCAATTTCAACACTCGGGGCGATTACCGCTGAAGAGGTTGTCCGTTCTGTGGACGATCTGGAAACATTCGACACCTCCTATTCGGAGGGGGAAATCGTAACCACCGATCGATTCGGGGTGAAAACGAGTACATTCAAGGCCTGGTCAAGAGGTGCATATGATTCTTTGATCGAGTTCACCAGTGTAGCAGAGAGAGGGCAAAAGGTTTTAAGGACTTCGGGAGAGCTCTATCTTTTCTACCCGGATGCCCAAGAATTGATTCGACTGCAGGGTGCCGCCTTGCGCCAATCGATGCTCGGTAGCGATATCTCATATGAGGATATGACTGGTGAAAAAGATACCTTGTCCGACTATTCAGCTAAGTTACTGGGTACTGAACAGGTGAAAGGAAGGCAATGCCATATCCTCGAACTGACTGCAAAAACCAGGACGGTAGCCTATCCTATACAAAAACTATGGGTGGATACTGAGACCTATATGGTCTGGAAGGGTGAATTCTCTACCAAATCAGGGCGTCTACTGAAAGAGATGCAAGTATTGGAAACTATGGAAGTGGATGGAAGGACGCTATCCAAGATAACGAAGATAGAAGACAAGATGAAGCGTGATTCAGCTACAGAGATGAGGATCGACCACTTGGAGATCGATGTGCAACTCGATCCTTCAATATTCTCTCTGCAGAATCTCACCTGGTAAGGAGCCTTACAATGAAAACCCTACGATTGGTTATGGTACTCTTGTTTCTCCTTCTTGGTTCTGCTGGGACATTTGCAGCAACAGATACAATAGTGGATATGAATATATTCCATGTCATGGGGTTGCTTGATGATGGAGAAGAGCTTTCGCCTTCCTATATGATGGGATCACAGCTAGGCATATCATTCAAAAGCCCCAACTCATCCAATGTCCGTGGTGATGTGGCGATATCCATGGTCGATTCATATTCAGGTACATCGTGGGATCCACAATTCTCAATCGATAGAGCTTACCTACGCGTCCGTTTCCCCAAGTTCAGGATTACTGCTGGTAAGACCCGAATCGGCTGGGGAGATGGTGCGATGTTCAATGCAGCCGACCTCTTGTTCGGTAGCACGAATACCGATGTCACGCTTACCGACAAGGAGCTTCGCACGGCGACCAGGTGGCTTACCTCGGCAACCTACCCCCTAGGACCCTTCTCGTTCTTGGAGGCTCTGGTAATTGCACCTGAAGGGCCCGATTTCGCTCTGAGGAATACTTCATTCGGCGGCCGGTACTATACAACGATATCGTCAACAAAGGTTGAAATCGGCGGAGCCTATAGGGCTGATACGAGTACAACAAATGATACGGGACGAGTACTCTCCCCGTACATAGCCCTACAGGGAAACTTTGGCCCCGATTGGTATGTCGCCAGTTCAGTGAATGTAGCCTACCCTACCGAAGAGATCGCAGATGAGTTGGAAGACTCTTGGATCATCAGCGGAGGTCTACTTCATATCATGAACGTCGGTTGGCAAAGTACCCTCTCGTTCAGGCTTGAGGCTTTGGTCAGACCATTCGGCGATTGGGAAACATCGGTAGAGAAGAACTATGGCATGTACCTGTATCCCGAAATCTCCTTCGCCCCGGACGATGTATGGAACTTCAGCATCCGTTCTGTCGTATCTCCTATCGACGCTAGTGCAAATATTATGTTGGGAGGATCCTGGAATGTCATGCAAGGCCTCAGCATAAACGGGTATGCCACAATCTATGCAGGCGATGACACCGATACGTTCAGTTGGGAGCAGTCAAACGTCCAAACACCATCAGGACTGTCGATGATGCTGGGAGCTTCGTGGGTGTATTAGATTATTTTACTACATTAGTTGAAAGTTGCTGTAATAACCCACCCACAAATCCATTCTTACCAGAAGCCCGGATCAATAGCGTATAACCTCTATCCGCATCAGTAGTCGTATAGGTTAGTGAGGTAGCTCCTGCAATCGCTTCTTCATCTTCCCAATTGTTAGGATCTATTCTGTACCATTGGTAATCTAGACAATCAGTCAGTACATTATCGTCTGAATCGACGACTGTAAAAGAGGCCGAGAGACCATAGCCAACGGTGGGAGCAATCACACCTGTATTACTAACTGATTCATCCAAACTCATACCACTCAATCTTCCATCTCCAGTACACTCAGGAGCAAAAACTCTATTTGAATATTCACCATCATAGGCCCCTCCCTCGATTAAGAGTTTGAACCATGCTCCTCCCGATGGCACAGGTACTCCAAACCCAACAGTTGGAGATTCTTTCGGAACGGCATCAATAGTATCTCCATAAGGTTTGTATTCCTCGTAGCTGCCATCTTTAGTCGTGGAATAGTAGAGCACATAACGATTAGCTCCGAAGTCTTCTACTGACGGAAAGAACATATCTGCCTCACGACCCCAAGTTGGGGTATTTTGTGAGTTCTCCAAGAAAAGTAAATTCAGTGGAGAAGAAACTATATCGAACTCTTCCAATTCTCCTAAAGCTTCCGGACAGCCGGTAGCGAACAACACTACCAATACGACAAAGATACATAGAAATGCTTTTTTCATAACAAATCCTCTCTTAATGTTTAGCATTTTTACTGCTTACTACTGGTATAACATGAATTGAGAGGTTTTATTACATTTATTTTGACATTTTCAATGTCGTTTTTTTAACATTTGCTTTAATGTCGACCCTTCTACTGCCGGAGAGAAGAGAAAACCCTGATATGCGGCAACCCCAAGGGATCTGACAAATTCAAGCTGGGATACAATTTCAATACCCTCTACGATAACGGTGATATCTAGCTCCTTCGCCATTCCAATCATAGCCTTGAGAATTACCCCTTCATCAGAAGCCGGATAATCTTTGATGAATGAACGATCGATCTTCAGAACATCGATATCGAGACCATGCAGATAACTCAATGATGAAAAACCGGTTCCAAAATCATCAATCGCTACACGAATCCTTTCATCGTCCAATTGCCTAAGTACTGAATTGGCTACCTTGATATCAGTGAGCAAAGTACGCTCGGTTAACTCGATGACCAATGCTTCATGGGGTACGGAAAAGGCATCCAAGGCTCGTACGATTTGTGGGACGAGATCATCATCCTGGAGCTCAGTAGGACACAGATTGACAGAAATACTGAATCCAGATGGTCTATGGTCTCCCAAATCATGCAAAAAACTGGCAACTGTATGAACAACGTAGATTCCCAAGCTTCTCTCTAAACCATTTTGTTCCACAATCGGAATAAACTCACCAGGAGAGATTGATCCTAGAGTTGGGTGCGTCCATCGAACCAAAGCCTCGGCACCAACTATCCTGTTCGTCGAAACTTCCACTACAGGCTGGAAATACAACTGAATATCTTCCCTCTCCAAAGCTTCAGGGAAGGCTTGTAGAATTGCGTGATATCGACGGAGATACGCATCCACGGACTCGTCATAACGCAGCAACCCCTCTTGCTGGAAGTGGTTTTGGGCAGCGATTGCCATTTTTGCCTGTGATAACATCATATTTGCATTCGCACAGGCATGACTGACCATGGAGACTCCACATCGAATGCTGATACATTCTTTCTGATTATGGACATCCAGTGGTTTCTCAAAGGCTTTCCTTATCAAATCCAGAGCCTGTTCTTGAGCTTTTTTATCTACTGTAAGTGTGAGAACAAACGTATCGGGAGAATATTGGATTATGAGATCATCATCGGCAATGACTTCTGAGAGCCTCTCTCGAGTCCGTGCATTGAGAACATAATGTTCCTCCAAGGTGTATTGAGCCTCAATCAGATCAATGTTAACCAACTTCATATAGATGAGAAGGAATGGTGAATCTTGGGTCCTTTTCTTCTCAATCAACGTTATTGGGAACATATCGAGTTCTTCGGTCTCAGTTGTGCCCGATATGATCAACTGATCGAAGGACTCTCGAGAAAAATTCCTTGGATACGAATATAGCCCCACATTGTGCACCACATGGCCTTGATTTTGCGCTATTCTGCTTAACATGAGATGGGTTAATCCGATGTGTCGCTTGCCTTGTAACCAAACGAAACCTTTCCATGATTTGACGTCCATACCACCATCTGATGCATTGGCTAACTTATCATGAGCGTTATAGAAAGAACCATCCAAATTGAATACACCATGCTTTCCTGCCCTAATCTCATCACTACGCAGATCGGTCATCAGCTCAAATGTGTGGTTGCAATAAGTTATGTGCATCAAAGTATCAGTTATCACGACACCATCGTGTGACTGGTCAGAAACCAGATTGCTTACTGACAACAACTCTCGGTCATTTCTTCTAAAATATGCCAATAGATTGATAAATCCAGCCAACAAGAAGATCAAGAATGCCAAAACCCATCGAAGTTCCTCGTTTCTCAACAGAAAAGAATCTTCCAGAATAGCGACATCCTCATCGGAAAACGAAATTACCCCAATGAGGAAATGTGGATGAGTATCATAGAATGAACTGAGCCCAACATACGGATCGAACGTATTATAATGGAAGTTACGGTTATCTACTGAAAATTCTCCAGAGTTCTCGAATTCGGCCTCCTTGAGAATTCTTGGCATAAATATATTCACATCCCCATTCACGTAACCTGCGTCCTGTCCATGTGGTTTGCTATTGAAAAACAGATTGCCTGAACTATCGACAAGGTAGAAACTCACCTCATCCGCATGTTCTGCGAAAAACTGACTTACAATTGAGAGAATATGATCTCCATCCACCATCATGGCAACCAATGATGAAGCCTTTCCTTCCCGATAGATCGGAATACCAGTGAGAACTATTTGAGTAATTGAGGAGATCGACGTACTAGGTGGGAGAGTCATCAGAGGAGAGAAGAAAAATCCGTCTTCCGGTAGCGACAATACATCCTGTCGGATCAGATTCCAGAATTCGGGGTATGGTACGCTATCTTCCACTACATTGTATGAATCGCCCAAAGCCTCAAGCGCTAGTTTGGGGCCTTTTGGATCACCGCCGACAGCAAGGCCTTTGATATAGGAACGATTCTGGGCCATGCGCTCGAAGAACAGCTCTACTTCTCTCTGGTTCTCTGCGGTCGGATTGGCAAGGTAGGAGGACATTTCATTGGAATTCTTGATTAAATGCAAGGTAGAATAGTATTCATCGAATACATTCGAAATCATGTAATCCATGAGGTTGAGGTGTCCGGTATGCTCTGAAATCACTTTTTGCCGTGCATTGGACTTTTCAAGCACGATCAACTGTTCGTACATAACAAGAAAAAGTAGTACGATAGGGATAATTGCCAAGAAACGCTTCAAAATGTTTATAATTAGTCGTTTCATTGTCATATACTAATGCAATCCAAATACATATACAATCAAAATTATCCTGCAGTATCGAGAATGATTGATAAGTAAATCCTTACATGATAGATTTACAGCACCTCCTAAAAGATAAGGAATCCTTACATGCACCCTATCATACTATTCATTGGTTTCTTCTTTTTTGCTGTCGCATACAATCTGATTGGACCATTAGCGACGAATATCATGCAAACCACCGGACTTACACTCACCGAATCGGGGAGCCTCGTAAGTTTTCAACAAATCGGGGCTCTACTCTCCATGATAGCCTCACTCGTCCTAATGAAGAAGTTGAAACAATCGACTGTAGCGAAGATCGGTTACCTGTTCCTCATATTGGCATTGACCGGTATAGCTTTCTCAACGGGGAACATAGCGCTCTTTATATTCTATCTGGTATTGGGTTTGGGAACCTTTCTCATCGATAGTGGATCGAATGCAGCCTTGGCTGGTGATTATTACGAAAAACGCTCCTTATACATCCCCTTGCTCCATTTTTGTTATAGCGCTGGGGCAATCGCTACCGGATACCTCATTCTTCCCTTTAAGGGCTCTGATTGGCCATGGGCATATGCAATGATAGGAATTATTCTCTTGGCCATCCTATTGGTAGGAACGGTTGAACAAAAGCTTCGGCGAAAAAGGGATGCTGAAACAAAGATGAACTTGGAGGAATCTTCCCCAGAAATGATCCAAGCCGGGCCAATCCTTCCTATCCTGAAAGATAAACCCTTTATCATCTATACTGCTGTCATTATGCTCTATATGGGGAGCCAAGTAGTGTGCGCTGCATGGATTCCTGTATATGTAGAGATCGAACTGGTACAACCTGCAGCAATAACCGCAACTTCGCTGACTGTGTTCTGGGTAGGTACCGCGATATCGAGGCTTATTGCAGGACCTTTGATGAACAAGGGCGAAAAACCATTCAATCTCTCAATATATGGTATGGTGCTTGCTGGATTATCGCTAGTAATGGCCACGCTATCTTCTCATATCTATGCAGTCTTGTTTTTCGTTATGCTCTGTGGTTTTTTTGCTGGAGCGACCATTCCCATGTATATTGTGATCACCTCTACATGGTATCCGAGGAATACAGCATTCATCTCCCTCTCCTATATTCTTGCGGGAACGATAGGAAGAATGATTTTCCCTTGGTTGGTAACAGTCATCGGTTCATTCACATCGCTAGGTTTCGCACTCCTAATCAGCAGCGGTCTATTCTTCATTTCTGCAGTTCTTATACTTTTGGTTAAGCGACTGGTTGCGGATAGACCGTCTTTTTGATATTTGCGTCAAGCGAGAGATCCATGGTAACATACAAAATACAGGAGGATTGTGTATGAAATCGTATCGTAAGGAACTGCATTTCCATCTTCCCTCCCGACGAGCTCTTGTCAATATCACCCAGGATGTAAGGGATGCAATAGGTGAAAGTGGTGTATCCCAAGGTCTGGTGTTGGTAAATGCCATGAATATAACCGCCAGTGTGTTCATCAACGATGATGAACGCGGACTCCATAACGATTATGAGAAGTGGCTCGAAAAACTCGCTCCAGAGAAGCCCTACTCCCAATATCAACACAACGGCTTCGAAGATAATGCCGATGCTCACCTCAAAAGAACCATCATGGGTCGCGAGACTGTAGTTGCCATCACCAACGGAGACTTGGATTTCGGTACATGGGAACAGATCTTTTACTTCGAGTTCGATGGGAAACGGGACAAACGGGTGCTGATCAAGATCATCGGGGAATGAATGGTATGCAAGCAAGCTTTCGTTCCCGGCTCTCGTTCGGAAATGCAAGATGTCTTTCGTTTCCTGCACTCGTTCGGCAATACAAGCGAGCTTTTGTTTCCTGCACTCGTTCGGTAATGGATCCACTACGTGGCTCCGCTACTCTCACTTTGTTGGGAAATGTGCCACTTCGTGGTCCCGCTGCCCTCGCTTCGTTTGGAAATGAACTTCAAGGATCTTCATTAATTTCGGGTGTGTCCCTCTCTTTACCATAAGAAGGGGCGGTTTCCCTGAGCATTTCTTTCCGAAGGATTTTATTTATTCTAGTTTGGTAACCTTTCCCTTTCGATCTATAATACTCAAGTACATCGGCATCAAGTTTGATGCTGATAGCTTTTTTAACGGGAACTACCTTGTAGTGTTCTCTTGGGACTACTCTTTTAAACATCTCTAGAAATTGTGGAGTAAGTTCCGGAATATCCGAAAAATCTATATTCCGACTTCTCAATTCTTTAAGCTCCTTGTCTGTCCAATCTTCTTTACCCACCATAATATAATCCTTCTTCATGTCTCGTTGCTCGACGAGTAGATATCAATCGTATTCTACCGTTTCGTTCGGTCGAGCAGACAATCAACACCAATACTGTTCTTCTGGATACATTTCCAACTGTGATGTACCGAACCTCAGTATCGGAGTGCAGAACATCACAAAATTCAATCCGCCTAGGATCGAGAAACACTGGACGAGCACTTTCAAAAGCAATTCCATGCTTCTTTTCATTCGCCCTTGCTTTATCCTCATCTCACTCGAAACACCCATCATCGCTGATTATTGTCCGTCCCATGCTGCTTCTTCTCACCTTAGTATATACTATTGAATCTATATCGTATAGTATTTTCTAGGTTCTAGACTTGTATCTAGACAGCATCGATAATTCCTTCGACAGTTGGCAACCATATGCACCTAAACCCAGTATTGAATGCCATAAGATTATTTCCGGTTTGTTCATTAACGCCGATGCCTACCTAAAATGGACCATCATGGGTCGTGAGACCATGGTTGCAATCACAAAAGGAGATCTAGATTCCGGCACATGGGAACAGATTTTTACTTTACATTCAATGGAAATCGGTATTAGTGAGTAATGATCAGGCTCAATACGTAAAGAGGAACTCCAGTAGTTGTTGTCTATACGTAGGATAGACTCTATGGACGGCTATTATAATCCTGGAACTCTTTAAGATGCTCATTCCTTCCTATAACGACAATTTCGTCGTTCCTATACAAAATTGTATCCGGAGAGATATCTACCTCAGTCTTTTCTTCATGAGTTATGGCAATGATATTCAGTTTGAATCGCTTTCTGAAATTCATTTGTTCAATCGTTTTTTGATCGAAATGCTTGGAAAGTAAAATTTCTGAAATGGAGATATCCTCATCCAATTCCAAGAAATCGAGAGTCCTTAAAGTTACCAATGATTTAGCAAGTCTCACTCCCATCTCAGTCTCGGGGTACACGACTTCAGCACCGATCTTCTTCAACACCCTACCATGATCATCACTATTGGCTTTGGCAATAACTCTGGGAATACCCAATTCCAACACATTCAATGTTGTGAGGATATTGCTTTCGATATCCTTGCCGATACAGACTATTACAGTCCCACAATGGGAAATGCCTGTATCAATCAAGATATCTTCGCTAATCTGTTCTACAGGGTATACGTGTTCCACTACATCCTTGATAGCATCGAGTTTCCACTCATCCTTCTCAAGAACAACTACTTCTTTCCCTGATTTTACCAACTCCAGTGCCAAGGCTGTTCCAAATTTTCCCAAACCTATAATGCCGAATGAATTAATATCATGTCCAGAATGTTTCATACTATACCTCTCTCAAATGGCTGGTTCCTTTTTACTTACTTCGTTTGACAATCAACCAATGAAGATCCGTTCTTCCACATGCTTGAGTCGGGTCTCCCGTCTCTTCATACTTGTTGCAACTGTAATGGGGCCAAGTCTTCCTACAAACATCATAGCTATAAGGATGAATTTGGAAGCTGCACCAATCTCAGTAGTAATTCCAGTTGAAAGTCCGACTGTAGCAAAAGCAGACACTACCTCGAAGACTATCTGGTCAAACCCGAAAGATCCCCTCTCAGCCAGAGCAACACCCAGAATACCCAGAGTTACGGTAAGTAAGGCCAGAAGCAATACTTGGAATGCCTTGAGGATACTATCTTCCGGAATGCGCCTTCGAAAAGCAGCAGGTTGTACTCCTACTACAAGACTCTTCAGACTCAACCAGATTGCAAAAGTCGTTGTAGTCTTGATACCGCCTCCAGTCGACCCAGGAGAGGCTCCAATGAACATCAAGAGAACAATAAAGAACAGGGTAAACTGGGAAAGAGCTCCTGTATCAAGTGTATTGAATCCCGCAGTCCTTGCAGTAACACTTTGGAAGAGAGCCGATAGAATATCCACTCGTTCACCTACTATCACTACGATAGTTCCAAATGTAATAAGGAATAGGGTCATTGAAAGGACAATCTTCGTGTGCATAGCGAATTTTCGAAAATGCCAACGTTTACGGAACACATCGCTGAGAACGAAGAAACCAAGTCCCCCGGTGATGATCAAAAACATGGTTACGGCATTGAGCAGAATATTATGCCGATAGTTTGTCATACTGTCGAAATTACCCATAAGATCGAAACCTGCATTATTGAAGGCTGATATTGCATGGAACAGACTATGACCAAGGGCATCCCATGGAGAGAAATCATGACGAAACACTAAAAATCCGAGGACGGTACCAATCACTTGAAAAAGGAAGGAAGCGAAAACGACGGTCTTGACAATAACCAACGTTCCCCTCAGCGTGCCGAGATTATAGGCTTCACTGAGCATATTTCTCTGGGATATGCCAACATCCCACCCCAGTATGAGAACAATGGACATGATTACTGCAGCAAATCCCATTCCTCCCAAAAGAATCAACAAGGCAACGATTGCCCTACCGAATAGATTGAATGTCGCCGCTACATCCACTGTCACTAAACCGGTCACACAAACAGCGCTGAATGAGGTGAAAAGTGCATCAATATAGGAGATTGAAACTCCCTCCCTATGGGCAAAGGGAAGAGAGAGAAGAAGAGATCCTGTGAAGATGATGACTAGGAATCCAGAAAGCAGATACTGGCTAGGTGATACAGAACGCTTCAAAGTAGTTTTCATTCTGCGCTAGAGTCTATCACTGCTTTCCAATCGAATCAATAATATCTATAATCTACATCAAGGAGAGCAAAGATGGCTGATCTGTATGATTATCTCACTTGGCGTGGGGATATTACCTTCGGTCGGAGTCCTCTTAACGAAATAGACAACTTGATATTCTCTATCCTCGCATATGGAAAGTACGGCAAGATATTCCAAAACCTTCCCGACCAAGAGAGCTTACCCCTCGTAGAAGTTGCGAAGGAATATGGAAGAAGAGAGGAAGCGCAGAAAGAAAAGGAGAAGAACCTTGGCTTTTTCGCTGAAGTTCCGCTCCTCTTGGAAAAAGCCGCAGCGACTAGACGGTTTGCAAAGGTTCGGCTAAGTCGATTCGTAGACGAGTTGGACCAGAATCGGACAATACAATTCGCTGCTATGGTTTTCTCAATGGGAAAAAACAATCATTATATTGCATTCAGAGGTACTGATACCAATCTGGTCGGATGGAAAGAAGATCTCCAAATGAGTTTCAGGGAGGAGATACCAGCACAAAATTCAGGTGCATCGTATCTCCACCAAGTCGTATCGGAACTACCTGGTGTATTCGCTGTCGGAGGACACTCGAAGGGAGGCAATGTAGCTGTATTTGCATCAGTCAAGGCATCAACTGAAGAGCGGACTCGAATCCAGGCCGTATACAACAACGATGGGCCTGGTTTCCATCCGGAATTCATCGAGAGCGCACCTTACAAAGAAATGTTTTCAAGAATATATGTATTCATCCCAAAATCTTCCATAGTAGGCATCCTCCTCGAACATGGAGGAGATTATTCGGTTATTGGGAGTAAGCAGATCAGTATTCTTCAACACGATCCTTTCTCATGGGAGATCGAGGGACCTCACTTCCGGAAGGAAGAGGGGTTAGCAAAGGGTACTCTAGCAATGAAAAGCGCAATTCGATCATGGCTGGCAACCGTTTCTAAGGAGGAACGGGAACAATTCGTAAAAGGGTTTTGTGAACTCATTGAAGCAACAGGAGCCCAAACGTTGGAGGATCTTACCAACGATAAACTCCAATCTGCGTATGCAATTCTAAGAGCCTACACGCATATGGGTAGGCAGTCGAGGGCAAATCTCAAGAAAACGATGGATATCCTATTCAAGGAGAGTAGGAAGTCATTTGCAGAGACTATTCTAGAGGGGATAGACCACCTTCTCCCAAAGAAACACAATCAAAAGACAATTGAATCGGATAGAGCATAGCCCCACTTCAAGAATCAGTCTAGACCCCATTGAAGTAGTCGAACATCACCCTCAAGGTCCTTCAATCCGGTGATATCCTGGGATACTTCTAGCGTACCAGCATAGGTTCCATCTTCATCATAGATCGCCTGGTAGGAAATTCTTATATACTTGCCTCCAACGGTAATCCTGAACTCAGCACTATCCCTCTTTTTTGATTTGAATGCATCGAGAATCTGCTGAACGATATGAACACTTTTCGGTGGATGGCAATTTTGGACAGTACGCCCTACTACCGACTTAGCACGTGGGAAAATCCGGTGCTCTGGCGTATTGAAATAGACAACCCTGTCTTGATCATCAACCAAGGTAATGTCGACGGGAAGATTGTTGAATATCTGCAGGAGTTGCTTGGCTGTTGGATTGCCTGTAACAAGGTCAATCCTACCATCGGCTAACGAGGCAGAATTAGGATTGACTTGCCCCTTATCAGCTTGTTCTTCAGAAAGTGCAAGTAACGCATTGCGAGGAATTTTAGGCAATATTGCGGGAAGCAAAACCTTCTCTTCCCTGAAAACCATAGAACGCATATCGAAAAACAACCGGCCGAAAAGACGGTTCAATTCACCTATTGAAACCGACTCGTCTTGAATAGAGCTCTTCAGCAGAGACAAGGTCAAGCGTATATCGTCATGGATTGCCCACATCAATTGCACACACTTATTTTCATCAACAAACCGCTCTACAACCGGGAAGAGAATATTCTCCTTCATGACATATTGGTCGGTCAATCTATCTAATGCGTTCAGGATACCGGTAACAAGAGTCCTATCTCCAGAAGCGATTGGAGCTCCATTCATTCGCGTAACAATTGGCTTAAGTTCGTCAAGAAGTGTTTGTATACGGTTGTTCCTTTCCAACAATTGTTCAAAATATGGAATTGAACGATCGAAGGACCGCACTTCCATAGAAAGAGCCTTGGTGAAAGAATGCAACATTCTGGTCACAATTATCTTTGTCAGCTCGATATCATCAACCGTACCCATTATGGTATCCACCAATACCATGGTCTCTTCTGGTGTCACTGTGTCAAATAACGGTTTTGCCAGCTCCAAATTCTTTTTATTGGATGCTGGATCAGCTAAGCCAAGACAATAGGGAAGTAGTATTCCAAACCGTTCAGAGTGGGTAGTACTGGAAATTTCCATTTCAAGCCTCGCCGATTTTTGGAACGATACAAATGAACACGAAATTACCATCTCCCGCGTTCGAGACCTGATGCTCAATATCGGCAGGAACATAGGCGACTGCTCCTGGAGTCAATTCATGGTCTTTTCCGTCCATAAAAAGATTTCCCAATCCTTCAACCGCATACATGATGTGTGGCCAAGGATGGGAATGTCGAGGCGCATACCCTCCCCTCTCCAAGGTGAAAAGACGCATCACATGGTCACCCCAGCCCTGCGCAGGACCAATAAGTATTTGTTTTTCCACCCCCCGCATCGCTGGGTGGTGCTGTACTATCTTCTCAATCTCGTCTCTATGTCCGACAAACATGATTAACTCTCCTTCAATTGGCTATGCGTGACATGACCCAGTCGGTACGCAATCCACTTTCTCCGGTACTGGGACAAGTTCCCTTTCCCAACAACTGATCCATTACTGTTTGGATTAGTGGTTGGGCTACATGTTCGGGAGGTTCGGGAACTCCAATGGTCCTCGAACCGTCTAGAGTTTGTAAATCCAACGGTGCTGCCAGATCCATCACACTGAAAGTAAGAGTCCCTATTGATCCGACTACCGTAACTGAATCGAAGTCGTCCCATGCGTTGAAACTCCACATACCACTACCATGTACTCCATTTTCGAATATCCAGCTACCACTGACGATATCAGGAGCATCATAGTCGGTCTCCTGTCGTCCACTCCGTCCATGGGCTTCGATAATCGGCCCAAACAACCAATCCAAAAGGTCCAGCACATGACAACCGACATCATGGAAAAGGCCACCTCCAGCGAGCTCCGGTTTAATCCTCCATGCCGATCCGTTCAAGTTCTCCTTTTTCGGGGCTTGGCACATAAGAACAGAAACTGACCTCACGGTGCCGATTGCATTCTCCTCTATCAACTTCTTTACCAATAGGAATTTTGGGAGAGCCCTTCTATAGAAAGCTGCAAAAAGTGGTACATCGTGTTTCTGACATACTTCCACCATCTTTTTACTGTGCTCATAAGATAGACCGAGGGGCTTTTCACAATAGATGGGCTTTCCGGCTTGAGCAGCTAGAAGTGTATATTCCAAATGGGCATAGGGTGGAGTTGCGATGTAAATAGCATCAACTTCGGGATCATTGATCAAAGCTATTGCATCGTCATACCAACGGGGTACCTGATGCCGTTTGGCATAATCGGCGGCTTTCTTGCCGTCACGACGCATGACTGCGACGAGCGAAGATCCCGGAATCTTTTGGAAAGCAGGTCCACTCTTTACCTCAGTAACATCCCCACAGCCAATAATTCCCCATCGGATTGTACGCATGGCTTTCTCCTTCAACGACTCGTTGACTGCATGATACGGTATCTTCCGCCAATCGTCAAACATAGGTTGACTCAGTACGGTCTCTATCCACATAGTATTACCAACGGAGGAATCTCCATGAAATACCTGTTTACGATATTCTTTCTTTTCATAGTAGGGACTTTTACCGTATCGGCTGAGATAGCGCCAGTCGAATATCAACGAATGCAAGTATCGGCTCCTGAACAATTGGAGATAGCTGTACTCAGATCAACCACACGACGCTTCCTTTTCAGCAGGAATACCGAGGTCACATTGAACGTGGAAATTGTCTCTGTCGTCGAAAGTGCAACTGGACTCAGCACAGGAGACCGGATTACGGTTACATACACAAACACGAAAAATCCAAGAAATTGGGCTGGACCGAGAGCAATTCCAATCCAGAAACGGGGAACGGTCACTTCAGCTTTCCTAGAGTATGATCCGGAAAGTCAGACCTATATCCCAGCTGCTCGGGGAGCCTCCTTCGATCCACTTATCATGCTTTAGTGGAAGAGCCCAATCCCGACAAAGGAAAAGGGCTCCATACTTTGATTCCTATCAAGTTCTTATATGAGATTCTTTCTGACGAACTGAGCCGCTTCAGCTGCAAGTGCATCTAGGTCGGGATTCTCCTCAATCTCTCTCCAAACCCCGATATCTCGACCAACTTGTCCACCCTTCATGACAAAGGGTTCCATCACCATGGGTCCATCATAGCCAATATCATCTAAGGCTTTCTTGATCTCTTTCCATGGCATACGACCTTTGCCGGGAGTCTTACGATTTGTTTCTCCAAGATGGATCGATGCAAGATACGGACCGATTCTCCGAATTGCATCACCGAATGAGTCCTCTTCAATATTCATATGAAAGGTATCAAGCAAGACTTTACAGGCAGGATGGTCCACCTCTTTTACATAGGCTAAAGCTTCATGACTATCATTCACCAGAAACTGTTCAAATCGATTTATAACTTCGATATTCAGTTGTACTCCTCTATCGCCGGCGTAGGGAGACAATTCCTTCAAACTCTTGATACTCTGGTCCCAACAGGGCTTCTTTGAATCCAACCCTTCGGGTAAAGTCGAAGGCCAGTATCCATGTACAGTTCCACCAATCATACCTCCGCCCATATTGGCGATAGCATCGATCATTTTCTTCATGAAATCCAAGCCCTTCTGACGAACATTCTCATCAAGTGAGGCTACATCATATGGTTTCTGCAAACCAATGCCATAAGAGAGCTTCAGATTCTCACCATCAGCCATGGCCTTCAGTTCTCTCTGCTTTTTCGGGTCCATGTGAACGATCGTCCCACCATTCAATTCAAGTTGGTCAAACCCCAACTTACCTACTTTCTTGATATAGGGAACAAAATCGACATCCCATTCATGTGTCCAGAAAGCATAATAAATTCCTACTGTCCTCATTGCTGATCCTCCACCTTTAAAAATTCAATCTACGATCTGTACCGAACCACTAAGTAAGGTACAGGAAATTTCCAAAGCTCTACATTGAGCAAGTTCTGAATTCCTTCAGCATTCTTCTAATTATTCCTGCTCGGCTCCAAAGTTTGTTGACCTGCGACATATAAGAACCCCAGGATATCTGACTGTTTTATAAGGACGATGGGGATCCTTAATCCTTTCTAACATAATTTGAACCGCCTCTTGACTTATCATTTCAATTGGTTGAGCAATACTGGTTAGAGGAGTTCTAATCTGTGATAGATAACTCAAGTTGTCAAATCCAGCTACGATAAGGTCCTTTGGAACCTTAATATGCAATATATGAAGGGTCTGAAGAAGCGTGACCGCTGTTCCATCATTCGAGCACAGGATACCTTTTGCTCCTCGATCCAATATTGATTTTACGAAGTCTATATCACCAGGATCCCCTTCATGCACCAAATCTCTATCTACGTGAATGTTCTTGTCGTACAACGCTTCACGAAAACCAATCTGACGTAGTTTGATCGTACGGCTGGACATGGGAGGTGAGATAAAATGAATTTCGTTGTTTTGTTGTTCGACCATATGACGTACAACCTGATAGCTTGATTGGATATGATCTATACTTACCAAATCATGTGCAGATCTTTGGGGAAAATCGACTACATCTGAATCAATCAACACTACGGGAATGTGTGCATCTTCAAATATCTGAAGTATATAATTATTAATCTCATCCCGTAGCGGCGTATATTCAATTGGAGAGAAGAATACTCCATCTACCTTCAATTCCAAATATTTCGAACATATTTGTTTCACGTCATCCATAAGTGTCTTTGATTTCGGTTGGACAGTTCCTCCCCAGACAAGCGAACAGTCACGTTGAGCTAGAATGCGCGCAAGTTCACTGCATATAAGATCAAAGACATAGTTAGCTCCTAATCCTGGAAAAACTAGTCCAAATAGAGCAGGAGCACCGTCCGATGTAATCTTCTTTGAGTATGGCTGTAACCCTTCTGCCGTTAGGAAAGAGCCTAAACCTTGTCGTCTGGTAATTAGATGACTAGATTCAAGTGAATCCAATGCTTTTCTCAGCGTCGGTCGAGAACATCCATAGTATGCAGATAGATCATTCTCTGATGGAAGCCTATGGGTTGCGTTAAATTCGCCTGAATAGATTCTGTTCCGCAAATCCTCGCTGATGGATTCACTTTTTAAAATTTTCACATGACATTCCTCTGCCAGAAATCATCCCTAGAGAGGGAGATACCCTATAGATTATGTATTATTTCATCCAGTCTTTTTAACTGATCGTTTGCCAAAGATTTTCTGAGCCACTTCTCTTCCAAATAACAGGATGATTATAATAGCTCCCCACATTGCTGTAATCATAAATGGATCAAGTCGAAGTAGGTTCAATCCAGATGAAATCAATTGCAATATGATCGCGGCAAGAATCATACCCGACAATCTACCAAAACCACCATTGGGATCCACCCCCCCCAAGAATGAAGCCAAAACAGCAACCAGGAGATATGATTCAGCATAATTGGCTTTCACCGAGTTCAATTGACCAATCATAATCAAGCTAGTGATCGATGCGAACCAAGCAGAAAGGATGTATTCCCACACAATTATCTTGGTTGTATTGACATTAGAATATCGACAAGCGATTCTGTTCGCACCAGTCATATATAAACGTATTCCGAAAGCCGATTTATTTAGAATAAAATGTGCGAGAATTACGACAGCAATAAAAACGAGAATTGGCATAGGAATTCCTAAGACACTCCCATTACCAATGAAAATCAATGAATCGGGAAACCCTGATATTGTATAGCCTTTCGTCAGAACGAGACTAATTCCTTGAAGAAGTGTCATGGTTCCAAGTGTAGTTAGGATCGCAGGTATATTCAATTTGGCGATTAACATGCCATTTATAAAACCGATGAAAGTGCTGACACCGAATCCTGCGAGGATAGCAATAAAAACCTGGGTAAGGTTTGCATCTCCCATGCTTCCACCAGTTATTGAATTAAGTACCAGATAAATGACGACACCATTAAGATTCGCATTCGCGATGATAGATAAATTGATACCACCAGAGAGCTCACTGATCATCATTCCTATAGCTAGGAATCCGATTATCGGCAATTGGTACGACATTGAACGTAAATTCCGCAGTGTAACAAACTTCGTACCATTGAGAAACCAGAGCAAAAGGAATACTGTAATCAAAGTTATTACTAGTGAAAATTGTTCACTTCTGCGCGCCTTTTTCATCATCTTTGATATATCAACCATGGAATATTCTCCTTACCATCTAACTGTTCTCAGGCATTCTCTACTTGTACGCGAATCTTCTGTTTCTGCTGCTGAATCTCCTGCATAGCATTCAGCAACACACTGATCAATATGATCATTCCAGTAAATACGTTGTACCAATAACTTGATATCTGCAGCAATGTAAGACTGTTACTCAGAATTGCAAATAACAAGACCCCAAGGAATGTGCCCAAAACCGACCCTTTGCCTCCGGTAATACTAGCACCGCCCAAAATTACAGCTGCAATAACCTGGAGTTCCTGTCCTACAATAGAGTTTGGTATGACTGTTTGTACAATAGAAACATGGACGATTCCACCGATTCCAGCTACAGCACCCATCGCCCCATAGATGAAAAGCGTTGTGTTACGGCTATTTACCCCTATACGCTGGGCAGCGACCGGATTTCCTCCAATCATGTAGATGCTACGTCCCAAGACTGTAAACTTGAGAAGGAGAGCTACAATAATTGAGAGAAAAAACCAAATAGCTGTAGTCATACTGATCCCTGAGACCGCACCATTTGCAGCAATTTGCTTGAATAACATCGTGTTGGAAATTTTCCAGAAATATTCGGGAATCACATATATCAACTGACCTTCCGTAATAACATACATGAGTCCGTAGAATAAATTTTGTGTTGCGATCGTGATAATGATCGCGGGCATCTTAAAACGGTGTATCAGATAACCGTTGAACAATCCCATAAAAGTTCCCAGCACGATTGCAAAAATAAAAGCAAGGAAAACATTACCTTGCATATTGTTCAAAAATAGATAGACAACAGCATACTGTACAACTTGTGCGATAGCGGTAAAAGAGACATCTACTCCACCACTTATAATAACCAATAGCACGCCTAATGAAAAAATCCCTAATACTGTGAAAGATTTGAGAAGATTTACAATATTCGTATAAGTCATAAAACTAGGAGAGAGCAATGACAAGAGTACCAAGATCACAAGGATTGTGATTCCCAATAACATTTCGCGGCTTCTCAGTAGATTTATTCGCGTCTTCATGTCTATGCTCCTTACGAAAGATTCTGCGCAATGACGCGCTTCTGTTCATCGAGCTCTTGTTGAATTGCTGCATCGGTAATTTCATCACCTTTCAATTCTTTTCCAAATCTACCGTTCCGCATGATTATCACACGATGGCAGTGGCTCGTTATTTCCCTGATTTCATCCGAGATAAGGATTACGCCCATTCCCTTATCTTTCGCCATTTCATTAATGGTTGTAAAAATTCCAGCTTTCGCACCAATATCTATACCAACTGTCGGGCCATCTAAAATCAAGACTTTTGGTCCCAATGCCAACCATTTTGACAAGACTATTTTCTGTTGATTTCCCCCTGACAACATTCGAGCTACCTTGTCCTTTGTATCTGTCTTGATTCTCATTCCGGCTATCCATTCATCTGATAAAGAATCTATCTTATCCGTATCGACCAAACCCAATTTGTTGGTAGCATTATCAAGAGTGACTATTCCAATATTTAGTTTAATGGACTTATTCATCACGAGTCCCTGCGTCAAACGGTCTTCAGGAACATAGGCGATTCCATGATTTACAGCATCACTGACTTCACGGATGTGGGCTTTATTCCCGTCAACTATAATTTCACCGGAATCGGCAGGTGAAATACCGAAAAGTGCAGACGCCAATTCGGTCCTTCCAGAACCTAGGAGCCCGATGACTCCTAAAATCTCTCCTCTATCGAGAGTAAATGAGATATCGGCAAAATTATTTCTTTTTGTCAGATTTTTTACTTCAAGAACTTTCTCATTGCGAAGTTTTTCAACAACATTCCTCTCATGGATCATCGATTTGCCGACCATAAGATTCTCAATTTCATCAATAGTCAGATCAGCCATCGAACGCGATGCGACAACCTCTCCGTCCCGCAATATCGTAACAGTATCACATAGTTCTTCGATTTCATCCAATTTATGGCTGATAAAAATAACCGATATACCTTGATCCTTCAAATTGTTAACTAACCGAAATAGCTGGTTGATTTCCTGTCGCGTCAATGCTGTCGTGGGCTCATCTAGGATAAGAAGTTTGGATTCATTGTTCAAAGCTCTTGCGATAGCAACGAGCTGTTGTTGTGCAATAGGCAATTCACCGACTAATTCCTCTTGGGGTATCACGACTCCGAGATCATCCAAAATACGTGTCACACGATTGGAAAATTCTTTTTTTGAGAATACCTTACGGTTTTGTTCCAGAACCCTACCCAACAGAATATTCTCCTTAACCGTCAAGTTAGGGAAAAGAGAAATGTCTTGGTAAATAACGCTAATTCCGTATCTAATTCCTGTGAGGGGACCATATGATGTAATCTTTTTACCTTCAATGGTGATCGTTCCCTCATCTGCCGGAAGAACACCCGCCAAAATCTTGATTAGTGTCGATTTACCAGAACCATTCTCACCGATTAGCCCATGTACTTCACCCTTTTTGACGCTGAACGAGACGTCCTTAAGGGCTTGGACACCGCTGAATCGTTTGCTGGCATGTTGTATTGTTATGAAATCCATAGACTTCTCCAAATGGTAACCGAACGGAGATATCTCCGTCCGGTTACAGAGTAAAATGTGACGGACAGTTTAGAATCCGTAATCATCCACGTTGTCTGCATCGACAATAAGAGGACGATCGAAGAGAACGTTCATTCCATCAATCTGGGGAACTCCAAGAGTTGGAATTTCAAGTCCCTGCTTGATTGTGTCACGTTTTCCGTCAAGGATCAACTTTGAAAGATAGACCATTGCATAACCAGCTTCACCGGGATCCCAGAGAACAGAGAGACTAGCCGAACCATCCTTCAAGAAAGGAGCGATTTCCATGGGGCTTGTAGTACCGACAACAGCGATTTGTCCAATCAGACTTCGCTCACGTAAAGCCTGAGCAGCTCCAGGAGCACCCTGGCTACCGAAAGCCAATACAGCCTTCAAGTCGGGGTGTACACTCAGCAATTCCAATGTCTTCTGACGGGCAGCATTCCTATCTTCGGATACTGGTTGTTTTGTGGTAACCAATTCCATCTGAGGATAATTGGCTTTTTGATAAGCAATTGCTGCATCTGCCCAGATATTGTGGGCGGGAACAGTCAAAGAACCAACAAATACAACGTATTTCCCTTTACCATCGGTTCGAGCTGCAATCTCTTTCATCATAGTTTCACCGAACTTCACATTATCGATCATCTCAACATTGAAGTCACCAGCTTCCTGATTGGGAGATTCATGGGTCATTACTACTATCCCCTGCTCTTTTGCCCGATTGAACGCCGGAACAACAGAATTAGCATCGTTAGGCACGACCATGATTGCATTTACACCCTGATTGATGGCATCTTCGATAAGACGGACTTGCTGGGCTTCATCGGCAGCTGCAGGAGCTTGCATGTAAGCCTCTACGCCATATTCATCCGCAGCCTGTAACATCCCCTTTTCAAGAGCATTGAACCATGCAGCGCGCAATTTTGGAATTGCTACCATGGTATATTGCCCATCTTCCGCAGCCGCAGCTTCCTGTTCGCCAGCGGCATACAGTCCTTGCATCGCTATGAGCAACACAAGACCAAGAAGCAAAATTTTTCCTACCTTCTTCATACGTACCTCCAAATAAATGTACTTTCTGCCACACCTGTGGCAGTCAAACACTAACGAAACCACTACTGTTGTGGTGGATATGTTCGTATCGGGGGTGGAATCTCTCCAGCATTACCCAGCTCCAGTACAGCGCCGACCTTATCTACGGATTCAAGATAATAGAATTCATCTTCTCCAATCCTTCCGCTTTGGATTACTTCATACCCCTTCTTTCGATACTCCTCAACGGCTTTGGCACAATCGGAATAGTAGAATTTCACATGTTGAAGACCATATCCATGTTTTTCAATGAACTCATTGTATATGCTATAACCGTCAAGAGGCTGCATCAATTCATATTGGATTGGACCAACCCAGGTAACGGCTAACGCATAATGCTGAGTATTGGGTTTTCCCCGATACATACTCTCTTGAACAGTCTCTGGTCCATACTCATACACATCCCAGGGACCGATTCCAAAATCTTCCCAGAAATGTTTCATTGCCTTATCAATATCTTCTACCACTTGTGCGACTTGTACCAATTGCCCATCTTTCATATCCTGTCCTCCATATTAAGCGAATTTATGGGGAATACCCTCTAAATTCGTATGGCGATAATGCATTTCCTTGATATCCACTTTATATCGTTCAATCAACATCATGGTGACGATATCTGTAAAGAGGAACATCGACTGCTCAAGTAAAGAGGCCATCGGTTGTACGGATGGCACTTCCAGTTCTCCTCCGAAAATTTGTCCTGGAACACGAACAGTAAAATCTGCTAGTTGACCATGTTCATTTTCAGGGTGTGCAGTGAGCAATCCTATCTTGGCACCTGCATCCTTCGCACATTTGATTACATTCAATTCAACATTGGTCACTGCACAAATTCCCAGCAAGAGATCGCCTTCTCCAATCCTCGGAGTAGTGGTGTCGTATACGATATAGGTATCAAACCCCATATGTTTAAGACGCATAGCAAATCCACGGACAGACAATTGCATTCTACCCATAGCATAAAGCTGAATGGTCTTTGCCTTTCCAATTTCCTCTATAAGGACGTCCAGCTCTTTTGTGTCGACCTTATCAAGCACGGTCCTATTCTCTTTGATTACGATATCGACCAATTCCGTATAGTTCATAAAAACCTCCATTCGATGGTTCTATCTTCATTGTAAACGCCGGATTTTTGAGTTGTCAACAATTAAATAATAATTTTTTTCCAACTTGATTAAATATTTTTACATGTTTATTACAAGTATTACTAACTCTTTTTAATTAAAATAATTATACGTATATATAGAATGATTTTTTTATAATAAAAGGTGTAATTAACTAAATGTTAACTAAATACATTTTACAAGTTGTTTCGATGTATGTAAATTTTTGCAACTATTACAAGTTTTGGAGCTACTGTTTCGGAAAAATCTTCTCTGGAGGTTGTCTGCGTTTTGGACGCTCGATTAATTCAATCGTTGTACCAAGTAGATCCTCAGTCTCCAAGTAAGCGAAATAGCCATCACCGTCCGGACCATGCCCTCCGCCTTCCATGGAAACAACTAATCCCGCCTCTTTAACTATTTGGAGAGCTTCTTCCATATTGTCAACTAAAAAACCCAAGTGCTGGATTCCATATCCATGCTTATGTATGAAATCAGCGTATACCGTATCACCTTCCAAATGTTGGATAATTTCTATCCTAGTATCTCCAAAATATGATAGAGCAACTTTCATACGATATTCGGTTGGCTTACCATATCGCTTCATCGTCTTGAGCAATGGTTTGCCATACGTATAGAAATGCCAAGGACCAATCCCAAACAAAGAATGGTAAGACATAACGGTTTCTTCAAGATCTTCGACTACATAGGCTACTTGTGCTACTCCACGAGAAAGAAATGGTAATTTGGATTGCATCTTCCTTATTTTTTCGTGTTCCATAGTCTCCTCCCAACTTAGCTTTTCTTCAGTAGACGTTCACCGACTGCCCCACCAGGATGGATTACTGCAAACTTTTCCTGGGAATATCCTGTCAATTCCATGACAGCAATGCAAAGAGCATCGAACATTGCAACAACTGTGAGAGTGCTTGTAGTCGCCAGCATATTGAACGAATCCGCCTCTTTTTCGACTCTAACAAGCAGCACATGGTCACTTGCTTTCGCTAGAGGAGAGTCAACTCTCTCTGTGACAGCGACAATAACTGCATGCTTCTCTTTTAAAGAGGGTATCAGTTGTACTATTTCACGTGTCCCTCCACCTTTGGAGAGAAGAAATACAATATCATTCTTCTGGATCGCACCGAGAGCGCCATGTACTGCATCTGCCGGATTTAGATACATGGATGGAATTTCAATGCAAGAGAGTGTATGGGCAAGTTTTCGGGCTGCTATACCACTTGTTCCCACTCCACAAGTAAATACACGTCCTTCGTGATCAGCCAGAACCCTTACGAGATTACAGAAAGCTTCTTTATCATATATTTTACGTAGACGTTCAATCTCGTATGCAGCTATTTCCCAAACTCTTTCTGCCCTATCAAGAATTTCACTATTATCCATATGTAAAATGAACCATATTCCAACATATCTTTCAATAGATGATTTTATATAAAATGAGAGATAAAAATCATTCAATTACAGTCACAGTCCCAGCCATGTTTGGGAAGTAACCGTTATACTCCGATGCTAACATACGGGAAGCTTCGTTCCCTGTGCAATGAGAAGCCCCCAATTTGGGAATGGAACGTTCGATCAAATCTTTAACAACGGTGTCCCTGCGTTCCGAAGAGGCATCGAAGAGATGGATTCCTCCAATCAACATATAAAGTGGTTTCGAGAACCGAGAACGGATGGAATCGACAATATTGAGAATTCCAGGGTGGGAACAACCTACGATCAAAACAAGACCATGGGGAGAATCGATAACCATCGCAATCTCATCTGAGAATGTATCGATTTTCTTCTTTCCCTCGTTCTCTGTAACAAATCGAGGGTTTAGCTGCTCAATGGGATGTATTCGATCGAAACCACTTACCAGCCAAATGCCAGGATGTATCATCACCGTATCATTGCACACGGTATGCCACATCAAATTATACATGCTGGTCAATTTTGCATCATAATCAAGCCCGAGATAACGTAAGCCATCAGGCTCATCAGCATACTTTGCTATTGAGAATCCACGTCCCGTCCAAAGGGAGAGGGCTGTATAAGAAAATGACTCGAGCAGAGGAACCAAACCTCCTCCATGATCGTAGTGGGCATGACTGATCACAAGGTGATCCAACCGAGACAAATCCACACCAAGTTTTTCAGCATTCCTCAGAAACGCCCCGCCCATTCCTGTATCAAAAAGAATCCGAACCGGGCCTACTTCCACAAAGCAGGAAAACCCATGTTCGGATTCTAAATCCAGATTTGGCATTGCATGATTATCTATAAGCGTGGTAATCCTGACCATGTCGGCCCCCTGTTATTCCTTCGTTAGTAAATGATACACAAGGAATTAACAGCACGCAAGGATAATTGGACACGAACTACCAATCTTTCTATCAATCCTCTTGAGGGGGAAGGATTTGCTTCAAGAACTCAAGTGTCCTTTCATGCTCAGGAGCACTGAACATCTTCTCAGGAGAAGCTTCTTCAAGGATTATCCCATCGTCCATGAAGACAACACGGTCAGCGACCTCCTTGGCGAACCACATCTCATGGGTTACCACCAGCATGGTCATACCCCGTTTTGCCAGATCGGTCATAACCGTAAGCACTTCTCCAACGAGTTCTGGGTCCAATGCACTTGTCGGTTCATCGAATAGCATGATTTTCGGATCCATAGCCAATGCACGAGCAATCGCAACGCGCTGCTTCTGTCCCCCGGAAAGCATTGAAGGATACACCTCAGCCTTATCACTCAGCCCGACCTGATCGAGCAGATCCAAAGCCTTTGACCGTGCTTCATCTTTCGGCATTCCTTTCACTTGAATCATTCCTTCCATGACATTTTGAATAACCGTCATGTGGGGGAACAAATTGAAATGCTGAAATACCATACCAAGTTCCTGACGAACCTTGTTAAGCTGTTTTTCTTGGTGCCTTATTCGTTTGCCTTCGATGTAAATCTTGCCATCCTTGGACTTCTCGAGGAAGTTCACACAACGCAAGAGAGTACTCTTTCCACTCCCGGAGGCTCCGATTATAACGACCACTTCACCTTTCTTCACGCTGAGGGATACGTTCTTGAGAACATGAAGTTCTCCGTAAAATTTATTCAGTTTCTCTATACGTAAGAATGGCGCATTCGGATCGATCGGCTCTTTCTTCTTCTTGATCGGATTCTTTGTCTTATCTTTTTTTTCAGTCACGGTCGCTCACCTTCAGTCTGGTTTCGATTCGATGGATTACGTAGGATAATACGCTTGTCATCAATAGGTACCAGATACCTACAATGATAAACATCTCCATGTACATGAATGTTGAAGATCCCATCTGTCTGCCTCGAAGCATAAGTTCGGGAACAGCAATGGTAGAAGCAAGCGAACTGTCCTTGAGTGCAATAATCAACTGATTTCCCAATGAGGGAACTGCTCGTTTGAAGGCCTGAGGGAGAATAATCCTCCGCATTGCCTTACCTTTGGGCATCCCAAGGCTCCTAGCAGCCTCCATCTGACCATAGTGGATCGATTGGATCGACCCCCGGAAAATCTCCGCTATATAGGCTCCGTTATGGACACCCAATGCTATAACAGCAGAAGGAATGGGAGCTATGGTGACGATCGATGTCAATCCATAATAGACGATGAACAGCTGCACCAGAAGTGGTGTTCCGCGAATCAAGAAGATATAAGCCCGGCTTATCGATGATAGGGGCTTGTTGCTCGACAGGCGCCCCAAAGCAACCACAAGGCCGATCACCAGGCCCAGCAGTACGCCGAGCCCTGTGATCTGTACCGTGTACCATGCCGCTTCTCCGAATAGGAAGAATCGTGAGGGAATCGCCCCCAAATCCCACGGTATAATTTTCATTGGCATATGTTGTATCTACCTTACTTACGGGTAATGTCTTCGCCATTGAACCACTTGGCGCTGATTTCACTGAGTGTTCCGTCGTCATGCATCTCCTGCAATGCAGCATTCACTCTTTCACGGAGATCGTCATCGTCTTCATGGAATGCGATACCCATGGTCTCAGCCCTCAAGACAGAACCGATTGCAGTGACATTCTCGCCACCCTTCATCTTAGTGACAGCATTGAGACCAACAACCCTATCGGTCAGGACTCCGTCGTTACGACCATTGATCAACTCGAGAAGAGTCTGATTGTCGTCTTCATACAGTTTGGCTTGAACACCAAGGTCAACAGCATCCTGCTCGAAGGTAGTTCCGGTAACCAGTCCAATGGTATGTGAGCTATCAAGTTCTTCAACACTTTCGATCCCACTATCCTTCAGAACGAATACCTGTGCACCGCTGTAATAGTAGGGAATGGAGAAATCTACCCGCTCTTCGCGTTCGTCAGTTATCGCCATACTACCGAGGATACCATCATACCGTCTGGCTCGGAGTCCTTCGATGATACCATCCCATGCGGTTGTGACATATTCCATCTCCATGCCAAGCTTATCTGCGATTGCCTGAGCTACATCGACATCGAACCCTTCAACTTCTCCAGACTCATTCATATAGTTGAATGGAGGGTAACCGCCGGAACCGGCGAAGCTAATCGTATTGTCTTCAGCTTCCTGCTGCCCTTGTGCGAATGCGAGAGGAATGGTAATCAAAAGTAAAATTCCTACAGTTGCAATAGTTTTCCACAGTCGTTTCGTATTCATCATATCTACTCCTTATTTGGTGGATTTACCTAAGTATACCACTATAGATGGTGTGTCGGCAACCCCTTCGGAAATTTTAAAAGAATATCTGATATGGAATTAGCGTATAACTCACTATATACCGTAAAGTTATAGCCACTTAATGTGACGTTTTTCACAATGGTTTTTAATGAGTAATTTTTTGCTTTTTATGCTTGTCAACCCCACCTTGGGAATTTGTTAAAGGTAGAAGTCGAGCAGGAAAATGTTCCAGAAAATCGTCACTGAATCGGTAGCTATATTGTAATAAATTCCGGTCGTAGCACCGCGTTCACGCAACTTGAATTGTGGCCCACCGGCTGAAATCGGATTTATCCGTAGGAATGGACCATAGGAGGATCCATCTACAGGATTGCCCATGAACCCTAAGCTCAAGTAGGCGTTTCCATAGGGAGGAATTTCGCCGACAGCGGAATGACTATAGACCGGCCCCATGAGAGCGAAAGAGATCGCACCTCCCCCCATGAGGTTTCCTATCGGTTTAGGAGAGGCTTGTGTCACAACGAACGTTTCCACCTCCCACCGGGAAGCAAACCCTGTGACTAAACCCATCTGCACGTGGATGCCTTCTTCAACCATACCACCTTGAGGTCGTGCATCGAATGTCCCCACAGAAATGCCGACATCAATTGCTGGAAGAGTCCCAATTGTGATGAGTAATAGAAGTGTTAATATCAAGGGTATTCTTTTCATATCAGCCTTACCACAGATAATGGGAAATCTCGAAGAGCCGGACTCCCCACCCCCAAGTATCGGTAGTGAAGTCTCTGACAGCAGCAATTCCTGCTATACCGATATACTTATCACCATAATGGAAAGATATGGGTTGAAGAAGAAAAGTACCAGCTACCAAACCGCTTCCAATGGGATTATAGGTTAAGGTTGCCTCAATCTTTGGAATAAGAGCACTATCCCTACGGAACATCCGTGAGAACGGATGCTCTTGAAAGACGAATAATCCTGTTCCAACTCCCATGGTTACCAGAGGAACAGACCAAAGGTCACCATCAGTAGAAACTGTTACCCCTAATTGTAACTGGGGATGGGTAGCCACAGCACCGAACGGTTCGTAGATCATAGAAAGATGCAGATGTTCACTACGAGTGAACGCATGAGAGTCATATCCATCCAAAGCTATACGATATCCTCCAGACCATGGATTTGCCCATGCTGGAGCAATAATTCCGATTAGCAATACGAGGAAGAGAATGATGGATAGCAACCTACAACGCATACTCACCCCCATACCTGCATAAGGACATAGTTGAACCAACTACGGAAATTACGATAGGAGAGAGCCTCTTTACGAGTGACGGGGCGGCAATGTTCCAAAAGCGTATCCACATACGCCATTGAATATTCGGCAACCCGATGATCCTCGAATAGGATATTCATCTCCCGTGACAGTGTCTGGGATCGAAGATTATAGTTCGCACTTCCAACGGTTACCAGGGTATCATCTGCAATCATAAGCTTAAGGTGAAGGAAAGCCTTCATGGGTGATTCAAACATCCATACATTCACCCCAATATCCAAGAGATCCAACACGCCATAACGGGAGGCCATTTCATACTTCGGTTGTGTCGAATTAGCCGATAAGATTACATTCACTGAAACTCCTCTTTCTACGGCATAACGGAGACGATCGAGGAGAGCTGGAGTGAGGAAGGTATACCCTTGGACAAGCCACAATTCATCCTCTGCATACATACTGAAAAGATCGAACAGCGAAGAAATACTCGATCGCGAAGGCCAGTTGTGGTCCAAAAACCAGAGAGCAGTATTTGACTCGCCTGTAGGCAATTCGTTATTCACGACGAAATCATCCGTATGCAAGCGTTGTGGACTATATCGATTCCACGTATCAACAAAGGTTTCCAATACTGCCTCTGTCGCCCCTGGAGAGATGATCTCAGCCATGGTATCAATATTGCCCATCCCTGACGGCCAATCAATAGAGGTCTGATTGACGTTAATACCTCCAACCGCAAGCAGTTCACCATCGAATACCCAATATTTACGATGATCCCTATCGAGCAGGTTGGGAAGGAAGAATAAATTGCTCATAGATAGGGAGTTATATTCGACTACATCGAGTCCCAAATCCCGCAGATACATGAATGCAGCTTTGATTCGCTCATTCGATATAGGAATCATCTGGAAATTTGATGACGAGTCAATCATAATATAAACACGAACACCTTCAGCAGCTTTCTTCGCAAGAGCTTGCCAGACAGGAGCAGTAGACTCATGTTCTACCCCAAGAAATGTAGAAACAAGAATATAATCGGTCGCTTTTTCTATCAGTTCAAGTGACCGTACATTCCATTCAGCACCAGTATTATAATATTTGGGCAGGGTAGATCCGTAGGAAGGGATCTTTCGATCCTCCATGTATTTGGCGACATCTACTACATCATGCTTGTATTCATTGCGCAAACTCTCCAATCGATTGGTGGTTGAGCAACTAGTAAGGACCACGGCAATCGTACATGAAAGGAGAACAAACAACATATATCGTAAAGAACTACGCCTACGCATAATAGAAAAATATAACAAACAAGTGCATCAAGATAAAAGCCTTTATAGGGAGTAAAAGAATAACTTTTTCTGATATATCGTAATAAAAAACTCTTATATTGGAATTCCCGCGTGACTTCTCTTTCGATAGATGCTCTTTTCGTATAGATTTTCCAACTCGCCATGAACGAGAGGTTCGATACAACGCCTATCATTATAGCATTTCCCAAGAACGGATCTGCTATCCGCTTTTGGCCAGTCCAAAGCTCCTTCTACCATAAAAGTGACTATGTCCCGCTGGATCTCATCAGCAATTTTGTATACCGGTTGCATATCTCCCATGAGAAGGAACATCGGACGGACAAGTACCGGTTTGAAATTCCCAAACACATAGGGAAGATCACTGGAATGAATTGCATGCATACCATTCATTCGGAGGGCTCGGGTCTCGAAATCAAATCGATACATCCATGCATTCCCCGTTGTACCGATTGCCTGTGCGAACCACGTGCTTGAGATCCTGAACAACAAATCTGTGTACATCATGGACATCCCTCGATCTTCACCAAACAGAGTTTTATAGGTTTCTTCAAGTTCTACTTGCAGTTGTGAGGACTCCAGTTCCAATCCCCTTGTAACAATTGCCCCTACATCGAGAAATCTAGCCAGAGGTCGAATGGCCATGAAACCCATCTCTTCTTTCGTTGTTCCAATGAGCATGGGAACGAGTACTTTCCCTTCTGTTGCCCCTCGGATGGGATAATCGGTAACAGTAGTTCCATCTACGGTTACCCTGAATGTAGCTGCACCCATTCCGTAACTACGGATAAACTTCTTCTGGAGAGTGATCATCCCATCAAAATCATGGGCAAGCAACTCTTTCGCTGATTTAATTTTGGCCATCTCAAGAAATGCTTCGGTACCTTGTTCGCATAATGATGGTGATTGAACTTGAGTCGGACCTCCACTCATCATTACAGCACGATGGAACAACCCCCTACATGCCGATGATGTGGCAAGGGCAGAGACTATAGTGCCTCCAGCTGACTGACCGATGATGGTTATGCAATCGGGATCCCCCCCAAAATCGAGGATGTGGTCTCTCACCCAATTGAGCGCCAAAACGATATCCTGTACCCCATTGTTCGGTCCATAGCTGGAATCGAGAACACCAAAATCCAAAAATCCATATACTCCCAGTCTATAGTTGCAAGTCACTACAACAATATCGTGCTTGCTGGCTAAGTAGGAGCCATGATAGTAGGATTCACTGCCAGCACCATGATTGAGCGACCCACCATGAATATAAAATAGGACTGGACGTCTTTTCCCATCTGCAGCTGGAGACCAGATGTTGAGAGTAAGGCTATCTGTGGATACTTTTTTCCTCAGGAAACTCCGCTGTGGGCATATCCCGCTATAGCTAGATGCATCAAGAATTCCTTTCCAGGCAGGAACAGGCTCTGGGGGCAAGAACTGTTGCTCCTTCACCAGAGGAACGGCATAAGGAATTCCTTTCCAACTGAGAACACCCCTATCGAGTGCTCCTTTGATTCTACCGAGCGAGGTGGTGACCATGGTTTGTGTTTCAGGCATCGCGCTCCTCCTGGATCCGATTGTAGAATCCAATTGCACAAAGGACAACCACAAACCTGTAAAAACAGACTAGACAGAATTGAAAAATTGTTTTAAGGTGCTTCTTGCATGGGCGATTAACTCAGCGGGAGAGTGCTACCTTGACGTGGTAGAAGTCACAAGTTCAATCCTTGTATCGCCCAAAAGGCGACCGATACGAAATCGGTCGCCTTTTTCATAAACATCCAGCCAGAAGACACCACATGGAGCACCATGCTTATCAGGAACCTGACAGATTCCCCCTAGGATCGTTCCAGTGGGAAAAAGCGAATGGTTACCAACTATTGCACAGCGTCCCTGCGGCTTTTACCGCTCCCTTTGATCCCCGATCTGCTGCCTGCCAAACAGCCTCAAATAAGGTGGTAGAGCTATACTGAATCTCCTCCTGTCACGTAGCGACATGATAACGCTTTGCAACACTATGAAGAAATACAGCAAAAGTCCGCTTACCATTGCTTGGAAATTTGATTGAACTCCTGCCGCACGAATCAATTCATTGATTACCAGAAGAGTCAACGTTCCTATTGGAGCTCCGAGTAGGTTTCCTACCCCACCGTTGAGCAATGTACCGCCAATGATAGCCGAGGCTATTGCTTTCATTTCGGCTCCTGCCGCATTTCCGACATTGCCGGCTCCAGTTGTCATTATATACACAAACCCCGCAATACCGGCTGTCAAACCACTAATCACATAGGTAATGAAGATTGTTCTCTTTACATTGATACCAAGCATCATCGCGCTATGGGTATTTCCTCCGACGGCGTAGACATTGCGTCCGAAACGTGACCACTTCATCAAAGATGCAAGGATGATAAGTAGGATCACAACAACTATAGCACCAGGTTTTATCTCACATGGTATGAAAACACCCAGTCTGTTCTTCGTCCCAAGCCATGCAATGACTATATCAAAATCCCTCAAACTGACGAAAGCTGGCATCGTTACATTGATCGGATCCTTATGGAGTGTCGTCAGTAGCCCCTGTGCCAGGAACAAGCCCGACAACGTAATGATGAACGGCTGGATCTCTAGATAGGCTATAAGATATCCATGCAGGATTCCAAATGCGATACCTATGCCAAGCGCAACAAAGACGGCTCCCCAAACGCTCCCCATCTCAGATTCCAAGAAGACCGCACAGGCCATTGTCACCAAGCCACACACTGAGCCTATCGAGATATCGATACCGCCCCCGATCATGACGATACACAACCCAAGGGTCATGATAATGAGTGGGGCATTTAGATTGAACAAGTCGAAGAATGTCTGGAACTGCATGAAACTATTCGGGAAGCTGATGATCGCAAACAGATACATCAGTACAAATATGACCGCAGCTATGAGAAACAGAATATTTGAATTCGATAGTCTTGCCTTTGGTTTGATCATGTCCACAGATGCCATCCTATTCCCCCTGCTTCTTGGCTATGATTGTGGTGGAAACAATTCCCTTGTGTTGGCTTGAAGCATGTCCCCGAGACCGAATCCTGTCCACAGTCTTGCTCATGAAAGCCCTGACCACGGGCGATGCGACTACCATGAGAATGATAATGAAGACGGCTTTGAATACTTTGATCATCGCCGGTTCTATCTCCAGCCTGAGAAGAGTCCTATTCAGCATCTCTATCGTGTAGGCACCGATTATGGAACCGGTGATGCTGAACTTTCCACCGACAAGTGAGTTACCGCCGATAGCCACGGCGAGAATCGCATCCATCATGATAAGCTTGAGTAAGTTGACGCTGTCGTGACGTCCTGCCTTGTTAACTGCAATGAAACCGGCAACTGCGGTACAGACTCCCATGATCAAGAAGGTCAGGAATATGATTTTCTTCGGGTTGATCCCATTCAGACGTGCAGCATTCGGGTTGATGCCGACAGTTTCTACATAGAGTCTGAGATTCGTGGTTTTGATAACCACCGCAACAATTGCGATGAAGACCACTGTCAGGATTATCGGTGTTTGTATCGGGACTCCCGGTATTACCGTACCTATCTGATTCGATATATCGTTAGCCAGGATTGGTGATAATTTACCGTCTATCATGAAGGCTATGGACCTTCCTCCCGTAAACAGTATAAGCGAGGCTACCATTGGCTGGACCTTGAATACCGAAACCAGGGTACCGTTGAAAGCGCCAAGAACCATGCCGGCGATACAACTCAAGAGGAACCCTGCCACGATGACTGGCAGTGTGACTTCACCGGCCTGCAGGACATACTGGACAAATACGGCAGAAGTAATGGTGGCACTTACCCCGATACTGATGTCCTGCCCCCGCGAAGCTCCAGTCACCAGCGTCATACCGATGGAGAGGATGACCAATTCGGAAGCACCGAACAGGATATTCGGTATGTTCCCGTAGAATGCTCCGTTTACCATGGTGATGTGGAAATAATCGGCACCTTTTATGAGATTGATGATGATGAGCAACGTCATCACCGAGATGGGAAGGACCAGGTGAGAAATGTTCTTTATCAATTTACTCATGTGTTCTTCCCCCCTGTGCTATTACGGTCATAACATCACTCTCCGTCAATTCCGACCCCCTAAGCTCCCCTACAATTTCACGGTCTTTCATGACTATCAATCGGGTACAGGTTCGAATCATCTCGTCGATTTCTGAAGAGATGAATGTCAGGCTCATCCCGCTAGCGGCAAGATTGAGCACCAGTTTTTGGATCTCAACCTTGGTCCCGACATCGATACCACGGGTTGGTTCATCCAGAATCAGGTACTCCGGGTTGGTAAGGAGCCAGCGAGCAAGGATGACTTTCTGCTGGTTGCCTCCTGAAAGAGATTTGATCGGTGTGTTTGCTGTTGGCGTCTTGATGTTCAACTTCCCAATGTACTCATCGGCAAATATCTGTGCCTGATTCTTTGAAAAAGGCTTGAAAAAGCCTTTCATGACCTGCAAGGCTAGGATGATATTGTCGCGTACCGACAGGTCCTCGATAATGCCATCACCCTTTCGGTCCTCCGGTAAGTAACCTATTCCTTGTTTCATTGCGTGCAGCGGTGTTTTGATTTTCACCCTCTTGCCCTTCATCCTTACTTCACCACCAGTTGTCTTGTCAGCGGCGAATATGGCACGGACACTTTCACTACGTCCGGAGCCGAGTAGACCAGCGAATCCGTTCACTTCGCCTTTCTGTATGGCGAAGTCGAAGGGTCTTACTCCCGCGGTACTCGAAAGCCCTTTTCCTTCAAAGACAGGGGTGGATGTATCGAATACGATCGGTCCATGTTTCTTAAGGGTTGTAATATCCTCAAGTACATTTCCCAGCATCTTCGAGATCAGTTCGATTTGTGGGAGCGAGATCGTTTCATATTCGCCGACTAGCTTTCCATTGCGAAGAACAGTGATCCTGTCGCTGATTTCGTATACTTGTTCGAGAAAATGAGTGATGAAGATGATTCCTACGCCCCGCTCTTTCAGCTCACGCATGAGCGTGAAGAGTTTCTGTACCTCGTCTTCATCAAGAGAGGATGTCGGCTCGTCCAGTATGAGAATCTTGCAATCCATATCCACCGCTCGTGCGATGGCAATCATCTGCTGTACAGCAAGCGAGCAGCTCGCGAGTTCCTGGATCGGACTTGCCGGAATACCGAGGGAATCAAGCAATTGTGCCGCCTTTTCGTTCATCTGCCTCCATTTGATGACCGGGCTGTGACTACGGCCGATAAACATATTTTCAGCCACAGTCAAATTTGGACACAACGTTATTTCCTGGTAGACTGTACCTATTCCCTTGTTTTGCGCCTCTTCCGGCGTCTTGAAGTTGATAGGCTCCCCATATAGGGTAATCAAGCCGGCGTCTTTTTCGTAGACTCCGGTAATGACTTTAATCAGTGTTGACTTGCCAGCCCCGTTTTCTCCCATGAGTGCATGGATTTCACCCTTTCGAAGCTTGAAGTCTACGCTATCCAGAGCTTTGACCCCAGGAAATGATTTGCTGATATCCTTCATTTCGAGTATGGTTTCTGACAACAATCAAAGATCTCCTTATAATGATACGGTACAAGTCAACTGCGGTGCGGTTTGTGGAATCATCTCCACGCACCGCACTGCATCTATAACATTCATGTGATTGTAATTTCTTACAAATACCTACCTTGTGATTACACCGTTACCAGGATCTGCATTGATTCCCCATTTCGCGATGAGTTCATCGGTAATCGTGTCAGTAGTCAAGAGCAGCTCTTCCTGGTAGACAACTCCACTAGGCATTTTCCCGCTCTTGATCCATTCAGAAATCTGAGCTGCCTGACGTGGGTTGCATTGCATATCGGCATCCCAGTAACCAGCCTGTACGTTTCTGAGTGCAAATCGGTTAAAATCGAATCCAATGACCTTGACCTTTCCGCCCTTGCCATGACTGATTCCAGCTGCCTCGAGTGCCTGTACAGCTCCTTGTGCCATGCCATCATTCTGAGCGTAGATGACGTTGAAATCCTTACCTGCAGCAATTGCTGCTTCGACAACTTTACGTGCTTCCTCAAGACTCCAGCTGTCTCCACCTGTTCCATCGGCAACGATAGTGAGTTTCCCTGCTTTAGCTGCGTCAAGAACGGCTGCACTTCGGCCAATTTCTGCAGCAGAACCCATCTGTCCGCGAATAAGGATCAGGTTGATCTCATCAAGATCCAGACCCAACACCCATTCGACAGCCTTCTCACCTTCATAAGCCATATCCGAGAGGATTGCGGCCTGGTAATTGGATTCATCTGTATCAATAGCACGGTCAAAGAGAATTACTTGGATACCTGCATCCTTCGCTGACTTCAAAGTATCATCCCATCCAGAAGCGTTTGCTGCTGAGATCAAGAGATAGTCCACTCCGTCTCGGATGTAGCCTTTTGCGGCAGCAATCTGCTCACTGTTGTCCATAGTGTTGGTCTGTTTTGCGTCATAACCATTAGCTTCTGAGAACACTGCGTTCATGTCTTCAACGTTAGCCTGTCGATATCCGGATTCTTCTGGTGGCAGATTTACAATACCAACCTTGGTTAAACCAGACTCTTGCTGACCAGCTGCGAATAGAGCTCCCGCCCCCAGCACAATAAGAACCATAAAAATACCTAGAGTTTTTTTCATGTGTCCCTCCTTTTAAGGAATCATAAGAAATAGATAGTTGCTTAGCGGCAACGCCGCATCTATGCATGAAATCCTAAGGTCAGCCATTTCAGAAGTACATGAAGTATTCTATGGAGTTTGGTAAGATATTTTACGCTTTCAAGATAAATATTGAGAAAGGAGTAAAAAGGTTTGATATTATATGGAGAACTTTCAATATCTTACGATATCTGGTGAAACATCGCACCAGTCAAGAAAAGTTTACACAACGTGACATGAGCTAGTTTCTTTTTTTTACCGTTGGCATGAATGGTTATAGACTTGTTTTATCTTTTCCAAGTCAACCTACTTTCTGAAGGTACTCCGATACTCCCGTGGAGACATACCGGTCTGTTTCTTGAATATAAAGCTGAAGTAGTGGGGATCACTGTAGCCGGTTTCATAGGTAATATCAGAACAACGCATATCACTCTCCAACAGAAGTTGTTTGGCTCGCTTGATCCGGACCGAAGTAAGGTATTCAATAAATGTGGTACCACTACCTTGGCTGAATACAGTACTGAAATGGTTTGGACTCATATAAACGTGGGCTGCTACGGATTGCAGAGAAATATCGGACTTATGGTAAGATTGTTTTATATGCTCCTTGGCCTTGTTTATGATGGTCAAGTGCCGTGAATGTATCGATGCGTTCGCATCCGGATCCTCTGGAGCATACCTATCCTCCATTTGCAGATCTCCTGCACTAATTATGGTCCTTTCCCTAGATTGGGCCATATAACGCATAGCATTGTAGGCATAGGCATATGAACGTTTGGTCTCATGCAAATGGTCGACCACGGAGCCAATACCAATCGAAACCTTGCAATCGGTATTTCTCTCGATCTCGAATTTCAAGGATTGTGCCAATGGATAAATGGATTCATCAACCAAAGATTCATTCATATGCTTGAATAAGAGAATCTCCTTCTCCACACTCTGGGAAAAATGGATAATCTCATGACGATCCTTCACGAGAAAGTCCAATAATGATTTGGCCTTAGCACACTGGCGGAAATCGTCTGAATCGATCGGAAAATCCACCACCATGACAACATACCCTCCGGGAAGCAAATCGAGTCCCATCTCATGTGATTTCCCAATGATATCCTCATTCTCCATAAGGCCGATAACCATATCATTCAAAAACCGCTCTCGTATGATCTCATCAGAGGACTGTACCCGTATCTCCAATGATTCTACATGATCAAGTCGCTCCTTTTCCTCAACAATCTGCCTAGCTACTTTATCGAGCGATCTAATCATCTCAGCTGCCGAAACCGGCTTCAACAAATATTCCTCCACCCCGATCGAGATAGCCTCCTTGGCATATTGGAATTCATCATGACCAGATAAGATGATTATCTTCATCCAAGGTTGGTCTTTCCTCACGATTCGAGCAAGCGCGAGACCATCCATAAATGGCATTTTTATATCGGTAATTAGAATATCTGGTTTGATATCCCGGATTATGGGAAGAGCTATTTCCCCATCAGGAGCTTCTCCTACCAGCGTGTAGGGAGTATTTTCCCAGGGAATACTATTTCGGATTCCCTCCCTGGCGACAATTTCATCTTCTACCAAAAATACACTAAACATGGTTTTCCCTCTTGGGCAGTTTGAACAGAACCTTCGTCCCTTCTCCATATGTACTGGTTATCTCCAACTGGGTGAAGTTTGTATAGTAAAGGGACAATCGTTTGTTGACATTATAGAGACCGTAGACATCATTGATTTGGGATGATTCGAGATCCGCCTGTATCTGGCTTCTTATCTGCTCAAGTTTGGATGCGGTCATTCCTATGCCGTTGTCCTCTACCTGGAAGCAGAGAAATTGAGCCTCTTGCCAGCCTTTGACCATAAGTGTTCCCCGTCCCCGTTTGTTCTTAATACCATGGTATAGGGCGTTTTCAACCAGTGGTTGTAGGAGCAACTTCAACATGGGTTCGTTATCCATGGTCGTATCGTAATCTATCGAGTAATCAAGAATATCCCGGTATCTGATTTTCTGGATTGTGAGATAATTGCTGATATGTTCAAATTCATCACGTACGGTTACCCATTCCTTGCCACGATTGAGCGATGCCCTGAAAAAATTCGAAAAGTTCCTGGTAACAGAGATCACTTGGTCATGCTGATGCCCCTCTGCAAGCCACACGATAGTATCGAGGGTATTATAGAGGAAGTGGGGGGAGATCTGGGCTTGTAAAGCACGCATTTCAGACTTTTGCAGGTTCTTCTGCTCCTGGATATTGATATCGATCAATTCGTGGATCTTCCGAGCCATCGTATTCAAATTCTCAGTAAGTGTATCGAGCTCCTCTACATGAGGTTTTTCAGCTCTCGCATCTAGATTTCCTGCTGCAATCTCATTGGAGAGCTTTTCCAATTCTTTAATTGGATTATTGATCCTTCGAGAAACCGATTTCTGTGTATGGATAGCGAATAGCATGACGACAAGGACAAGAAGTATCTGGAGAATCGAGAGTAATACAGCAGTGCTCTTTATTTGTTCATTCGTCTCGGCGGCAAGTTCAATTTCAAGAACGATGAAGTCTTGTAAGATATCGGAGACCAGTTCAGTCACTCCTCGGATCTCATCGAGAATTTTTTCATTTTCCGTGACCAAGAAATGGTGTTCCATCTGCAATCCCAGCCGATCAACATACTGGCTCAGAGTGTTCATAGCGCGACCGGTAACCTCCAAGAGCTGGCGACTCTCGGTAACTCCTGTATTCAATTTTATTTGCTGGAGTCTATTATTTATATCATCGATAATCTCGTATTGCTCACCTTCAGAGAAAGTCTTATTACCAGCAACGATATCCCATAGTTCATTAGTGATATCCATTTGCACAATCTGGTTAACCCGGTTCGTCCTATTTACATTGGTGATCATCCGGTCGTATCTGACGGTCTGAAACCAAGAGAAAGAAAGGCTGACTACAGGAGCGAGAATCATAAGGATAATGATGATCACATAGGAGTTTTGGATAGTCTGTTGTATGCTCGTACTATTGAGAATTCTCCGAAATAAGCCGACATGCGCTCTATGTGATTCCATATGGTCAGTATCCCCGGGGTTCTAGAGAAGAGAGGTCATCGGTTTCATAGAATACCTCTTCATCGACATGTTGGAATCTTGGAATGCTCTCACCCCGTGCGAGCTTTTTAGTCAATTCCATGATAGCCGGTCCAGTATTCGGATTACATTCGATCACGCAGTTAACCTCACCTCTTCTCAAGGCCTCTATCGCTGCCTGCTCTGCATCGATCGTGACGATAACGATATCGGATCCCGGCTGTAGATCCCTTTCATACATCGCATCGATGATGCCTAACGTCATACCATCGTTGTGAGAGTAGATTGCATCGATATCATCGAATTCTTTCAAGATCCTACTCATGATCTCATATCCCTTGGATCGAAGGAAATCTCCCGATTCGCTGTGGATGATCTCGAATTCGGGGTGATCGTCGAGTCCTTGGCGGAAACCTGCCGCCCTACCCAAAGCCACCGAAGACCCCTCTGTACCACTGATTTCTATGATCCGTATAGGACGATTTTCGATTTGTGAAAACTTATCAAGTATAAACTGGGCTGCATCGCGCCCTTCCCTCTCACTATCGGTACCAATGAAGCCTGCGTATAGATTCTCATTCGCTGTCTCTATTTTTCGATCCGTGACTAGTACCGGAATACCGGCATCCTTTGCCTCCTGGAGAATATTGTCCCATCCTGTGGCTACGATAGGGACGAAGGCAATTACATCGACCTGATAGGCAATGAATGATCGCATAGCCTTTATTTGGTTTTCCTGTTTCTGCTCGGCGTTATCAAATAGCAGTTGAATATGGCTCTCTTCAGCTGCCTCTACGATAGATTGGGTATTGCGCTTTCTCCAAGAACTCTCCGCTCCAATCTGTGAAAACCCGAGTATAATTCCATTTCTCGGAGTATCCGCTACTAACACTTCTTTTTCGCGCTTACATTGCGTTAAAAGAGTGAACGAGAGGAGGACTAGGATGAAACACAGAAGTGTTGTGCGTCGAATATGGTTATTGTTTTTCATAGGAGACCACGACAAATTATAACAGGTCAGCTCCAGAATGCAATGTAAAGAATCCTCTATTGTATGACCCAACAAAAACTAATGCCAGAACCGAATGGTCCTGGCACTAGTAGAAAGAACGTCGTTAGAATAAGTCTTGGATGAAAGGTATGTACCTTTCGTTCCTAGCACTCGCTCGGAAAATCAGCTATTCACTGTGACTTTCTCATTAGTATTTATCAACGCAATCTCCTCTTCTGTGAAGTGTTTCTTTTGATACCAGGAGCCCAAGAGCCTGGAAAGAACCACCAGTGCAACAATACCGATAAGCAACAGTAGCCAACCAATCTGGATGATTGATGAGAACAGGTACAATACACCCGAGATTCCAGCTACCAACAGTGCATAGGGCACCTGAGTTTTGACGTGAGCGATATGGTCCGATCCTGCAAAAATCGAAGCCATCACCGTTGTATCGGAGATCGGACTACAGTGGTCTCCAAAAATTGCACCCGCGAAGATTGCTCCAATGATGATATGAACAAGTGGCAATCCACCTATCGAATAGGCCAATGGAACGCCGATTGGTGTCATGATCGCCATGGTTCCCCAGGAGGTTCCTGTAGAGAACGAGATGAACATACAGATCACGAATATCAGGAACGGCAAGAGTGCAGGACTCATCCACTGTTGAGTCGATTCCACGACAAAGTCGGCAGTTCCCAGCGCATCAGTAACTGCCCCGATCGACCATGCCAGAATCATGATTACCAAAGCCGGCAGCATGGTCCTAATTCCACCCATCACCGTATCTTCAATATCCTTGAAACTGAACTTCTGGATCAATGCGAGTATAATTCCGACTACAGTCATGGCGCAAGCTGCCCACTGTAGAGCGACATCGACTTCAGTATCGGCAAGAGCATCCATCAGGTTCTTTCCTTCCGGACCACCACCAGTGTACCAAAGAGCCCATATACCTACTCCGATAAGCGTGACTAAGGGGAGGATGAAGAACCATACATTTGCCTTCTCCTGATTGATAGGATCACCGAGATCCATCTCTACGGAAGAGAGCGGAACTGCTCCATCCTCAATGAGCTTACCAGTCTTCAAGGATCTCAATTCCGCCTTTGCCATGGGACCGAAATCCTTACCAAAGATGAATAGAGGAACTGCGATCAAACTGAGGATACTATAGAAGTTCCATTGTATTGAGGAAAGGAAAGCAAAATAGGGCTGGGTTTCGACCATCGAGATGGAAACGAATGCAGCTGCAATCAATGATACTTGGAAACCAATCCAGTCTGAGACTGGTCCGATCGTAGCCATTGGAGCTGCCGTCGCATCAAGAATGTATGCGAATTTTTCTTTCGAAACACGATATTTTCCGTTGATATCCTTGGATGCATTACCTGCTATGACAGAATTGACATAGTCATTGAAGAAAACGACAATTCCCAGAATCCAACCGAACATCTGTGCCCGCCTGCGGGTATTGATCTTATGTTGCAAAGATCGCACAAGTGCGTATGATCCCCCAATCTTGTACATGAAAGCGGCACCAATTCCCAAAAAGGCTACCAATACCAAGAATCGAGCATTCCACCCGTCGACCATGACATCCTTCATCCAAGTGAAAGTCATGGCAACCGCTCCAAATGGATTCCCTCCAGTGAAAATGAGTCCGCCAATCCAAATACTGACAAACAAAGAAATAACAACTTTACGTGTCAGGATGGCTAGCAGGACCGCCACCAAGGGAGGGATGATAGACCAAATACCAAACATACGGAACCTCCTTATTGTCTTCGTAACTTATATATCATTGTTACACAAGAAATGAGGCAAGTCAAAGCAAATCAGTGCTAAATTCATAGCCTGTAGTGTCATATGTCCTATTAAAAGGAGAATCCCAATCCAGGTGCATCATTCGGATATACATAGCCATCGACGATCCTCACCGCATGATAGGAGGGATCATCGATGAACTCGACATGTCCATCCAAATCGGCGAATCGCACATTGGGACAAGAAAGTGCTACATGCAACCCGGCAGCTATGCCCAATCCCGCCTCATCCATACAACCCACCATCGTACGAGCTCCGTAGGCAGAGGCAACAGCATCCAGCTTCATTGCCCGCCAGATGCCGCCAGTCTTTGCCAGCTTTATGTTGAAGAGGTCTGCCCCACCAGCGGCAATCACCTTGAGAACATCTTCAGGTCCAAGGACTGCTTCATCGGCCATAACGGGAACCTTATTGTTTGAGTCTCGGCGTAAGGTATCCAACAATTGGAGATTACGTTTGTCACAAGGTTGCTCGATAAAACTGGCACGTACTCTATGGAGTACCTGTATGCACTGCAACGCTTCTTCCCGGGAGTACCCCTGATTAGCATCGAAGTAAAGGTGGATATCACTTCCTACGACCTCCCGCACCTTCAGCAGCTTCTCCATATCGTCCTCTACGGAAACTCCCCCTTTTATCTTCAACGCCTTATACCCTCGGCCAACCCACTGTGTAGCTTTTTTGACTACGTCATCAACTGGCTGTATTCCTATGGTGATGCTGCTGAGAATCGAACTCCGGGCACCCCCAAGTAGCTGATACAAGGGCATACCAGCTTTCTTGCCAACTATATCGAATAGTGCCATGTCTACAGATGCCATCGCAGTAGGCTGATCTGGGAGTTGCCTGTGCAGTCTCTCGAGCAAGGCACCATATGACAAGGGATCTTCACCTAACAGCATGGGAACAGCCACATCACGTAAGGCTCTATCTACTGTGTGTTCGTTCTCTCCTGTAACCTCTTCGTCAAAAGCGCTACAGCCGAAGCCGGAAATCCCTGCATCGGTATCGATACGGATAAAGTAATTGATGGCTGTCTCCATAGTCGAATAGGCTATCGTAAAGGGTTCCTCAAGAGTCAATGTCACTGGCCATACTTCACAATTTATGATTTTCATGGATGTCACCGTTTCTCCATAAGGTTGATCATAAGATCGACGATCGGTCCAAGGTCGTGAACCAATCCATCTCTGACAGGTAATCCCGTCTCCCGTTCCAATTTCTCGCATTGTCCGTCGATTTCATCGGGACGCATCCCCTCATGGTTCAACGTAAGGGCGACAACCGGTTTTTCAGAGACCAGCTCGACTGCCTTGATCTGACGATCCAATGGATGTACCGGTGTGCCAGGAATTCCATCATAGTCTTTTCTCAGAGGCGCATGCTGCATTACCACTGCGTGAGGTTGACTGGCTGCAAGAATCTCAAAGCCTCCTGGATAAAGTGGGTTGAGTAGACTGCCCTGCCCTTCGATTACCATTACCTGGGGCTTCTCATTATCCCAAGCCTCCAAGATGGCGTTTTCAATTTCACCAGCAACAAAATCATTAATCAAGGAATCCATTCGAACCCCATATCGGGCTCCTTGCAACCATGCGGTTTGACCAGTCCCTATCATCTCAGCAGATATACCACGGGCTTGGAAAGCTTCAACCAGTTTCCATGCTATGGTACGTTTGCCGATCGAAGAGTCTGTTCCGAGCATTGCTATTCGGAAAGAACCGACCTCCTTTATCCTACCCGTATAACTATGCAGGTCATCTCTTGGTGGAATTTTACGGACATCTCGGATTCTTGATCCACTTTTTTCCGCTGCACTGCGCATTTCGGGATCTTCGGATAAGAAATGGTGCATACCGCAATCGACATTGAGGCCCAACTCCAGAGCATGCAACACATCGGCATGCATTTTCGGTGTCAATCTCCCTCCATCGGTCGCGACACCAAAAACCAAATGGGTTATAGGAGTATCGGTCTCTCGATAGTGGGCTACTGCAGAATCGATATCGGCAAAAATAGGAATATCCCGATGTTTGCCATCCAGAACTTCTCCCGCATCTTCTCCGACATGGGTACTGTCTACGAGGGCTACTACATCATATCTCTTGGTGAAACGAACGAGTCCGTGGGCGGTTTTACCCCAAATCGTATCGAAAAACTCATCACAATATACCAATGCAACTCCATCAATCACCGCAGACCTCCTGTTAGACTCGATATCCTATGGATACCCCAGTTCATACAACTATGCAAGAGGATAGACAAAGAAATGGATGCTTGATCTTACTGCCATGAGAAACAGATGATGAACTATCAATGTAACACGTTCGAATCTCTTTTGAGCAGCGAAAGCCTTGGGCTGTTACTCTCATTTTGATCTAAACTTGTTGTGGACTCGTCATTTGATTGCTATGATGGTTTCATCTGAGCACTCACCAGAGGAGTCATTCTACGATGAGAAAAACCCTGTTGGTCACCTTCTTGTTTTTAGGCATCCTGACAAGTGTCTTTGCAGCTATCGAACAAGGCTCCTACCAAAGGAAATCCATAACAGCGTTGGACTCAGTATGGGTGTTCCCCCAAGCACAAAATATGGTCTATCGCTCTTGGGCTTTCGATCTCGATCGATTCGGGAAATTCCTGACATACTATATCGAGATGCCCCGCTTCGACTACAATGAAATCCCCGATCATTTAAAACAACGCTTCACAAATAGGGCAAACAGTATTTATGACATCTCTATATACTCCCTTTCAAACCTATTACAGACAACGGTGGTCGACGATATCATGAACATCCTGAATGATCCGGAGATCCAGGAAGCCAGAAGAAAGAATTTCAAAGATGAAGCGAGCTTCCAGAGCTTTGCTGCAACGAAGGCAAAGTCTCTGGGCTTGACCGAAGAAGAGTTGATTGATCTCTACAATTCAGCTTATATCTACCTCCCCTTTATCTCCTCCGCCTACCTCCAACGAAGTGAGGAAGGCTATGATACAATCCATATAGATGGGGGCATCATTTGGTGGAAAATCGATGTGGATCAGTCGGGCACTTCTTCTGTTAAGGAACTCCTGGTTGCCACCACCTGGGCTATGGGGTTCGTGGATTACGACCGCATCGAGAATATCTTCACATTCGCTGACGAATCCTGGTATGCAAGCCCCCTCGAATATGCCGTAAATGATGCGATGTTGGCGTTTGCAAAGAACCTATCGGTCAAAACTCGTCAGATCGATGCATTTAAATTGCAGGCTCAGATAGTTGAAAGTAGTGGAAGAACATTTGGTTTCCCTCTCGGTAATAACGAAGGGATTCATTTGGATGATGGCTTTTATGTTATAGAATATCGGGAAGATAAAGATGGGAATATTGTACCCTATGAAAAGGGGTATGTGCGGGTATCAAAAACCGGTAATAATGGATTCGATCCTACTGCACTCACCTACGCGAAGCAGATCATGGGTACCCGTGCCACCATCGGTGACGTGGTAATGGAAAATCCCAAGCTTGGAATCGAGTTAGGAATTACCGGTGGTTTAACCACAGGGAGCATAATTACCAAAGAACATACAAAGGCGAAAATTCCTTCCATAACTCCAATCACACCAGTATACGGACTCGACGAGACCTCCGAGTCGCAACTGGCTTTCAATGCTCTGTTTATGTACAATCTGGCTCCAATAACAAATGTGTCGCAGTTGTTTCTGACGATGGATGTAGGTTTGGCTTTCCCGCAAGGAGAAAGGGCTAACTCAGCCAGCCTTTCGGTCGTATCCCCTTATTTCGGAGTCACTAAAGGATTCGGTGGCAGAGTATATGCGAATGCTTCGGCCCTGCTTGGTTTGGATCTGTTGAACATTTCTTACGAAGCTTCGAATTACGATGTTTCCATCGATCACCGTGCATTTGGAATCAAAGCGATCATTGAAGCCGGCTATATGCTGAACCCCAACTGGCGAGTCGGTGTTTTCGGCAGCTATAAGATCGGATTCTCTCCCTACAATTCGAACATAGAAGTGGATGGAAGATCACAAACGGTTGACTCTGATACTGATGATATGCGTCTAGGTGGAGTAACTGTGGGTATAGGTGTATCCTACTCTCTTGGAGAGTTACCCTTCAACCTGTTTGGGTTTCTCGATCCACTAAAGCAGTATTGAAATGACAGGAGTAAAAAGTATGGATAAAAGACATATATTTTTGATAGTTGGAATGGTTACGCTTCTTTTCGTATTTGCTGGTTGCCAGAGTACAGCACAATCAGATTTATGGGATTTGGGAGACCGGGCGGATATGCCAGTCTCCAAACAGGGCTCTGTGCTTGAAATAGTATCACCAGACGAAGTCTTGGTAGAGGCATATGGACTCTACTATGGAGAAGGAAAATCCATAGCTTCGCAAAAACGAGACGTAGCAGAGCATGGTACCGAGAAGGCTTTGCTGGATGCGCGGAGAACGGCCATCCATGTACTCTTACTGGAGGGATCTGATCCCATCCTCGCCTCGGATCAGGAAAAAGCAGCCTTTCAGCGGGATAAAGAGTATTTCTACAGTCCTGACACCTTGCGACACTATATCACCTATGAAGATACACTTTTTACATCTAGACTCCTTATCGAAGATTCCACCGGAATCAGAGTCTCTAAACGTTTCAAGGTGAACAAGGAGAGACTCCTAGAGGATCTGGCATACCGCCGAATAATAGTAGCAAGAGATGTTCTCATGGAAAGCATAGGGAATCCTATAATCATGGTTATGCCGAATGCCGAAACGAATCAAAGCCCCCTGGATATCCTTGCAGCTGATCCCATAGCACGACAATCATCAACTATAATCCAGAGCTATCTCACATCGAAAGGATACGAGGTGGTCACCCCAGAGCAATCCGGGGAAATTGCGAATCTCATAACGACGCAACAGAGTCTTAATGGAGGATATCCCGACTTCTCCTACCAACTAGCTCTCACTATTGGAAGCGATATTTATTTGACATTCACCGGTTACAGTGAAGAATCCTCCTTGGACACTACCCGTTATATTGCGACACTCAATATCTATGAAACAACGACAGCTAGACTACTCGGTTCTGAAACAGGGTATAGCAAAGGCAGGAAAGGGGATGTGGGAGTCTCTGTGGAAGAGGCTTACAACGATGCCATCGATAGAGCGCTCACCCGAGTTATGAATTATTGGAAGGAAGATGTGGAGAAGGGAATCCAGTATAAGGTAATCGTCAGCCTTACCCCAGGTCTAGACTCCTTCGATATTGATACGATTCACCTCTCCTTCTTGGATGCGGTTGATGAAATTGCCGTTAATTCCCGGGAATTGATACTCACCGATGAGACTATAGACTTCCTTATATGGGTAGACCCAAAACGCTACGATAGACCGTTGAGAGTCTATCAAGCACTCAAAGAGGCTTTCGAACAAGGAGGGTCCTCAGCTGTGATGGGTCGGTCCTCCATAAATCGAAAGCTGATGCAACTGACCATCGAGTATTGAGAACAAGGAGACTCCTCTCATGAAGAAAATCCTGTATCCAGCTATCGTAATGATATCGGTACTATCCTTTGCGTTCCTCGGATGTGCAACAACTCCACCCGTTCAGCAGGCAGCATCTTCGCAGGTAACTGCATCCTCGGGAATCCCCGAATGGTATCTATCAGGAAGTCTTCCCGGGTTTGGTGTTGAAACGTATATTGTAGGAATTGGGGAGGCATCGAACCTTGACGATGCCATAGCGGAAGCTCAGGCGATGATCGGAGGACAACTGAAGGTATCAGTAGAGTCTACCGTCGAATCCTTCAGAAAAGAGACGAATAGCGGAGGAGAACTTGATTTCTTCGAAACCTTTTCTGAGAGCTCAAGTATCACGGTAAGCGAGACCCTCAAAGGTTCGCGTATCATCGAACAGGAGATGATCGATGGCACCTACTACGTCTTTGCTGCTCTCCATATCCAGAGCTATATATCCCAGCTGCTGTTGGATCTTGATGGGTTAGGAGAACAGACAGCCAACCAACTCGCTGAGGCACACAGGGCTATCGGACAGGGTTTAGTTTTCGTATCCATGGAACATTATCGAAATGCCTATGACTTGATTGTGCAATACTACACAAAACGATCGTATCTGGAAGCGCTTGCTCCTCATAGAGTTCCCCGAGGAACCATCGGTGCTTCTGAATTAGTCTCTGAAATCCGCTCAATGTTAGGTTCCCTGCAACTTATTGTTGCAGCAGGCGATAACCAGAATGCACCTTTGGGAACCACATTGGAACATCCTATAGACTTCCAAGTGCTCTATCAGTCAAAGTCAGGCGATCACATACCAGTATCCCGTATCCCCGTTACACTGAGAGCTGAAGATAAATCCTCTATTGGGAGAAAAGCTACAGATGCACGAGGTATTGCCTCATTTATGGTCCACGCCGTCCCATTACAAAACGGAAGAGGCAGTGTCGTAGCAACCATTGACATGTATGCAATCATGGGTGAATTCGCTTCCTCAGTCGGAAGACCGGAGGCAATTGCCCGATACTCGATCATCGAACCTCCCCAGAGACAGCATCTTGAGATCATGCTGCTCGATACCGAAGGTAAGCGGATGGAGAGTCTTGAACGGACTGTAGGTCGGGATTTGGGAGATTTAGGTTTCTCTGTCTCTCCAGGTGAGTCGGAATGGATTCTCCAAGGAACATGTTTTGTAGCCTCCCAACAGGAACTTTCCAGCTATCAAGGAACCCAATTTGTCGTGTCCGTTGAGTTGGAGTTGAAAATGGTCCATAAGCAGAGTGGGAATAGTAGTGCCAGCAGGATCATCAACGGTAGTGGTATGAGCACAAAAGACTTCGTGGATGCAACCAAGATGGCGTGCGCGAGAATACGCATAGACAAGAAAGATATCTCAGCCTTGGTCGCAGGGATGGTATACTGAGACGCTAAAGAACCGGTTGCATGAATACATTCTGCATGAAAAATAGAAGAAGGTAGCTACTTGCAGCCGACATAAGTGGTGTCGCGACCCAGCCGATGGCAATCTTCCCCAAAAGACGATAGTTAATGATTCGCCATCCGCCTTTCACAAACCCGATACCCAATACAGCGCCTACGCAGGCTTGTGATTGGGAGACGGGAATGAGTGGTATCGGTGGCAAGCCTATCGAAATGAATAAATCTGAAAGAGCAGTGGATGAAAAAACAAACAGGACCATTGCGGTTGCCAACACAACAACGAACGCGGAGATAGGTGAGAGTTTGAAAATATTGTTACCTACAGTCATCATAACCCGCTTCGAATAGGTAACTACCCCAACCGCTATTGCCAAGCCACCAAGCAAATAGAGCTGTTGTTCTCCGGAGAGTGAGACAAACGCAATTTGCCTTGTCGGCAAATCGATAGCTTGAATGAACACCCCCATGACATTGGCAATATTATTGGCTCCGAGGGCATAGGCTCCAAAAGCTCCCGCAATTAGCAACCCTCCTCTAGTATAACGATCAAGCAAAAGAAGGTGGATAGTGGAGTTGTTCACAATCCGTCTCACGAGGAGAAACAGAAGTGCAGCGAAGATCCCTGCTAGGATAGGGCCAAAAATCCATGTACCAACGATTTTTGAGAGAACGCTCAATTCGGTATGACTTCCTGTATAGATATTCCAACCAACGATTGCACCAACTATAGCTTGTGAAGTAGATACGGGAAGTCCAGACTTCGTCATCAACAGAACTGTAATTGCTGCACAGAAGGAGAGTATGAATGCTCCAGGCAATTGCCCGACGGTTCCCAATGCCCCGAGTCCATGAGAAGCTCCACTACCACCTACGACTGCTCCGATAATCACAAAAAGGCTGCTGATAATTGCAGCCGTCCTGAATCTGACCATCTTGGTACCAACAGCTGTACCAAAAATATTTGCTGCATCATTTGCTCCCAAAGACCATCCCATGAACAAGGCACTTGAGAGAAATACCAGACCTCCCATAAATCCTCCTATATCATCCGCTTGACAGCGTAGACCAAGAGGTTTTTGGAAATATCCTCAGAGATATCCGAAAGAATAGCAATCCGATTGCAAAAGTCACGAATCTGCATCTTTATCGCGAGGTCGGTGATTTCTGGACAATTGAAGAGATGCCTTATTACACCCTCTTCAAGGGCATCGACCTCTTTTTCATAGAATTCGACTCGATAGACATGCTCTTCCACAAGTTTTGTTTGATTGAACAAAGCCCTTACAGCCAACATAAGTGACTCAACCGCCTTCGTGGAATATTCACTCATTAACAAGATTTTATCCCGAACAGACTCCGGGAAATCGGGATTCTCCAATGAAAGTTCGAGCAATAGACGTTTTATATAGTCGAGGATATCGTCTAGATCATCCATAAGCATATACACATCGCCACGGGTATCGGGAATCAACATGAAGGCATAAAGCTTGTATTTGATATCCTTGAGTTCCTTATCACCATTACGTTCGATTTCAGTAACCTTATGGATCCTCTCCTTGAATGATTCGCAGCGTCCTTCCAGATAGTCTTTCATAGCTTCACCAAAATGAAGGCTTGCAGCGGTTATCTGCTCAAGATAGCCCTCGATATCATCCATGAGCTCCTTGCTCCTATTGGTGAAAATCTGCATATTTTTACCTTTCATGCGAAATCCTCCGTATCATACCCCATGCTTGGTATAGCATGTCATGATACCAACAGATCTTATGAAAAGCAAACAATGTCTTACAGAAACTCTAGTCCATGGTTACTGAGAAAACTCAAACCTGTGGTTCAACTTCTATATCCTATTCATCAAGCTTCAGGGGAGATAATGTAATGCTCTATCCAACAGATTCCAGAATCTGTCAGTATCGGCATCGACTCCTACCGAGACTCTCCCATTTTCGGTCTTCGGACCGGCATGGGTCTTCCCGTAAGTTTGACTATCGTGTAGTTCCACATGGATATCGTGTTTTTCAAGGGTAAATATTGAAGGGTCTGCAACAAATGCAACGCAACAGGGATCATGCATAGCTGGATACTCGCTTCCATGGAGTCGATATGCACTTCGGTAGTTATCCATGGATGCATTGAACATTGCAGCGGTTTTTGTGTTCATGCTTGCAAAACGCTTTTCCTGGGTAGCATCCAGTCGAACTTTCAATGTGACATCAAGACCCATCATGACCAAAGGTGCTCCACTGGAGAATACTATCTCAGCAGCTTCGGGATCAGCGAACATATTGAATTCTGCATAAGGAGTCCTGTTCCCCTTTCCCATGGAACCTCCCATACATACAATACTCTCTACAAGATTCGGTAATCGGGGTTCCAACCGAATTGCCATGGCGATATCGGTCAGCGGCCCAGTAGGGACCAGTGTTATCTCATGGGGATTAGCAAGTACGGTATCTATTATGAACTGTACACCATGTCTCTTCTCTGCTTGTTTCGAGAGAGGCGGGAAAACGGGTCCGTCCAGACCGGTCTTACCGTGGATATCCCCCCCTAAGAATTGGTCACGAAGAAGAGGACGATCCATTCCCGCAAAAACGGGTGCAGGCTCCCCAATCAAATCACACACGTGAAGTGTATTGAGTAGAGCCTTTTCCAGTATCTGATTACCAGAGACTGCGACAAGGCCCATCAATTCTATCTCTTGAAGACCGGATGCCATGACAATGGCTACCATATCATCATGACCGGTATCCACATCGAGAATAATTTTCTTGGCCATATACAGTACCTCCCCAGCTTAGAACTAAGCATAGTCACTAGTATGCCAAGGAGGCCACTTCTCCACAACCGAAAAAATTGGCTAGCGCAAGTCCCGTTTCATTTTTTCATAGGTTTCGCTGTCGATTTCACCATTGGCATACCGTTTATTCACTATGGAAAGTGCTTCATCCGATGTGCTTTTCCCTTGGGATGATCTCTTGGAGAGACTTACCGCAAGGAGGACAATCAACGTAATTCCGATCAATACCAAAGCAATCATCAGCCCACGGCTCCACCAGTCAGTGCCCAAGAAGCCACACCAACGAGAACCGAATCTACCTACATTTCCATAACCAAAATATGAACCATACATATGTTACCTCCGTATCAACTTTTTAATTCATCTCTCATTCGGATATACGTATCCCGATCAATAGAACCTTCCGCATAGCGTTTCTTGAGGATAGCCATCGGATCGTCTTCTTTTTGTTCGGAAACGCGCCTACCACCATGAGAATCTGGCCGCAAAAGAATATACACAATAACGGCAATCACAATGATACCTAAAAACATCATATCCTACCTCCCTCCCCCCTGTGGGGGTATAACCAAAGGTTCTCAAATTATACTCACTACGTCTAGAGTAAACCGGATTTCTTTACCCAATCTTTATCTGAATCGACTCCCTTGCTTTTTACGACATAGCTTCGTAAGATTACCTATCACCAAATATGGAGGTAACTACATGCGCAATAGAGCTTTTGGATCGAACAATACTATGGTATCCGAAGTTGGCCTTGGTACATGGCAAATAGGCGGCTCTTGGGGAACCGTAGAGGATGCTACCGCGATGGAAATACTCCATACCGCAGCAGAAGCAGGAATAACATTCTTCGATACTGCAGATGTTTATGGTGATGGTAGAAGCGAACAGTTTATTGGGAAATTCCTTAAAGAACACCGTAGTAGCGTTTATATCGCATCCAAACTCGGCCGTAATAGCAACCCCGGTTGGCCCGAAAACTTCACCAGAGAAACGATGATCCGGCATACCGAGAACTCTCTCTCCAGATTGGGAGTGGAACAACTGGATTTGATCCAACTCCACTGTATTCCTCAGGAGGTACTTGAGGATGGAACAGTATTCGATGTACTGCGGGACTTGAAAAAACAGGGGAAGATTGCGGACTTCGGCGCTAGCGTTGAGAGTGTCCAAGAGGGACAGATCTGCCTCAAACAAGAAGGTTTGGCTTCGTTACAAGTAATCTTTAATATTTACCGCCAAAAACTTATCACAGAATTGTTCGATGATGCAAAACGACAGGGTGTCTCCATTATCGCAAGAGTTCCGCTTGCTAGTGGACTCCTCTCAGGTAAAATGGGGGAAAATACTACTTTTGCTCAGGATGACCATAGGAATTTCAATAGGGATGGAGCTGCATTCAACGTAGGAGAGACTTTCGCGGGGCTTCCGTTTGAAAAGGGAGTCGAACTTACCGAAGAACTATCGGCTTGGAAACCGGAAGGCATGAGCCTTGCCCAGATGGCGTTACGCTGGATACTCGACTATGATGCCGTCTCGGTAGTCATTCCTGGGGCGAGCCGACCCTCCCAAGTCTTGGACAATGCGGCAATTTCGGAACTCCCTCCCCTTTCTACCGAATTACACGCAAAGTTAGAGCAGTTCTATCTGGAAAAGGTCGCCAAACATATTCGAGGTCCCTATTGACGCACGCAGACAAACAAAGGAGAGCTACACTCTTCTGGACCCTCTTTATAAAGACATTCACCCTCAGTGCATTCACCGTTGGGGGTGGATATGTCATTGTTCCTCTAATGAGAAAGACTTTTGTCGATACATTGGGTTGGATTGAAGAGAAAGAGATGCTTGATCTGATCGCTATCGCACAATCCTCTCCCGGCCCCATTGCAGTAAACACCTCCATTCTTGTTGGGTATAAACTCAGTGGAGTTGCCGGCGCTCTAGTGACTCTGCTGGGAACCATACTCCCACCTCTCATCATTCTTACCATCTTTTCCTATATATACCATGCAATAAAAGACAACCTGATAATTCAAACCCTCTTCTTTGGTATGAGTATAGGTGTTGCAGTGGTAATTTTTGATGCAGTGACAACCATGACAAAGACCGTATTGGGACAAAAAAAATTCCTCCCAATCATCCTGATGATCTTGGCCTTCATCGTAACTCTCACGTTTGAATTGCACATTGTCTATATTTTACTTTCCTGCGCCATTGCCGGTATGATCGCGACATTGGTCGCTTCACATAAGGGAAAGAAAAGATGATGTATCTACAACTCTTCTGGAGTTTTATCCAAATTGGACTTTTGAGTTTTGGTGGTGGATATGCGGCATTGCCTTTGATCCAACAGCAGGTTGTGGTAGAACACAGTTGGCTTACCATCCAAGAATTTGCAGATGTCGTAACCATCTCTCAGATGACCCCAGGTCCGATAGCACTGAATGCCGCTTCTTTTGTCGGAACACAATTACTGGGCATTCCGGGAGCTATCATAGCGACACTGGGAAACGTTCTCCCCTCTCTGGTCATTGTACTCACCCTTGCGTGGTTCTATTTCCGCTATAGGAACCTTCGTACTATCCAGGGAATGTTATATGGATTAAGACCCGCCGTAGTTGCGCTGATCGCGTCTGCAGGACTCAGTATTCTCTTCCTCGCGCTCTTCGGTACGACGCACATGCCCTCTACCGTACAAGACGTCTCATGGGTGGCTGTAACTCTTTTCGTCCTGGGATTCATCATAGTTCGTCGTTTCAGACCAAATCCTATCATGGTAATACTTGGAGCTGGTGTAGTCGTGGTAATCCTGCATGTATTGGGTATTCCTATCTAACGCAGTTCTTACCAGCTGTCTTGGCATCGTACATTGCCGTATCAGCCCTATCGATGAGTGTCGTAGCCGATTCCCCCTTACGATGTTCGGCCACACCGAGACTGATCGTACAATGGATCTTCCCATCGAAGCGACGATTTTCGACCTCCTGCCTCAAGCGTTCGGCAACGAGATATCCATCTTCAAGCGAACACTCAGGGAGCAATACCAGTAACTCATCCCCTCCCCAACGGGAAATGATCCCACTATTCCCAAGAGCCTCTTCGAGCGTCTTTGTGATATGAACCAGTACGCGGTCACCTATCAAGTGCCCAAAAGTATCATTAATCTCTTTAAACCCATCCAAATCTATACCAATCACGCAGAAGGGATTTCCTTTTGTCTCATGGGCATCGATTGCTTCTTCAATCTCCTCGCTGCAAAGATGACGATTCATAATTCCAGTAAGGGAATCCTTTCCCAACATCTGCTGGAGCTGGGCAGTCCTCTGTTGGACCTGCACGGATAGTTCATCGACCATCTGTTGATGCATCTGGTCGTTCATCTTGGTTTTCTTGACCAATTGGTGATCAATGAGGAGCGCAATCGCCATGATTACAAAAACTACTGACAGGCTGATGATTATGGAACGATCGAATGCCGCCATAGCAGTAGGAGTATGGGATAATATGCCCAAAGTCATAGAAAAATTGTCAGTCTGTGCGAACGAGACTAATGCATCGTTCTTTCGCTGGAGCCGAAGACCTCCGAATAGAGTCGAATCTCCCGTCGTTTTTCCGTACAACTCTCCATATACTGGAAGATCGGATACATTGGTGACAGTTGCTAATAGCGGTGACATCAGATGTGCTTCATGCGGGTTGTTCCAAATTGCAAACAGCTGTCCCGTATGGTCGTATAATATCGCAGAAACCAAACCTGGCGATAATCCAATGTCAAGGAGATCGAAAAATTGCTCGGTCTCTATGACTAAGGCAACCAAAGCTTTCTGCTGAGCATCCCTATCGGACAAGCTGCGACTCATGATCAGATGCTTTGCTCCATGGTCACTGAATGTGGTCAATGCAAACGGAAGGCCTTGCTGGAAATGGATATCGATTAACGTCTGTCTAACCTGTTCCAATGCTTCGAAATCGGAAGGATAACTACTGTAGAGTTTTTCTCCCTCGACCGAAAGTAGACACACTCCCTCGATATCTTCATGAAGAAATAGTTGCTGCCGTACGGTCTGTCCCACAAATTCCTGATCCACAGGATCATCGAGATCGACTGTAGAAGCCGTCAATTCCAGCATCCGCAAGGTCAATTCAAATGTATTGAGCTTACTGGATATTTTCTCTGCCAACAAACCTGATTGCAATTGGAGAAGGTCATCCACTCCCTCCAATTCTACTCTTCGCTGATTGAAGAGAAGCACCGAAAGCAATACCAAAAGGAGTATGAAAACAATGATTGGCAAGAGATAGAGTCGGAGATAAAGGTTGTTTCCCGAAGCCGAGGTAGCTTTCCTACTCATAATTCGCACCACCAGCTGAATCATTCTGCTGGATATAGGTTGTGAAATCACGATACAAATCTGAGGCTATACCCATCTGGCGAGCAATGCCATCTTCATGAAGTTGTAGAGTCTGTCTAGTCTTCTCCAACTGTCCAGCTCCTACCACCGTAACAGTAAGGCCATTGCGCATCATAGCCAGCCGGGCAGAATTCTGTGCAATAGTAGCATTCCTTCTTGCTGTATCAACTACTTCGTCCCAAGCATCCAATATGATGGATTGGGTAGCAGAATCAAGACGATCCCAGAACAGTCCTGAAGCGATGGGAATATATTGGGCGAAATATTGCCTATCTTCGTAGACTGAAGTGATACCCCGTTCCCATAATCTGGCACTTGCCAACGTCTCATAAGAGGTAAGCACACCATCTACAGTACCCCTATCGAGGGCATTGGGAAAGTCTGACCAAGCAATCGTAATCGGTTGTGCACCTAACGCCTCGATACGGAGAGAATTGCCCACTCCTCCCGCCACTCTGATTTGTTTTCCAAGAAAATCGGATGGCCGTTTGATCGCATTGGTTGTACTGAATATATGGGTATGGCCAAGATCAATCCAGCGACCAAGCACTTTCACATCCAGGACCCTCTCAATAGTAGAAATCAGACGATCGCCAATCGGACTCTCCATGAGCCCGTAAGTGAAAGATGCATCACGTCCATACATGGAGGGGAGAAGGAAAAGCCCAACTTCAGGAACGTAACGATCGAATTGCCACGAACCCGGAACGGCGATCTCAACCTTTCCTTGTGCCAGAGCTCGAAAAATATCTGTATCACGAAAGAGAGATGCAGCAGGGAAAAATTGAATTTCATATCGTCCGGACAACTTATCTTCCAGTTTATCTGAGAAGAGTTGTACAGCCTTAGCTTGAACATGAGAGGCCGTATTCTCCACCGAAATACGTATGATTGGTAAAGTTTTAGCCTCCAATGGAATACACAGGAAAATACCTATTATGAGCACAATATTACGTACATAGAATTTCCGATTCTTAGCGTCTTTGCCGTACATAGCTTCCGGGTAACTCCAATAAATTGATTGGAATCATCATATCATCTCAGGACCTGGAAGAAAAGTCATAACGTATGACATACCACAAGTCGTTCCAAAAAAATCCAACAATTGATACTATGCCCTAAGGGGGATATATGGATACACGTGACATCATTATGATATATGGGGCCGATCCGGAGATTATGACACTTCGCTTGCTACAAGAGAGCGATATCGCCAATATGGTCAGCCCTTCAACTAGAATTGTACTAAAACCTAATTTGGTGGTACCTAGCGATGCTAGCGAGGGAGCGACCACTCATCCCCAGATTGTCGAGGCTTGCATCCGCTACTTCAAGTCAATGGGTTGTAATAATATTGCCATAGTAGAGAGTGCCTGGGTGGGAGCAAGTACAGAAGATGGATTCAAAGCCCATGGATACAACTCATTCGTACAAAAGTACAAGGTTGATCTCATTGATGTGAAAAGGGATTCCTACACAAAAATTTCTGCCCACGGCTACGAAATCGAAGTCTCTGACGCGATCCTCGCTGCCGACATTCTCATAAATCTACCGGTGCTTAAAGGTCATTGCCAAACTACGATGACTTGTGCACTTAAGAATATGAAAGGATGTATCAGTGACTTATCCAAACGAAAATTTCACTCGTGGGGCCTTCATGAACCGATTGCTGTGCTCAACACGATCAGATGTGCCGATTTGGTGCTTGTCGATAGCTTGAATGGAGATTTGGATTTTGAGGAGGGAGGTAATCCTGTACAGACAAATAGGATGTTTGTTGGTCGAGATAGTGTATTGGTAGATACATACGCAGCAAATCTCATGGGCTTCGAGAGCGAAGAGGTAGAATATATCGATATTGCCAGGCAATTGGGAGTAGGGAGTGCCGATATTGAGTCAGCAAGGATAATTGAGCTTAATGCCGATGTTGCGATTCCCATGCCAAGGCCTTCCCATAGGGTACAATCGTTGGCGACCCACACCATTGCCTCATCCGCATGCAGTGCCTGTTATGGCAATCTCATTCATGCTCTTGCTCGTCTTCAGGAACGTGGCACACTTGGAAAGCTCGGAAGAAAGGTACATATAGGACAGGACTATAAAGGAAAATCGGGGTGCGGCATAGGTGTCGGAATCTGCACCAATGGTTTAAACCAATCTCTTCCAGGATGTCCGCCTAAAGCTCTCGATATGGTCAAATTCCTAGAAAAATTGGCACAAGAAGATTAAATCGAGAATTAAAGCCTTCAATTTTGTGGATTGCACCCGCAGGGGCTTACCGCTACTATAAGGACCATGAACGAATCACAATCCCAAGGGATAAAAGGGATGATACACCTCTACAGGGGTCTTCCCAAACCAGTTTATGCACTCTTCATAGCGACCATCATGAATGGACTCGGTATCTTTGTATATCCGTTCATGGTACTCTTGCTCACACAACACTTGGGGTATAGTGATGCATGGACAGGCATATTCATGTCCCTCTCTGCCCTTGCGTACCTACCGGGATCCTTTATCGGAGGGAAATTAGCAGATAAAATAGGCCGAAAAAAGGTAATGATCTTTAGCCAATTGCTTGCTAGTGCCATGTTTGTGATTTGCGGATTCCTCGGGAAATCCCATCTGGTTCCCCTATTCATATTCCTTAATCTCATGTTCGATGGTGCTACCGATCCCGCCAGAAGTGCACTCATGACCGATATCACGACCCAAGAGAACCGGCAAGTAAGTTTCTCCCTCAATTATCTCGGATTCAATATCGGATTTGCCGTGGGACCGGTTGTCGCGGGGTTGTTCTTCTATTCTGCTCCCAGCTGGCTGTTCTTCGGTAACGCCATCGCAGCAACCGTGGCAATTATGTATGTTGCTATTACGGTTCCCGAATCAAAACCGGACCAAGAGGCTATTGAAGCAAGCTATCATACCGACTCGACTGAAAAAGCTCATGATGGAGGCTGGTTGAGTGCTCTTTTGTCCAGACCAAGGCTACTGATCCTAGCATTATGTATAACCTTCTTCAGTTTCTCCTATAGCCAGTCCCTTTTTGCCCTTCCGCTCTATACCACGCAACTCTATGGTGAAGCAGGGGCTACACTCTATGGTTCCATCATGAGCTTGAATGCCATTGTCGTTGTTGCAAGCAACGCATTCCTAGTGATGGCATTACGGCGGTATCATCCTCTGAGGAATATTGCCATCGCGGGTGTACTCTATGCGATAGGATTCTCGTGTTTGGGTCTTGTGCAGACACCTATCTGGTTCTATGTACTGGCAACAGTGTATACCCTTGGTGAAGTGATCGATGCAACAAACACACATTACTATATTGCTAACAATACTCCTATAAGCCATAGGGCTCGATTCAGTGCTGTCCTTCCTGTGATCATGGGCACAGGACATGCAATTGCCCCGTTAATAGGAGGACAAGTCAGTACAAGATACGGCTTGGATGTCCTTTGGGTTATCGTAGGTATCACTGCGGCACTCGGGACTTTAGGAATTCTCATACTATACTGGACAGAAGATCCCGAATCTCGCAAAAAGAATCTCCGAAAAATCCCTTGATCCTCCTATCCAAGACCTATTTTGGTACGCAATCCATTTTTGTATAAAATTTAGATAACTTCAAACTCTAAAAATAATTAGGGTTAACTGGTTTAGTATCTTCCATAATCAGGCAAAAATGGGTTGAACCACTTTACACAAATTTAATTCAACCGTATTGTTATGACATGGATGTAGGAAAAGCGATACGGGATTTGAGAGTCAAGGCTGGATACTCACAGGACAAGCTTGTTGTGCAAACAGGTATTTCACGTAGCCAGCTATACTTTATCGAATCTGGACGTTGCGTTCCAAGAGTCGAAACCATGGAGAAAATTGCGTCTGTGCTCAACATGCGTGTCTCGGATATCATAATTTTCGCCGAGACACATTATCCTTCAACATAATTCAGTTATATTGGGATACGGTACAGATATATTCGCCAGGTTTGCAGGATCTTGGGCAACGGCCTCGGAAAAGGAGGATTGGGAGTCTGCTGCATGGCTAAACCGAAATGTGTCTCCCTAGGACCCTGTTGCAGAAGTGGAAACATCGCCCACAATTGGTGCAACATACGAAATGAAGCTGCCGCCAAGGTTTCACACCCCGAGCGACAGCTTCTAATTTTTTTTGCCTGGCTGATCTAATCGATAACCTCTTCGATCATCTCTTCGATAGAGGCACCAGGAGCTACCATCGGATAGACTTTGTTATCCAAAGGTATTTCACAGTCGATAACTACAGGACTCTTCAAGGAGATGGCAGCCGACAAGATCGCTTTTGGATCATCCTGCGCGCCCATCTTCATCCCTTTCACGCCATATGCTTGGGCAAGGGAGACCCAATCGATCTCTGTATCCAGTGTCGTCTCAGAATATCTCTCATCATAGAAAAGCGTCTGCCACTGCCGTACCATACCTAGGGTATGATTGTTCATGATCAGAATGATAACCGGTAATCGGTAACGTGCCATGGTCGCAAGTTCATTACAGTTCATCTTGAACGACCCATCTCCGGCAACATTCACTACCCGTTTGTCGGGATTTCCTACTTGGGCTCCGATAGCAGCTCCGGTACCATACCCCATCGTTCCTAATCCACCAGAGGTGAGGAAACGACTTTTTGGAGAATGATGATAGAATTGTGCAGCCCACATCTGGTGTTGCCCAACTTCGGTTACAACAACGGCATCGTCAGGCATGACCACCGATAAAGCCCTAAGAATCTCAGCTGGCCTGCGTGTCTCTCCTGCGACCTTGACTGGATGCTCAACTTTCCATTTGGCAACTTGTTCCATCCATGCAGTATGAGAAAGAGGTTTATCCAACATAGCATTCAACTTGGAAAGGACAACTTTGATATCTCCAATCACATGATGGTATGTAACGATATTCTTGTTAATCTCGGCAGGATCGACATCGATATGGACAACTTTAGCTTTTTTAGCAAAGGTACTAGCCTTACTGACCACCCTATCACTAAACCGTGCACCAATCACGACCAACAGATCACAGTTGCTTACCGCGATATTAGAGACTCTCGTACCGTGCATGCCGATCATCCCTGTGAAGCGTCGCTCTTCGGTATCGATCGATCCATGTCCCATGAGCGATACTCCCATAGGGCAATCGAACTTTTCTAAGAACTCTGACAATTCAGCTTCAGCATGAGAGCGTAATACTCCCCCACCAACATACAACATCGGACGACTTGCATCTTTGAGGAGTTTGATAGTTTTTTCTAGGGAACTTTTTCTCACCGAATCGGAGTCAGGTTTATCAGGTTGCACGACTTCGGCTTCATACGATGTGACTGCTGCTGTGATATCCTTAGGGATGTCGATCAATACCGGACCAGGACGCCCCTCTCGGGCAATCCTAAAGGCACTCCTGATCGTATCGGCAAGTGTAGCTACATCCTTTACGATATAATTATGCTTGGTAATGGGCATGGTAATACCACTGATATCTACCTCTTGAAAACTATCCTTACCCAACAACTGAGTAGGGACATTTCCGGTAAAGGCGACAACAGGAATAGAATCCATATAAGCTGTAGCCAATCCGGTGACCAAGTTCGTGGCACCGGGGCCACTGGTAGCGAATACGACACCCACTTTGCCTGTCGATCTTGCATATCCATCCGCTGCATGTGAGGCACCCTGTTCATGGCTAGTGAGGATATGGCGAATTGAATCCCGATTCTTGTATAAAGCATCGTAGATGTTGAGAACAGCGCCTCCAGGGAATCCAAACACAGTATCGACACCCTGTTCTTTGAGACAAGCGATAATAATTTCTGCTCCATTCAACTTCATGCGACAATCTCCATCAGGTGGTCACCAAAGACCACCTGCAAATGCAGGGAACCTATCCCTGCTATCTATCTGCGAATACCGCTCCTGTAGCAGCACTCGTGACCTGTTTAGCATATCTGCCAAGATACCCGGTCGTAATCGGTGGTTGGGGAGCTTCCCAACCCTGCTTTCTCAGCTTCAGTTCCTCTTCATCTACAAGTAACGAGATAAGCCCCTTATCGATATCTATCTCGATGATATCTCCCTCTTTGACGAAGGCTATAGGACCACCTTCAGCAGCCTCAGGGGATACATGTCCAATAGAAGCTCCTCTGGTCGCACCACTGAAACGACCATCAGTAATCAAAGCGACATCCTTATCCAGACCCATACCAGCAATCGCGGATGTCGGTCCAAGCATTTCGCGCATTCCAGGACCACCCTTGGGTCCTTCATAGCGGATAACTACAACATCGCCCTTCTTTATTTGACCGCGATAGATTGCGAGGCTCACATCTTCTTCCGATTCGAAGACTCGTGCCGGTCCACTGTGTTTAAGCATCTCGGGAGCAACCGCAGATCGTTTAACCACTGCCCCGTCAGGAGCGAGATTCCCACGAAGGACCGCTATACCACCTGTCTGACTGTAAGGATTATCGATCGGTCGTATGACCTCTTTATCGTAATTCATCGCTCCAGCAATCTGGGCACCCATAGTCTTACCCGATACCGTGAGGGCTTCAGAATGGATTAGCTGTTTCTTATGCAACTCGGACATCACCGCCATGACACCACCAGCACGGTACAGGTCCTCAATATGGTAAGGCCCCGCGGGAGCTAAGTGGCAGAGATTCGGGGTTCTCTTGCTTACATCGTTGGCCATGAAAATATCCAGGTCAACTTGTGCTTCATGAGCAATCGCAGGTAGATGCAACATGCTATTTGTGCTACAACCCAATGCCATATCTACCGCAAGGGCATTTTCAAATGCCTGTGCTGTCATGATATCTGAGGGCTTGATCTGTTTCTTATAGAGTTCCATAACCGCATAACCGGCCTCTTTTGCCAATCTATCGCGTTCAGCGTAGACAGCTGGGATAGTGCCATTACCAGGAAGTCCCATACCCAATGCTTCAGTGAGACAGTTCATGCTATTTGCAGTGAACATTCCGGAACACGACCCACAGGTGGGACATGCGGAATTCTCGCAAGCGAGAAGTTCACTATCACTCATCTTGCCGGCAGCATGAGCGCCAACGGCTTCAAAGACACTAGTGAGATCTATAGCGCTCTTCTGCCCTGGAAGATGCCCGGCCAACATCGCACCTCCCGAGACAAAAACGGTCGGGATATTTATCCTTGCAGCAGCCATAAGCATGGCAGGGACAATCTTATCACAATTCGGTACCATGACCAGAGCATCAAATGGATGGGCTGTAGCCATGACTTCGACCGAATCAGCAATCAATTCCCTACTGGCAAGAGAGTATTTCATCCCTTTGTGCCCCATTGCGATACCATCACAAACTCCAATAACGGAGAACTCAATAGGAGTTCCACCAGCCGATCTCACTCCCGCTTTTACAGCATCGACAATCCTATCCACATGGACATGTCCAGGGATGATCCCATTGGCTGAATTGACAATTCCTATCAATGGAGAAGAAATTTCCCTATCGGTCAATCCCAATGCTTTCATCAATGAGCGATGTGGCGCTCTCGCGTTGCCGCTCTTCATCTGGTCGCTTCTCATATCTTTGCTCCATTCTCCGGTTTTTTCGTGTAATCCCTGAAAGCAGCAAGTAACTTCATGGTAACTTCACCGGCCACACCGGAGCCAATTTTCTGGCCGTCAAGTTCAGTTAAAGCGATAATCTCGGCTGCTGTTCCTGTAAGGAATGCTTCATCGGCATTCAAGACATTGAAGTGGGTAAATGGTGTCTCATTCATTTCATATCCCATCTCGCGGGCTATACGTATGACAGCTTGTCTCGTAATACCATCCAGAGTCCCAAGCCAAACTGGAGGGGTGCTGATAACTCCATTCTTCACAATGAAGATATTGTCTCCAGTACATTCAGTCACCACACCCTCTTCATTCAACATCAATGCCTCATCAGCTCCATAGCGATGGGCTTCTATCGAAGCAAGGATATTGTTCAGGTAATTCAGACTCTTGATCTGGGGGTCGACAATTGTAGCCTTGTTCCTTCGTAAATGACTGGTAATGACCTTCAATCCACGTTTATATGCCTCATCGCTATACAAGGCAACCTGACCAGCTATACAGAACAACCGTGGTTTTGCGGAACCCGGCTTCGGATATAATCCCAGACCATCAGCGCCTCGGGTACAGACAAGACGAACATATCCATCGACGATATCATTACGACGGCAGGACTCCAATACGATTGAAGTGATCTCTTCAATGGAGAGCGGGAGCTCCAGATTGATCGCACGGGCTGCAGCTTGGAATCTCTTCATATGGTCATCAAGACGGAAAACTCTACCGCCATATGCACGGATACCTTCAAAAATCCCATCCCCGTACAACAATCCATGGTCCATCACTGGAATTTTTGCTTCGCTCAGCGGAACATATGCTCCTTCAAGATACACAACCTGTTCACTCATCGTATTTTCTCCTTACCATTTGGCTACTGGTTATCCAAAGCTAGATATTGCGGGCTATCAACGAACCCATCTCTTTTGTACCGACTTGTTTCATCCCTTCACTCATGATATCACCGGTTCTCCATCCTTCGTCCAGAACCTTTCCAACCGCCTGCTCTATTGCGTCGGCCTCTTCTGATAATGTGAAGGTATACCGGAGCATCATGGCAACCGAGAGTATCGTCGCTATCGGGTTCGCGAGATCCTTACCCGCGATATCGGGAGCAGAACCATGGATAGGTTCGTACATACCGAAACTATCAGATCGAAGGCTGGCAGAGGGAAGCATGCCGATTGATCCGGTAATCATACTCGCCTCATCGCTCAAGATGTCACCGAACATATTCTCGGTTACTATCACATCGAACTGTCGTGGGTTACGAACCAACTGCATGGCGGCATTGTCGACATACATATGATCTACTTCCACCTCAGGATATTCGGAAGCCATGGAATTGACGACTGAACGCCATAAGCGGGAAGTTTCGAGAATATTGGCTTTATCGACGCTCATCAGTTTCTTATTCCGCTTCATGGCAATCTCGAATGCCATCCGGGCAATGCGTTCAATCTCAGGTATGCTATAGGCCATGGTATCGAACGCGGTATCGCCATGTTCGTTACGGCCTCGTTCGCCAAAGTAGATCCCTCCGGTGAGTTCCCGGACAACCATGATATCGAGACCTCCGGCGATCAGATCTTTTCTCAATGGACAAGCATCGGATAACTGTTCATATAATAAGGCTGGTCGTAGATTACAGAATAATCCCAAACCTCCACGTAATCCCAAAAGAGCTTTTTCAGGTCTTTGTTCCCCTGCAAGGTGATCCCACTTGGGACCCCCTACCGCTCCAAGAAGAACAGCCTCGGCATCCTGACAACCAAGCAGGGTAGACTCTGGAAGCGGGACGCCTACACTATCCAGCGCACTTCCACCAGCAAGATAGAATGAATAGTCGAATTTATGGCCGAATTTTGTCCCGACAGCTCCCATCACCTTGACGGCTTCTGCAACGATATCGGGACCGATTCCATCTCCAGGAATCAGTGCTAAACGCATTTTCATGCCATCACCTCCCTCTTCATATAGTTGATCAAACCATCAGCAGCTATCATCTCTTGGATGAATGGAGGAAACGGTTCGGCAGACCAACTCTTTCCCGAGGTCTCATTGGTAATTCTTCCGGTAGAAAATTCCACGCTTACCTTGTCTCCAGCTTTGATACCCGCTACAGCTTCCGGACATTCGAGTATCGGCAAGCCGATATTTATTGAATTCCGGTAGAATATCCTGGCAAAGGAGACTGCGATCACACAACTGATTCCTGCTGTCTTGATTGCTAGTGGTGCGTGTTCTCGTGATGAACCACAACCGAAATTCCGATCTGCGACAATAATATCGCCATCTTCTACTGCATCAATGAATGTCGCGTCGATATCTTCCATGCAATGACTGGCTAGCTCTTTAGGATCGATCGTATTGAGATATCGGGCAGGAATGATCACATCTGTATCTACATTATCACCATAACGAAAGGCTTTTCCTTGTGCTTTCATGTGTTACTTCTCCTCAATGGTTTCTGGATTGCTAATGAATCCGGTCAAAGCCGAAGCTGCTGCAACTGCTGGGCTTGCCAAATAGACCTCGCTACCAACATGGCCCATGCGGCCGACAAAATTCCTATTTGTCGTTGCTACAGCCCGCTCACCTTCTGCAAGAATACCCATATGACCACCAAGGCAAGGACCACAAGTCGGTGTACTCACCACGGCACCAGATTGGACAAAGATCTTAAGTAGACCTTCATCCATAGCCTGGAGATAGATCTCTTGGGTTGCGGGGAACACGATTGTCCGAACTCGAGGATCGACTTTCCTTCCCTTGAGAATCTTCGCAGCTACGCGAAGGTCACTGATCCGCCCATTCGTACAGGAACCGATCACAACCTGATCAATCTTAACTTCCCCAACCTCATCGATTGTCCTGGTGTTGTCAGGTAAATGGGGGAATGAAACGGTCGGCCTAATCTTCGATAGATCTATTTCATAGGTCTCGTCATAGGAGGCATCATGATCGGCTTCGAATATCACGGGCTTGCGCTTGCAATGTTCAGCAAGATATGCAAGAGCAACATCGTCAACGGGGAAAATACCGTTTTTCGCACCAGCTTCTATCGCCATATTGCATACGGTGAACCGATCATCGATACTTAATGAAGATACTCCGGGACCGGTGAATTCCATTGATTTGTAAAGAGCACCATCGACTCCAATCATACCAATGATATGGAGAATGAGATCTTTACCCGATACCCATGGAGAAAGCTTCCCGGTGAGATTGAATCGTAACGCTGAGGGAACTTTGAACCAAGCTTTACCACTAGCCATGCCAGCTGCCATATCAGTACTACCAACTCCTGTCGAGAAGGCCCCTAAAGCACCATAGGTACAGGTATGGCTATCGGCACCGATGATCAGATCACCAGCATCTACCAGTCCTTGTTCAGGTAGCAGGGCATGTTCGATCCCCATCTGACCGATCTCGAAGTAATTCTCGATCTCTTTATCTGTGGCGAATTCCCGCATCATCTTGCACTGCTGGGCTGCCTTGATATCCTTGTTTGGGGTAAAATGGTCAGGCACCAACGCTACTTTCTTGGTATCAAAGACCTTATCCACACCGAACTTGACGAATTCCTTTATCGCTACAGGCGCAGTTATGTCATTGCCTAGTACGAGATCGAGATCTGCCATGATCAGCTGACCAGAACGTACTTCATCCAAATTCGCGTGGGCAGCCAAAATCTTTTGCGACATGGTCATACTCATCTATTTTTCTCCTTGTTCATGACTGGCAGGGGGAACAACCCCCTCCTTCATCAATTTGTATTCTATTGAATCCACAAGCGCCATCCAGCTTGCTTCGATGATATCCGTAGATACTCCAACTGTAGACCAGGAATTCTCACCATCAGTAGTCTCTATCAGGACGCGAACCTTAGCTGCCGAGGCATCTTTAGAATCGAGAACACGAACTTTATAGTCTGTGAGGTGAACGATACCCAAAAGCGGGTAAAAATCTTCCAACACCTTTCGCAAAGCCTTGTCCAACGCATGCACCGGACCATCGCCCTGCGCGACGGCGATAGCCATTTGTCCATCGACAGCCACTTTCACCACTGCAGTATGGCTTGCCAAGGGGTCTCCCATCAAGGGCCGCTCTCCAAGTGTCTTATAATGATCCAACTCAAAATACGGTTTGTATTTGCCCAAATGCTTCGCAATCACCAGTTCAAAGGAACTCTCGGCGCCTTCGAATTGATACCCAGACATCTCCAGATGCTTGAGTGCATCGATGATCTGCTTGGTCTGAGGAGCCTCTTTTCCCAATTCGGGAGCGTAGCGTTGGATACGCTTCAATATCGTAGCCCGTCCGGCTACTTCACTCATCAACATCCTTCGTTCATTACCCACCGATTCCGGGTTGATATGTTCGAAGGAGCGGGGATTCTTTGAAATCCCATCTATATGCATTCCTCCCTTGTGAGTAAATGCACTTCTTCCAATATAGGGGGTTCCATGAGGAATGGAGACATTGGCAATCTCAGCAACTGAGTGGGAAACCAATGTCAGGTGTGCCAAAGCATCATCTTCCACAACATCGTATCCAAGTTTCAGCTGAAGTGTAGGAATTATTGTAGCTAGACATGCATTACCGCAACGCTCGCCAAAACCCACAAGCGTACCTTGGACTTGTCGGGAACCTGCCTCTACTGCAACAATGGAATTGGCATCGGCACATGAAGCATCATTATGTGCATGAATACCTACAATAATGTGAGGATAGGATTTGGACAATTCTTCTACTACGTGTGCAGTTGCATCACGAACTTGGGAGGGGACCGCGCCACCTCGGGTATCACACAGGACTATAGAAGAGGCTCCAGCAGCTGCAGCCTTCATCACAGTCTCCATGGCATAACGCGGGTTCTCCGTATATCCGTCGAAGAAATGTTCAGCATCGAATACGACCTCTTTACCCTGTCCTACCAAAAAGGAGATGGTATCATGAATCATCGCCAAATTCTCTTTCAGCGTCGTACGGATAATATCGGTTACCTGGAAGTCCCAACTCTTACCGAAAATAGATACGACCGGAGTACCAGCCGAGAGCAGTGATTGGATATTTGAATCATCTTCTACAGCAGTATTCCTTCGACGTGTAGCGCCAAAAGCTACTAATCGGACATGTTCGAGTTTCATAGAGGCGACTTGGTGGAAGAATTCCAGATCTTTTGGATTGGAGCCTGGATTACCGGCTTCAACATAATCTACTCCCAGATCATCCAATAATTTTACAATCTTCAACTTATCCAAGACAGAGAAAGAGATTCCTTCAGCTTGGGCTCCATCACGGAGAGTCGAATCAAATAAGGCTACGCTCTTTTGTTTATCAGACATGATAGAGCTCCTTCGTCACATCCTCATCGATGGTCCCTGACATTTTCATATCCCGCGAACGAGCTTCTTCAGAGAGGGGCACCCACTCTTTTGCCTTTCGACCGGCACTATGGTCACTCTCCTCACTCTCCTTCCGATTGCTCTCTGCGACTTCGACCATCCTGTTCACGGCAGCAAGCAATCCCTGCATGCTCGCTTCTATGATATCGGTGCTGACTCCACGGCCACGGTACACTCCATGGTTGTCGCTTATCTTTACCATGACCTCACCCAGAGCATCTCTATGTTCAGTAACTGCGCGCAGTTGGTAATCTTCCAAAACATAGGAGTGCTTGATGATTTTCTCAACAGCCTTATAACAGGCATACACTGGTCCTGTAGCCATTTCCACGGCTTGCATTTTGCGACCATCCCTCCGAAGGGTAACACAAGCTGTTGTAGTCATATTATTACCGCTATTTACTACGAAGTTATCCAACTCATAGATTTGAGGTGCGGCATGAGTTCCGCTCTCCATCAATGCGACGAGATCGCGATCAGTTATCTCTTTCTTCTTATCGGCGACATTTTTGAAATCTGCAAACAACTTACCCGCCATTTCTTGCGAAAGCGTATACCCCAGATCCTCCATTCTCCTAACGAAAGCATGTTGTCCGGAATGTTTGCCAAGCACCATGGTAGTCTTCTTGAGACCAATAGATTCAGGGGTCATGATCTCATAGGTCTGGGCATGGGCCATCATACCGTGCTGATGGATTCCAGACTCATGAGCAAACGCATTTGCACCTACAATAGCCTTATTAGGGGCTATCGCTACTCCGGTTATGCTAGAGAGCAAGCGACTCGTCTTGTACAACTCTTCGGTCTTCAAGCCATACGAGAAATCGAAGAGATCTTTTCGTGTCCTCATGGTCATCACTAGTTCCTCTACAGCCGCATTGCCAGCTCGCTCTCCAATCCCACAGACAGTACATTCTGCCTGTCGCGCTCCTGCTTTCAATCCAGCGAGAGAATTCGCTACCGCAAGACCAAGGTCATTATGGCAATGAACAGAGATGATTGCCTTATCGATGTTGGGAACATGGTTCATCAAATATGCAATAAGATCTCCGAATTCCTGAGGCATGCTATAGCCCACAGTATCCGGAATATTCACTACCTGTGCCCCCGCCTTTATGACGGCTTCCACAACTCTACAAAGATAATCGCGGTCTGTTCGGGCAGCATCCTCAGCAGAGAATTCTACTTCAGGACACAAGTTCCGAGCATGTGAAACCATAGCGATTGCTTGCTCCAATGCTTTATCCCGGGACATTTTAAGTTTGTACTCGAGATGAAGATCGCTGGTTGCTATAAACGTATGTATTCGAGGTTTTGCAGCAGCTTTAACAGCATCCCATGCACAATCGATATCCTTCGTAAGAGCTCGGGATAGTGAAGCGACTGTGCATGTTTGTACTGCCGAGGCGATGGCCTGTACAGAAGCGAAATCTCCAGGGGAAGCGATCGCAAACCCTGCCTCGATCACATCGACACCCAATTCTTCAAGCTGCTTGGCGAATCTGAGCTTCTCCTCAAGATTCATGCTATATCCAGGAGCCTGTTCTCCATCACGGAGCGTTGTGTCGAAAATCGCTATATGTTCAGCCATCGTATACCTCGCAGTAATTCCGGGATACCCCGGTAGGATCTAGCGGTGTATCACACCGCATATCATCTATTTCTTGAGCCAGCTCATCAAAGCCCGCAAACGCTTTCCGGTAGACTCGAGTAGACTTTCCGATTCGATCCTTCTCTTTGCATTGAAGAATGGTCTCTTGACCTGGTTCTCCACAAGCCAGTTACGGGCAAATGTACCATTCTGAATCTCCGATAGAACCTTTCCCATCTCTTTTTTAGTTTCATCGGTAATAATCCGGTTTCCGGTGACATAGTCCCCATACTCAGCAGTATCGCTAATCGAGTAGCGCATGTAGGAGAGTCCTCCCTGATTGATCAAGTCGACAATGAGCTTCATCTCATGGCAACATTCGAAGTAGGCCATCTCAGGCTGGTATCCGGCTTCCACGAGCGTATCGAATCCTGCTTTGATCAATGCAGAGACACCGCCACACAAAACTGCCTGCTCTCCGAAGAGATCGGTCTCCGTCTCTTCTTTGAATGAAGTCTCAAAGACGCCAGCTCTTCCAGCTCCCAATCCTACTGCATAGGCGAGAGCAACTGCTTTGGAATCTCCCGAAGGATCCTGATGTACGGCAATAAGTGACGGAACACCCTTACCTTCCTGGAACTGGGTCCGTACCGTGTGGCCAGGGCCTTTTGGAGCGATCATAATAACATTGACATCCTTCGCGGGAACAATCTGGCCAAAATGGATATTGAATCCATGGGCGAACGCTAAGTATTTTCCTGCGGTCAAACCACTTTCAATACTCTCGGTAAATAGCTTTGCCTGTTTTTCGTCATTGACCAACATCATGATTACATCCGCTGCTTTTGCAGCATCTTCTGCGGTCATGACCTGGAGACCGGCCTCTTCTGCTTTTTCCCAAGAGGGACTGCCTTTGTACAGTCCTACAATAACCTTCATTCCCGATTCATGTAGGTTCAAGGCATGGGCATGCCCCTGGCTTCCATACCCGATAATTGCGATAGTCTTGCTCTCCAATACCGACATGTCGGCATCTTTTTCGTAATACATGGTACTCATCGAATTTCTCCTTTTGCCCTTTGGGCTCTATTATTCATCCTCTTCACGATGATTTATCATCGCTTGGCTACCCCGCTCCATCGCAGTCATACCAGTTCGCACCAATTCAGTGATCCCATAGGGCTTCAACAAATGGAGAAATGAGGACAACTTATCCATATTCCCGGTTATCTGCATTGTGATAGTGGACTCTGTGACATCCATAATCTTGGCTTTGAAAATTTCAGAGAGCTCAACTACGGCAGCGCGTGTCTTATCGGTTGTGTGGGCTTTGACCATTACCAACTCGCTCTGAATACTTCCCTGCAATGTGAGCTCAACTACGGTAATCACATCTACCAATTTGGCGACCTGTTTCTCAATCTGTTCCACAATCGCCCGATCACCTGTGACCACAATCGTGATACGGCTGATCTCAGACTTCTCAGTCTCTCCTACCGAAAGGCTGTCGATATTATATCCCCGCCTACTGAACAATCCTACAACACGACTGAGGACTCCCGGATGGTTGTTGACTAGAATTCCTAATGTGTACCGTTCCATATTTCAATTCCCCCTTCGGAATAAGTGTGCTGGTAATCCGACTTCATTTTGAAGGCCGATTTCGATTGTGAGGTTACACCGATTCACCGTGAAGGAGTTACTCCACGGTTGCACTCGAATCGGTGTACCGTGAAGTTATAGAATAATAATTACAGATAGGAGGGTAATGATAGGTAGGAGGATAATGGAGCTGATGGAGGAGAGGGATGAAATCAAACTAGCCGATTGACGCGCACAATGATATGCCGGATTCCTATCGGTTTTTTGTGTAGCACATGTGCTTCGTTTCCCTGCCGTTCCCATGACTGGCACCTCTTACGCTAAGATTGCCTTCTGTTTTAAACGTCTACGAAATAAATGTCAACTCCATTGGTCACACTTCTTCTATAAATATACATTTTTTATACACAAAAAAAAAGAAGATGGATTTGATTCCAGTATGCTGATACACTCTTTCTATGTTGCGTATTTCATCGCTATTCGCCCGATTGATGCTCTTTTTCCTGATTGTCATGCTGGTTCCTGTACTCCTATTGGCCTTCTCGTATGTTGCCACAGGAACAAGGACATTGGAGAGTAATCTTGCGCAGCAAGGAGAGGCGACTATCCGCAATATTGCACACAGGATGCAGTCCATGGTCGAATCATATCGCCATAAGGCATATAGCATCAGTATCGATGAAGGAATTCGACAGCTAGTTTCATATGATTCACCGGAAAAACAAGAGAGTCTCAATCCAATCTATGAACGCCTTTTCACCATCATGCGTGGTGACACCTACCTAGCGACCGCATCAGTAGTGAGTGCTTCGGGCAAAGTACGGTTGTCTACCCACCTGTTCCCATCCCAATACGATCTCAGGTATCAAGGAAACGACACAAACCCTTTTTTCAATCTCTCCCGTGCTGAAGCGGGAACCGCATCCCTGATTACCATGGAAAACCGATATGCCACCCGAAACAACTCTTTCGTATTCCTTAACATCCTAAGGAGAATTCGGGATGACGCTGGACAAGTCATAGGATATGTTGCTGTAGATATCTATCAAGATACTATCAGTGACATCTCCTCGAATTCCGGTTTTTCCGATATCGTGCTCATCGATACGGAATCCTATACAGGCTCCTCACTCGTCCATATGGATAAACACGGTGATTTCAGCAAATTTCCTGAACTCACCTCAATCACATTCCCTCTTCAGGAGGGAAGTTTTAACACAGGAGGCAAGCTGGTGTCCCTGAAGGCGATTCCCAATACCCAGCTCTATCTAGCCGGCATCACAGATATGGGAATCTACCGTAGGAATGTCGAAGACTATGTAATGGTGGTCGCACTGGTACTGACTATTGGAGCAATTCTGGCAGGAATCCTAGCCTATTTTTTCAGCAAGTCCATTTCCCGCCCTATCGACAAACTCGCCACATCGATGCACCGTGTGGAAGAAGGAAATCTCGAAACCCGGGTCGAAGAGTCCAAGATTCGAGAGATTGGTGAATTGCAGCGTTCATTCAATACGATGGTCCGACAAATAACCACACTCATGGAACTCACAAGAGAGGAAGAATCCAAACTCCAAGAGGCCGAGAGAAAGGCTCTCGAAGCGCAGATGAATCCCCATTTTCTCTACAACACACTCAATACCGTAAAATCGATTGCCCGGATGCACGATGAGCAGGAAATCTATACGATTATCACTAAACTCGGAAAGCTCCTTCGAGATGCCATAGACAACCGGGAAGGAGAGACCACCCTCGCAGAAAGCTTTTCACTTGTAGAGAACTATCTCACTATCCAAAAGATTCGCTATGGTGAGAAACTCCATACCATTGTTGAGCTCGATGAAACCATAGCCTCACTCAAAACTCCCAAACTGATAATCCAGCCCCTAGTGGAAAATGCCATTATCCACGGGCTAGAACCTAAAATCGGTATCTGGCGGCTTACGGTAAGGGCTAGATTGGAAGCGAAAATGGTTATTATCTCGGTAGCCGACAACGGTGTTGGATTTTCCCGTAATATCCGTTTTAAAAATGGATTCTCACTCGATGAGGCCAACCATGTAGGACTCTCTAACATACAAAGAAGGTTGAAACTCCGCTATGGAGAGCTCTCAGACCTATCTGTGGATTCCGTGCCCCACGAGGGGACGATCGTCACCATCCATATCCCATTTCCAAGGGAGGATTGAAATACTATGCCATATACCGTGATCATAGTCGAAGATGAAGATTTGATCCGAAATGAAATCGAACACTGTACCCCATGGGAGCAATTAGGCCTACAAGTCATAGCAACTGCTGCCGATGGTCCTAGTGGCGCCAAATTAATCAATCTCCATAACCCCGATATCGTGATTACCGATATCCGTATTCCTGGTCGGGATGGACTTGAGATGCTGAAATCCTGCTCTGTGGATCATGCCATTATACTCAGTGGTCATAGTGATTTCAATTATATGAGAAGCGCCATCAAATTAGGAGTTTTCGACTACCTGCTCAAACCATTCGACGATGAGGAACTAATACAGGCACTTGCTTCTTTGGTAGAAAAATTGGTGTCTGAAGAAAAGGAAATGGCCTCCTTAGGCAACCATCGATCAGAGTCTTGGATGATAGACCTTCCCGAACACGTAGGGAACCATATCGTAGACTCCGCGATCTCCATGGTCACCCAACGGTTTGCAGAGTGTATCGGGTTACGGGAAATCGCAGATTCTTTGTGCCTATCGGAAAGTCATCTGAGTAGATTGTTCAAGGATCAGACAGGAATAAACTTTCTGCAATATCTCCAGGCTTACCGAGTCAATCGTTCCATCGAACTGTTGCACGATCCCAGCATGAATATCAGCATGATTTGCCATCGCTGCGGCTTTCCTTCCCCTGGTTACTTCTCAAAGATCTTCAGACGTTTTATCGGTTCGAGTCCGAGTCAATTTCGTGATTCGAATCCAAATCATTGAAAAATCCGATAAGAGAATCATCGAAAGCATACTGGATGGTATCTAACCCCATATTCTTGGCAGTGATGATATTCTCTTCATAATCATCGATGAACAATGCGTCTTCGGGTTTGACGCACTCCGTTTCCAATATACAGGAGAAGAATTGTGGGAACGGTTTGGATATTCCCATTTCATGGGATGCATAGGTCTTATCAAAAATATCAAGAAATCCTTTTTCTCGAAGGAATCCCCAATGCGGAGCATAGGTATTCGAACCACACACTACCCTTTTCCCCATGCTTTTCACATAATCCACAATCTTGACAACTGGTTCATTCCAGTTCGGATCAAAGAAATCGGCTAGTGGATCTCCCTGTACCATGATACCAAACTGGTGTGCCACATGAGACCAGTAGAGTTTGGAATCGATCGTCCCATCCATCAGGGGGAAAGCATAGTGAGCGTAATCCAACTGTAGTTGTTCCAAATCGAATCCATAATGGGAGGCTATCTTGTCGATTACTTCGATATCCTTGATAACCACATTTCCCATATCAAAGATATAGAGGTCGTAGGCAAATGGGGATTTCATTCACTCACCCCTTCCGTGATTCGTATACAGCTGAACCACCGATGAAATACTTGGAAAGTGCTGCAAACATCATAAACATGGGAAGACTGGCGAGCACCGCAGCTGCCATCATTGCGCCCTCATCAGTAAGCTTTTCCTCAGCAAACTTCGAAATGTAAAGGGGAATTGTTTTCATTTTTTCTGATTGGGTAACCAACAATGGCCACAACAGGTTGTCCCACTGCCCCCTGAAAGAGAGGATACCAAGTGTAGCAATGACAGGAGTGCAATTGGGAAACACGATCTTCCAAAATATGCCGAACTCTCCCAATCCATCGACTCGTGATGCATCTAGGTATTCCGTGGGGAACGTGGTTAGGTATTGTCTCATCTGGAAGACACCAAAAGCACTGACCAAGAATGGAATGATCAATCCAGCGTAGGAATCCTGCATCCTCAAGCTGGTCGCCACCATATACAGTGGTATCATGATTGCCTCGAAGGGGATCATCATCGTAGCCATGATCATCATGAAAACCAAGTTCCTTCCCCTGAATTTGAACTTCGCGATACCATAACCGGTGATTGATGCGATGAGCACGGTGGTAATCGCGACAGTAATGGAAACAAACAGGGAGTTGAAGATGTTCCTTGGAAAAATCCAGGAGCCATCATTGCCTTCCAATGCCTTCATATAGTTCTGATAACGGAAGGTTTCAGGAATCCAACTAAAGGGCATTCGGAGGATTTGGTTTCTTTCCATTAAGGAACTGGTGATCATGAACACCAGTGGCATCACGGTGAAGATCAACGTAAAGATGAGTACAGCCCATATGAGAGCTCCACTCCAATTGAAACGTCTAGGTTGGATTTCCATATGTCAATACTCCACTTCTTCACTCTTGGAGAAACGAAACTGCATCCAAGTGAACAGCAACATAATGAGAAAGAGTACGATACTCATCGCGCTCGCCCTACCTATCCTTTGATTACGAATCCCGGTAGTGTAAATGTTGAGCGTGATTACATTGATAGGTGCACGGGGTGCTCCACCTTGGACAAACAGATACTGCGTACTGAAAGTCTTCAAGCATTGAAGCATCGCCATAATCGAAACCAAGACTACAGTAGGTTTCAACAATGGAAGCGTGATTCGCCAGAAACTCTGCCATTTGGAAGAACCGTCGATTGTTGCGGCTTCATAGATGGCAGGGGGAATGGCCGCTAGACCGGTAATGAACAGAACAACAAAATAACCGATATACTTCCAAAAATAGACGATCATCGTAGAAACCTGAACCATCGTACGATCAGCCAGCCACTTCTGGTCCACCCCGGGAGTATTCAGGATAAAGTTGACCCACTGGTTACCCAATCCTCTTGGATCGAAAATCAAGAGCCAGATAGTTGCTGCAACCACAGAGGATATGACTGCGGGTGTGTAGAAAGCGATCTGAAAAACTCCCCGCATCTTCTTGCTGCTGATATTCGTCAGGAATGCGGCTAACATAAGTGAGAATATCACGATAGGTATAAACGTTCCCAATGTGAACACGAATGTAGCGCGGATAGAGTTCCAGAAGTCGGGAGAGGAGAAGATATAGGTGTAATTACCCAATCCCATGAAATCGGGAGGTGCCAATGAGAGTACCCGTTTATCGAAAAGGCTCGTATACAAGGCATTGATAATAGGATAAAAACTGAAAAGCGAAAAGAACAGGATGGCTGGAACAGTGAATGCAAACCCCCATCGTGCCTCTTTCTTTTCGATACCGATATATTTTCGTTTCTTCATACAGATCCTCTTGAAATCACCTCGAGTGGCATGGATACGGAAGGAGGGCCGAAGCGGCGGGACTTCGGCTCCCCCAATACAAGTTGTCGAAAAATATTACAGTTGTTCGTCCAATAACTCTTGTGCGGCTCTCTTGAGAGTGGCGAGGGCCTTCTCGGGAGTCTCTCCAGAAAGCATGACCGACTCGACAGCGCTGCGGATCAATGTCTGGAATTCTGCGCTGGCAGCTCCGTAGTAAACAATGTGGCCACGATCGAAATCCTTGGTGAATACATCCGAATAGGGAATATTCGCATAGGTATCGGAAGCCAACAGCTCCTTAGTAGGCTGAATGAGACTAACCTCTTCCAAATACTCTTCGGCATGACTGAGCATATAAGCGATGAACTTCCATGCTGCATCCTGTTTTGCCTTAGTACTCTGCGCATTGACCATCAGGTAGTGGCCATAATAGGAAGCGGCAACATCCTTCACCGCATTCTCGAAGGTTGGGAAGGGAACGATCATCCATTCACCACTATCGTAGAACTCGGCATTATCGGCTCGGATACGTCCAATCTGGTACAAACCGGTGTGTGCCATCGCAATGTCGTCATTGTTCATGTTGAACAATTTGCGTGCATTCTTATAGGTCGGAGAACCGAGATTCCTGCCACTGGGACCCCACTGCTGCATATAAGTAAGGAACTTGAGCCATGCCTCGTCATTGACAATAGCTGTCTTGCCATCATCGCTGATCAACTGACCGCCCAACTGTTCAACCATGGGAAGCATAGCTACCAAATAGTAGGGATACCTGAAATCGAATCCACGACGAACCAAAATGTCTCCATCACGGATTACCAGTTTTTCCGATACATCCGCCATCTCTTCCCAGGTCTTCGGATAATCGGTTTCAGGATCCAATCCAGCCGACTTGAAGACATTCTTGTTGATGAAGATACACCAGTTGGTAAGCTCGAGAGGAAGCCCATGGATCTTGCCATTGACGGTGACAGGGTCCAACATACCTGCAGCATATGTGTCAATCATCTCCTGGACATTCCCATATCCCGCGGCTTGGGGATTTACCGGTGCAACACGACCATTGACGATATACTGGTACTCATCCTCAATAGAGAGGTTGAAGATATCGGGACCTGAATTCGCGGCAAAAGCTGTTTGTACCAACTCGATCATCTTGGTGGATGACTGTGTCGTCCTCTCGATTGTAATGTTGGGATTGGCTGCTTCGAATTCTTGGATATACCGTTCTTCGATACGGGTCCTATTGGGATCCTCGTGGGTCCAATACTGTAATACGATCGGGCCTTCATCCTCTTTCGCTCCTTGCGCGAATACGAGAGATGTCATCATGGTCAAAGCTACGATCAGAATCAATACTCGTTTCATATCACTACCTCCACATAGTGTTCTCTGTCTTTATTTTCCCCTGTCCTGAGGCGTGATGCAATAAAACATTTTTGCCATTGATGGTTCAGTTTTGCTATACTGCTCTCCCTTGCCAAGGACTGATATATGACAAATTTTGCAATTATTTGTTGATTTGTCACAGTCCATGGGCTAAAAATACTATATACTAGTAATTTCAAGCGGTAACACGGAAAAAGGAGAGAACATGAGAAGAACAGCGACAATTGTAGCTATAGTGATATCGATTTCAATCTTATTCACTTCATGCGGTACCTTATTGACCAAAGGTGGAAGCGACTATAGAAGTGGAGTCGCAGCATACGATAAGCAAGAATATGTCTCATCGTTACGCTACCTAACTGCAGCTCTTTCGGTGAACCCCGAATTCGTGGAGGCCTCACAACTTTATCCTGTCGTCTTCAACGAAGGATCCACCTATTACAAGAGCCAGATAGCCGAATATAGCGGGAAAGAGAATAAGGAATCAGCTGATCGTGTCTACTATGCCTATTCACGGCTACAGGAGCTTCACGAGATAGCCAGATCATCCGGCCAGAAAGGGTTGACCATTGAAGATTACTCGAAAGAATTAGATGAATCTCGTCTTATATCGGGAAACTTGTGGTTCTCGTATGGGCAGGCCCTTCATGAGAAAGGTGATCGGGAGAGTCTGAAACAGGCAGTCGCAGCCTATGAGACAGCCCGGGGAAGAAATGCCAACATTCAAGGATTGGATGCTTTGATCACAGATGCTATGGAGAGGGCGACGATAACCTTGGCTGTCGTTGCTTTTGGATCGGGAGTAACGAATTTCTCCCAGATGGTACTTGATGATGTAAATACGATTTTTTCCGGCGATCGCTTTGTAAAAGTCATCCAAAAACATGATTTTGTTGGAGGAGAAGGTTCTATGGTCGGACCTACGGATATTGCGATCATGACTGGGATGCAAGAGGGTTGGGACTACGTTCTCGAGGTGTACGCTCACCAGAGTTTCGAACAGATCAATAAAGAGGACCTGGTTCGGCTACCCTACGACCTACCCCTATTCTCTGGAATTTTGAAGACGATGGGATACCAATATGAAACTTCTATCTCGTATCGTCTGTTCGATATTAAAGAAGGAGTTTCAATCGTACTGGAAGATGGTGTAAGGGAGATCGACGGACCCTATGAATATACGTTCAGTTATGTAGGCGCAGAAGGACTTCGGGAGTTGAATCTCGGAGGTACCGGCAAGAAGAATCTTCGCTATGTAACGAGCAAAACTGATGATATAACAACAAACTCGGCAATAGGTTCCTTACGGTGGGATTATGAGAGTATTCCCATCCCTGTCGAGATAACTAATCCCACAGACCAGACACAGTGGATATCCTACTTTAGCGACATGTATGACGATTTCCGAACGTTCGCAGAAAATGAAAGTGGAAGGCAGCTCTTCTATGCTACCGAGGTTGTCCACCATTCCCCCAGCGATACCTATTTTATGGTCGGCCCATCTTTAGATGAGGCTATAAGGCGTTCCAAGATCAATAGTGCCATCATGAATGCACTTAGTTACACTGGACGTACTTTGATTGAACAAGCCAAGGATCGTGGAGGTATAGGATACAGGAAAGCGGGCAAATTGGCTGGCAGTGCGATTAAGGATCTACTCTGATATCCTTAATATGGAGAATTATCCCTGTTTCTTCTGCTCTTCCACAAAAGCGGAGAGACGTTCCATCGTTTGGGCACTAAGGATATGTTCCATACGACAAGCATCGTTCTCAGCAGTTTCAGGGGATACTCCCAATACGTCCTCAAGGAAAACAGTAAGTGTCTTGTGTCTATGATAGACTTGATTCGCCTTCAAGCGACCTTTGGCAGTGAGTTCAATCGCTCCATAGGTCTCTTGGTGGATATATCCGTCTGACTGTAGAATCTTCATAGCCCTACTTACACTGGGTTTGGTTACACCGATTTTCTTGGCGACATCGGTAAGACGTACCGTCCCATGTTCATGTTCAAGCTCGAGTACAGCCTCTAAATAATCTTCGCCCGATTCCCGCATCAGATCCTCCAAACCAAAAAGTATCATATGGTACCACGGTAGGACTTGCAAATCAACGACTGCTGTCTACACATGGCGCAGTGAGTATTACTTAGTATTCTTGAAGATCTTCGGAAAGACCGAAAGAACGAGGAATATCAGGAATATGACAACGAAGATCGCTAGCATACCTTGCCACATCAGGGTAAGTGATTGTCTGAAAACATCCATCATAATATAACCTCCCTTTCAAACGAGCATCCTAGGTACGAGGCCTAGAATAACACCACCGGCGATTACAGAGGCTATCTGTCCGGCGACATTCGCTCCCACTGCATGCATGAGAAGATGGTTCTGTGAATCAGCCTCCTGGCCCATCCTCTGCACTACTCTGGCAGACATGGGAAAGGCCGATATCCCAGCAGCTCCTATCATAGGATTGACTTTGTTCTTGGAAAAAAGATTGAGTAATTTTGCAAACAATACACCTGCGATCGAATCGAAGATAAACGCTAGTAGACCAAGTACCATGATAAGCATAGTCTCGTAGCGGACAAATCTGTCGGCCTGCATGGAAGCTGCAATAGTGATTCCGAGAAGTAGGGTTATGAGGTTCGCCAAGACATTCTGGGCGGTTTCCGAAAGGCTCCCCAACACACTCGACTCCCTAATCAGATTACCGAACATCAACAAACCTACCAAACTTACCGAGGCTGGGGCAACATAACCGGCAATCATGGTCACCACAATGGGAAACAACAATCGAGACATCCTAGAGACCGACTTTGGATTGTATGGCATCCTGATAGCCCGCTCTTTTTTTGTAGTAACCAATTTTATAGCAAAAGGTTGTATAATTGGAACCAACGCCATGTATGAATATGCCGCTACCGCAATCGCACCCACATATTCACTCTCGAGTACGTGGGAAACCAGAATGGATGTAGGTCCATCAGCAGCCCCAATGATACCAATCGATGCGGCATCCTTGAGAGGGAACCCCATCAATGCGGCAATGGAGACTGTCGCAAAAATTCCAAATTGGGCAGCTGCACCGAAAAGTACCAATTTTGGGTTACTGAGAAGAGGCCCAAAATCAATCATTGCTCCGATACCGATGAAAAGCAGTAGTGGCATGGCCTCAGAGGCTTCTATACCGACTTCAAACAACCATTCGAGGATTCCCGCAACCTCCCCAATCCCTGGCAATGTAGTGTTGAGAGCGCCTGAAAAGGGGATATTCACCAATATTGCACCAAACCCCATCGGCAACAGCAATGCTGGTTCAAGTTTTTTTGAGATAGCGAGATAGATGAGAATTCCACCGATAAGGTACATGACTAGTTGCTGCCAGGTAGTGGCAGTGATGCCAAGCAATAAGAAGTCCATGCGCGATCCTCCTTGGAGTACTGTCTGAATATAGCACTGTGCAGCACCTGCGGTCAACGAGACTCCACACGCCTGTCTATTGTATATTTATTCTATTTATATGCATATATCTCTTTCCAAAACTATTAAAACATTCTATCATGCCAAAAACATTCGGGGAATGGATTGCATTCCCGAAACACAGAAAGAGGTGAAACCATGAAAAAAGCTCTGTTGATCATCGCACTCTCCTGTATCGCCCTCTCCATGCTCGGTGCAGCTGGAACGCAGGAACAAATGGGCGACCAGTCATTGCAGAAAGTCTTGGACAAGGGTGTCTTCGTACTTGGTCTCGATGACTCATTCCCTCCCATGGGATACCGCAACGAAAATAACGAAATCGTCGGTTTCGATATCGATCTTGCGAAAGAGGTAACCAAAAGGATGGGTGTTCAGCTCAAACTCCAGCCAATCGATTGGAATGCAAAGGAACAAGAATTGAATACCGGCAATATCGATTGTATCTGGAACGGCTTCACTATCACAGAAGAACGCTCCCAGGTGATCAATTTTACCGACCCTTATGTAGACAATGCGCAAGTGGCGGTAGTCAGATCCGATAGTCCCGTACAATCCCTTGGCGATTTAGCTGGTAAGAAAGTTGGTCTCCAAGCCGGTTCGAGTGCTGCAGATGCAGTCAATGGAAACGAGGCCTTCGCCAACTCACTGGATGAAATCGTTGAAGTGAAAGACAACCTCACGGCTCTCATGGATCTTGAGATCGGTGGTGTCGATGCTGTCGTACTCGACCTTTTCGTGGCAAATGATAATATCAAGAGAAGTGGAAAGGATTTCAGGATTCTGGACGAACACCTCTCTTCCGAGAAATACGGTATCGGCTTCAGGAAGAATGACCAAGCTCTACGGGACGAAGTCCAGAAGACACTCGAAGCGATGGCTGCCGATGGAACCTTGGCCAAAATTTCCACCGATTGGTTTGGTGGTGATATCACAGTAATCGGCAAATAGTTTCCAGGAGTCTTCCGATGACCAAATTGCTGCTGTTGATGCTGGAGGGAACACTTACCTCCTTGCGTATCTTTTTCCTCACGCTTCTCTTCGCGCTTCCTCTCGGACTATTGGTAGCCAAAGGGCGCATGAGTAAGCACCGCATCATCAGCTCAGTGGTCAACGGTTATATCATGATCATGCGCGGAACGCCATTGATCCTGCAATTGATATTTGTCTACTTTGCTCCCTACTATGTGTTGGGAGCATCGGCAGATCGATTTACGGCAGTCGTAATCGCATATGTAATCAATTATGCCGCCTACTTTGCCGAAATCTATCGGGGAGGTATACAAAGCATACCGCAAGGACAATTAGAGGCTTCATCTGTACTCGGGTTCACCAAGATCCACACCTTTACCCATATTGTGATGCCACAAGTGGTAAAACGGATCATGCCTGCTATGGGTAATGAGGTCATCACATTAGTAAAAGACACAGCACTTGCCCAAACCATTGGAGTAGCTGAATTGTTCCGGGTCGCACAGAACGCCGCTGCTAGGGAATTTTCCACTATGCCGATTTTCATTGCGGGAGTGTTCTATTTCGTTATGAATGCCATCGTCTCAAAAAGCTTCGATTTCATTGAACGCAAGCTAGACTATTACCGGTGAACAGAGGAGATCCATCATGGCAGTAATTACCGTAGAACATGTGAGAAAATCTTTCTCTACCCTGGAGGTCCTCAAAGACATCTCCTTTTCACTAAATGCGGGGGAAGTCCTTTCTATCATAGGTCCTTCCGGTTCTGGAAAGTCGACTCTTCTGCGGTGCATAACGAATCTCGAGCAAATCGATCGGGGTACCATAACCATAGGTGGGGACACTTTGGTGACCGATGGAGTCGATGGATCAGCCCATTATGCCGATAAAGCAACAATCAGCCGTATCAGACTCCGTGTCGGTCTGGTATTCCAGAATTTCAATCTTTTTCCCCACTTCTCTGTACTCCGCAATATCACAGAAGCACAGGTACATGTGTTGAAAACCCCAAAAGATGAAGCAATCGAGCAAGCACACGAACTGTTGCGTAAAATGGGGCTGGGGGACAAGGCGAAAGCCTATCCGTACCAACTCTCTGGGGGACAACAACAAAGGGTATCTATCGCTCGGGCTTTGGCACTACGTCCAGAAGTACTTTGTTTTGACGAACCTACCAGTGCTCTTGATCCTGAACTCACCGGTGAAATCCTATCTGTCATAAAAGACTTGGCTGCAGAGCACATGACCATGATGGTGGTGACCCATGAAATGGCTTTTGCCCGTGATATTTCCAATAGGGTGATTTTCATGGACGATGGCCTTATCGTAGAAGAAGGAACTCCCCAGCAGGTATTCTCAGAGGCTCAAAATGAGAGAACCAAACGCTTCCTCAATCGATTCAGTTCCTAGACGTTCTCGAAAACTACCTCTCCGCCCTTCACCACGAAATCTATTCCCTTACCCGGATACCCATTGTCATCCATACTATCCATATCCAACACAACTAGGTCAGCTAGGAGATTCTTCTTAATGATTCCCCTATCGTCCAAACGAAGTCGCTTAGCAGGAATCGATGTCATCTTGGCTATCAGCTGTTCTAGTGGAATTGTTTTCAATTCCTTGCCATAACGGGTGAGTAGATGTCTTGTAGCGCTATAAGAACGAGGATGACGCACCTTTCCACTATATAGGGCATCGGTTCCGAAACATCCGAGATGATGAGAAAGAATAGTCGTAAGCGATTTTTCGGTCTGGGTGATATCGGCCATGACTGCCGTCTGGGGGCCTTCCATTAAAAGATCGAAAAGAAGGTCGAAGGGGTCTATTCCCCTCCTTACAGCCAGAGAAGATAGACTCTGACCCTTCATCTCCTCCTTACCATCCAGATGCATGACCGAGATGGCCTCCCAACCACAGAGAGAAACAATACTATCCCAACCATCTGCACAGATGATTTTCCTTTTTATCTTTTCCCGTTCGGAACGCTCTCCAAGTGCTGCCATCAAATCGTCTCTGGATAGACTCAGATGTTCGGGAGGTAAGAGACTATAGAGCGAAGTCGATCCAAAGGTATAGGGATACTGGTCAAAGCCTACTTCAAGACCTTTGTTTGCATAGGAGTCCAATAGCTTCAGCATATAGGGAACAAGGTACTGGTTTCTCTTCCCAATTGCCTTAAGGTGTGAAATCTCGATCCGAACATGGGATTGGAAAGCTAGACCAAGAACCTCTTCCAACGAATCGAGGACACCGTCTCCTTCGCATCTATGGTGCACTGCGAACAGCCTATCCCTGTCTGATGTAACATCCAATAATGCCAAGATTTCATCACGGTTTGCAAATAGGCAGGGAGCATAGTACAACCCACTAGATAATCCAGCAGCACCTTGGTCATACGATTGGTTCAACAATTCGACCATGGTAGCGATTTCCCTCTGTGTAGCCGTTCTATTGGGATTACCCTCCATGGCCGCTATCCTGAGAGGAGCATGGGCTTGCAAGGGTACTAATCGGGTCCGGCATCCCTGTTTTTGGGAAAATTCCATATACGTGGCCACATCATGCCAAGGCCATGGCTTAGAGAACGTCCCAAGGATATCAGTAGCCATTTGAGAAAGGAGCTCGCGCTTGCTTTGGTTCTCTGACAAGGGATAGACTCCCATTCCACAATTGCCCACCACCTCGGTAGTGATTCCCTGAGTTATCTTTTCTTCCATCTCGGGATTATTCATGAGATGGAGATCACTATGTCCATGCATGTCAATAAAACCCGGTACCAAAAGCCTTCCCTTCAGATTGATCGTTTTCTTGGCTTGAAGTCCTTCTCTTCGGGGACCTGCATAGAGGATCTTGTCTTTTTCGATCGCAACCATTCCAGGATAGGGAGGAGTACCTGTTCCATCGATTATCTTGGCATTGAAGAGCAGTATTGAAGTCTCCATTGCCCTATGATACTCCTTTGCTCAAACTTGGAGAAGATGCGGGTAGTATTCAATAAATCGATTCATTTGTGTATACTTATGGGTACAAAGGGGTATAAACGTGGATGCATATGATGTGGTGATAATCGGCTCTGGACCGGCAGGTATGGGTGCGGCTTTCGAATTGATCGCCAAAAAATCCGACCTCTCTATACTCATACTCGACCAGGAACGATTCTCCACCGGCGGCATGAGAAACGACTGCAAGATGAACTTCACCTACCCTATAGGATTCCCCGAAGAATACTGGACCAAGGAACAGGCACAACAGTATCTTGCGGGTGTCACCAAATTTCTAAAACCAGATATCATGGATAAAAGCAATATTTCCATTTACCAACGTAGGGCTCAACGTTTGGGGTGTCGGCTTCTGGAAATTCAGCAATCTCACCTAGGAACTGACGGAGGACTCTTGCTTATCAAGCGTCTGCTCGCCGAATTGAATTCACTTGGTGTCCACCTCGCACTGGGGGAGAGTATGTTGTCGGTAGATGATGTGAAGAAATATATTGTCACCGATAAACGGGATATAGGATACAAAAAACTGTTGATAGCACCAGGGCGAAGGGGCTTCCATTTTCTCCAGATGATGATGCAAAGTCTCGGAGTACCGTTCGTTGATAATATTGTTGATATCGGAATTAGAGTAGAGACGAGATTGGAACACTATCCTATCGTAAAGGATTATTACGACCCAAAATTCTATTTCCCCGAGAAGGTACGTACCTTCTGCACCAATAGTGGGGATGCCCACGTGGTTAAGGAGAAATATACCAGCGCCCGTGGTGATATCTGGTATTCAGTGAACGGACACGCCTATTCTGCAGCCACCCATGAAGCGAACGGAATGGTCAACTTCGCCATATTGAAAACTGTTAAATTCACAGCCCCCTTGGCTAGTGGACAAGCCTATGCCGAAAACCTTGGTATGCAAGCGGCATTGATGGGCGGAGGTAGACCGCTCATGCAGCGCGTTGGAGACTTCAGATTGGGTTCTCGCAGCAAGGAAAATAGTTTCAATACCGATCTGTACGACTTCCCTCCGAGTCTCAAGGACTGTTGCCCAGGTGACATCTCGCTTGCTATGCCTGCCAAAATCCTTCGGGTTATCTGGAAGGCAATGAAAAATCTGGATACAATTGTTCCAGGAGTACTCCACCCTTCTACCATCATGTATTACCCTGAGATCAAATTGTATGCAAACAAACCGGTCTTCAAGGATTCCCACTTCAGTGTGACCGATTCGGTCTATCTCGCAGGAGACGGAGCTGGAACGAGCCGCGGAATCACAGCAGCATGGGCAAGCGGAATCCGCTCAGCAGAGGGGATCTTGAAATCCTTCTCCTCTACATCAAGGGGCTGAAGAGCTTCAGGATATTCCTAAACAGTCGTACAGGAAATGGTCGCTCTTCCTCCTCCGATAATGAAATCTCGGTACAAAGATCGAGGGTCCTTACCATATCGTTGCGAACTTTCACGGCAACGGAAGAGAAGAAAAAGACTACTCCACATTCAAAGTGGAGGTAAAAACTCCGATAATCCATATTTGTTGTTCCCACGATGGAAACTTCATCATCTGAGACAAACATCTTTGCGTGCATGAAACCGGGTGTATATTCGAAGATCCGGACACCTGCTTGCATTAAAGTCAAGTAATGGGATTTTGAAACCGGGTGCACATACCATTTATCGGGAAATTTCGGCGTGATAATGCGTACATCCACACCACTTTGAGCTGCAACACAGAGGGCTGTGACCATTTGGGTATCGATTATCAGATAAGGTGTTGTTATCCACACGTAATCGCGTGCATGGTTAATGATTTGGATATACGCATTCTCAGAGATATTCTCACCATCCAAAGGACTGTCACCAAAGGGTTGTACGTACCCATCGGAGGGGAATTCCTCTGTTGGCACGAATTCGGTGAGATCGACATCTTCTCCCGTAGTGAACATCCACTGCTGGAAGAACATGAGGGTAAGATTCCATACCGCAAAGCCTTTCAACATTACGGTGGTGTCTTTCCAATGCCCATACCGAATCTTACGATTGATGTACTCATCGGCAAAATTTATTCCCCCGGTAAATCCGACATTCCCATCAATTATCAGCATCTTCCTATGGTCACGATAGTTCAATTTGGCATTGAGGTGTGGTTTTATACGATTGAAAACGCCCACCTTGAAACCCATGTTGCGCAAAGTCTTCTCATATTTGGAAGGGAGTGTCTGAATGCTTCCCAAATCATCATACATAAGGCGTATGACCACACCTTCGGCTAACTTTTGTCGCAGCAGCGTCAGCATCGCAGACCACATCTCTCCATCTTCAACGATAAAATATTCGAATAGGATGAATCTTCTTGCTTTTTCGACTTCTGCCAGGATTTGGGCAAACGCAGCTTCACCCAAGGAGAAATACTCAACTTTTGTCTTATCCCATGCAGCACTTCCAGTCAGATTATAGATATAGTTGGATTGTCTGGCGAGATTTGCAGAACGTTCCTGGAGATCTGAGCGGATCTGAGGATCAGGTTCCGGCAATACCGCTCTCATCTCCTTCTCATAATGTTCCTGGTACTTGGCCATTTGACGGGCGACCCTACGACCAAGGCGTTTGTTCCCGAACAATATATAGAACGGTACGCCGAAAATCGGTGCTATAAGGATAACCAGAATCCAAGAAATCTTGAATACCGGGTGGTCATCCCTACTGACAATGAAAAAGACACTAACAAATGCAACCGTGTATACAAATGGGATATAGTACGCACTGATGCTCACAAAGTTGATGATCAGCCAGACCAACACCGAAATCTGGACCGCAAGCAAAGCGATAAATGTAAAAAGTCTCCCGGTAAGGAGTTTGAGAAACTTTTTCATGCCATACTACTTCTTATGTTCTTCATCTCCATCATCAAAATCATCATCGAATAGCGCCGATTCAACACTCGGCTCTTCATCGGCCTCTATGTTTACCTCAGGATCATTATCGTCATAATCCTCTGCATCGAGCTCAATATTCGGTTCCAAATCGTCATCTTCATCTACTTCCGTGTTGGGAAGACTATCATCGAAAAGGTCGTTCTCATAAAGCGTAGAGACTAACTCGTCATCGACATCGTCATCGTCAACATCATCTTTGCTATCGGGTCTCTTCTCGAGCTCTTCCAATAGTTGCTCGACTTCATCTCTAGATACGGTAGAGGTTCTGAAAAACTCTCGCTCTAGGGATTGCTGCAGGTATGTCCGGGCTTTCCGCATCTTTCCGAGTGCTATCATAACCTTAGCGGCATGCACATAGGCCTCGGGGAAACGGATATCGTCACGTGACAGCAACTCCTCATAGAGTTGGTGTGCTTCAACCAAAGCCCCCGTCTTAAGCAGATAAAGACCTTTATTATCAGTAAGCCCTGGACTTTGGTCTATAAGCTGCTCACATTCGTCCAGAAGGGCAGAAGCAGCATCAAGCCGATCATCAGCAAGAAGATAGGTACCCAAGTTGATCAGGAGGGTCTTATCTCTCCTCCCCTCGTCATATACCGTTTGCAACTCATCGATGGCCTCATTACGCCTATCGAGAACCCAAAGGGCCATGGTACGGGCAATCCTAGCGCTTATAATGATCTCCCCATCCGGTTGTCGCTTCCCGCGTTCCTTCTCTAAGACACTATCGTAGATTTGTAGTGCAATCTCCTTGTCTCCCCTCTGGACGAACAAATTGCCCAACATAATCGTGTAATTAGCTGGCAATCCAGCTTTCCACGCCTTCAAGTAGAGTCTCCAGGCTTTCTCCGCATCCGGTTGTTTGGCACTCAATGCCCTCGATCCAAGCGCCACCAGAATGTAACCCCTCTTCCAATAGATGAATCCAGCGAAAATGAGTATGATAAGCAATAGCCTGACAGATTGCGCAACAGGTAAAATCATGATCCCTATGATTGCGACGAGAAACGCCAGCAATGTAGGATTTTTCATAACAAGCCTCCAGTAAGATTTATCCCTATCATGCCATATTTCACATTGTATTGCCACCCGTACAAGCTCTTGTCATACCCTCGGATCGAAGGTACTGTACAGGTATGGAAAGGAAACCATTGTTACTCCATTGCTGTTGTGGACCGTGTTCCACTAGCTCGATAGAAAGGCTCAGAGAACTCGGCTATGAACCAGTGCTTTTTTTCGGTAACAGCAACATTTATCCTCCACAGGAGGCACAAAAGAGATTCCTCAATCTGGAGACAGTTGCAAAACATTTCGATCTCCGGATCATCCACCATGAATACAATCACAAAGCATGGCTGAAGGAAGTTGCCGGTCACGAAACAGATCCTGAGCGAGGAGAACGGTGTTCGATCTGCTTCGCCTACAATCTCAAAGAGGCTGCTGACGAGGCTGTAAAACAAGGAATCCCTTACTTCACTACGACCCTTACAGTCAGCCCTCATAAGAGTGCCCCTACAATTTTTTCCATTGGTGATACCTGGGATGAATTTGTTGCTATCGATTTTAAGAAGAAGGCCGGTTACCAGAGAAGTATAGAACTCTCCAGATTATTGGATCTCTATCGTCAAGATTACTGTGGATGCGAGTTTTCCCGTAGAGAAAAGAGCCCTGTAGAGCCCTAATAACAAGAATGAATGGTATGCAAGCAAGCTTTCGTTTCCGGCATTCGTTTGGAAATTAGGTGAGGATGATTAGACTTGCCGCCATCACCGCCATACCCCCGAGGATTCCATAGATAGCTAAGTGGTGCTCCCCATACCGTTCTGCTGTTGGCAATAGTTCATCGAAAGAGATGTAGATCATGACACCTGCAGTGGAAGCCAGAACCAACCCCAGCATGAGATCCGCGTTTGAAAACGAGAACAGCATGAGCCCTAACAGAGCACCCAGCATCTCCGACAACCCCGATAATAAGGCAATGCCCAGACTTTTCGCACGATTGCCCGTTGCAAAATAAATAGGAACCGCAACAGCAATTCCTTCTGGAATATTATGGATGGCAATAGCGATAGCGATACTGATACCGATCTGAGGATCAGCCATATAACTGGTGAAAGTTGCCAAACCTTCAGGAAGATTGTGAATCGCAATTGCGAGTGCTGATAGTATCCCAGTCCTGAAAAGATGGTGATCCGTACCTGCTTGGACTTTATTGGCAAGAGTTACCACATCGGGAATCTCGTGAGGATTGTCTCTTGATGGAACAAAACGGTCAATAAGTCCAATAACCAAGATTCCTATGAAAAAGGTAATCACCGTAACCACGTTGGCACGAGTGTCTGGGTAGAATTGTTCTAGATAGTGCAAGGACTCGGGAAGAATCTCCATAAACGAAAGATAGACCATAACCCCGGCCGAGAACCCCAAGGAAGCACAGAGGAAGTGGGAGCTGGATCGTTTTTGGAACATACTCAGCAACCCACCGATACCCGTCGAAAGACCAGCGATCAAAGTGAGCAACAAAGCGGTTGCGACTGTTACTGGGTTCATAGCTGCACCATACCCAAAATCGATAAGCGATGTCAATTAAATTTGTTCGGCAAGTCTAACTTATAACACAGATGCTATTATCCTACCCTTCCTGCTCTCTCAGATAGGAGAAAATATATTTCTCCCAAGGTCATGGTGTCATCTATAAGGTCTTCAGTTCGACAAGCGATCCGATCCACCAAGACATCGGCACTATAAGGAACTCCATAACGAATATAGACAGACTGTGCAAGGCGACTCATTAGAGATACCCGAACCGCTTTGAAGCCGATATGGACAGCAAGGGCGGCAGCTGCCCGGCCGGCTATCCTGTCATGAAGGATTAAATCAGGTGCTGAAAGCCGATTTGCCTTAATGAATGATTCGGCTTCGAATAATGGATGGAGCCATTTCCCTGAACTGGAAAACAGAACATGCTGGTTGGTATCCAGTATCTGTAAGGATAGGGAGTCGGGTAATGTCCGACCCAGTAACCAGAGGGGAACTTCAATTTCCATTGATTGCATTATAATCTCCTGCCGAACATAAAGCCCCACATAAGACCATTTGAGGGACCGTCATACCCTACATACAACGAAGTTGGTAGGGAATTCAATCCCAACAATGAAACTTTCGTTGAAAAGCGAGCTCCGTAGGCAACCTCAGGGATGAATGATGCATCGTCATTCCACAATAAATCACCAAAAAGACCAATGGCTGAGTCATGAAAGATCAATAACTCACCGGCTGTCGGCTTGAACCATCGAGGTTGCCAATCGACTCCGAATCTACCGACAATCAAGAAATTTGCTGGAGAATTGACTGTCGAAGCGAGCGAACCCTGATCAAGCAGGAGAGCATCTGCAGTTAGGAATCCATCCTCAATATAGATGGGAACATTACCCTTACCATCGAGCGCATATCGTCCAGTGTACCCAGCATGGAACCTGAAATCGAGTGGAAGTGGAACAATACCAGAAAGCTTGGTATGGATAAACTGCCGGTCCCAGTCTCCAGCGAGCTGCCAAGCCCCTTCTGCATGGACTACAGTCTGGGGTTCTTTGGAGGAATTCCAATCAATGGAGACTCCACTATGGACCAACATCGATGCTAGGGAAAAACTAGAATCGAGTTGATGTTCCCATTGTAAGTCTATGCTCGTCATCAAAGTATTTGAGAAGAAACTCTGTCTAAACTGCACCCCTAGGTTATGGTACCAGGAGGGAACGATATCTTCATCGGAAGCAACTACGAAATCGGCCTCCAGCAATAAAGGAGCGATTGGTTGGATTGAAATACGCGCCGAGATTCCTGGATATACTGCCATAGGAGAGAAGGTTTTCCACCCCATACCACCGTGAAGCGAGAGCCAAAGATCTTTCCAACGCAGGTTATACATGAGTCCGAATAGCGAATCATCACGCAAGTACCACTGGTCATCAAGATAATTGAAACTACGCATTCCCATGAACAGTTGTTGTGAAAGCGAGTGTTGTGGGACTCGCTTGTACAATTGGTAGTTCCTGAGGACCTGTTCTTCCCGAGACGAAAAGCTGGAACGAAATTGCCGGATTTCAGCAGTCGTGCCCCGTGCGTCGAGTCCATTCAGAGCCTCTTCATGGAGACTGGCGGAAGTGTAGCCCCGTTCAGTGAGATCTTCGATCGCACCGAAATCCATAAAAGAGAAATCTTCGACATCGCATCTGATCCAGATGGTATCGGGATGTTTTTGGAGGGCAGCCACACCTTCACGACGTTTCCCTAAATCGATGGATATATTCAATACGGATAGGGCATTACGGAGATTAATATCCTGGCCTTCATAGAAGGTTGTCGAGACAATGGTGGTATCTGTGTATTCGTAGGCTATCTCGAGAGGTACCAGGTTTGTCATACCCCCATCTACCAACAAGTGCCCCCTATACTCTACTGGGGGAAAGTAGACTGGAAGAGCAAATGCGGCATCAAATACGGTCAACACATCGCCTTCCATTATCCTCACTTGACGCTTCGTGACCAAATCCTCACTTACGATCATGACAGGAATCGGCAACTCTTCAAGTTTCAGTTCTTCACCTAGATATGCGGCTACCAGAGAGCTAAAACGGGAGGTATCCAAAAATCCTCCTGCCAATGGCCACGATAAATCGAACAATTGGGAAATATCCAATTGTGAAGATAACGAGAAGATCTGTTCAGGTGAAAACCCGGCAGCGTAAAGGATTCCTACAATCGACCCCATGGAGTTCGATATAATGAAATCGGGGACTATTCCCTGTTCTTCTATATAGCGCAGTACACCGATATGGGCGAAAGCCCGAGCTGAGCCTCCAGATAAAACTAGTCCGATAGGATCCCGCTCGCCTTTGGTTCGTTGTAGGATTCGCTCCCGGAAATTCGTATCTCCATACACTACCGGAACTGTGGAGGAAAGAACATTATTAGAATTGTTGAGTGTAGGAATTTCTGACGAATCCTGCGCACCTACCACACCTACAGAAAAGGCCACGAGGAGTATTGCAATCACTCTTTCGATGTACAGACGATGTCGCTTCCCCATGCGCACTACATTTCCTCCACGATCCATCATAGCTGATTCGGAGGATACTGACAATTCTTGTGTTAATCCAGTATTTTTTCCAAAACGCGGGTAAGAATAGTTATCGCCTCATCAATTTCGCTCTCAGTTATCGTAAGTGGTGGTACGAAACGGAGAATCTCAGGTCCAGCATTTGCGAGTATGAGCCCCTCTTTCATGCACATATCCAATATTGGCCTGATCGGAATACTCATTTGCACACCAAGCATCAAGCCGGCACCCCTAACTTCGACTATCTGGCTAAAACGCTCTTTCAGAGCTTCAAGACTATTGCGCAGGTAGGAACCTACCTTCTCAACATGTTCCAGCAGCTCTCCATCCTCCAGAACTTCCAACACGCAATCGGCGGCAGCTGTTGCCAGCAGGTTCCCACCAAACGTTGCGGCATGGTCCCCTGGCTGTAGCACGGTAGCTGCCTTTCCGGTAGCGACTACAGCTCCTATCGGTACCCCACCTCCAAGAGCTTTGGCTAGAGTCATGACATCTGGTTTTACCCCCGATTTTTGCCAGGCGAATGGCTTTCCGGTACGGCCCATGCCACACTGGACTTCATCGAATACTAAGAGAATATCTCGATCATCGCAAAGTTGGCGGACCTTCTTTAGATAAGAAGCATCGGCAGGAACTACCCCACCCTCTCCTTGGACTGGCTCAATGAAAATCGCACAAGTTGTATCGGTAACCATGTTTTTTAGGGCATCATAATCGTTGAAAGGAGCATAGGAGAATCCCGGCACCAAGGGGTAAAATGATTTCTGATACTTTGTTTGTCCTGTGGCAGTCATTGATGCATATGTCCGTCCATGGAATGACTGCTTCATGGTAATGATATCGGTCCTTCCCTCCTTTAGGGAAGAACCGTACTTTCTCACTAGTTTGATCGCCCCTTCATTGGCTTCAGTCCCACTATTGCAGAAGAAGACTTTCTCCATGGAACTGAGTCTTGCCAGCCGTGAGGCTGCTGTAACTGCATAGGAATTCCAATAGAGATTAGAACAATGCAAAAGGCCATTGTCGATAACCTTATGGAGCGCACTGGAGAGACGTTTATCTCCATACCCAAGAATATTAACTGCTATTCCAGCTACCAGATCGAGATATCGTTTACCCTGGGTATCGAACACATACCGTCCATCGCCTCCGGCGAGTACGATCGGAAACTGGGCGTACGTCTCCATGAATACCGATTTACCTAACTCTATTGTCTTGTCCATCTTTGCAATCCTCCATTCATATCAGCGAGTCATCATGGTTCCGACACCCTCGTTCGTGAAAATTTCCAACAAGAGTGCATGGGGCAATCTTCCATCAAGAATATGCACACTCTGGACACCCTGACGGATTCCATCCATGCAACACTGGGCTTTGGGAATCATCCCTCCACTTATGGTTCCATCCTCGATATAATTTTCCGCCTCTACGAGAGTCAGCTGTCTCAGAATCGAATCAGGATCATCCTTATCCTTGAGAATACCCTCTACATCGGTCAAAAAAACCAATTTTTGAGCATTGAGGGCTCCAGCTATCGCACTTGCAGCATAGTCTGCATTTATATTATAGGTATTGCCTGCAAAATCGGTTCCTACAGGGGCAACGACAGGAATGAAATCATTAGCCATCAGCGAGTCCAATAAACCCGTATTGACCTTCACGACCTCTCCTACATAACCGAGATCCTTACCGTTGGTCAATTTCTTTTTGGCTACCAGAGTGTCTCCATCCTTTCCATTGATTCCTACAGCTGGAATACCCTGCGACTGGAGACATTGAACCAGCTCCTTTGAGATGGAACCCGAAAGAACCATTTCAGCAATCTGAGCTGTCTCCCTATCTGTTACCCTTAGTCCATCGATGAATTGCGACTTCTTACCCAACTTTCCCAAAATTTCGGTAATTGAATTGCCTCCTCCATGAACAACGACAGGGCGCATCCCGATCCTTTTCATCATCGCGATATCTTGAATCACGGATAATTTGATCTCATCATCGACCATGGCGCTCCCACCATACTTGACGACAACTGTGCTACCGGCGAATCGTCTGATATAGGGAAGAGCTTCTATGAGAACATTAGCCTTTTCTATTTCCCGTTTCATTGTCAACTTCTATAATCTCCATTTATCCGTACATATTCATAGGATAGGTCACAACCCCATGCCATGGCATCTCCATCACCAGTACCTACTTGAGCGGCTACATGAACCACCTTCTCCTGTAAAATCCGTTTCGCCAGATCTTCATCGAAAGCGACAGGGACACCCTCTTTCATCACCGCAATCATTCCCTTTTCGCTCATATAGGTGATTGAGACTCTTCCCGGATCAAAATCGGCTCCACTGTAACCCATCGCACAGAGCATTCTTCCCCAGTTCGCATCGGCTCCAAAAAATGCGGTTTTCACTAAGTTGCTCGATATCACCGAGCGGGCCATAAGGCGAGCATCCTCTTTCGTTGGTGCTCCAGTTACCGAAACCTCTATAAATTTTCCGGCTCCTTCGCCGTCCATTACAATCATCTTTGCCAGCTCAGTATGCACATAGGAGAAAGCTTCTTCGAATACACTTGCTCCTGGTGTCCCAGGTAAAATCTTCTCTCCTTGAGCCGCTCCATTAGCAAAGACCAAGACAGTGTCATTTGTGCTCGTATCTCCGTCTACGGAAATCATGTTGTAGGAATCCAAAACAGTATGTCCCAACATGTCCTGCAGAAATTCGGAATCAATATCGGCATCAGTTGTGATGAAAGAAAGCATAGTAGCCATATTAGGATGAATCATTCCCGATCCTTTTGCCATTCCTCCTATCCTTATGGAAACTCCATCGATCTCTATCTCGACTGCCAAGGATTTGGTAAAGGTATCTGTGGTGAGGATAGCCTCTGAAGCGTCTACCCCCGATTGTACATTGTTATCTAGATTCGCAAGACAATTGTCGATTCCAACAAGAATCTTATCCATGGGCAGCGGAACACCGATAACTCCCGTGGAACAGACTAAAATGGACTCGTCCGCAATGCCCAGCTTGGATCCGACCCTGTTCGCCATAGCTTGAACATCCCTCTCTCCTTGCTCTCCAGTACACGCATTAGCATTACCGCTATTGACCACCAAGGCTCGTACTGGAGCCTTGAGAGAGACAATCTTCTGGTCCCAAGTCACAGGAGCTGCCTTGACTACGTTGGTCGTGAATGCACCGGCAACCGATGCGGGCGTTTTTGATACTAGGACAGTCATATCCTTTTTCTTCTTTTTTATTCCTGCAGCAACAGAACCGACGAGATAATCCTTTGGAGCAGTGACTCCGCCTTCAATAGTTTTCATAGCTACTCCTTCGTATGGTTTTAGAGGGGAAATGCAGGGACGGCATCCAACCCAGTCTGTTCAGGGAGACCAAATACAATATTCATATTCTGAACAGCTTGCCCAGCTGCACCCTTGACCAGATTATCCAAAGCTCCACATGCAACGATTCGGTTTGTTCTTTCGTCCAATGTATAACCAATATCGCAATAATTGGAACCTTTCACCCAGCGGGTTTCCGGGAATGTGCCATAGGGGAGAAGCCGGATGAACGGCTCATCCGCGTAACTGAGACTGTAGGCTTCTTCGAGTTCTCTCTTCGTAACTCCTGGTTTCAGTTTCGCGTATACAGTAGCAAGAATTCCACGATTCATCGGTACAAGGTGAGGAGTGAACGAAACCACCACTCCGCTGCGCTTCATTCCATGCGAATGGGTCAACGAAAGTTGCTCCTCGATTTCCGGTGTATGGCGGTGTGTAGCTACTCCGTAGGGTTTGATGGATCCATCGACTTCACAGAATAGAGAACCGAGTTTTTCGGAACGACCAGCCCCTGAAACACCAGATTTAGCGTCGATTATCAGACTCTCCGGATCGATCAATCCTTGTGCCAGTAGTGGATGAGCTATAAGAATTGAACAGGTGGTGTAGCATCCTGGATTCGCAACAAGTCTAGTCGAAGCAACCTCTTTTCTATGCAACTCGCTCAAACCATAGACAGCTTTCTCTAAAAGTTGTGGATTTCCATGACTTGTCTTGTACCAATTCTCGTAGACTTGGGAATCATGCAACCGAAAATCTGCGCCAAGATCAATCACAACACATTGGTCGAGAACAGCCTCGGTAACATGTTGTGAGGCTATCCCATGTGGAAGGGAAACGAATAGCACATCACACTTGGCTGCGAATGCGGATATGTCGGCATCATGGCAGGAGAAATCGAATATCTTGGAAAAATTGGGATACACTGAGGAATAGGGGGTTTCCACATGGCTGTGAGAACCCGCTAGTATCTTTTCCACCTGGGGATGCCGACATAGAAGGCGCATCAACTCTGCTCCCGCATATCCTGTAGCTCCGATTACTCCAACTGTAAGCATTGCGAATCTCCTTCTTCTATAGAATCTAATCTTGTAAGATTCTCTCCTATTATCTGTATATATATTCATTTTCCATTTTTGTACAGGGCTTTTATGTATATTTATGCAAATTATAAAAAATAGTTTGACCACGTGGTATGGAAAAATACGTTGCAAATGTAACGACAAAACACCTGACAATATGATAGATTCATATAATCGGAGGAACAAGATGAGAAGATCTGATCGTAAACAGGATGAAGCTTTTGCCAGAAAAGTTCTCACCGATGCCGAATATGGTGTACTCTCTCTCGTTGACCAACAGGGAAAGCCGTATGCCGTCCCTTTATCATTCGTGCTATCGGACGACATCATTTATATCCATGGAGCTACAGAAGGTGCAAAATTGCGTATTCTAGAGCAGAACACCAATGCAGTATTCACCTGTGTAGGGAGGACCAATATCCTACCTGAACAATTCTCCACCGAGTATGAGTCAGCAATCGCTTATGGTTTGGCATCCATTGTTACCGATGTCCAGGAGAAGAGGAGAGCACTCTTGCTACTCGCAATGAAATATTCACCTGAGTTCGATATCCAAGCGAAAGCCTATGTGGATCGGGCTCTCGATCATACAGCCGTTATCGCAATTTCTATCGAATCATTAACGGCTAAAGCAAAATTACCAAAACAACCCATACAGGAGTAATCTTATGATAGAGAAAGTATACGCATACAGTACTGAAGATATGACCGCTGTTGAAAGGATCATCGGAGGGCCTGCCGTCCGTATAAACCACCTGAGCCTCGGTCATGGGGAATCGGTCGATCCACACCCCACTGCAGAAGCTGCACATATGATCATAACACGGGGAGTACTCGGTTTGACCTTGGATAGCCAAGAAGAACACCAGTATGCAGAAGGTGCTATTGTCGGAATTCCAGCGAATACGAAACTGGGAATCAGAAATGCTGGTGAAGGCACAATGCACTTGTTTGTCATAAAATCGGCCTAATCTGGACGCTAAGCCAGTTCAGATGCTCCTACATAGGCATCCAGATATAGTCCTTCGCGGTATTTTTTCAAGAAGTTCCTGAATTCGGTTTCTGGTACAGGCGGTGTAAAGTAGTTGCCCTGCAAATAGTGTGCGCCTTGTTGTCGTGCACACTCGAGTTGCTCCTTGGTTTCAATATTCTTTGCCAATACTTGCATCGAGAGACTGTCTCCCAAGAAAGTAAGGGAGTTAAAAACTCGTCTCTGCTGATCTTGGAATACTTTAGAATCATCTCCCGAGTGGGAATAATCCAACTTGATGATATCAAAGCAACTATTGAAGAATGTCCTTATATCGAAAGACTTCTCATCAAAGGCATCGAGCGCTATTCTGAACCCATAGGCCTTCAATGCGTCTATTGCCTTGGCGACGATCGGGTCCGAGAGTATGGAGTCCTTTATATCCAGTTCGATATGTTCAGGATGCAGTCCAAATCCAGCGGCCATATTGCCCAACCATTCAGCGGAGTATGCGTTCAGGCTTGAAGCACTTACATTGAATACGATCCTAAAACCATATGGCAGAAGGCCTTCATCATATAATGTCCTTACTGTCGAAAAGGTCTTCTCTATAATGGTTGCATCGATTCTTCCGAGACAGCCGATCTCGTAGGCTAGATCCTTGAACACACCTGCAGGCATCACCCGAAATCCACCGAGTTGCCATCGTGCCAAACTTTCCAACCCCACTATCCTGAAAGAGGCCGGATCGATAATCGGTTGAAAAAAGGGGTTGAACTCATGTTCCCAACCTTTCCTGTTGAACCCTGCCTTGCATTCATCAATATCGTATTTCCTTGCACGGATATGTTCGTCTGCAATCAAGCTCATCCGGTCCTCTTCACGAGCAAGTTTCATGGTAAAATAGGATAATTCCAGTAGATCCTCGATTCTTTCGATACGATAACGGATCCCGCCACTTGCACAACCGACAGAAATCTCGATCGAACGGCCTACCTGCACATCACTGCTGGCGATCAGATCATCCAAAATATTTGTTATCCGACTAGTCATTTCCAGTTGATAGAGATACCTTTGGTTGAAATCCAGGTTCTCTGGTGAAGGGAATTCCTTGATAATCACAAACTGTTCTCGGGATAACCGCTTAACATGGGAACTACCCAAGAATACACCCAACTCCCTCATCATAGAGGCATACAACTCATCTAAGAGACGATGGTCCATAATTGCATGGTGAAGTCCCTTTGGTAATGATTGGATGAATAGGCAGAAATAGCTATCCAACCCGTGTAAAGGAAGCCTCTTCTCATGTGAGAGTAACCAGGTTTTGAATGAGGAATTATGATCGAACATCCGATCTTCATCTTGTGAGAAACAGATCCCAATCAGGCACGATGCCAGACAGACTGCAGTTACCACTGCAATGGGAAAGAGCTCTTGCCAGAGACTGAACAATAATACAATCAACGCACAGAAACCCAATCTCAACCACAACTTGTTCATATCGCCCATAACCTTGAGTCCCCTTCGTCAGTGTAAAATGCCGGATCCCCACCCCAGTCAAGGAATTTTCGGAGTGGAGGATCCGAACTATAGAATCAGGGATAGCCTTTTATGTTCAATCAGTAGGCTTAACGAAATAACTACCCCTGTTCTTCAACAATAATTTTGTGCCATCCACAACAGCGGTCAGTGGCCGCCTTGAAATGTGGAAATCCATACCGATCCTCTTGTGCAAATACTCATCCACTCCATCGATCAAAGCACCCCCACCACTGATGTAGATACCATTCACAATGATATCTGCCGACAATTCGGCTGGCGTCTGCTGTAACACCTTTAATACCATGGTTGCGATCGATTCGAATGGTTTGGCTAGAACGTCGCGAATCTCGGCTTCGTCAACGAAGATCTTTCGGGGGAGACCGGTAACGACATCACGACCATTCACATACGTTTTACGAGGATCTTCAATTTTCTCCCGTAGGGAGCCTATCTCAATCTTGACCCGTTCAGCAGTCTTTTTTCCAATCAGTAATCCATGCACATACTGCATGTAATTCATGATTTCATTATCCAAATAATTTCCTGCGATCCTATTCGATTCGCAAACTACGATATCACCAAGAGAGAGAACCCCCACATCGGTAGAGCCTCCTCCGATATCGATTATCATTGAGCCATTGCTACTAAAGATATCGAGTCCCGATCCTATGGCTCCAGCTTTGACCTCCTGCTCGATAAAGATATCTTTGACTCCCAATTTGGAACCAAGATCCATGAACGAATCACGTTCCAGTTGGGTAACTTCAGAGGGACAACAGAGTAGCAGAGTCGATTCAGCGAGTTCCAGATTGATGTTTTCCACGCGATGTAAGGATATCTCTATCAACTTTTTCGTAGCTTCAATATCTGAGATAACTCCCTGATTCAGAGGACTCACGATTCTTATTCCGTGATGTCCCTTGCCGATCATATCGGCTGCCATCTGACCGGTGGCCAAGACTTCATTCGTTTCATAGTCGAATGCGATTACCGATGGTTCATTGGTTACAATTCCCTCACCTTCTACATACACGAGGATATTTGCCGTACCCAAATCTATGCCAATATTCTTTCCTGTGGTAGCTTTCGCCTTCTCTTGCTTGCCGATTGAAAATGCCATGATGCGAACCTCCTACAACTGCAGCGGATTGACCAGATAGTCACCGCGATTTTTCAAGAGAAACTTCGTTCCTTCCGCAACACAAGTGAGCGGATTGTGCACTACGTGGACAGGTACTTGGATCCTATTCCCAATGTACTCGTCTATTCCACGTATTAAGGAACAACCTCCCGTCAGCAATATTCCGTGCTGGTAAATGTCGGCAGAAAGTTCGGGTGGAGTATCCTTCAATACAGCAGATATCAGTTTTACAATATCATCGAAAACAGGCACCAAAACATTCTGGATTTCTTCTGTAGTAAGGTTGACCCATTTGGGAATTCCCTTGACCATATCTCGACCAGCATATTTGTTTGTCACAGATTTCGCAGAGGCATGTAAATCGCCTAACTCCATCTTTGTCCGCTCGCTGGTCAGTTCACCTATTTCGACACTTTGTGTCTTTTTCACGTATTTGGCGATCTCATCATCCATGAAGCTGCCTGCTTTCCTGATTGTCCTTGACAACACGATATCTCCGAATGAGATGACTCCAACATCGGTCGTTCCACCACCAATATCAACCACCATGACGCCTTTGGATTTGAAGATATCCACACCAGCTCCAAGAGCTCCCGATTTAATCTCTTCCTCAATGAATACATCAGAGATGTTCATTTTCGCAGCGAGATCTATCATGACATCCCGTTCGATTTTTGTGACTTCGGAGGGGCAGCAGATCACACAGGTGATCTTATTCATGTTCTTTTCCGTGAAGTTTTCCACTTTTCCTAACACATACGTAAGCAGTGCTTTCGCTGCCCTCATGTCAGAAATAACACCATTGCGCAAAGGCTTTATCACAGAAATCTTACTGTGTACCTTTCCCAGCATCCTGTGGGCATCTTCTCCAGCTGCAACGATTCTTCCCGATTCACGATCAAAAGCTATAACGGAAGGCTCGTTGAAAATAATTCCTTTCTTCTCCAGATAGACCAATAGATTTGCGGTCCCCAAGTCTATACCAAGACCCAATTTTTGATTTGTACCAATTGCACTCATACTAAATACCTTCCCTATACTTCGGAGTAGAAATGTCTATTCGTCATTTTGAGCATTTTTTTACACCCGTCGATAACTGCTGTGATGGGAACTTCAGACAAGTAGACGGGAACTTGGGCAATTTCAGCGATGTATTCGCGAATACCCGGAATCTGCGAACCGCCTCCCGTTAAAAGAATCCCATTATCCACCAGGTCTCCAGCCAATTCGGGAGGGGTCTCTTCCAAGGTAGTTAGAAGAACCGATTTGATTGCCTCGAAACAATTCAACAATACCTCTCGAATCTCTTCTGTTCCCAGGACAACACGTCTCGGTAGTCCGGATACCAAATCTCTACCCATTGCTTCGAACACAATAGGATTCCCATCCTCATCTATTGGATAGGGTCCAGTCAGTGATGAGAGTTTGATCTTTATCCGCTCTGCAGTCTGATTGCCAATTTCGAGTTTATGTACAGTCTTGACATGGTCGATAATCTGCCGATCAAAGAAGTCTCCAGCGATCTTTATCGATTTAGACAGTACGACATCTCCAAGGGAGAGGATTCCAAAATCGGTTGTTCCTCCACCACTATCGATCACCATGTGGCCTTTAGGAGCGAAAATGTCGACACCGGATCCTAGCGCTGCTGCTTTTATCTCCTCTTCGATCTCCGTATTCTTGATCCCCAAGCTATGGCCTAATTCGACAATAGCCTCTTTTTCTGTGTTGGTGATCTCAGAAGGTATGCAGATCATCAATTTACCAATGGTCTGCAAGTCAGAAACAAAAATTTTCTCCAAGGTAAACAGGAGGATTTCCCGTATCAATTTGATATCAGAAATTACTCCTCCTTGGAGAGGTCGCACCACCTCCACCTTGTCGTGTGTCTTGCCTACGAGTTTGGCGGCTTCGTGACCAACGGAGACGACTTTATCCGTTGCTTTGTCGATTGCAATGATGGAGGGCTCATTGAATAGTGTTCCCTGGCCTTCAACATAGATAAGCAGGTTCGATGTGCCAAGGTCGATACCTACTGACAGGTTTGTCTTGTCCTTCATGTCATACTCCTTTAGTCAGCATGGGCTCCGTGAAAAACTTCAAGCATCATTGAACCATGGGCACTGGGACCTGTCAAGTTTTTTTCTGTAATTTTTTGTAACCTTTTTACCCTATGACAGCTTTCTGAGGCTATTTTTTATTTGTCATGACATAAGAATACAGATTGTACTAACCAAAGGACACCTAATGTACATCATTGCTCACCTTGCTGGCACACGCATCCAACATAGTAAAATGTGTAATTATATGACTATACGATAAATTTATAGTGATATGATATTTGTAAGTATTTCATTATATTATTGACAGATGTTGTATATGTAATGATTTCATCAATGACTCATGACAGTCAAATTTTTACCATTTACATTTTTGTAATTGATTTTTATTAAGAATTGGTAAATTTTTCTGGTCTTTTTTAGCTCTTTTCAATAAGAGATGCGATTTTTTCCTTCACGTTTTGCGATATAAAGGACTTCATCGACTTCAGCCAACAACTTGGTTGCTGGATTGGAAAGCCTCTTTTCACCCGAAAAGTCGAATGTCTTAACTCCAATACTTGTTCGCAGGGACATATCACCAACGGTGGTAGGAAGCTTCTGTAAAGAGACCTCTCTCCTAATTTCTTCAGCCATCACAATAGCACGATCAAGAGAAGTTCCAAGCGATACTATGATAAATTCATCCCCACCATACCTTCCGACAATATCGGTAGGTTGAATCGAATGGAAAAGGACCTTTGCGAATGTTTCCAGAGCTCTATCACCCATATCATGGCCATAGGTATCATTTACCTGTTTGAAACTATCGATATCCAACATCAACAGGGAAAGTGGTAATCGCTTATCATAAGCCTCTTCATATAGCTGTTCTATATGGAAAATCAGCTCTCTTCTGTTAAAAACGCCGGTCAAGGGATCTCTTCTACCCAACTCCTCTATCTTTCGGTGGAGGTTCTCTCTGTCGGTGACATCATGGAACAAGATGATAGTACAACCACCCTGCCCTCTAATATCTTCAACCTGTTTGACCGTCACATCGAACAGACGACTTTCAATCGCCACCGAATCTTCCGGACCGGACTTTCCCGTATCGGAAAGTGAATCCATGAGACCTTCGTGGAAATAGAGGGATTCCAACTTGTGATAGTCGGAACCCACCAGATCAACAGAAACTGGGACCAGACCGATTGCAGCTCGATTTGCATCGATAATTACTTTACGTTCATTGAGTACCAAGACAGGATCCTGCATCTGTTCGAAAATTATATCCCTAGCCAAAGGATATACGTCCAGATAACGGAATTTGAATAGCGCATAACCGAACAACACTCCGGTAATGCTCAATGAAGCTGTCGAATAATTCAGATGGGTAACGGGAGTAATTCCAAAGATATAGAGTATATTCATCACCAAAGGTATGGACGTACCTACGATGATCAACAACGTCTGTTGTTTGTACAGTGTGTGATGCTCCAATAACAGATGCACCAATAGACCAAGTGAGGAAAGGATAAGGATATTGGTGAAAGGCATGAGAACATAGGTAAAAAGCGGCCCATAATCATAATCAACCACATTGAATGTCCCATTAACCGGTATGAGTGACGGATAACCCCAAAATAGATTAGGCATTGGAACAAGAAGTACGAATATAAGGGAGAGTGCAACGACAAGAAATATAAGAATCCAGAAATGGATTTTCAATCGACGACCAACATGAACCAAAGCAAAATGCAGCCATGCGACTGGTATCAATACGATTCCGATGAATTGGATCTTTGCGAACAGTAGTTTTATCTCCAATGTCGTAGACACTAGTTCCAAGATGAAAGCCGCTGTCCATATCCATGCACAGGCAAGTAGAAATAGGAAAGCCCTGCCAATGAGGGTTCCTCGTTTCCCTAGGGTATAAAACAGGACTACGGTGAGGATTACGATGGAGGTGATAAAAATCCAGAGTCCTGGAACCAACTGTGAACCTCCTAAGATAGAACAGAGTATATCCAGATACCCTAACCGGCTCAACCCTACAATGCTCCTTCGACCAAATTGACAGCTCCCAGTGGAAGAACAGAAAAATCCACTGGCTATTGCAGTGGATTTTCTCGTTTACCATACATGTGGTATTGCTGTTTTACCGGCGATCGGACTCGAACCGATACAGAGTTGCCCCCAATAGATTTTGAGTCTATCGTGTCTACCAATTTCACCACGCCGGCAGGAAATAACCTCAACGGTCGAGAAACACCTTACACTATCAGAGAAAAAAACTCAATATCACTAAAAAAACTTCTCTATATTATCCTGATGGCCTACATAAGTTTCGGCAAAATGGAGATTCCCTTCCCTATCATGAAGATAGTACAACCAATCATGGGAGGCTGGTTGCATCGCCGCTTGAATTGCTGCAGGACTAGGTGCTCCTATTCCTGTCGGAGGTAATCCCTTTACCCGTCTGACATTGTATGGATCGTTGGAAGCCAACTCAGCTGTATTCAAGTCTCGATTCCATGCATCAAACCTATAGCGTAAAGAAGCATCTATGCCAATACTCATGTCTGCTTGCAGTCGATTGTAGATCACTCCCGCGATTTCGGACATCTGCTCGGGATCGTTCGTTTCCCGTTGTACCAGTGATGCGATAACAACGGCATCGGCAAGAGTGATTGACATGTTCTCCAATTCCCCCAAGTAAGGCCGCAACGCATTGTTACAGGCGTCCTGCATAGTGCGAGCCAACGCCAAACTCACAGAACCCTCGGTTTTCAAGTCATAGCTCCCACTCAAGAACCACCCTTCTGCAAATGGTAATCCACGCTCCTGTACAACATAGGCAGCGGCATCGATAAAGGTACCAGCCTCAATGACACTCATCTCAGCCAAGCGGTTATCGATTTCCTCTAGAGTGAATCCCGGAAATACAGAAATTGCTTTTCCGACACTGGATTGCGTGTTGGGATCAACCAACATCTCGGCTACCAAGGCATGGGTGAGACCAGGAGTGAACTCATAGGTACCGGCTTGGATTCGCGTGGAATGGCCGATAGACTCCAAATATCGTTCAAAATCTTTTGCATCGGTAATTACGGCATGCTGCGCTAACAGTTGTGAGACAGCACGTGCTGACATTCCTGGTTCTATAACGACTGTAGCAGACGTTGTGGAAAGACTCGTGGATGCTACTGGTTTGGTGTGACGGAAATCGACGATTTTCCAAGCAATCAAAGAGCCGCTGAGCAATGCTATGACTACCACCATGACAATAAAAATCGGCAGGGATAATTGAATGTGTAAAGATCCTCGAGTGGATCGACCTTTCTTCGCTGGTTTTGATTTGGTTCTTTTTACTGGTTTTTTAGAATCGGCTTTTCTTTTTTTCGGTTGCTTGGAGGTCGATGGAGTGCTCTTCTTCTTAGATATCGTTTTTTCCCTTTTTTTTGTCTTTTCCGATGAATGGATCGGTTGTGCATGATGAGGACTCTCTTTTTTCGTGGATGGCTTTGTTTGGGAGCTACCCTTAGGTTGAGATTTTGGTACCGTCTTAGCCCTCGGTTTTGCGAATTGAGCCTTCTGCTTTCTCCTTTCATCCACGAGATGCTCGGCATCGGATCGGGATGGAGGTATAGCATCGAAACCGAGATTCATCTGTTGGGGATTCCTCATGGTCTTCTTTTGTAGCTCATCGTACCGGTTTTCCCGGGATCTCGCCTCAGAGAGGGACTTCTGGGTATGGGGTCTCTTCGGTGCCATCCCTACAACTCCTCCCGTTCAAGACTCTTGGCAAGGTTATGTTTCATCTCAACGATCTGCTCTCTCCGCTGGACAATATTCTTTTGGATTTCCTCAATTTGCCGGTTATTCTGGTCTATAAGTTGACGAAGATGCCCGATACGCTCCTCGTCTTCCTCGATAAGGAAAATGAGTTCGCCGATTTGTTGTTCAATCTGCAAATCTCCTATCCTCTTTTCCAATTGGAGTCGAATCCGCTGATGACGGCGTATCTGGTCATAGCACCGTAATGTCTCGGCATTGACATCGATCGACGTCCATGGATTATCCAAGGCACATATCATCCGACCATATTCAATCGCAAGACGATTGACCGATTCAGCTTGGCTATTACGCAGGTTTTGCAATTCAATAATTTTTCTCTCTACCGAACCTGCGACTCCAACCTCTTCCAAGCTAGTCTTATCCTCAGATATCCGTTGTTGTAACAAGGCCATCTCTTCTCGCCATACAGCAATTTCCCTATTCAATGTGTGGTAATTGTTATCTAAGTCGACTGCGGCTTTGCTTTGTAGATGACGAATAGAAGCCTGGGTGGTTATGATCTGACCTGTCTGGACAAAAAACTCTTCATGTCCACGCGCAAACCGATCCAACTTTCGGGTTGCGATTAATTCCTGTAATTTTAAAGGGAGTCTAAACAATGATGAGGACTCACGACTCTTCTGGCTAACAATCTCCTTGTTTTGCCGTAAAGCAGCTGCCCGCTGTTGCATCTGATCGATATCAGGCAAGACCTTTCGGATGACGTCAGAGAGGGCTCCAGATAGAGCCTCCTCCCAGGCGATCACCCCAACCCTTCCATAGACGAGTCTGAGGGCTTTTTCCTGATTTGCCAACAACTCCTTCAGCTGCGCAATTCTGACATTCGCATCCTGTAAGCTTTGACCCAATTGCTGCATATGGAGAATACGAGCATCATAATCATCTAAAACCGACTTCTCTTTTGCCAACCGCTGATAGGCTCCTACGGTATCACGAGCAACTACTGGTTGCCGTAGAGCGAGTATATGCATGCCAAGTTCGGCCAGCAACACACCTATGTCGTGGTCGACTACTGCAATTTGCCTCTCAACTGTCTCTATTTGGCTCCGTTGTCGCCCCATTAGCGCTCCTTACCTACCACCGTAACGATATACTACCATAACGGCACTTCCTTGACAAAGCAAGCTTCACTCTATATCCTATTTCCCAGATGATAGAAAAGAGCATCGCATGAATGAATTCTCCGTGGAGGTGGAATGGACACGTTGGTAATCCCCTCCCTGCTTCAAAGCAAACTGCAAGAACGGATGGCTACCGAATTCGGCTCCCCCTCAATTATCGAGGTGGGCGGTGATTCTGTCACCATTGCAGTGGAACAATCCCAGCAGATCACCCGATTCCTCAAGTCCTCCAAGAAACCCAAGAGTGAAATCTCGGCCAGCAAGCCGTCCGTACTGCTCTTGCTTTCACAGGAAAAGCTGGAAACCTTTTTGGATGACTCGACATGTAAGAACATAACCTGTTTATCGGAAACCCAATCCCCTAGGCAAGATTTGTCCGCATTGAACGATGAATCGGTAGTATTGGCGACCACTCCACAAAGGGCTATCGACCATATCCGAAGAGACAACATCTTTTTATCCCATACAAAAGCTGTGGTCTTAGCCTATAGTTTTGACCTAGAAGAACAGGAGACTCAGGAACAATTGCTTTTTAGAGAACAGGCGTTCCTTGATGATTGCAGGTTTATTTTTACCAAACTCAATCCAAACACCCACATAGAACTTTTTCTCGATACTCTTTCACATCTATCAAGATCACCACAGGAGTTGCTCGGACAACCGACGATAATCACCATGGCCGATTGGGAACGGCCACGATTGCCACTCGAGTGTTACGCAGTTCCAACAGATGCAACCGATACCATTCTGGATATATTGTATGCTATGCAGGAGCATCGATATATCATAGTGCACAAGAATGACAGTGCAGCCAGACGTTTGGAGAGAAAGTTGCCCCATGCTATTCCCCACCTAGAGATCACTAAGATCGGTTTTGACCGATTGCATTCAAATCGAAGGACCAGCAAGCCAAAAGGGGTTGCATCGACTGTTGTCGCAATCGGTCTAGATAGTGGGGAAACCGTTACCTTGATACGGCATATACACGAGTGGGATAGCATTCCACAGCGTATCGTCTGTATCACAGAACCGCACCTAGCGGAAGAAATCATTACATCCAAGGAGACCCTGCTTATGAAGAACGAAAAGCGATCCATCCCAGAGACAGATGAAGTATTGGCTGGAAAAATTCAAATGCTTGTAGCCAAACTTGCTATCGACTCAAATCCAGAAGAACTGGAAACACTGAGAAAACTTTTCAAAAAGAATGTACCGTTCCACCGTCGTGGATATTTCACTGCCTATTTGTTGAGAGAGCTGCTGGGAAGTGACAAACGTACCTCCAGCAACAAATCGCCAGCTACAGCAAAAGCCACTACCCCACGTGAGTCAGACGCAAAGCAAGAAAAACCCCAGCGCGCCAAAAGGCAAGGGGCTAAACCGACTAGCCAAGACATTCCCGAAGGAGCGAGAACCCTATATCTTAATATTGGAAAAATGCGAAGGCTCTATGCGAAAGAGCTCTCCCAGATACTCCAGGACAATCTAGGAATTTCACGTGAAGATATTTATTCCCTTAGAATCCATGACAAGTACTCGTTTATTACCCTCTCACAGGAAAATGCCGATAAAGCGATCGAGAAATTGAACGGCATGGATATCAGAGGCCGGACAGCCTCCATTACCTACTCCAATAAGGAGTAACGATGGAAGTCATAACACTTGGTCTCGGGCCTTACCAGACCAACTGTCATATCCTGCACGATTCCCACTCAGCCTGGATCATTGATCCGGGCTCAGATGGGGATATCATCACCAACAGACTCGAATTGGCCAATCTAGTGCCAAAGGCCATCTTGCTTACTCACACCCATTGGGACCATACATTGGGGATACCCGCGCTATATAACCGCTTCGGAGTCCTGCCACTGATGGTCCACCACACCGAAGCCATGTTCCTTGGTCGAGAGGGCGGAAGACTTCTCCGTAGATTCGCTGTTGCCATTGATCCTTCACAAGAGAAAATCCCTTTGGAAATATGGGAAGCGATTCCCGAGCCGACCACATTACTTGGAGATCAGGACAAGATAGAAGATGCAGGGCTCATCGTATTGCATACTCCAGGCCATTCGCCTGGATCAATTGGGTTCTATCACAAGGAAGCAGGAATACTATTTTCTGGAGATACACTCTTTGCGGGAACGATCGGACGGACTGATCTACCGAACAGCGAACCCGATTTGATCATAGATGGAATTCTAACGAAATTCATGACCCTGCCCTACGAAACTATAGTATATCCAGGGCATGGGCCAACCACAACAATCGGTAGAGAAAAGTCAAACCCCTGGCTTTAGTTTACCAGGGGTCTCTTCGGTACTCCATGAAGTCCTACCATGAACGACGTTTGGGTCCCTCTTCACCGGTCTTGCATGCTACACACAATACGGCATAGGGAATCGCCCTCAACCGTTCCTCGGGAATCTTAGCACCACACTGGAGACAGACACCATAACGACCATTCTTCAATCTCGTCAATGCGGCCTCTACACTCTTGAGACGATTGGCGGCATGCTGGTTCAGAGCCTCCATCTTCTTGCTTGCGATATCATCGGCGGCTATATCACCCAGATCCTTGATCCCCATGGAATGGATCATTCCCCGAAAATCCTCGTCTTCAGCTGCAATACTTTCCAAAATTTCCTTACGCAGCTCAAGAAGGCGCTGCTCCATTTCTGCATTGAATTCTTCACTCATAACCAACACCTCAGCAATCATACTTAAAACAGTATCAATAAAGATGGATGTGTTTTATCGATACGTCAAGAGAAATTTTTGATTTCACCCTTTTTTAGCTAAAAAATCATCGATTATCCGATTGAGCTCCCCATACGTCTGTGCATGAGGAAGTTGAGGTTCCTCCATCAGGATCCTCTGCGGAGCTCGGAACAACGCACCACTATCGGCAGTTTTGATCATCGTAAGATCATTGTAAGAGTCGCCTGCAGCGAATACCCTGAACCCGATACCCTTGAGAGCCTCGACAGCTTTACGCTTACCATCTGTCTGACGTAATCGATAGTCAACGATCATCCCTGATTCATCAACCACCAGATCGTTGCAGAAGATTGAAGGCCATGCCAATTTTTCCATCAATGGTTTGGCAAATTCCGTGAACGTATCACTGAGAATCACCACCTGAGTTCTACTCCTCAGACCATTGAGGAATTCCAGAGCACCCTCAAGAGGCGACAGGGTTCCTATTACCTGCTGGATATCGGATAGAGTGAGGCCATGTTCCTTAAGGATAGAGAGGCGACCACGCATCAAGATATCATAATCGGGTACTTCGCGTGTGGTAAGACGGAGCTCTTCTATTCCGGTTTTCTGGGCAAAGTTAATCCAAATCTCTGGAATGAGCACACCTTCGAGGTCCAAACATACGATATCCATATCAGACTACCTCGAAACGGTTGCTTTTTGCTGCCTTAAACAATGCCAACAAGACCTTTGTGCTGGCAAGCGTTTGTTCCAGACTACCGGCAAACGGTTCTCCTGAGAATGCAGCCTTGGCGAAATTATCACATTCACGTGCATACTGATCGACAGGCTCGAAACTATAGGTTTTCGCGACCGGTGGTTTTTGTCCGTCGAAGACTTCGAAGATCATCTGGTTCTTCACATCACTATGGAATGTATTTGCGACCTCGAATCGATGAGACTGGGTATACAATGTCATATGGGTATGGAATGGATGCCGCATCCCGGTGGCGAAGCTCATTTGCCCACCTGAAGGGAATTTGAGTATACCGGTGGTATGATGGTCTACGTTCAGCTTTTCATCGAAATCCATCACACAGGAGACCTCAGTCGGCTCCTCGCCGAACATCCACCTTCCCACTGTGACAGGATAGACACCAATGTCCCAAAGAGCGCCTCCGCCCATGGTATAATCGTAGGCATTGCGGATATTGGTTGGATCTTGATTCTTTGCATAAAAGACTCCATGCGCACTCTCCAACTTTCCATACTTTTCGGTATCCAATTGATGTTTCAATGATTGTAAGCGGGGTTGATGGAACATAGCATAGGCTTCCCCAATTAGTTTTTTGGATGAATCGCGCAGGGCTATAAGCTCTTCAACATCGGAAACCGAGAGCGACAAAGGTTTCTCGCAGAGGACATGCTTTCCCGCTTCAACTGCTTTACGTGTCCATTCGACATGGAGATGGTTTGGAAGCGGATTGTAGATTATATCGATCGTAGGATCTGCCAATAGTTCTTCGTAGGAACCATACGATACGGGAATGTTATTCTCTTTCGCATACGTGGCTGCCTTTTCTGCATCCCTAGAGGCCACTGCCACCAGTTCACAAGTCTCACTTGCATGCAAAGAGGGTATGAGTTGCTTCCGCGCGATCCCTGCCGCACCGAGAATTCCCCATCTACTTTTCTTCATCTATTGCCTCCTCATCATGATTTCTAAGCACTATAAAGCAAAATCGCAAGAGCGACAATCATCGTACATTCGCTCAGTTCTACCGTTGCTCCGAGGATATCCCCTGTTACTCCACCAATGCGTCGCCTAGCCCGTATAGCTAGTAAAACCGTCACCAACAGTCCAACAGCAGTCATGATGATAAGAGTCATGAGATACTTCTGACCTGACACCATGACCACCACTATGACCCAAAGAATTGAAACAAACATATGTCGGGGACGTGATTCGATAACTAATCGGCCAGCCGTTCCACCCTCTTTTCTCGCATAGGGATTGGCCACCGATTGTAGTACAACTAAGAATCGACTGAGCACTGGAATGTAGAGTAAGGGAAATATCGTACCATTTTCGATGATAGCCGTGAAGGCAACAGCTTTCAGCATGAGAACCAACACAAGAGCAATCACACCAAAGGCACCAATGTGGGAATCCTTCATGATCTCCAAGACCCGGTCCCGCGTCCATCCGCCTCCAAAACCATCTACCATATCGGCCAAGCCATCCAGATGGAAGGCCCGTGTCAGAATAGCTAAAAGTCCAGTCAGGACAACACCTCCGACCAACTCAAGGCCAAGACTGGAGGCGATCCAAGCCACCCCATAGAGAATTCCAGCCAAGAACAATCCCACCGGCACGAACCAGTAGAGAGCGGTAGCTGGACTATCGCTCTCCCTTCCCGGCAATGGCAGTATCGTCAAAGTCCTGAAAGCACTGGCTAACCCACACCCCTTCATATGGTAGCTTCCCCTTTGATGGTTACCGGAATCCCCGCGACCATCCAAATGACTCGATCTGCGATTTGTGCCACACTCTGGTTCAACCATCCTGCATGATCACGGAAATGGCGACTCATGGGATCACCGGGAACTATTCCCTGCCCTACTTCATTGGAAACCAGTATCAATGGATTCTTCGGAGCTTCGAGATACTGCATAAATTGTTCAACTTCCCCATATGACGGGAGGCTTCCCTTATGATGTAATAGATTTCCCATCCACACCGTAAGACAATCGACCAACACGATGGATGCATCATCATCCACACTTGAGAGTGCTCGGGCTAGATGAAGAGGTTCTTCAACCGTGGATAAGAATTTCCCTCGTCTCGCCTCTTGGTGTCGGGCAATCCGCTCTCGCATCTCATCATCGAACGGTTCTGCCGTTGCCAAGTAGACCCGTTTACCCGAATATTGAACGGCCAGGGACTCTGCATGGCTGCTTTTTCCACTTCGAGCTCCACCAATCACAAAGGTAATGGTCGGTTTAGACTTCATTTTCATGTAAATCGACTCCTCTCTCCTTCAACAATGAAACCGAGTCGGTGACATGAGCAGAGGAGAAACTGTTCATATGGATAAACAACTGTAGCGCTTGTCGAATGATTGGCCAAGCGACCGCAGCCCCTGTTCCCTCTCCCAGGCACATCTTTAAAGATAATAGAGGCTTCACATCGAGAAAGGCCAATAGATGGGGATGCCCGCCTTCATTTGATTCATGGCAAAAAACCATATATTGCTTGGCATGCGGTTCAACAGCGATAGCGATAGTAGCAGCGACTGTTGCAATAAATCCATCGACTAGGATAACCGAATGTCCATGCGCTGCCGCCAACATCCCCCCTACCATGGCTGCGATTTCGAATCCTCCGAATATTCGCAATATCTCCAATGGATCGGATTGCTTTCCATGATGATCCAACGCCTTTCCGATCACAGTCCGTTTATGGTTTAGGCCGCCCTGGTCGATTCCAGCACCTCTACCGACGCAAGTATCAAGTGGTAAACCTGTATATGCGGCCATGATAGCAGAAGCACTACTAGTATTGCCAATACCCATCTCTCCAAAGGCAAAAATCCTATGTCCGGTTGTAAAAAGGTCTCCAACCAATTCCACTCCCGTTGTGAGAGCCTGTTGTAATTGCTGGTGATCCATAGCGGGTTTGTTGAGAAAATTATTGGTCCCCCAAGCAATTTTTCTACCAATAATCGCAGAGTTTGAGCCAAAGTCATGAGCAACACCGACATCCACAACATGGAGGTCCATTTCCTCCATTGCACAGAGGAGTCCGATTGCACCACCTCCCTGCACAAAATTCTCACATTGCTGCCAAGTTATTTCCTGTGGACTGGAGGAGACTCCCTCCTCGACAATCCCATGATCTGCCGCAAAAAGGAGCAATTGCGGCCTGCCCAGATCGAGATCGAGCCGTCCAGTCATTTCTACGAGATCAACAACCAGATGTTCCAGAATTCCAAGTGAGAGTTGGGGTTTGACTTTCCCATCCCAGATTGCCCATGCCTTAGGACGAAGCTTCTGGTATCGAGGTTCTACTTTAGGTAATATGATCTCTTTTCCCATGGACGACAGTCTACCGGCACTCCTGCCCGGTGTCCATACTGTACTAAGGGCTGCCCTTCCGGACAGCCCTTAAAATCGGTAAAAATCAGACTATTTAGCCGGATAGAGCTTAGGATACGAATTCTTCATACCTCGCTGTACCCAAAGATTTGGAATGACCAACCAGTTGTTGTCTACAGAGGGTTCTATCTCACCCTTCTTCTCAAAAGCCTCCATCAGGTAATAACGTAAATCCTTATCCGTGGAGAAGAGAATCCTATCTAAAGCGACTTCAGGAGTAATGCCCGCAGCTGCGAGATGCCCACCACCACCTTGTGCACGGTAGGAGTTTATAGCTACTGTATAGGTCTTGTCATATTGGAAGGCGTTTCCTTTGGTGAGAGTCTTGATGGTAACCCGTTGTCCGGCAGGCTTGGTTATATCCACTACATAATTGATCCCTGCAAAACTATCATAATTGTAGTATCTGGTAGCTGTATCATAGGTGTTGTATCGGGTATTGAAAATGAGATTCCCCTCTGCATCACGCTTGAAGTTGATCAAATCGTCATCAAGGGATTTCATCTGGTTGAACCAATTCTCGTAGGAATATTCCAGAAAAGCTTTAATTTCTCGACCAGTCATTTCCATGGTGAAAAGCAGATTCTCATAGGGATACAGGCTGAACATATCGCGTACATAGACTGGCCCTTCCTCTATAGTAGCATCGAGCGATAGAGGTGCTGATACCGAAAGATCCGCTCCCGTCTTTTCCAGCTGAATCTGGTGGATGAGATCGACGAATTTGGAATCACCGAACATTGAATCCCGTGAAGATATCGTCTCGCTGATAGAGCCGACCTCCCGGGACACCCATGTGGTTACCTCATCAATCGCATCCTGATACTTTGCTATGAGTTCGGAATTCGGTTCATAGGTCTCCATCATTATCGTCGAACCGTCAATACTCTCCAGACTATATGAAGATCCAGAAGGCGAGAATCTGGCTGTGGCGACCGCCACTGAACGTCCTCCATTCATTGCCCCAACAATGACGACCTCTTTTCCAGAGGGACTTTGGACCACCATATTGGTATCCTGATGATCATGGCCTGTGAAGATGACATCGAAGCCTTCAACTTGTTGGGCGACCAATTTACTAGCATTCTCGTTTCCCAATTCATCGGCATCTCCGCTGTAGGTTTCATCCACTCCTGCGTGGAATAGACCGACGATCAGGTCGGGAGACTCAGTCTCCTGGATAATTGGTATCCACTTCTTCGCAGTCTGTACCATATCTTCAAAACGGACACCCTCATACAGATTCTGTGGCAACCATTTTGGGATATAGGGTGTGACCATACCCAAGATCGCTATCTTCAATCCATCTCGCTCGATAACCACATAAGGATCGATAACAGGTTCACCAGTAGCAATACTCACGGCATTGGCAGCCACGTAAGGATAATCTGCCTGGTCATAGACCTTTGTGTAGACATCTGGACCAGCTTCGATATCGTGATTCCCCACCGATGCTGCATCATACCCCATGTCATTCATCACACTGGGAACAATGTGGGGAGTCTCGGTCGCAACAAAATTATAGTAGTAGACAATCGGTTGCCCTTGGAGCACATCGCCATTGTCGAGCAGGATTACGCTCTGATCTTTTGAACGTTGCTCTTCTACATATGCAGAGACATGCATCTGACTGGTCGCAGCCTCAGTATTGCGCATGAAATCGTAGGGGAATATATTCCCATGCATATCGCTGGTAGTAATGATCTTCACGACCTTGGTGCCTTCAGCGACCTCTTGTGTTGTTTCCCCAACGACTACAGGAACCTCCGGTTCAACCACTGTTTGTGCTGGTTGCTCAACCGGTTGGACTTGCACCTCCTCTACAACCGGCTGTGGTGCAGCAGTCGGCTCTATAGGCTCCACTTGGCTAGTTGTTGCACAACCGATGAATGCAAAGGCGATAATCGCAATAATTGCAAACGATAAGAGACGTATATGTTTCTTTTTCATGGACTCCTCCCGGATTCTAGGACTACATTTCCATTCCCACGACAAGTGTATCCCCGCCATGGAATATTCTCAAGCCGCTTTCTCAAAGAACACTCTTATGATAGGATACTTTCATGCATAGGGCAATCGATTATCTCATGGCAGCCGGCATCGGTAGTACCATCTCATTTATGGTCGTGTTCAATACTCGATTCGGCGAAGTTGCATCTATGCCTGTGTCATTCATTTTCAACCACTCTATCGGAATTATCATCATTACCATTATCATGGCATTCCTACGGATCCGACGCGGTACGCCAGCAGTACGGCAAAAAGCCCCATGGTACCTTTGGTTCGGAGGAGCCTTTGGATTTCTCATCCTGAATGCGAACTTCATCACTATTGTGAATATTGGAGCATCACTGGCAATGGCTACGGCTGTGTTCGGACAATCTCTCGGATCACTCATGTTCGATCTAACCGGATTCATGGGAAGAAAGACATATCCAATCAGCCGAAAAAAAGCATTCACCCTATCGGTAAGTTTCATCGGTATCGCAATTATGGCATCGCAAGGTGGAACATTCGCTATTCCCTACGTTGTAATCGGTATCCTCACCGGTGTGATCACAATGATTCAAATGGTCTACAATTCACGTTTCGCAGCCTATAAAGGGGTATTCTTCAGTGCCCGGAACAATGTTCTCTCAGGTTTACTCATCGCCATAACTATATACCTGTTCACTGCAGCTGAAGAGACGGTCAACGCATTTTCCTCACTAGCCGAGGTTCCAATCTATCTGATGCTCGGAGGGGGGCTGCTTGCTATTGTAGTCGTCTCAGGAACAAATCATGTCATTCCCCGGATTCCAGCCCTCTACTCAGCCCTATTGCTCAGCAGTGCACAAATCATCACCTCGATCGTAATCGATTACTACCTATACGATCTTTTCAGCGGAAGGCTATTGCTGGGTGCAGTGATCATCCTATTGGGAATGATGGGTAATGTCTGGGTAGATTGGCAGGACAAGACCGCTCGGGGTAAACCTTCAGTGGTTTGACGGTATACCAAAATCTGGGGGGCTCTCCTCCGATATCTTGGCATGCTCCTCTATGAAACCCTCTTCAACAAGGGCATTCAGACAGGAGAGCACCCGATCCTGTGGAAATGGCAAGCGCTGTAGCACATCAGGAAGAGAAAGTGATCCCTGTTCGGTGAACACCACGAGAAGAAGACCCCGGATCTGACGGTTAGAATTGGCAAATGTTGCTTGTTTCTGGTAGTGTGCACTCCTTCGGTTCGGATTTACCAGATGACCTTTCAAATAGACTCCGTAATCCATAAGTGCATAATACCATTGCTTTACGTCTGATTGGAAAGTAAGCAGCTCGCGCAAGATCTTTTGAAGATCCCTATCGGCGACCTTATCCATGGATGGGAAAAATTGGTGGATCAATACCCGCCTGATATTTGTTTCTAAGTAGATCGACTCCTTTCCATAGGCAAAAGCCATTACTGCCGCTGCCGTCGCAGGTCCTATCATTGGGAACTGTAGCAACTGCTCATAATCGGCAGGTAGGGTCCAACCGTAATCTTCACTTTTCAAAGCAATATTCCGGATTGCCAGAGCCCGTCTGTTATATCCCAGTCCGCGCCAAGCGGCGAGCACATCCGATAGTCCGCTATTTGCCATAGCGTGGAAGTCAGGCCACTTCTCAAGGAACAGCTGGTACTTGGGGAGGACACGTTCGGTCTGTGTCTGTTGGAGCATGAGTTCGGAAAGGAGTATCCGGTAGGGATCTGTCGTTTCACGCCACGGGAATTGTCGGCCATGGAGATCATAATATACCCAGATCCGATCACTGAAATACTGCAAAGCTTCCTGTCGATCCGATTCTTTGAGCGATGTATAAGAAACCGGGTCGAAGAGCCAGGAATCGGTTTCCTTTGTTGGTTTAGTCGGAGATTTTCGTGGGTTCTTTGGCTTCATGACGTCCGTTTCTGCGTTTTTCCCGTGCTGCCCTTCTCTTTGCCCGCTCACGTGCCCTTCGACGCTCCTCCTCAACTACTTTCCTGTAGGATTTTCCACTACCGATCATGACTGCTACCGGTTTGAGGGAATTCACGTTTGCACAAACAATCTGGAGTACGCTGGTGATAGGAACCGCTAGGAACATGCCTGCCACACCCCAGATGAAACCCCACAAGGAGAGCGATACGAGAATAACGAAGGGACTGAGATTGAGTTGCACCCCTTGTATACGGGGATCAAGGATATTACCCAATACAGTCTGGATAGAGATCATCAGAACGGCAACATATATGATATTAGCCCAGTTGGGGAAGAACTGGAGAAGTGCCATGGTAATGGTCATTACGGTTATGATGATTGATCCTATGCTGGGTATGAAATTCAGAATGAAAGCCAAGACACCCCACATGATCGCAAAATCCAAGCCTGTAGCTAAACATGCCAGATAGAACAGGACTCCTGTGGCAATACTGATAAGCGATTTCAGCAGGAGATACTTGGAGATCTGTCGGTTTACCCGTTCAAACAATACCGCGATCCTCATTCCCTTTCCTTGGGGAGCTGCGATTTTGAGCTTTGGGATAAGCGACTGCCTCTCCAATAATAGGAAGAGAACGAAAATATAGATAAGCGATGCCATCGATACCACGCTGATAGCTTTCTCACTGACAGAAGAGAGGGAACTGAGGATCAATCCCTGCCAATCGAAATTGATATAGGCAAGGAAACTCGATCCAGTCTCAAGATCGAGCAATTCGGCGAGCCATGCATCTATGACCGTGAATCGTCTGATATACATGGGCAATCGTTGGACCAGTCGATCGATCGTAAAGAAGAAGAACCATCCAGCGAACAAGAGTATGATAAGCAATAGGAGCATTGCGATCATGACTCCAAGCCAGCGAGGAATCTTCATTTTTTCGAGTCTATTGAGGAAAGGATTGAAAAGGAGGAACAGAAAGACAGAGATGAACAGAGGTAATGTAACCGCTGAAGCTATCTTCATCGCTGCAGCAACAAGGATGACAGCGATAATGAGCAAAGCCGATTTGCCCGCATCTCTGGGGGTTTTGGTGTTCTCCAACATGTTCCCACTATATGCCAGCTTGGATAATACTGCAATATCTGTTATTACATGGCCTATGGAAAAGAACTCCAATCTGGATAGAATCAGAATAGTATTGGTCGAACCGCAAGATGGTGCCAATATCGGCTCGGTCTGCAGGGCAATGAAGACCATGGGTATCCATGATCTGGCCATTACCGGCGATCGGCAATACGATGAGAATAGGGTCAGGACCTTGGCTCTGCATGCTTACGATCTCTATGAGAACCATAGCCGATATGCAAATCTAGCAGAGGCCCTTTCTGACAGTGTACTTTCGGTAGGAGCCTCTCGAAGGAGAGGAAAGAACCGCAAGTATTTTGCCTTGCTCCCGGAACAGATGGCAAAACGAATCGACGCTACTGGAGAAGGTAGGGTTTCCATCGTCTTCGGCCGTGAAGCCGATGGATTGACTGATGCCGAACTCAACCTTTGCCATATGGGTGTCCGCATTCCCACAAGCGATGCATTCCCCAGCCTCAATCTCTCCCAAGCTGTACAGGTTATCACCTATACCCTCTTTCGAGAACTCACATCGACCGCTGGCTTTGAACCCATTGTCGAATCACGATTGCAAAAACTATCTCAGACAGTCGGAGAGTCGTTCGAGAAAATCGATTTTTTTAAACAGGATGAAAAATCAGAAGTCGAGCGGTTCTTTCGTGATATATTCGCACGTGCAACTTTGAGTGAGGGTGAGGCCAAACGGCTGGAGAAGATGTTCATAAAAATGGCTCGCATACGAATCCACAAAAACATGGACAAGGACACAAGAGGCCAGTAGACTTATCGTATGAAGGAACCATTTTTAACCCCCACTCCCCGTGTGGTAGCCCACCGTGGAGACAGCCATCACTATCCAGAAAATACGATCGAAGCTTTCACCAGTGCAGTTAAGATGGGAATCGATGTCATTGAAACCGATGTGCATCTCACCCGAGATGGGCACGTGGTTATCTGGCACGATCCTACTCTCGATAGGAATACCGATGGAACTGGAAAGGTAGAGGACCACACACTCGAGGCGTTGAAAAGACTCGATGCAGGCTTCACATTCACACAGGATGGGGGATCAACCTTCCCATTCCGTGGAAAAGGTATCTGCATGGCAACATTGGCTGAGGCTTTGGAGGCATGCCCCGGACAGCGGTTCAATGTTGATCTGAAAAGCAAGAACCCTGAAATAGTTCATGCCTTCAATAAAATTATAACCGAACATGGTGCAGAAGACAGGGTTCTCTGTGCTAGTTTCCATATGAACAACCTTAGACTCATGAGGAAGCTGAATCCCCGAATCCTCACCAGTGTCACGACAATGGAAGTTGTCCCGCTCTTGTTTCGTCAGAAGCTGGGCATCTTGCCAAAGAACTTAGGCATGGATAGGACTTTGGTATTCCAGGTACCGGTCAAGCAGTGGGGAATCCAAGTAATCACTCCCGATTTCATCGAAGCTTTTCACAAGCGTGGGGCGATCATCCAGGTTTGGACGATCAATGACAGTACCCTCATGCGTTCATTGTTCTCCATGGGGGTAGATTCCATCATGACCGATGACCCGGGCACAGTTATCCGGGTCGCCGAGGAGTTGGGATTACGCTAACGGAATTACCGCTCAGTCGGCTTCGTCAGGAATGAGAAGACATTCCGGTGGAAGATGCTCAGCCTCTATATCCTTGAAATAGTTATAGGTGCCAACCTTCAATTCCACCGTAGACGCTTCATCGCATACGATTATCGCCTTTGGATGCATTTGCAAAGCACTGGCGGTCCACCCATGACCTACCGGACCTTCAACAACTGCCTGTAAGGCACGTGCCTTTGCATACCCATTGACCAACAACAACACTTCCTGTGCATCCATTACTGTCTTTACCCCGACAGTAATTGCCGTAGAGGGAACCTTGGAGATATCGTTACCGAAGAAGCGTGAATTCATCACCTTCGTATCGTGGGTGAGCGATTTAACCCGGGTAACCGACTGGAGCGAGGAGAATGGTTCATTGAAAGCAATATGACCATCGGCTCCGATTCCACCGAGAAATAATCGAATACCACCGAAATCCTCTATCTTATGTTCGTATAAAGCACATTCCGCGACAATATCCTCTGCATTGCCATTCGGAATATGGACTTGGTCTTTAGGAATATCGATATGACTGAACAGATGGTCCCACATGAAGGCATGGTAACTTTGCGGATGATCTTCGGGCAGTCCAATATACTCGTCCATATTGAAGGTGACCACATGCTTGAATGATAAATCACCCCTCTGGTGCATGGCAACCAACTGCTTGTAGGTACCAACTGGAGAAGATCCGGTTGGCAAACCGAGGACAAATGGTTTCTCAGCGGTCGGACCGAAGTCTTTTATGGCTTTGGCTATATAATTTGCAGCCCAACAGGAGAGCTTTTCGTAATCTGGTTCAATGATAAGGCGCATGGCAATCCTCCTATGATTGATAATAGGTCTCTAGTGGTCTTCACGACCACTAGAAAGATTAAACCACGATTCAGCTCTCGATACAAGGAAATGCAGGAAAAGTTAACGGATGACACCCCCGCCAAGAACTACATCGTCCTGGTAGAAGACTACAGATTGTCCAGGAGTGACAGCTTTCTGTGGCTCAGCGAAACGAACTGACACGGTACCATCCTCTCGTGTCTCTACCAAAGCTGCCTTCGGAGATCCGGTTGATCGGATCTTAGCCTGGACCTCGATACTGGTATCCAGGCTCTCTACTGCAATCCAATTGAGATTTTCTGCGATCAAGGCATCGCCGAAGGTATCCTCTTCGTGTCCCACCACAACTTCGTTCTCCTGGGCATCCAAACGGATTACATAGAGCGGACGCTCACTGGAAATCTTCAAACCACGCCTCTGTCCGATCGTGTATTTCCAATATCCCTCATGCTGACCAAGTACGGTTCCTTTTTTATCGACGATATTACCCATCTTGGGTTCTGTCTGTAACAAATCGCTATAGTCACCGCTATAAAAATCCTGGCTCTCATCCTTATCCTCGGTAAAGAAACCATGCTCAATACAGAGGCGTCGTGCCTCCTCTTTGGTTGCCTTTCCCAGTGGAAACATGACTTCCGAGAGTTGTTTTTGTGTCAATCTATAAAGGAAGTAGGTCTGATCTTTTCGCAAGTCCTTTGCACGCATAAGATTCCATCGATCACCATTTTTGCCTACTTGGGCATAATGACCGGTTGCGAAAGCATCGAACTCAATTCCCGATTCCCGGGCAATCTTCGGCAGTGCACCGAACTTGATAAGACTGTTGCACCATACACATGGATTCGGAGTCCGACCTGCCATATATTCACTCTTGAAATCCTCTATGACAATCTGCTCGTATTGTTTTGCACAGTCGAGGACATGATACTCTATACCTAACATCCCACTCACTCTACGTGCTTCAGCAATGTCCTCTTCTTCATTGGGGCCGAAACAGGCATTCTTCTTCAGTTCACCGGAGAAAGGGTTCCCCTTACTCCAGATGGACATGGTGACACCCACAACCTCATGGCCGGCCTCCTTCAGTAGCAGTGCAGCGACTGAGGAGTCTATTCCCCCGCTCATGCCTACCAAAACTCTCATATATTCCTCCAGGCGCATAGCGCCAATTAAAAACGATTCTTCTACCAACAGGTAGAAACAACAAGACCGCCCCGGATTATCCAGAGCGGTCTTAAGCGAGAGTGACGGGACTCGAACCCGCGATCTACGGCGTGACAGGCCGTCGCGATAACCAGCTTCGCTACACCCTCATCGTTAGCAAGGAGAAACTACAACGTACATCGATTTTTGTCAACACCCCTTTCCAAATTTTTTCGCATTTTAGATTGTCATACCATATCCGCTTGTTTATACTGCAACGACACAAGGGGGTATCGTATGCAGTTAACAATCATGGAATTCTTTCAGGGAATGGCTTCCCCTGCTCTCGATACGATCGTAGAACTCATGACCATGTTGGGAGAGGAGACTGTCTTTATCGTGGCAGTAGCCCTATTCCTTTGGTTATCATCGAAAAAACAGGGCTTCGTTATCCTTTCGACCCTATTCACATCGCTCATCGGGATGAGCGTGTTGAAAGCAGTAATCAGAGCCCCGAGACCATTCCAAGTGATAGAAGAGATCAAAGGCAAGCGGGTGGCAACAGCAACCGGGTATTCATTTCCCAGCGGCCACACGACCGGTGCCGCATCTTTCTATAGCGCGTTGGCACTTACATTCCGAAAACGACAGGTCTCGATACTTTGTGCAGTCGCCATACTGCTCGTGGGATTCTCTCGGATGTACTTGGGAGTCCATTGGCCAATCGATGTCTTCGGTGGTTTGGCTCTTGGAATCACCGTAACTTTCGTCACCTATGGTTGGTTCTCCAGAATCTTTGACGATACCGAAAGACTAATCAGATTTTCTACTATCGCTGGTGCTACATCGGCATTCTTTGCAGTTCTTCTTACCATTCTCATAGAAGCGGGAGTAGCCGATCCGGTTGGCTTCACCGACCCTATGAAATTATTCAGTTTGGCAGCTGGAGGGTACTTGGGATTCGCTTGGGATCAAAAACATATCCGTTACACCACTGGTGGAACTAGAGGAATAAAGGTATTGAGGCTACTTTTGGGAATCTTCGTGGTTTTGGTGATCCAAGCATTAAAGGTGGTCCTCCCGGACCACATGGCATCCGGTCTCTTCCGGTATGTCGCCACCGGTTTGTGGATCACCGCTCTGTATCCGTACCTTGGTACCAAGATCAGGATAGGAAATTCGCGATTGTTTGCTGTTCAGTAGCATAACGGTATCTACAGATGACAGGCAGGAGAGATGGTCATTGATACTCCTGCCTTCATGATGTTCTTAGGTTCATAGTTGTTCCAGTATATTACTTCTTGGCCTTACCCTTCTTCGCACGCTTTGGCGGCTTGGCGGATTTGGACAACTCAATCATGGTCTCTTTGGTCAATTCTTTGAGAGCCTCTTCGTTTTGCTTCATCTCCTTGGGCAATTGAAAATTGAGATCCCCGATCTTGCCATAGAAACCATAACGGCCTGTAAAAACCCCTAGCGGTTTCCCTTCATGTTCTCCGAAGCTGACTACAGGCTCCTGAGAGGATCCGTTCTTAGCACCACCCCTTGCCCCCTTGGCGGGTTTCGGCGCGGCCAACAAAGCCAAAGCTTCCTCTAGAGTTACACTGAAAATCTCCTCCTGAGTGGAAAGGGAACGGAATACTTTGTCACAACCGACATACGGGCCGTAGGGGCCTAAGTGAGCAATGACTGGTTTCTTGGACTCAGGGTGTTTCCCCAGTTCTCTTGGGAGGGAGAGGTATTTCAGAATTTCGTCACACGTCATTTCGGCAGCGTCTCTTCCTTTTGGAACACCAAGACGCTTTGGTTTTGGATTGTCTTCTGACTTCATCCCCAATTGGAAGTAAGGGCCGAATCTTCCTGTCAACAGATAGATGGGGAGCTTTGTCTTTGGATCTTCACAGATTGGTTTAGGTTCATCACTACCGTTCATCTTTAATTCCAACAGCTGTTTGATATCCTCTTCAGAAATAGTTCCCGGATATATATGTTGAGGGATAGAGACCGATGCGGTATTCTCACCATCATCGTCCTTCATTGCGATATAAGGCCCAAATTTTCCTATCAGCACTTGATAGGAATCGCTGATATGCGGTAATGCGATATTCTTGGCTTCGGAGGGACTGACCGCCTTCATCTTCCTGTCGATCTGCACCTTCAACCCCTCGTCCCCCTCATAGAAGGTCTTTAGGAAGTCGAGCTGATCGACCTTATTTTCCGCAATCCCATCGAGCAGATCTTCCATCTTGGAAGTGAATGCATAGTCTACAAAATGGGTAAAGTGATTCTCCAGGAATTGGACAACCGCAAATCCAATAAAAGTAGGAACCAAGGCAGAGCCATCTTTTTCCACATACGATTTCTCGAACAACTTATCGATAATAGTAGCATAGGTGGATGGTCGTCCTATTCCCTGTTTTTCGAGTTCCTGAACCAACGTAGCTTCGGTATAACGGGCAGGAGGTTTTGTTTCATGTCCTACCGGTTCGATTGCTAACGCTTGAAGCAAGTTTCCGACAACGAGGTGGGGTAACAGTCTCTCTGAATCCTCTAAAGCTGCCTCGGGATCATCTTTTCCCTCCACATAGACCCGAATGAATCCAGGGAAAACAATCCTATTTCCCGTTGCGGAAAATTGTGCATCGTCCACACCGATTTTGACCGAAGTGGAAGCTTTTATAGCCTCTGCCATCTGACTTGCCAACGTTCTCTTCCAAATGAGCTCATATAGGGCTCTCTCAAGTCCATGTAAACCACTTTTATCGGGGTGGACGAAAACCTCGCCGGCAGGGCGGATCGCTTCATGGGCTTCTTGTGCTGAGGAACTCTTGGTAGCATATTGTCGTGGAGAAGGCGAAAGGTAATCCAAACCATATAATGATCCTGCGGCATCTCTGGCACCCTTTATCCCCTCCTGACTCAAAGAGGGAGAGTCGGTTCGCATATAGGTAATGAGTCCGCTTTCATAGAGCTTTTGGGCTATCCGCATGGTATCTTTTGCACTCAATCGCAATTTCCTGGACCCCTCCTGTTGGAGAGTGGAAGTAATAAATGGAGGAGCTGGACGTTGCTTTTTCTCCTTCTCTTCAACAGAGAGCACTTGCCAAGATTTATCCTGCAACCGCGAAACCAAATCTTTAGCCATACCCTCATCGAGAAGCAACACCTTCTTATGGGGTGCTAATTCTCCTGTTTCGGCAAGGAAATCCTTTCCATTGGCAATACGTCTGCCACTGATCGATTCTAATTTGGCTTCAAACTGTTGGCTGGAGTCCTCATCTTCTCTATGAAGATTGGCTTTGATATCCCAATAGGAGGCAGTCTTGAATTTTAGTCTCTGTCTCTCGCGTTCAACAACCATTCGCAAACCTGGAGACTGAACCCTTCCAGCCGAGAGTTTTCGTTGGGAAAGTTTTTTCCAGAGAACAGGGGATATAGAATATCCGAACAACCGATCTAGAATCCGTCTGGCCTCTTGTGCATTCACGAGATCCATATCGAGCTTTCGACCATGCTCCATCGCGTGGGTGATCGCCCTCTTGGTTATTTCATGAAATACCATTCTCCGATAGGGAACCTTCGGCTTGAGAAGTTCCAACAAGTGCCATGAGATACTCTCACCTTCACGGTCTTCATCAGTAGCAAGCAACAACTCGCTGCTGGTTGCAAGCTCGCTTTTTATAGATTTAATGATTTTATCCTTACCCTTGGCAACCACATATTTCGGGGTATAGCCGTTTTCCACATCGATTGACATGTCGTCCACCGGAAGATCACGAACATGCCCATTGCATGCTATAACCGTACAGTGTTCGGGTAGGAATTTCTTAATAGTTCTTGCTTTAGTGGGAGACTCAACTACGATGAGCGTCTTGCCATCCGTGTTCTGTTTATTCGCCATGGATATGTCCTTATCGAGCGCCGCCAGCAAAACGGAGTGCGACCACGCAGGAACTACAGTTATAGGAAGTGTAAGGGGTTTTGTCAACGACGATTGACAGCCACTCCTATTGCGGCCACAATGGCGGCATGAAACAGAATGCAGCCAAATACTTCATAGGCCTGATTATCGTGGTGGTCGGAATCGGCATCATATTGAAGGCCGCCGGTATAGAGTTCACTCTCTTTTTCGAGGGTTGGTGGACCCTTCCCATCATCATTGTAGCTATTGTATCCATGAGCAGTGGAGGAATCGGTCCGGGCAACTTTGCGCTGCTGCTCATAGGCAGCTGGTTGTTAGCTAACCAACGTAATTGGATACCCCAGTGGTTCAATGGTGCCTATGTTATCGGCGCTGCAGTGATAGGATTTGGACTCCTCTTCATATTCAATCCCCGCAAAGAAGAACAAACACCTCAAGAGCAATCTGATAGACCACGGCAATCTCATCAAAGGGAAACGCCACGACAGCGCAGTACTACACGTGCCCAGCGTGACACAGACAGTCTTCCCAGCTATACCGCCATCTTCTCTGGCCAGGATATCCGTAATTCAACGGAAAACCTCGATGGTTCGACACTCTTCGCCCTCTTCGGTGGTTTGAGTGTCGACTTCCGGGATGCACGCATAGACCACGATATCATTATTGACGCTTCGGCTGTTTTTGGGGGAATCGATCTTATGTTCCCCTCCAATGTACGCGTTATCACCAAAGCCACCCCGCTATTTGGCGGTGTGGATAATAAGAGCAGGCCTCCGCGATCGTTGGAGGCTCCCACGGTCACCGTGCGCTGTCTTGCAGCATTCGGTGGTATTGATATCACCTAATATGCAGAAACACTTTACTATACGTCTCATAGCATGTTCTCCCCAACAGTCCCCCATGGCTTATCCATTGGGAGCGCTTTGTATCCAGACGGCTCTTGTTTCGCATGAGATGCTTAAAGACTCGATTGAGGTAGAACTTTCCCATTTCATTTCCGACCAGGACGATCCCATTGAAGCAGCAGAACACACTGCCCAATATGATATCGACCTTCTTGGTCTCTCCCTCTACCTCTACAATAGGGACTGGTTCAATGAGTTTCTTGCTCACCTACGTAAGCTAAAACCCCATATAACGATTTTCGCCGGTGGTCCGGAGACCATGGCGGACCCCAAGATCCTCCTCGATTCTGGGATCGATATCCTTGTTTTGGGTGAGGGCGAAGAGACCGTGTGCGATATGGTCCAACAACTCATGAGAGGAGAAAACGTAGAGGGACGGGGAATCCAGACCTCAATAGCCGATATTCCTATTCCCAGATATCCTTCGAACTTAGCTGTATTGCCCTCCCCCCTTCTCACGGGAGTCGCAAACGTGGATTCCTATGAAGGAGTCCTCTGGGAGATGACTCGCGGTTGTCCCTACCACTGCGCCTTCTGTTTCGAATCACGGGGAAACCGATCGGTCAGGACCTATCCGATAGAGCGGTTGCAAGCGGAGTTGGAACTTTTGGTAGAGCATGATGTAAAACATGTATTCGTACTCGATCCGACCTTCAATATGAAACGTGAAAGAACAATCCAGTTATTGACTTTGATTAGGGATACAGCGTCCGCAGATATGCATTTTACGTTTGAAATCAGAGCCGAACTGCTTGATGAAGCTACCGCTGCCCTATTCGGACAATTCCATTGTTCACTCCAAATCGGATTACAAAGCAGTAATCCTACGGTATTGGAGTCGATAGGTCGGAATTTCAATCCAACGTTGTTCGCTGAAAAGATATCTCTTTTAAATGCCCATGGGGTGGTATTCGGACTCGATCTGATCATAGGGCTGCCCGGAGATACTTTGGACTCATTCCGAAAGAGTTTGGATTTCGCGATTTCCTGTAAACCGAGTAATCTCGACATATTCCTGCTTGCCCTCCTCCCCGGAACCCAGCTTGCACAAGATGCTGGGATGCTCCAACTCTCCCATCTGGTCGAGAGCCCCTACCTATTGCAACACAGTCCAACGATGGACGAGAAGGACATTGCCGAGGCCTTGCGGCTCAAGGAAGCTTGTGACCTGTTCTATACGAAAGGAAGGGCAGTCATGTGGATACATGCCGCCTGTAAGGCTATAGGGATGTCGCCATCGCAGTGGCTGTACCATTTCGCCGATTTTCTCGATACTTGTGAAAATCCGGATGAGGAAGATATCTTCTCCATCCAGGATACATTCGTGAGAAGACAATTCGGCGAACAAGGTTTGGAACACCTGCTGCCAGCCATGCTCAGTTACATGGAATTGCATCAGGGAATCGCCCATTTGCAAGATAGCGGGGAAGACCCGATGGTCTACCTCTCCTATCCACCCGATGATCTGGCACTTTTGGATTCGATGGAGCTTTCTCGATTCATCGATACCCATGTCCCGTTCGAAGAGGAGATACCCCATTGGGTATTCATGGAAGATGATGTCCTCTACATAGAACCGATGCAGGGGTGAAGGTTTGGGTTGCTAGAGCTCGATCCGGTGGATTATAGTAGGCGAAAGAGGTGCCCTGAAATGATGTGCAAACGTATACGGCTGATGTTTCTGATCGGATTGGTGATGACTATGGCTTTGTTGGGCGGTTGTGTGATGCAACAAGGATTGAGCATGTCCAATAGTCGCTCCGGTTGGGCAACTACAGACCTCTATGTCTACGACTTTTTCCTCACAGTACTGGAAGATTTCGAACCTTTCACCCCGGAAGAACGAGAAATATCGATCATGGATGCAAGTGTTGAGGATTTTGTTACCCAGTTGCATGGTACGAACAGCGCAACGAATATCGCATCCTCAAAAATTGGCGACAATGGTTATTTTATCGACTTCACCTATTCCAGCCTGGAAGACTTACTCAGTGATTTGAACAAAAGGGAACCGCAAAGTATTGTCACGGTACGAACGAAGGGTAAGGATACCACGCTCCGATTCTATCTCGATTTAGAAAATTATCCCCAACTGACTAGGATAATCCCATTCTTAGCCGATGAAAATTTTGAGACGTTCGGGCCTCTATACAATGAGGGAATGAGTGAGGCCGAGTATCTCGATATGATCAGTTACATCTTGGGAGAAGATGGACCACCATCGATCACCAATAGTGTGATCTCCTTGCGGCTTACCACTCCCTCGAGCATCAAATCCCAAAACGGAGGGATACGTGAAAGCTCGAATTCCATCCGCTTCGACATACCCCTGATCGAGTTCCTTCTCTTGGCAGAGCCCATTGAATTCAGTGCTACCTGGTAGTGGGAGATTCTAGAGATTGAACCTGAAGTGCATGATATCGCCATCACGTACTTCGTACTCTTTTCCCTCAATTCTCAATTTTCCAGCCTCTTTCACCTTTTGCTCGCTGCCATAGGTAAACAGGTCTTCACAGTGGTAGACCTCGGCTTTGATGAATCCCTTCTCGAAATCGGTGTGAATTACTCCAGCTGCCTGTGGCGCCTTGTCTCCGCTATGGAAGGTCCATGCACGGTCTTCATCACTTCCAGCGGTGAAGAAGGTCCTAAGCCCGAGAGTCTGGTACCCAGTATGGATGAGTTGGTTGAGCCCCGACTCCTCCAATCCCACGGCCTCTAGGAACTCTGCCCGATCTTCTGGGGTGTCCAATGCTGCGATCTCGGCCTCTATCTTTCCGCATATCACAACGGTCTGTGCACCTTCTTCGCTCGCGATTTTCCTTACGATATCAACATAGGAATTCTCACTATCTATGCTCTCTTCATCGACATTGCATACATAGATCATAGGTTTGAGTGTAATGAGATGCAAATCGTAAATAAGTTTCAATTGCTCGTCATCCAGTCCAAGGCTTCTTGCTGCGACTCCATTTCCCAACGACTCTCGAAGTTTCTCCAGTATGGGTAATATTGCAGCTGCCTGTTTGGCAGTCTCTTTGTCCAGACGGGTCATCTTTGAGACTTTCTGGTACCGCTTGTCAACGGTTTCCAAGTCTGCCAAAGCCAGTTCGATATTGATTGTCTCTATATCACTAGCTGGGTCGATACGGTTCGCGACGTGAACGATATCGGGATTTTCGAAACAACGAACGACATGAACCAAAACACCTACTTCACGAATCGATGCCAGAAAACGGTTCCCCAAGCCCTCTCCTTTCGAAGCTCCGGCCACCAAACCTGCGATATCGACAAATTCCACAGTAGCAGGAACTACCTTTTTTGTTGGAATGAGTTCGACGATTCTGTCCAGACGTTTATCGGGAACACTGACCATTCCGACATTCGGATCAATGGTACAGAACGGATAATTAGCTGCTTCGGCGGGTGCCGAAGAGAGTGCTGAGAAAATGGTGGATTTACCGACGTTCGGCAATCCTACGATACCGCAATTAAGACCCATGGGAACCCCTTGTTAGCTTGTAATGCGCGCTGAGTATAGCATATAATGATCACGAAGGTCACTGTCTTGTACAGCACCCCAAGGAGTCTTTCCATTACTGAAAACAAATTCATTACCATTGATAGTCCTCAGACTAAAGCGTATCTCGTGGTACTTCGCCCCCAGGGAGAAGAGAACCGACGATCGGAAGCCCGTCTCGATGAGCTGCAGAGCTTGGTCAAGACGATGGGTGCCGATATCGTAGGATCGTTGGTTATCCCATTGAGAAATACTAATTCTGCGACACTGATAGGATCGGGAAAAGTCGCAGAACTGCAAGTATTGGTAGAAGAAGCACAGGCAGATTGTGTGGTATTCGAACAAGACCTCCCGCCAAGGGTGCAACGGAATCTGGAACAGGCATTTGAAATCGCCGTAATTGACCGGCAAGAGGTTATCCTTCAGATTTTCAGTGACCGTGCTGCCACGAAGGAAGCTGTTCTCCAAGTCGCATTGGCGAGGCAGGAATACTCTCTTCCCCGGCTCACGCGGAAATGGACCCATCTCTCGCGTCAGCGCGGTGGTATGAAAGGTACTCGTGGGGAAGGTGAGACTCAGTTGGAGATTGACCGCCGTATCGTCATGAACCGTATAGCACAACTCAAGCGTGAACTACAAAAGGTTGAAGGGCAGAGAAGTATCCAACGCAAGAGTCGCTCGGAAGGGACGATCCCTACTGCTGCGATAGTCGGGTACACCAATGCGGGGAAATCCTCACTACTCAATTTGATCTCAAGAAGCGATGTCTTGGTGGAGAATAAACTTTTCGCCACGTTGGACCCGACTACGCGTAAGATTCCATTACCTCGAGGTGGAGAACTACTGGTCTCTGATACAGTGGGATTCGTCAGCAACCTACCCCACCAATTAGTAGATGCATTCAAATCCACCCTTGAGGAGGCCAAGTATGCCGACTTCATCATCCATGTCGTAGATGCCTCGCACCCCGATATGCTCCAGTGCTATGAGACGACTATGGAAGTTTTGGCATCCTTGGGTTGTGAAGGAAAGCCCATGGTGATCTTCATCAATAAGATGGATGCCCAGAATGATGAATTTTCGGTTGCCAAGATCATAGCCGACCATCCTGGAACCATCACGGGCTCTGTGAAGGAAAATGAAGGTATCGGCGAATTGCTGCTTTCGGTTGAACGCTTAGCCCATATCGCCCATCCGGAGTATGCCTTTACGATCCCCCATTCAAGGGGGGATCTAGTTGCTATGATCCGCAACAATGGTACGGTACTCCATATCGATTATGTGGATGAGGGAGTGAAGATCCGCGCCCGTATTCCCCGTTTCCTCGAAAAGAACCTGGTACCGTATATCAGTGATGGTACTGGGGAAATCCTCGAATAGGGCTTCCACGGGAGGTTCCATGCTTCGATTATGTGAAAATCGGGATATTATTTGATGGAATTTTTCCTTCTCCAGATATTCCCCAGAATTCCGATATAGACCAGTTGGATTATTGCCTGGATGATTTCTGGTTTGGAATACCATCCGACAAGGACATTAAGCGGTATTCCAATTACACCTGTTTTATGATCCAGTACTGTACCACCAAGATTATAGAGTTTTGCATATATCGCAGCATCGGCACTGAGCATACCAATCGACTGCAAAGCCGAAAGCAATTCATGGATGGCATAACCAAATAAATAGCCTGCCTGGAGAATCAAATAGACCAGGGTGATCCGAAAAATCAATCCAATATCGACTCGAACCAGTGATTTGTAGATGAGTAAAGCTAGAATCGCTGCCACGAGTATTCCTGAGATGGTTCCTGTAAGATAGATGACCTTGTCTTCGGCAGTGAATGCAAATAGTGCAATCTCGGCTCCCTCACGAGCTACTGCTACAGTAGCCAAGAGAAATAGTCCTCTCGCTGAAAGGTTTGCATCAACCGAATCACGTACATCCTGCACGAGCGACTTGCCATGTTGGATCATCCAGTAGATGAAGTAGGTAATGAAGAGCACTGCTACAAGTGAAGCCCCCGCCTCCCACAACTTACCAACCGCATCACTCCCACTCGCAACGGTTAGAGCTAACAACCAGAGCAAGATACCAAAGACCACCGAGATTCCAAGTCCCGTGAACATGCCTCTCGTCACAGAACCATGCAATTCCTTCTTCCCAAGTTTGTTAAGATACTCGAGGATGAGAGTCACTATAAGAAAGGCTTCAAGTCCTTCACGTAGCCCCACAATAAAGCCGGGTATGATTTGCGCCATAAAAACTCCTAATTAGTACTATTTCAGGGTTGATATATCATATACTAGAAAGTTTGTCTAGGCTAACTCTATGAAAACAAAAAAATCACGGCAGAAAATGCATCCACCGTGACCGATTGTCTCCCGAATGGGATAGTCTGTCAGACTACTCGAAGTACCAGAGTCCGCCGATTGCTCCACTGAATCCAACTCCAACTGCAGGAATGATCTTGATAACCGGACCAAGTTTCAGGAAAGCTTCGATGGGCAACTCCTCAAAGAAATAAGAAACTCCCACGGGTACTGCTGCAGACAATGAAAAGGAGTCATCTCCAGCCACACCAATGGCACCGGTGATACCAGCATTGACGTAGAATGGAACACCTTCAATATCAAACTCCAACCAATCATACTGTGCACCGACTTCAAGATCTATAAGTGTGTTGCCGCTCAAATTCCAACCAAGAGTACCTACCAATCTAAAATCGTCCATTCCATACTTAAACGCAACACCATTGCTTGGATATCCGAGACTTATTCCAACACCAACTCCATTGGTCTTGGAGTAACTTGCCGCAGTCAACGGAAGTGCAATCACAAGCACGAGAGCAATTACCAATAATACTTTCTTCATACGTTTTTTCTCCTTTGGGAACGTATCCCTGAGTAAGTTTCTAAGTGCATAATACTGCAATTATGCTAATGAATCCACATCAATTATGGATTAAACCAATTTATGCTTTAAAAGTTACACACAGGACATGATTATCTGGACACTTAACCAAGATTCGTCAATCTGATATGCTTCTGTGCAACCTAGGGAGGAGTCGTATGGAAAGTACACATAACACAAGGCAATTAACCGTAAGAGGTGTGATCATCGGCCTGCTCGGACTCTTGGTGATTACGAGCAGCTCACTTTATGTAGCCCTCAGGATGGGAGCATTGCCGTGGCCGACCGTATTCGTCACGGTCGTAAGCATGGCTATCCTACGGCGCTTCAAGAACTCTACCCTTCAAGAAATCAATGTCACACACACCATGATGAGCTCAGGAGCGATGGTCGCGGGAGGTCTCGCATTCACCCTTCCCGGGATTTGGATGCTCAATGCCGATGCGACAGTCTCACCGTTGAGTATTTTCATTATCACCCTTTCAGGTGCGTTACTGGGAACACTTTTCACCATTATTGCCCGTCAACGGTATATCGTTGAGGAGAAGCTCCCCTATCCCATGGGTCAAGCCGCCTACAACACATTGATAGCCAGCACGACAAAAGGAAAGGGAGCTCCTCTGTTGTTCACTTGTATGGCAGCGAGTGCACTCTTCACCATATTCAGGGATGGGATCCCTTTGATTCCCGCAGTAATGGTCCTTTTCGCAGGAAACGCGCTCATACCAGCCGTATCCATCTGGGTCTCTCCCATGGCAGCAGGTATTGGTGCGATAATTGGACCGGTGCTCTCATTAGTCTGGCTTGGCGGTGCAGTTTTCGGCTACCTCCTGCTCACTCCCATTGGAATCGCATCTGGACTTTTTGCCGATATGGCGGCAGCTGATCTATTCAGACAGAATCTCGGTATCGGACTCATGGTTGGTACGGGAATCGGTATTCTGGTAAAAACTGCCTGGCAGAAGATCAGACAGTTTAAAGATGGAGACAAAAAGCCTGCCAGCGGGATCTCGATTTTCGCTATTCCCCAGGGAAAGAGTCGTTGGGTAGCATTGTCTGTGGTAATTGGTGTATTGGTACTGCTCAGTGCAGGTACCGAGATCTCATTCCTACAAGCAGTCATTACCATCATCGGAATCTACCTCACCACACAATTGGCGGCAATGCTTACCGGACAGACGGGAATAAATCCCATGGAGATATTCGGCATCCTGGTCCTCCTGGCAATCCAGATCGTCTGGAACCCTTCGACCATAGCTGCGTTCTCCATCGCGGGGGTAACCGCAGTAGCCTGTGGTTTGACCGGTGATATGATGAATGACATGAAGTCGGGGCATCTGGTGGGAACGAGACCATCTTCACAAGTGATAGCAGAAGGTATCGGCGGAGTTATGGGATCAGCTGTAGCGGTTGTTGCCCTTTTCGTTCTCAAGGATTCCTTCGGAGGTTTCGGCTCCGAAATGCTCCCGGCTCCTCAGGCGCGTGCAGTAACGGCCATGGTAGGAGGTTTGGGTCATATTCCGGCATTCACTCTCGGTGCTATCGTCGGTATTGTCCTGTATGTGGTGAACATCCCTGCAGCAACGCTCGGTCTTGGTATTTATCTTCCCATCAGCATCTCCATGATCATGGGATTCGGTGCATTAGTGCTCATGGGAATAAAGAAGGTAATCGGAAAAGATCGCACTACTCAGACAACCGAAAAGACTAGTCTGGTCGCCAGTGGATTCCTCGGGGGAGAAGGTATCACCGGTGTACTACTGGCCATAATCGCCATGTTCGCATAGACTGTGTGAGCAAGGAGTCGATACAGATGGAAGAGTTGAAGAAAATGCCCAAGAGCCTCTATGGCATGAAGCCGAATGAAATTCTTGGAGCCTTAGGGTTATCGCGAGCCTACCAGGGCAAACAGGTCTACCAGTGGCTTGTACGGTGCGTCGCAGGTTTTGAAGAGATGACCGATCTACCCAAAGCATTACGTGAAGAATTCGCATCGGCCATGCCGTCTCTTACTTCCAGTAACGTGATCGATGAACAGACCGACTCCTCTGGAGCTACCAAACTTGGAATTGAGCTACACGATGGAGCGATCGTCGAGTGTGTCCTTCTTACCGATAAGGAGAATAGGAAGACAGCCTGTCTCTCGAGCCAAGTCGGTTGCGCCATGGGTTGTACCTTCTGCCGTACCGGAACTATGGGACTTATCCGAAATCTACAGGCATTCGAGATTATCGAACAGTTCGTACATCTACGGAGAATTGCCCCAGATACCTCACATATCGTTTTCATGGGAATGGGAGAGCCGATGGCAAACTTCGCTGAAGTCATCCAGGCTATCACATACCTACATGACCCGGACGGTTTCGATATCGGACTTCGTCGTATTACGATCAGTACCAGCGGTGTCATTCCCGGGATCCTCAAACTGGCTGAATTGAATCTTCCGGTGAAACTCGCTGTATCGCTTGTGACTGCCGATAACCGGCAACGGACAGAGATCATGCCGGTCAACAAAGCCTACCCGCTCGATGAACTCAAGAAAGCACTTCTGAGATACCAACATGTCGTGGGAAAACGCTTCACCTTGGAATATGTGATGCTCCATGACCAGAATACCGATGGACCATCGGCTAAGAAGCTCGCCAATTTCATTCGGGGTTTGGATGTTATGGTTAATCTCATTCCTTGGAACCCTGCAGCCGAACTACCTTGGGAGACTCCGGGTAGGAGAGAGATCGACAGCTTTACCAGGGAACTCGATCTTCTCGGAGTACCCTATACACGACGTTTCTCACGAGGGAGAGGTGTAAATGGTGCTTGTGGACAACTGGCGGTAGAACTGAAGGCTTGCGATACCAATTTGTGAGGTCTCCTATCAAACGGTTCACAATACAAGACTCCATACCCATACAATCACAAAAGGCCCTTATCCCATGGTACAGGCGGACTGTACGTGCTGTGGTAGTACATGAGGGGAAGCTCGTCTTTTCTTTTATGGCCAACAGGGACCAGTACGTCCTTCCCGGTGGGGGAATCGATCCTGGAGAGACCGTCCAAGCCTGTGCAGAACGCGAATGTCGTGAGGAGCTGGGGCTTGTGATTACTGCTAGTGCTCCAATCGCAATTGTGCGTGAGTTCTATAATGGGATACTCAGGTTCGAGAACCTGTATGTATCGGGTACATTGTCCAATAACCGTACCGTCACCGAACATACCGAGGAAGAGGATGGTTTAGGTATAACCGAGGCCTGGATTCCCTTGGACAAGGTCCAACAGACCCTTCTTGGGACAACTGCACACCTCATGGCACATGAACAACAGTTAGAGCATGTTCAAAGGGCAATTGGCAACTGCCATATGCGTGAACTCTTGGGAATTTCCGCTATCCTAGGTTGGGATTATGCACCTGCTATTGCTAGCAGATGCCAACCACATGCGATTTCAGTAGTCGTAGATTGACCTACGCTGCTATAAGAGGTAGTAGGCTCCCGCCGAACCAGAGAAACCGAGGGAAGTACCCCAGCCAAAATAGAGCTCCGGACCAGCCTTGACGAAAACTTTGAGTGGCATATTTTCCATGAAGAAAGACCACGTGACGGGAATTCCCAAACTAAAAACTGCCACAGGACCGATATCTATGGCAAATTGACCCCCCACACTCAAATACAAATCCATATCCCATGCCGACTGGACGAATGGATCGGGAAAGTTGTAGTCACCACCGAGTTTTATCTGGAAGTAATTTGTTCCATAGCGTAAATATCCCAACGATGCGTTTGCCGATGCTGCACCGAAATTGTATTCGGCGGCGGCTCCTATATGGAAGGGAAGACCTGTTATTCCTCCGACACCGATACCCTCACGCGGCTGGGCTGCAAATGCGGCTACAGACGACAACAATAGAAGAACAACTACCAAACATAAGACCTTTCTCATAGTACCCCCTGGAAACCGCAGTAAACGGCATTTTTTTCCTTTGTCACTATTTTCATGTTGGCATGACAAATTGTCAAGAAAAAATTACAACAGGTGCTAAATATTTATCTTTCTCACCAGAAAAACGCTTATTTATCGCAGAGTATGCAACAACCACCCCATTCAGGGGTGGCTGCAGAACATTTCTGACATACAAACTATGAATCGACTATTGGCCCAGACCCCTTTCGTAGATCTCCATTGCCCTATCGTAGTTCACTACTGCTGGAGAGGTATAGGTAACTGTGGCCTCGGCATCTCCAACACTCGTATGGACAGCCAAGCGGAGGGTGTGAAGCTTACTCGGTGTGAAATCGTTGGTCATGAATGTGATCTGATAATCGTACAAGTATGTGATTTCTGTTCCGATGTCGAGTAGGATTTCATCAAAATCAGATCCTGACGGATAATACTTTCCACCAGTCTCATCGGCAATCCTTTCGTATCCTGCAATTCCTGTCGGAGCTACAACATAACAATTGACATCGGAATCTATCAACTTGGCAATTTCTTCAGAAACCGTGTTGTAGACACCAGAATAGTAATCCAAAACATCTCCCGGTGATTCAGGGGTATGGAATCCGATATCAGTTATCAAAATAAATACTTTCGCAGCATCAATCCGATAACTAAATCCCATATCATTTTGGAATGAACCGGCAGGATTGCTCGTCAATTCGGTAGTTCCTGCACGGGCGTAGTCAAGGGCATCTATCTGATTCTCAGGACCATCTGCCCCACCAGTTGCAGTTAGCGTTGCAATCTTCGTCTTGAATGTGTCAATATCACTTGTTGGAGCCAACCGCTCATCGGTCCCCTTACGGATATCATCACCAAAGGTAACATATCCCACACGGTAATCAATATTTGAAGAAGCAAGTGTATCGGCAAAATCCTGTGCTTTTGCAACCATTGTATCAAGGTATGAATACATGCTGCCAGTCGTATCGATTACGAACACAATATCAGCTTGCTTCTCTCCTTCCGTAGCAACTTCTTTCGGTGGATTCACTTCAATAGGTCGAGCTTCACCGTTATCATCGATAACGTCGAAGAAGTCTGCTTGTACAAGCCCAGTGATTACCGTATCGGTATCTTTTATGCGTGGTGACGCGTAGAGTGTTATCGACGGGAAATTATCATACCCACGTAAGCCCGTTCCCACACCGGTAATCTCGAAATCGATCGTGTTTGTCGCTATATCCGGCGGAAGGACGAATCCTCCATCGAACAATGACTCCACTGTACTGGAGACAAGATCGCAACCGAATGAAGTAAGCACGATTGCGATCACCAAAATAAGAAGCAGAATCCTTTTATGTTTCATAGAACCTCCTCAGCCGCCATCATCCAGATGGTCTGGCTTCCAACACGATCCACCCCCTCCGGATGGACCATCGCTAAACCCAATTAACCATGCGGCAAGCTGTAGATCGAAGAAGTTCCCTTTACCGTATTGCCATCTTAATTATCATCCCAACAATACAATTTTACAACCTATTTATTTAATTTTATGTCATTTTTAAGCGGATAATTTAATAATTTATATTGTTATATCAAAAAATGACATGACAAGAAAAGAAGGCCAAACAATTAATATATATTTATTACTTTTGGCACCTAAATGCACCTTGTGTGCGAAACACGAACCACACAACAAAAAAATCCCCGGACTTTTTCATCCAGGGACTTATCTCAATACTTCTCGTTTCAGAGGTGAATGACTACCAGCTATTTTTCCAACACAGCCTTGATACGGCGGACACCGGCCGAAGAGGATTGCTCTTTCTTGATCCGGAAATGCCCCATGGTCCCGGTACGCTCCACATGGGGACCTCCACAGACCTCCTTGGAGAAGTCTCCGACACTATAGACTTTCACCTGCTCACCATATTTGCTCTCGAAGAAGGCGATCGCTCCTTGGGCTTTCGCCTCCTCAACCGTCATGGTCTCGAATGAGACAGGAAGATCACGCTTGATGACATCGTTCACCATGTCCTCTACTCGCTGTAATTCTTCCTTAGTCATAGGTGCATCATGGGTAAAGTCGAACCTGAGACGCTCAACAGTGATATTCGACCCCTTCTGTCCTACATGATCACCAAGTACGGTACGCAGAGCCTGGTGAAGCAGATGGGTCGCAGTGTGCAAGGCTGTAGTGAGCTCACTGTGGTCAGCCAGACCGCCCTTGAACTGCTGTTCGGCACCCGCACGAGAGATCTCCTGGTGCTTTTCGAACGCAGCATCGAAGCCCTTCTTATCGACAGTAAAACCATGCTCGGCAGCCAACTCCTCAGTCAATTCAATGGGAAATCCGTAGGTATCGTAGAGTTTGAAGGCAATCCTTCCATTGATCTCTCTACTTTTACCCTTCATGAGGTTGGGAAGCATCTTCTCGAATTCGTGCTCACCCTTTTGGAGGGTCGTGGAGAACTTCTCCTCTTCCAAGCCCAATTCGGTGATAATGAAATCGCGGTTTGCCTCGAGTTCAGGATACGCACCTTTATACATTCCTATAACCCCGACAGCCAAAGCTGAGAGGAATTTACCCTCAATGCCCAACTTCCGGCCATGTCGTACAGCCCTGCGAATCAGTCGTCGCAGGATATACCCTTGGCCGACATTCGAGGGCTTCACTCCCCGCTGGTCTCCAAGGATGAAGACACTGGTACGCACATGGTCGGCGATGATCCGTACCGACACATCCTTATCCTCATCATCTCCGTAGACGACTGTGCACAAATTCTCGATTTCGGCGATGGTTTGAGAGAACACTTCGGTCTCATAGACCGATTTCTTCCCCTGGAGGACGGCAATGGTCCTTTCGATACCCATACCGGTATCGACACATTTGCGTTCCAAAGGTACATAGTCTCCCTCGAGGGTCTTTCGGTAGCCCATAAAGACATCGTTCCATATCTCGAAGTATTTACCACAACTGCAGCCAGGACGGCAGTCTGGACCACACGAATCGCGTCCGGTGTCTATGAACATCTCGGTATCGGGACCACATGGACCGGCTTCTCCGGCCGGCCCCCACCAGTTATCCTTGCGGGGAAGGAAATAGATACGTTCATCGGGTATGCCTAAGCTGCGCCAGACAGCGGCCGACTCGTCATCCCTGGGAACAGCATCATCCCCTGCAAACACCGTCACCGAGAGCTTTTCCGGGTCGATATCCAACCACTTGGTGAGAAATTCGTAACTATAATGGATCGCCTCATCCTTGAAATAGTCACCTAATGACCAATTCCCCAACATCTCGAAGAAGGTGAGGTGATGAGGATCTCCCACAGCATCGATATCACCGGTTCGGATACACTTCTGGTAGTCAACCAGCCGTGTCCCAGCAGGATGTTCCTGTCCTAAGATGTACGGAACGAGAGGATGCATGCCGGCTGTGGTGAACAATACCGTCGGATCGTTCTCGGGAATCAGGGAAGCCCCTGATATCTGGGTATGGTCCTTGGACACAAAAAATTCTATGTATTTGTCGCGTAGTTCGTGTGCTTTCATAGGGTTGAATACTATGCAAGGAGCAACTCATTGTCAAGCCAAGTCGAATAGCGAAAGCTGGGTAGGAGCCGCTACTTTCGAAGGATCTTCTCCCCCTGCCCTAGGCCTCGCAAACAGGCGGGCGTGGATATATTCGGGTTGTTTTACGACCATCACCCCAGGCTTCAATGAGAGCCTTCGTGGCCAGAGCAGTGATCGGTTGTCCAACACATGTTGGAAAATGACGACGCGTCGCTGTTGTTCCAAAGCATATATTGCTTGCTTTACGGCTCCACCCCCATCGCGGTCCTCGACAACCACGCTGCCTACGGCTAGGGAACTCATCAGCCGGTTTCTCAGCAAAAAGTGCCATTTTTGGGTCTGTACGGCTGGAGAGAATCGGGTAATCACCAATCCGTGTTCTGCAATGACCTTCTGCAGATTCCGATGCTCAGGAGGGTATACGTCGATCAACGGAGTTCCCAAGACCGCCACGGTTGGTGTCTTAGTCGCCAAAGCAGAGATATGGGCAATACCGTCTATCCCCAAGGCCAGGCCAGAGACGATGACAACACCATGGGAACCTAACGTCTCCACGGTCTTCTTGGCATACTCCTTCCCTTCATTACTGGGATTACGAGTCCCGACTATACAGACACACTTTTCCCCCAGCAGCTCGACATTACCTCGCCCATAAAGAAAACGGGGAGAGTCCTGAACGTCGGCTGCGTGCTGTGGATAAAACCGATCGCCCCGCTTTATCACAAAATCTGTATGATCCAATCGGAAGAACCTTGATTTAACAAAGGAATGGGTATCCAACATCTCCCTTGTGTCGATACCGATAGCCTCAGAATAGGTGTTGGGATGCAACGTCATGGGGTCTTTCAGCGGTACGACTTCTCCAATTCGATCGAATAACGGCTCAACGAAAGACTGCGACCGTCTAGTACACGCCAGAAGAGTTTCAAAGTTGATGGCCTCTTGGATATTGCGTAACGTACGCTCCAGATTGTCCATGGAAATAGTGTATCCTTGTCAGTCATATGGAGCAAGTGGTCTATAGCCCAACTTACCGGCAAAGAGACAACAAAGGCGCACCGAGCGTGCGCCTTTTGGGGAATATATTGAAATCGGGGAATGCCCCGCTACTGCCCTTCGTGCCCGTGGGAACCGAGCTCGGACAAAAGATAAGCACCTACCGTTTTTTTGGATAAGTGCCTCTGTTTTTGCCGCCTCTCGGAATCGAACCGAGGACACAAGGATTTTCAGTCCTTTGCTCTACCAACTGAGCTAAAGCGGCGCAACGTCCACTTTTATACCCTTTAAAAATGGTAGTTGTCAACCCCTGTCCGGAACAATCCTGAACTTTGTCAGCGCAACCGTATGGAAATCTCTCCCGAGCTCAAGATCTGCTGCCTTCCATCGGACAGACGGACTACCAAAGAGCCATCATTTGCGATAGTGACTGCATCGGCTTCATAGCTTGAATCTCCTTGAATCACCTTCACCTGTCGGCCAAGAACGAGACTCCTATCCCGATACTCATTCATGATAGCAACATCCTGGACATGGGAAAACAGATTGAACAGATTTTCAAGCATGACAGCAGCCATCCGATTTCTGGGAACCTCAACCGGAGCGCCTGCAGGAAAGACTGCACCGGCAATTCCAGCCAAATCGGAAGGAAAACCTTCCTCAGGAACCGAGTGGTTCAACCCGATACCAACAATGACACTCTCGATCTTGCCGCTTTCGAATCCACTGATACCTTCGGTAAGTATGCCGCAGACCTTCAAGTCATCAAGGTAGATATCGTTTACCCATTTTATTTTCGCTTTTCTGTCGGACAACTGCTCAATCGTACGACATACAGCTACTGCTGCGGCACTCGTGATCCGTAAGGCAAGGGAGCTATCCATATCGGGTTTGAGGATGATACTCATATAGATTCCGCTTGATTCGGGTGAGTAGAATGAGCGCCCTAGCCGACCTCTACCACCGGACTGCCTCCCTGCGACAACCACGGTCCCTTGGGGAGCACCATCCATTGCCAACCGTTTTGCTTCCCGATTAGTAGAATCGATCTCATCGAAATAGTGGATATCCAAAACCAGCGATGGATCGAGTGCCATTTGTATTCCCTCGGCGGAAATTTTATCGCTATGCTGTGCCAACCGATACCCGACTCTCGTGGAGGCTTCGATCTCATATCCGTCCGAGCGTAGATCACTGATCGCCCTCCATACGGCAGCTCGCGTTATCTGCACATGGCGGGCTATCTCCTCTCCGGAGACGAAGGATCCCTTATGCTGTTCCAAAAGTGACAATACCTGCTGTCGTGAAGCCATATATCCACCTCCCCGCGCCTCTGTCTCTAGTGTACCCAATGACCACTTAATTGTAAACATGAAATCTAAAATGGTTTACAATAAGATGCCGATTATGATATAGCTACAGACGTGGAGGAATACATGGACCTACGACGTATCATCATCATTGCGCTCTTCTCAGCCCTCATGGTAGCAGGAGCCTATATTGCTATACCGGTTGGACCGGTGCCCATTACCCTTCAGACGATGTTCGTCCTCCTTGCCGGGATACTCGGGGGAAGACGTATCGGGGCAGCCTCGGTCGCCGTCTATCTTGCCTTGGGAGCCATCGGGCTTCCAGTATTCAGTGGTGGCGTTGGTGGATTCGGCCATTTCGCGGGTCCCACGGGAGGGTTCCTTCTCAGTTGGCTCATTGCGGCTCCCCTTGCAGGATTATGTACCGATATCGGATTCAGGAAAGCAAATCAAGACGACAAGGTAACCAAAGGTCAGCTCCTGTGGATCATCCTTGGAGCTACAGTAGCGACTATCGTACTCTATGCAATTGGTATTCCATACCTGAAGACGGTGCTCGACATTTCCTGGGGAAAGAGCTTGGCAATTGGCCTGATTCCATTCCTGCCGGGCGATTTGCTCAAACTTGTGGCTACCGTACTACTTGGGAACCTGTTTTCCCTCAGGGTGCGCCAATTCCTCACCAAAGCACCACAGGAGGAATCTTTTACCGATGAAACCGGCTCTTGACCTACACAACCTATCTTTCTCCATAGGAAAAGAACACCATATTCTCAAGGATATCACCTTCAGTATCGGAAAGGGGGAGTTCGTCGTACTCGGAGGACGTAATGGAACAGGGAAGAGTATGCTCATGCGTATCATTAAAGGCCTATTGCAGCCCTCCGGAGGAACGATTTTCATAGATGGTGTGGATCTCAGTCGCAAACCGAAAACCCGTAACCGTTCAGTAGGACTCGTATTTCAGGATGCCGATGCCCAAGTAGTTGGCCAGACTGTAGAACGCGATATACTCTTTGGTTTGGACAATCTAGGTATAACCGGTCAAGAGCGTTCGGCGAGGTTAGACGACACGGTTTCCCTTTTGGGACTCCAATCGGTCTTACACCAACGACCAAGAACCCTCTCTGGAGGAGAACGCCGGAGACTGGCGATAGCGGGGGTATTGGTTATGAAACCCCATGTATTAATGTTGGATGAACCGTTCGCTAACCTCGACTATCCTGGTATTGTGAGTGTTCTCGAATCCCTTGTTGCCCTAAAGGAACAGGGAATCACGATTTTGGTGGCAACACACGAGATAGAGAAGGTCCTTGCGCACGCCGATTCGTTGATGCTCTTGGATCAGGGAGTCATAGCCGCTCAAGGCAATCCAGCCATGGTTTTGGATGTTGTGGGCGATTATGGTATCCGTAGGCCACACTTCAAGGGCACTCCCATTGAGGTGGGGGAGCTCACATGGTTGAAGTAAATCTTTTCCATTACCACGACAGGAATACCTTTCTCCATAGGGCAAACCCCATAAGTAAAATTATCGCGATGCTGATGATATCTACCGCTTTGATCCGCACAACGTTGCTTCAGACATCGGTACTCAGTCTGTTTTTCATTATCATTGCTACTGCTATCCGTTTGCCTATTGGCAGGTATAGAAGGGAATTGCGGTTTTTCATACTCATGGCAACCATCATAGCCCTCGCAAGATGGAGCTCAGCAGAGCAATGGGACCAGATAGCGCTCTCTGTCATACGATTTGCTACCATCGTATCGATGGGAATGCTGTTTGCCGACACCAGCTCTCCCGACGATATTGCACGTTCTGTCGGCTCTCTCCTGGAAAGGATTCCGGGGGTAAAAGGATACCGGATCGGAGCTACATTGGAACTAACGGTTTCTACCATTCCCCTGCTCTTCGACGCATCGCTTCAAGTCTCGCAGGCAAGACGTGCTCGTGGTGAAGCGTATTGGCGTAATCCCATCCCGAAGATCGTATCGCTCGGGTCGACCGTATTTGCCCTCCTCTTGGAGCGGGCGGAGTATCTGGAAGCAGCCCTCACTGCCCGACTCTACAACCCCGATGCTGACAGAGGTTCATTCGGGTATCGTACTGTAGATGTGGTAATACTCGGTGTGACCTTCGCCCTCTTGGGCTTTCTATTCCTCGTTACTTGAGTGGTAGAATTGCCGTGGCGTGTGGGTCGAACACCATATCCAAGGATGAACCCAAGGCAAATACATGGTTACGGATCATATCTGCCCAATGCCAATCACTCTTTGTCTGGGGCAATAGTTCTGTTTGTATCAACTCCCCAACCGTAAGAGTGATCACTTTTCCCCTTTGCCTGAACATCTCGTCCGGCAGGAACAAAGACTCCAGACTGGTTTTGACGTGGAGATTCCTGCGCAGGGAGCTCAGTCGATAGAATCGTTTAGAGTTCTCGCCATCAATATGGATTGGTAGAATAGGCCTCCCACTACGTCGTGCCATCTTTACAAACGTAGGGTACCACTGGTAGTCGAACAACGTTCCATTGGAGAGTGGTCGTGAACAATAGCCCGCAGGAAATACGATAATAGGAATATCTGTAGCAAAGTCACGTTTGAAGGCTGCACAGGATTGGCGTTTCTTGGGGTTCGGAATTGGCGTGAGCACTGGTGCTAAAGGTTTCAAGGCTGTCAAAACCTCCTTGGCAACCATACGGACATCGTTGGTCACGTTACCCACTACCTCCATGAGAACCAATGATTCGGGTCCCCCTAGGGGGTGGTTTGCAACGATGATAGGACGCTTATCGAGCGATGACACAAGACGATCTTTGCCATGGATCACCGGTGACAGTTGGAAAAGCTCGTTCACTGAACGAATAAAGGTAAGCGGGTCATCTCCAAAGTGCTTCTCCAATAGATCATTGATCTCCTGAAGGTGTAACAACCGTTCTAAGGACATGAGTAACCAACGGGGAACGAATTTTGCAATAGTGCCCTTGTGTTCCTGCAGGAGAGCTCTCAGTTCTATCCGCCGAAATGGCACTGGTGGTGAAGGGTTCAACGGCTCCATGGGCAATACTATACCATACCGAATAGAGCGGATGTCATAAAAAACTCTTGATGGAGAGTCTCTCCACTTGCTATAGTCAATGTTATGACAATTGTCCAATTAAAACAGCATACCAGAGAAGCGATGCGTACCCGACTTGGAGGTATCCCCGCTACGATGCGAAAAGAGTACTCTACGGCAATCGTGAATAGAATTCTCTCGCTAGCTAGCTTCGAGATGGCCACCATAGTCATGGGATTCGTGCCGTTAGCCACAGAGCCTGATCTCTCTGTGTTGTATGACAGGGCATTGGAGATGGGTAAAACTGTGGCGTTGCCCCGTTGCATTGAAACATCAACCATGGAATTCTACCGTATGCCCACTGATTGGCGAGACCATATCATCATGAACAAGTTTCATGTAGGAGAGCCCGACTCGAACTGTACATCGATCGTCACCCCTTCCAAAGATGAACGAATACTCGTATTGGTACCTGCCCTAGCTTACACTCCCCACAGAAGGCGTCTAGGCCGAGGTGGTGGATTCTATGACCAGTATCTGTCAAGACTAAAATCTAGTGGAACCTATGTAGGTGTTTGTTTTTCTGTGCAAATCGAGTCGAAACTCCCGACTGAAGAGCATGACCTATCGGTCAATTTGGTCGTAACTGAGACAGCACTTTACTAGAAGTTAATGCATGATTTGCAAGCAAGCTTTCGTTTGCAGCACTCGCTTCATTTGGAACTTAAACCTGCATTTCCTGGTCTTTCCATAACCAAGAGAAATGTTGATCCGCCAACATCTTCATCAGTGAATCTCCTTGGGAAGAGAGAGGATCCGGACACTCATAATTATCATCTAATTGCAGCAATTCTCCCCTCACCTCTGGACTACGTACCGTCCTGAGTAATGCGCTGAGGGTCCGTATATACTCGAATTGTCTTGTAGGACAGCTTGCTATCACAAAGAGAAAATGGACCGGCAAGCCGTCCTTGGCATCGTACTCCACACCACACTCGGACAGTCCCAAGGCAACCTGTACGTGGGAAAGGTTACGGATCTTCCCATGTGCAATCGCTATACCATGGCCGATTCCGGTGGTCTCTATGGCCTCCCGATTGTGAACAGCCCTTCTGAAGCGGTTCAAATCGGGCAAGGATCTGAAGATTGAACACTTGTCGATGACTTCGTCGATCGCCTCCTTTTTGGAGGTTGCCTGGATATGGCAGATCACCGAATCGTAATCGATTGGAGTGCTCACTCTACCTCCCCCGTTCCTGCCAGATAAGCGTTCATCGCCTTGGCGGCACGCCTTCCCTGTCCCATGGCAAGAATAACGGTTGCAGCTCCGAGTACGATATCGCCTCCCGCATACACACCCTTCATGCTCGTGGCGCAGGTCTCTTCATCAACTATGATATTCCCTCTTCTGTTTACGTCAAGGCCTTTGGTGGTCTTCTCGATCAAAGGATTGGAGGCATTACCGATAGCGACGATCACGGTATCGAAATCGTGCATCGCCTCAGATCCTGGAATCTCTACAGGAGAACGTCTTCCCGATGCATCGGGCTCTCCTAATTCACAGGTGATCAATTCAACCTGTTTCACCATTCCCTTCTCATCACCAACAATTCGCAGGGGCGCATGCAGGTAGAGGAATTTCACCCCCTCCTCCTTAGCATGGGCAATCTCTTCCCGTCTCGCTGGCATTTCTTCATCGGTTCGGCGATACACAATGGTAACTTCATCCGCACCCAACCGCTTAGCGGTACGAGCTGCGTCCATGGCAACATTACCTCCACCGAAAACAGCCACCTTCTTTGAATTGTACAAAGGAGTTCCAGCCTTATGACGATCATAAGCCCGCATCAGATTGCTTCTGGTCAGATATTCGTTCGCACTGAACACACCTACCAGATTTTCTCCAGCAATATTCAAGAATTTGGGCAGACCCGCTCCAGTCCCCAAAAAGAGGGCATCAAAACCTTCCCTCTCCATGAGATCATGCAACTTCGCAGTCCTGCCTACTAGGAAATTATGTTCTATCTTGACTCCCATTGCGGAAAGGGCATCGAGCTCTTCTTGGACGATACTTTTTGGCAGACGGAACTCGGGAATACCGTAGACCAAAACACCTCCAGCTTTGTGTAGGGCTTCGAACATCACGACATCGTGACCAGCTCTTCGCAGGTCGGCTGCAGCGGTCATAGAAGCAGGCCCGCTTCCGACCACACCAACTTTCTTTCCTGTGGATGCAGCAATTTCCGGATTCTTCCTTTTGCCGGCACGGGATTCCCAATCGGCGACATAGCGTTCTATGCGACCGATGTTGACCGCCTTGTCGATACTCTTGAGTGATTTTCCTACGGTACAGAGAAGTTGGCACTGCGACTCTTGGGGACAGACCCTACCACAAATTGCAGGCAGCATCGAACTTTCTTTGATCACAGCGACCGAACTGGCATAGTCGCCTTCGGCTGCTTTCGCTATGAAACGGGGAATGTCGATACCTACCGGGCAACCCTTCACACAGGGAGCGTTAGCGCATTGCAGACAACGCAGAGCTTCCACTTTTACCTGGGCTTCGGTATAACCGGTGGCGACCTCATCCATATTCGAAACTCGTACATGGGGATCCTGGGAAGGCATCTCCTGTGGAGGAATCGCGAGGCGCTCCTTTGCTTTCAGTTCCCTGTTACCATATACCTGAAGCAGCTCTACGGCCACCTTGTCCAATTCAGCTTTATCTGGATGAGCTATCATGCTTCCCCCTCGTTTATCTTCAAACCAATATGACAGCGATGGTGAGCCTCCTGCTCCTGAGGCTTATAGGTTCCCAAACGCATCAGCAGATTGTCCCAGTCGACAGCAAAAGCATCAAATTCCGGACCATCGACACACACAAATTTTGTCTCACCGTTAATACTCACCCTACATCCCCCGCACATGCCGGTTCCATCAATCATGATAGTATTCAATGAAACGATCGTAGGAACATTGAATGGTTTTGTAGTAAGCGTACAGAATTTCATCATGATCGGAGGACCGATCGCGACTACCAGATCTGGTTTCCAATTTTCACATAAGTCTTTAAGAGGTTCGGTCACCAGCGCTTTTCGCCCATAGCTTCCATCGTCGGTACAGATAATCAATTCATCGGCAATTTTATTCATCTCTTCTTCAAGAATAACAAGTTCCTTGTTCCTTGCTCCGATGATGATCTTCACCTCATTACCAGCTTGTTTCATAGCCTGGGCTATGGGATGCATAGGAGCCACGCCAACCCCTCCACCAACACAAACAACCTTACCATACTTCTCGATATGAGTAGGTTGCCCCAATGGACCGAGGACGTTTTCGATGGCATCTCCGATTTCGAGTGATCCTAGACGATGTGTAGCATCACCGACAGCCTGGAAAACAATGGTTATAGATCCTTCGTCGGAATCCGCATCGGCGATAGTCAGCGGAATACGTTCGGCGTAGACACCTCCCTGTTGAAGGATGATGAATTGACCGGCTTTCCGTTCACGAGCGATATTTGGAGCCTTGATTTTCATCTTGAAGACCTCGGCCGAGAGTTTCTTCTTATCCAGAATAGTAAACATGCAGACCTCCTACCCGTTGTGGGCATGCATGAAGCAACCGAACGATCCCGGGTGAAGCTTCCTGCGTGCGAATATCTCTACCGTACCAGATGTGCCTCTTTTGGGCAATTCCTGTAAGGGCTATTGCCATATCCATTGATAGTTGTCAAGGATGTGGTACAATTTCTGTGCACAAGCGTGCGAAGGAGGCCTCCAATGCATTATTATATGATGGTGTCGCCTACCGAAGCCTTGATAGCTTCCATGTTGGATAGTAGCGATTTTGCGTCCTATATGGCGACCGGACCGCGAAAAACCACTTCTGAACAACTCATATTCGCTGAACTCACTGGAGAATTCGGTAGCGATTTCGATTGGGATTACGCCCATAGGGCATGTAGAGCGCATCCCGACGGCTCGCCCAAGCACTCGGTGTATCTGAGCGTCTATCGGGTATTGGAGCGAGTTCCACTCTCCCATCTGGGCAATCTATTCCTGGTGGCTAAGGATGGGAGGAGTTTACAGCTCTCCCCAGGAGATAGACCACATCCGGAACACTGGAGGGGCTATGCCCTCTACAAGGAGTTGTGTCCAGTTACCCCGCTCGTGGCCAGTAGCCTTCCCCCCGAACCCTTCTCACGTTATCTACTCGATTCCACGAACCATATCTCTGTTCCGGCTATTGTCTTTGCCGATGTAAAAATCATAGACTTGGACAATCCTGGACACTCGGATAATGGAGAAGATTTGTACGATTATAGGGGGAGGGAACACTTGCGTTCATGTTTCGACGAGGTACGCAAGGGACCGGGGAAACGGTCGAAGACAATCGATCGTTCTGCCGATATCCACTTCACCTACCGAAGTATTGCCGATGGCATCTATTTTGCTAGGTATAAGGACGGAATCGTCTTCTATCCCATGCCTGACCGGGATGAGATAAGAGAACATCATTATGAATGGGGTCGTTCGGCCAATTTCTATTGATGCACCATAAGACAAGGAGACCGAAACGTATGATCAAACATGCCGATGAAATGCTCTATAGGGAGCGCCAGATGCGCGGTGGCGATGGCCTCTGCCAAACGCTCGACTTCCTCATGCCAGAAGAGATGAAACACTGCCGCCTGTTCAGTACCATTACAATGAAACAGGGAACATCGATCGGGGAACACAACCACGAGAATGAGACCGAGTACTATTGGATCATTAGTGGAGAAGGGATTGTGACCGAAGCCGATGGTGAGAAAATCGTAAAGAAAGGTGACCTAGTGATCACCGGTAACGGCGCAAGCCACGCAATTCGAAATGAGAAGAGCGAGCCATTGGTATTCTTGGCTTTGATTATTCTCGACTGATTCCCTTGGCGAGTTTCATTTCAGTACTGCCATCTGGAGTCTGGATAACACCATCCGGCTCCAGATGCTTGATCTTGTTATGGTAGATTCTATGGTACAAAACAAGACTCATGACGATGGAAGATGCTTCCGATACCAAGAAAGCATACCAAACGGTATCTAATCCTCCGATAATCGAAAGCAGATAAGCAGCAGGGAGCAAGAACACCAACTGGCGAGTTATCGAGAGTAAGAGGCTGTATGACCCCCTGCCCATAGCCTGGAACGATGAACTGAGTATGATAGCCACCCCCGCCAAGGGGAACATGAGACTGATGATCCGTAGCGCTTTCATGCCAATTTGCATCATATCTGGCGATGCATCGAACATTCCCAGCAAGACCTGCGGAACCAATTGGAATATGAGCAGACCCATGGTCATAATCGAAGCCGATATCAGAACGGCAAAACGGATAGTTCCGGTTATCCGATGACGATTCCTCGCTCCATAGTTGTATGCAACTATCGATATCATGGCCGTCGCAAGACCGAATATTGGCATGAAGATGAAACTTTGCAAACGGAAGTAGACACCAAAGACCGCAACTGCGGTAGCTGAGAATGTTATGAGAATCGTGTTCATCCCTATGGTCATAACCGAACCGATCGATTGCATAATGATCGAAGGCAACCCCACCCTATAGATTTCTTTGATTATAGAAAAATCGGGCCTGAAACCCTTGAATTTAAAGCTCAGGTCATGGGTCTTGTGGATCATGAAGAAGAGAGCCATTCCCATTGCCGACATTTGTCCAATAACCGTAGCCACTGCGGCTCCAGCCATTCCCATCCGGGGGAATCCAAACAATCCGAATATCATGATCGGATCCAGGATGATATTGATGATAGCCCCCGAGGCTTGCGTTATCATGGGATGGATGGTATCACCGGTACCCTGCATGATCCTTTCACATACGAACTGACCGAATATTCCCAACGACAACGTTGTGGTGATGATCAGGTAGATCTGTCCCATGGATACAATCGCGGGATTGTCGGTAAACAGCTGGAAGAAAAAGATCGACAGGATCGATCCCAATAGCGCAAACAAGATCCATATGACCACTGCGAGAAAAAGACCTTGCATAGCTACCGCAGAGGCCGCTTCATGCCGTTGTTGGCCTAATCGCCTAGATAGCAGTGCATTCACACCGATACTCGTCCCTACACCCATGCTGATCATGAGTATTTGGAGGGGAAAAGCCAAGGAGATGGCAGTAAGAGCCTCTTCTCCAATACGAGCAATGAATATGGAATCGACAACATTATAGAGTGCTTGTACCATCATGGAGATCATGATTGGCAGTCCCATGGAGAAAAGGAGGGAGCCCACGGGTTTCACGCCCATTTTATTCAGTCGAGGTTGTTTCGGGGTGCTGTTTTGCATGTGCTCAATCTACCACCAAGTACTATGTGTAGGCAACCCTTGAGAACGCAACAAGGCGTCCTTCGGTATACCGAAAGACGCCCGTTTTTTCTGGAATAGAGAACTTCGTCGTACTATACAGTAAAGGGTACGATGAGGTTCGGATCCAACACCCTGAAGGTGAACGATTCTGTGATGAACAAGGTCACATCCTTGGTGTCGTGGGATTCATACCCAATAGCGAAATCCTGACCAATAGTCAACTCGAGATTCTCGTCATCGTAAGGTAACAGGTAGGCATGGTCGATAGCGAGGCTATGAATTACTTTCCCCCCGATCAGACGTTCAATACGTTCGACCAATGGAATTCCCTGAACCTCTTTGTTCAATGCAAGCCAGCCTTTGGTACCTACTACTAAAGAAACGGGACCTTGGGCATGGCTAGCGCGCAATGTCACCAATGCCACACTGATAGATTCCATGATAGAAGATCCATCCTTGCCGAATGCTACCGGCTTGTGGGATGAGGCCTCAGCCAGCCCCACGATACCACCAGCTTTGAAGCCATGGTAGATTGCCTTCTCCTCGAAGTCGGCAATCTTTTCGGCAGCTGCATCTAGAGAATCGAGATCGATATCCTTCGCTCCCCTATTGAGATTGTCCATCTCCCATCGATTGAGGGTAAAACGTACCCTTGCCTCCGACAACGGTGCCACGCGATACACGCCAGCTTTCACATCGCCAGATTCTTCAACCAGATCCAATCGTCCTTCTGGTACTGCAGTGAAGTTCCAGCCTTTCGGACCTTCGACCCGTACAACTTTCCTAGCGCTCAGCCTAGAGCGGAGAATTTCCGCAGCTCGGCTCTCTATCTCTTCCCACACATGGGTGGAAAGTGGTGCCAATTCTCTTTTTAAGATATCCATAGTGTTGTACTCCTTCCTATGATTTCATGGTTCCGATGGAGAGGGACGATTCATCGGTTGCTTCGGATGCGCCACCCTCTTCTACCGCAATAAATGAACCGGAGGTAAATAGATAGTCACGCAACTCATCGTCCCATTTGTCCATATTGCGTCTCAACCATTCGATGGTCATAGCTGCATGTTCGATTTCTTCATCCCTATTGTGCGCCATGACTTCTTTCAGTGAGGCATCCTTGGATGTGGCTACCCGCTGATTGTACCAATCGATGGCTTCGAGCTCCTCGCGGAGACTGGTGATGGCGCGTGAAATATCCCGCGTCTTTTCGTCCAATGCATCATACGGTTCTGAATATGCCATGTTTCCTCCTACTGAATAGTTGGTTTGTATACCAATTGTGTTCTCCCCAAGTATACCAAGACATCGGCTTCCAGGCAAATGTTAGTTGTGGCAAACAGATAGTAAAATAGAATCGGCCGCCATCGCTGGCGGCCTTAGGGGTGGATGTACCCTTAATTATTTCTTGAATTTCACGTCGATCTTCTTTGGTTGCTTCTCAGGTACTTTCGGAATGGTGATGGTCAGAACACCATTTTTGAATTCACCTTCGATGTTGTCCTCATCGATCCCCTCTGGGAGGGTGAAGCTCCGCTCGAAGCCCCTGCAAGAACGTTCTCTGATAAGATAGTTCGGCTCTTCCTTGTCGTTCTTGGTCTCGGTCTCCGCTTCGCACAATGAAGAGATCTTCAGCACGTGCTTGTCAATGTGGACATCAACATCCTTCTCGCTGTAGCCAGGAAGTTCAGCTTCAACCACGTAGGCCTTTTTGTCTTCCCAGATATCTACCGAGGGAACCTTCGCCGAGGGAATGCCCCAGTTGTTCCACAAGCTGTTGAACAAGCTGTCAAAATCGCGAGCCACGCTCAAATTGTTTGGGTTTCTGTTAACGATGTATTTCATAATCACACCTCCGTAATTTTTATTGCTTTTTTCTCTCTCGTCCTTTACCGGACACTCATATACATGCAACAACCGTGCCAAGTTTTTTCGCAAAAATTCCAAAAAATTTTAAATTATTTATATTTACTTTTATTATATGTTTTTAGACGATCCTTTGACTATATTAGAACAAACCAAGCTCCACAAAACCCTACAATCCAGTCACTTTAAAACCTACATAATTCCTATAAATTTGACCGTTTTTCTTGCTAAATGTGTCATTTTGTCCCAACTAAATCCAAATGTCTTATATTCTGATGAATCTTGTCCCATGCCGTTACTCTTCCCATACAATCTCCATACCACATGGGTCAATTTGTCCCATAAGTAAGATTGCAGGAATCATCCTCTAGGCTGTTGACTCTTTTCCCCTACCTCGATATAGTGTGTTCTTGTCGACGCAGGGTAGAGCAGTTGGCAGCTCGTCGGGCTCATAACCCGGAGGTCGCAGGTTCGAGTCCTGTCCCTGCTATACTTACTTATCAGTCATCCAGCCCACCAAACGGTGGGCTGTTTTGTGTTTTACCCTTCACTTCGCACTTTCATCAAGTTGCGGATTAACGGAGAAGGATCAAATAGTGTCTCCTAAGAGTGCTTTTGTCATCTTGAAAGGGGTTTCCACTAACGAAACCTTAATGACCAAACCATGAGAGACTAAAGAACAATAGGGATATTTTGGATTCCGTTCCTGGCACTCGAAATCACGAAATCATGCTTCCAGCACCTAAATCCACAACTATGTTGGAAAATGTGGAAACCGAACCTGGTTCCGAAAATACTTCCCCGAGGAACTCCAGTAATACCTGTTCATAAAACTGCCTGCCAGCCTATCCTTCAGGTGTAGGTATATCTGAAAAACTCATCCCTCGTAGGCAGGAACCAGTAGTCCATGCATGTTCTACCTTTCCCTTCCTGCCGTATCATTTTACGATACCATCTGTTGTACATATAAGTAGGGGCTTTATTCTGCCCAATGATGCAATAGCCAACCCTATTGAGCTTTCCCGCAACACATGGGATACTCTTGCCATGCAGATAAAACCTTTGGAAACCAGCCATTTGCCACGTGTCATGGAGATCGAGCATGCTTGTTTCGACAAAGCGGTATGGGAAAGCGCATCGATATATGAAGAACGTCTTTATAGCTTTCCGAACGGCAACTTGGGCATCTTTTCAGGTGATGACTTGGCTGGTTTCCTTTGGTGCGAGCTATGGCACTATGAGACACAGTACGGATTTGATCGGTTCAAGCTTTCACATAGTCCCAAAGCCTATCATGACCCACAGGGAAAAGAACTCTACATCTCGAGTTTCGCAGTTGATCCGAAGTTTCGAAAGCATATCAGAGGCAAAAGGGCATTTGCAAAAATGATCAATCACACCATTGTCGCCCATGAAATAACATCATCCATCCTCCTGGTGTCGGAACAATGGAAAGCCGCCAGAGCCATCTACACCCGGTGGGGATTTGAAGAGACCCAACGCATACAGAACTTCTTCACCACCAGTGATGGGAACCAGTGGGACGGTCTGGTCATGCGCACTCTGATACACCATCAAAACCTTTCCCAAAATCACATCTGAGAGATACTCGTTTCTGGTTCAAATCACCAGTTGCACTGATGGGCAATTCCTTAGTTTCCCCCAACGCCTCGGTTGTATGGCATCCGAATTAATACCAGGATTTTTATAGTAGAGATATCATGAGTATTAGAGTCTCTTCATCATTAACAACAAGTCTTCATGATACCCTTCTTTATACTGGAACCCGTGCGGGATTGTACCAATTTGTTGAAACCCAAACTTTTCGTAAAGCTTGAGTGCCGGATTGTTGCTTGAAACCACTTCCAGTTCCATCTGATAAAATCCTGCCTGCATTGCTGACGAGAGCAGACTTTCCATCATTACAGATGCTATGCCCTTGCCTTGTTGTATTTTCCTTACTGAAATCCCCATTTGGCATCGGTGGGCAATCTTGTTGACGGATCCCAAGGGGGCGAAATCACACAGAGCCACCAGATCCTGTTCGTGGAATCCCCCAAGCATCAGCCTGTTTTCGGCCGTTTCTGCAGTCTCTAAAATTTTTGCTTCATCTTCAATGGTAGTCTTCCACTCATCACTATAGCGGGTAAGAAAGGGAGATTCAGTAAAAATGGAAGCCATGTAAGAAACTACTGAGGGAGCATCTGATTTTTCAAGCGAACGTATAACCAATTCGCTCGTGTCTTTGAGTTGGTGTAATCGAGGATTTTTCTTCATGTAGCAAGTTTCTCACAAATTTCAATTCACAACCAGATCTATTTGGTTGCAATCAATCCTTTTAATAGCAAAGTCAATCCTTCATGTAAAACTCCGCCTCGTACCCCGCTGCACTCAGCCTCAAGCCATCAGCCCATGACGGCACGATGCTCATGATCCTGCCAACTTCGTCGACCTCCATTGCCTTCGGTGCTTCAATGACCACCTCGTCATGGATGTGCATCACGATGCGACACCCCGCGGACTCTAACTGCTGCATGGCATGGCACAATAGGTCGCGGCTGATGCTCTGGCAAAGATTTTCCACCACTTTTGGACCACAGGTTTCGATGCGCTCCCATTTCTTGGTTCCCCCCACCCCCTCGTAGGTGACACAAGCACTACCGAATGCATTCATACCGATCCGGGGCTTCACATATGCGAGCCGTCTGCCTGATGTTACCTTGCACAATATTTTGAAGTAAGTTTTGCACGCTGTGCTGAAGGGAACAGTTAGAAAGTATTTTGGATAAAGAAGGACATCCTGAAGGCCTCCGAAATAGGCTACAAACATCTAACCTTACATATTCCTCCTTCAGTTTAGTGAAACAAAGTGTTTCCTTTTTATATCCGTTTCTTCGAGATCAATACGGGGTAGGTTCCTTTGGGATTGTGAAGCTTGATTTTTTACCGGGAGAGAATTTATACATTCTCCTTCGCCCCATCATATTGGTATACGGACGTATTTTGGGTTAGTATGTAAAAAATATCTTCTTTGATATCTAGTACATTGTAGATTACACTTATTTCTAAGAGGGAGTCATATGGTAGGATTTATCATCATTGCAGCTATCGCTGCTTTAGCCTTTGCTGTAATTAACTATTATGGAGTAAAAAGAAAGGATCCAGGGACACCGGAAATGCAGCAAATTGCAGCTGCAATTCAGGAAGGGGCGAGAGCTTTCTTAGTGCTTGAATATTCTGTAATTTTAAAAGTTGTGATTTTTATTGCGATCCTTCTTGGTATAGTTGTATCTCCCACGAGTGCAATCGCATTTGTATTTGGTGCTTTAATGAGTGCCAGTGCAGGGTGGATTGGTATGAATATTGCAACAATTAGTAACGTACGAGTCTCCAATGAAGCTCGCAACACTAAAAGTCTAGGAAAAACATTGCGCGTTGCTTTTAGAGGAGGCTCTGTCATGGGGCTCTCTGTTGGTGGGTTTGCCCTTCTAGGACTTGCTCTTGTTTACCTGATATTTGGAGTTCTCTTGAAACAGGTTGCTCCTGAAAACCTTAAATTCCATACCAACTGGCTTGGCATTAGTGATATTCCTTTTACTATGACAATTAGCGCCTATGCTTTAGGTTGTTCGATCATTGCAATGTTTAACCGTGTTGGAGGTGGAATCTATACTAAGGCTGCCGACATGGGAGCTGACTTAGTAGGAAAAACTGAAGCAGGAATACCTGAAGATGACCCAAGAAACCCAGCCACTATCGCCGATAACGTTGGAGATAACGTTGGAGATGTCGCTGGTCTCGGTTCTGACTTGTTGGAAAGTTACGTGGGAGCATTAGTGTCGGCAATGATCCTAGCAGCTTATATCTATTTCTCCAGGGGAGGAATAGATGCAAGCCTTGTTGCTAAACTTATTTATGTGCCTCTCCTTGTTGCCGCTGCAGGGATCCTATCTTCAATGGTAGGAATCCTCTACTTACTCGTAAAGAAAGTATCTTCCAACCCTCATAAAGAACTTAATACTGCTACATTCGTTGGCGCTGGATTAACTATTATCTCTTCTGGGTTGATCTCGTATTTCATTTTTACGGATGAAGCTCTGGATACCATAGGATTCGCCCTTGGTGCATTTTCTCCCTGGGTATGTGCAGTTCTTGGGATTGTAAGTGGTATTGTTATTGGACAAATGGCTGAGTATTTCACAAGTTATGATTTCAAACCAACACAAAGAATTGCTGCGAGTAGCGCAGAAGGTGCCGCACTTACCATTACAGAAGGAATGAGTGTTGGGATGATTTCTGTTATTGGTCCGGTGATGGTCTTAGGAGTTGCGATTATTGCAGCAAATATTACAGCTGGCCTTTATGGTGTAGCCATGGCAGCGATCGGCATGCTCAGTTTTGTGACTGTTACCGTGTCTGTTGATACATACGGACCGATTGCTGACAATGCTGGCGGTATCAGTGAGATGGCAAAACTTCATCCAGATGTTCGTGGTATTACTGACGAGTTAGATGCTGTTGGAAATACAACTGCAGCTATTGGAAAAGGATTTGCTATCGGATCTGCAACTCTTGCAGCTCTTTCTCTCTTCTCGTCTTACCTTTATGCACAAGCAGGTGAAAATGCTGTTCATGGTGCAGACATGATTTTGAATATGGTAAATCCTCTTACCCTCGTTGGTGCTTTAGTCGGTGGAGCTCTTCCCTATCTATTCAGTGGAATTTTGATCAGAGCGGTCGCGAATGCTGCACGAAAGATGGTTCAAGAGGTAAGAAGACAGTTTAAAGCAGATCCTGGTATTATAGGTGGAACAAGTCTTCCAGATTATAAAACGTGTATAAGTATCAGTAGCGCAGGGGCTCTAGCTGAAATGAAAGTTCCCGCTCTTATTGCCGTTCTTACTCCCCTCTTCTCAGGATTTCTCTTCGGCGCTGAATTTGTTGGGGGATTATTAATTGGAACAACGCTTTCTTCAGTAATGCTTGCTCTTTATACAGCAAATGCCGGTGGAGCATGGGATAACGGAAAGAAATATGTAGAGAAAGGACACTTCGGCGGTAAAGGTTCCGATGCTCATAAAGCTGCTGTTGTTGGTGATACTGTAGGAGATCCTCTAAAGGATACAGTCGGCCCTTCTCTCGATATTCTCATTAAGATAATGGCAATTGTTTCCTTAATAGCTGTATCAATCTTTAGTAAGTTCAACTTGTTCTCACTTCTCAGGAACTAAACAAAAGGGGTGTATGTATGAATTTTTACTATGTAGTCTTCTCACCGATTGAAGCTCTCATCGCTAGTCAGTTAGAACCGAAAGCATTTGGGGCTTACATGGCCAGAGGATCAAAGAAGGGCTCTGCAGAACGCCTCATGTTTGCGGAGGTAGAGGGTGGATTTGGTGATTATTTCGATTGGGAGTATGCAAAAGAAAACTGTGTGACCCATGCAAGTGGAGAGGTGAAACACTCTCTCTACTTATCGATTTATCGCGTGATTGAGCACATTCCTCTTGATCGTTATAAGAATATCTACTTAGTAAACAAAGATGGTTCTACGCTATGTTTGGAACCGGCTCCTTATAAAACACCTAGTAACTGGAGAGGATACGGACTCTATAAAGAACAGTGTCCTGTTCACCCATTTGTAGTGAGTTCTTTGGAACCAAATATGTTAGCAAACTATATTATTAATGATGCAACTAAGAAAATCACCGTTCCTGCAATCATATTCAATGATATACGTATTATCGATTTTAATGAGAAAGAAGATACTGGCAATATTGGTAGCATGTATGAACGGGACCTTGATCACTTGAAAGATTGTATTTCCGTTGTGCAAAACCATAAAGGTAAAATTACCAAAACCGTGGATCGTTCTTTTGATACGAAGTTTTCATATCAAATTATTGATAATGGCTTCTATATTGCCAAAGGAAAAGGAATACTCTTCTATCCCATGCTATCCTCCGAACAACTGAAAGAGATAGATTATGATTGGGGAAGGAGTGCTAATTTCTTCTAGACACAATTAATCTGTTGGGTGTGAAGTAGTTAAGTTATGCGATACTTATATCGGAATCACACTTGTAAAGTAGAGAGGTAAACATCTTCTACCCTATCATTGAATAAAAACTATGATCACTGGAATGCAGGAAGGATTTACCATTTAGGAAAATCCTTCCTCACTTATTTTATAAATCGATCAAAAATGTTCGTATCAGAATATTCGATCACCGATCTATTTATATCCTATTGGGTTGTTCACTAAGAGTTTTCCATCAACAATCAAAGAAAGGAGTAAGAAATTATCGGACCCAGAGATGAATTCAGAATCCGAACTATCATTATCGGTGGATTCTGCCACATAACTAACCGAGCTACTGTCGAAGTACAGGATAGCGGGGTCGTTTGTCCTGATTATGTTTATGGATTCTCGCGTAGTAGAATAATACTCGACAGTAATTTCCATGTAACCACTGATTTCTGTGCCGTCAGCTGCCACCCACTCATCAAAGGTCAAGAATAAGTTTTCCCTGTTCTCATAAATATAGGTCGTAGTAGAGGTGAGTCCCACATCAAGCGCTACTGGTTCGCTTGTAGCAACTCTTGTCGATCTAGAACCATCTAAGCTTGACGCCACCAAGTCAAATATTTCACTATTATAGGCTTTCACGGTAGTCAATCTTTGAGGAATGGTTAGTTCGGAATGGGAGGGCTCGGATTCACAACTCGAGAAAGATACGAGCATGACAACCAAAGCTAGAATGAGCACTAGTGATTTCTTCATTTTGAAATGATCTCCTTATGAGCATATGTGGATTTAATGATTCATTATATACCCATAATTAATCAAAATAAAGTTAAAAGTAAATTTATATACATTATTAATCTTATAAATATGTGATTTTGTTAAATAATTCGTATACATAATGTCTTTATGGATGCAACATACACCTTACTTTAGGTGGTCTATGATTGTTTTTCCCCAATAACCAAATAACTGGGAGTACGATTTCTCTCCCCATCTATCCGGAGAGGAATATCCCAAAGACAATCGTGAAAAATCTGTGTTTTCTCCTCTTTCCTCTTGTCAACACCGTAGATAGAGATTTGCTTCACCGGTAATGAATACTGAACTCCCGAAAAATTATACCAAGTTTTAGGAAAAAATTGAGAAAAGTAAACGAGTGCAAGGCAAGGTACTGGATGAAGAATTTGCCTTCTAGGTTAATCACAGTCGATACCAACGTCCGTTTCATATTCAGTCTATTTTTGAGGTTGTCGAAGGTTTTCTCTATCAAGTCCAAGTCAAATAGCTTCCAAATATTTGCAAACTTTTAATTAATAGTTTTCTACATTTTGGAAGCTTTGATGCGGTTTGCTAATGGCACAGAAGGTCACGGCTGATCGCCTGCACAACATTCTCGACCAATTTTCCAGAAAATGTATCGATGCGTTCACACTTCTTCGTAGATCCCACACCCTCATAGGTGACGCAATCGGGATAAGAGACATGAGTTCACACAAACACAGTGATACATCTGTATCACTCATTGTCTGTGTACGTTCCTGACAATCTCCGACACACCAGCTGAAGCTGATGTGTCCGGTTGATAGTTCTCTTTAGTTATTTCGTTACTTTCAGCACATCCGAGATGGCACTCTCAAAGGAAGCCTTCGGCAAAGCTCCCATAGCCATCTGAGGCTGACCTTCCACGGGGCAGAAAAGAATAGAAGGAATACTCTGAATACCGAACATGCCTGCAAGTTCCTGCTGGTCTTCGGTATCTACTTTATAGATATTGATCTTCCCCTCATACTCTTTTGAAAGCTGCTCGAGAATCGGAGCAACCATTTTGCAGGGACCACACCAGTCGGCATAAAAATCTATGATACAGGGCAGTTCACCTCTGAATTTCCATTCCTGAGTCTCTTCCCAGTTGAATACTTTCTCTTTAAATGATTCGTTTGTTAATAGTTCCATCAATAACTCCTTAAAACCAAGCATAGGGATGATGAAGAAAATAATAAAGGAACAAAGTCACAATGCATCCGGAAGGTCTGATCTATTTGATTGCCTTTGTCCTTTATATAAAACTCCGCCTCATACCCCGCCGCATTCAGAATCAAGCTATCAGACCATGATGGCACGATGCTCCTGATCCTACCAACTTCGTCGAACTCCATTGCTTTCGGAGCTTCAATGATCACCTCGTCATGGAAATACATAACGATACTTCAGACAAGAGGAACATCCTTCTGTCAGTGAAATTGAAGAGAGTTACCAATCACCAGACAAAATTTCTTAGAAATACATATTCAGGATGAGAATTTCTCCATCCGCTATAAACGAAGTGCAGAAAAAATACTCGAGGTCAGTGACGAATGTGGTTTCAACACTATCATCGTCGAGGAACGACGCTACCTAAATTACCGAACTGCGATCGAAATAGAGAGAGGCAGGTATACCCGTCCTGATACTATTGAATGATACAGGAGAAGTATAGTATTCGACATCCAAAATCATGTTCCCATTGATTTCCGCTCCATCGTCAGCAACCCACCCATCAAAGCTCATGAACAAGTTTATCTCGTCCAAATCCGCAGCAGTCACGATACAGGTGAGACCTTCCTCATCCTCTAGAATGGAATCGCCCTCCGAAAAATCTGACGGCGAAGAGTCATCCAAGGTCGATGTCATCAAGGTAAAGATCTCATCGTTGTACCCTTTTACAATCGTCATCCTTTCGTTGATGGTCAGTTCAGGTGGGGATAATTGGGGCTCACATCCTGTGAAAGCTGTAAGCATAACAACCAAAGCCAAAGTCAGCACAAGCTTGTTCTTTATTTTGGAATTCTCTCCTTTTGAGCATGAGTGGTAGAGATGATTGATTATATAACTGTTATTTTTGAGAAAACATACATAAAAGTGATCTCCAATAAAATATTTTTCGAGCGTTACGTCATACGTCGCCATTGATTTCAAGTGAGTAATTCTACTAGACCAATATACCATCTTGAATAATTCCAAATTTCAACCTAGACTCCAGCTATGAAGAAATCTCTGTTGATACTATTGCTCTCCCTGCCGATCCTCTTTGCAGGCCCCATGGAGTTGGTATCAGATATCTCTCCATGGAACATCGATGGTGGGGGTGCGAAGAATTTCAGCTCCTTGAACTCAGAGGATTCGTCATCAAATTCCTGCGATCTACAGATTCAAGAGAACTCCAAACGGGAAGAAAAGCGTGAAGAACGAACTGATGGTGAACAAAAAGAAAATCCAGCTATAATCGTCACGACATCACCCGAATTCCTACAGGCTTTTCAATTCGACCACAGAGAAATTCCCAATACCTCGACATACGCACAATTCGCTATTCCTTTCAACAAAGCCCCACCCGTCCTGATCTGACAAGCTGGGCTCAGATGATCGGGAAAAATCCCGAAATCCATACAATTAGAAAGGAAAAATTATGATTGATTCAAATTCAACATTCGATACCATGCGACTATGCGGTGTCGCAATTGACAACGAGGCTACTATTGCATCTCTTATAGATCGTGTCCACGATGGTGAGACTGCCGGACATTATTGCCTTACTGATGAAAAAGGAACGGTACAAGGCATTGTTACTCTTCAAGACGTGCTTGAATTCCTTACTCCCTATATACTCTTTACTGATGGAGACGCATGGGAACAGCTATTGGCGACGGTAGGGACCGTACCACTGAAAAAGCTTGCGCACGATAGCTACCCGAATGTATCCTTGTGTCAGGATCTACCGAATATCATTTCCCGTTTCTTCAGATCCAAGTTTTCGAAAAAGTCATCCATCGACGACAACCTTGGATTGGTACAAGAGATGAGCTACACCCAAGTGTTAAAAAAACTGCCCCGACAGGGAAGGGAGAACGAGTATGCAGTTTCGTAAGTATGTATCGGAGGACAGCATCTTCCTAGACCATGAATTCAAGACCGTGAAGGAGGTTCTTGAATTCCTGTCCGAAGAATTCTCGAAAAATAAGAATTTGGGAATCGGACGAGAACGGGTCCTTGAGCTACTTGAAGAGCGGGAAAAGCTGAGTTCGACATGGATCGGCCACAGCACATTGTTACCCCACAATCACAGTCCTGAAATAAAAGGCGTGTCAATGATTTTCATCAGATGTGATACCCCGCTTGTACTCGAGGACGGCAACCAGGTCAAGTACATATTTTCGATCCTGACTTCGGGATCGAACCAGGATTTGTATCTTGGGATACTACAAGGGATAGGAAAGGTAATCGGAAAACGTTCGAAAGAACTGGATAGCTGCCAGACCTCCGCTGAAGTGCTTGATATCCTCAGCGATTCGAGTCCCAACATGGGAGCACCCCTCACTGCCGCCGACCTCGCCCGCTACTGGCCAAGGGCAAAGGATACAGACACGCTCTCGGTTGCAGTCGATCAGATGAAACGGCATAACATCTACTTCTTGCCAGTGTTTAGTGCTCAAGATGGCAAGATTTGCGGAGTTCTGGACTTGCTCGACCTTCTGAAGGCAGGGTTTCCCGAATATGTGTTCAGATTGAACAACCTAGCCATGTTGAAGGATTTCCAACCGGTCGATTATTTTTGGAAGAATGAAGCCAACTTGAAGATAGGTACCTACCTCAGGGACTATCGTTCATACCTGATCCGGGATTCCATCACCTATCCAGAAATTTTCTTCATGATGATAAAGGGCAATCGGCGCCACTTGCTGGTAGTGGATGAAAACGGAGAGATGATCGGGGTAATCAATCCCAACGAGATCATCAACAAGATGTTGAGGCCGTGATGACGTTATATATGGTAATTTCAATAGTTGTGTTTGTAGTCGTATATACACTACTGATCACAGAACGGATGAACAAGGCCGTAGCGGTTGTCCTTGGAGCCTGTCTCTACCTGTTGTTCCATTTTATTCCATTCGACAATGCTGTCGAGCATATAGATATGAATGTAATTTTCCTGCTGATCGGGATGATGATGGTAGTTAAAATTACAGAACAAAGCGGTGTGTTCGAATACATAGCGATCAAGAGTGCCAAGATGGTGAAAGCCGATCCCATTGCATTTCTTGCCGTATTGTTTGTAATCACTGCGTTCTTCTCGGCAACGCTGGACAATGTGACCACTGTATTGTTGATTTCACCGATCACTCTCCTGCTCGCCACACAGATGGAGATTGGAGCACTGCCCTTCGTGATAACCGTGATTCTCTCCTCGAATATCGGGGGAACGGCGACCCTTATCGGAGATCCACCGAACATTATGATCGGTTCGGCTGCGGGGCTGAGCTTCATGGATTTTCTCGTGAATCTTGCTCCGGCTATCCTTGTCATCTCGGTAATCACAATGAGTATCCTGATTCTCCTGTTCAAAAAACAGCTTGTCGTGTCGGATCTAAACAAGAAGCGTATCATGGCCATGGACGAGAAGATGATGATCAGTAATCCGAAACTCATGAAGAAATCCCTTATCGTTATCGGAGCCGTGATCACTGGCTTCCTTCTCAACGGAATACTCGAAACTGAACCAAGTGTGATTGCTCTAGCAGGTGCATTTTCATTGGTTCTATGGACAAAAGAGGATCTTGAGGATGTCTTGAAAAAAGTCGAATGGGATACGATCTTATTCTTCGTCGGTCTGTTTATCATGGTCGGTGTACTGCAATTCACGGGAGTTATCGACAAACTGGCCGCGTTGATGACAAACATGACCAAGGGGAATCTCCAAAAGACAAGCACCGTACTGCTGTTCGGTTCGGGATTCCTGTCGGGAATCCTCGACAATATCCCTCTGGTCGCGACGTTCATTCCTGTTGTCAAGATAATCGGGGAGGCCACTTCAGTCGATGCGATACAACCAATCTGGTGGAGCCTCGCACTCGGCTCGTGTCTCGGTGGAAACGGAACATTGGTAGGGGCCTCAGCGAATGTGATCATGTTCGGTTTTGCGAGGAAAAACAACATACCACTCAGTTTCAAGGGCTATCTGGCATACGGAATTCCTTTGACATTGCTTACCTTGGTCCTCTCGTATATATACGTCTCCCTGCGGTACTATTGATAAGACACCGTACATGCCCATTGCTCAAACTGTTAGAACCGGATTGCCCTGACAATGACAATCAGTACCAAGAGCCAGATTGAAACAATGGGCAAAGCATAGAACCACCTCCCGGGCTTTCCATTTTGCCAAAATCCCTCAGATTCAAGCCTACATTGCTCGAAGATATCGCTTGGTATCAACTTCACCGTCAAAATCACCATCAAGGGCAACATGATCAGATCGTCCAAATAGCCTAATACGGGTATGAAGTCGGGAATAAGATCAATGGGGGACAAGGCATATGCGATGGTTGCCCAAGCACAGATCTTTGCCAATAACGGAGTCTCTTTTTTCTTCAATGCAAGATATATGGCTGGAATGTCCCTCTTCAGCCTGATCGATCTTTCTTTAAGATTCATGGACGCTTTCCCTTCATATCCATTCTTCACAACTTCTTCTGCATATCTATTCAATGAATATAATAGTCCATTTTACGCAGTTCAAGTGCACTCGCCTTGATTGTTGGGATTGGTTGTCCTAATTCTCTACATTCACTCTATTCCTTAATACAAAGTATAAACTGTTATGCCCTCCTCAGTCTTTACTATCCACTCCACCCAATCGTACACATAGCGGAGAGCCTGCTTTATCATCCAGTAATCTGCCTTGTTAGACTTATTAATCAGAGAAAGCCAAAACGAATCCACCGTATGGTTCTCGTAGTCCGGTCTACATAGTGTTTCGAACAAGCTTTCCCAATCATCATGGGCTAGGAAGACCCGCCAATCCACCATGGCCTTGTCCCATACTTCGCGGGGATTGAAAAATGGGTCATTTGTCCAATCACTGAAACATGCGGCGCGGAATATAAATCGATGTATCGCATCACTTACTGCTCCTTCATACTCCCCACAAAACAAACATTCACGTGTTTCGCTCCCATCACACTCAAGAGGCATCATCTCTTTACCTGCTACAAGCAGCACATAGGCATAGGGGATCGTAGCTAGCGCTGGTTCCCTTTTCAACCAAGGGAACCAGCTGAATTGCCACAACGGGCCTTGGACAAACAGGTCACAACGGTACAAATCCAGATAACCGGTATAGTCCTTCTCAAAAAAATCGATACCCACTGCATGGAGCTTTTCTGACTCCAAGTCATCAAGGAGATGCTCCGGAGGAATCTTTCGAAGAGGAAAGGCATACAGACTGTAATCATCCTGCAGCAGCGAGATCGAATCCACAATAAGACCAACTTCCTGTTTGATGGATATGAAATAGCGACTCTGAGTTATCCTACCGATCTGTGCATCATCGAGACTCCGTAGCCAAGCTTCGACCAAGGGTGAGTCGTCATTCCGTATATCGGGAATCCAAAGTACCGATGGCTTGTTCCACACAAATTGGTAAAAATTCAGCCCTGGTGGCCATCGTACGAGCAGTATGCCTCTATCGATGTGTAACCATGTGACACACGTCCACTTATTATGTGACCATTGAATACTTTTCCAATAATCTTTGAACCGCCTATCTTGTGAAAAGACCAATTCCGAAGCGATGGTAGATTGACCATGTGATACGATTTCCCTCCCTTCCAGATTGACGTCATTCACCAAAAAATTCGCCAGATCCCTCAAGGATTTGCATTCCCTCCATTCGTAGCCGGTGGACATAGGTATTGCGTTTTTCATAGATAATGCCTCCTAAAAGGAGGTGGATTAGGAGGAATTGCCCTGTAGAAGGAACATGACCATACGGTAAGTCTACAATGACTACAGGCAATCGTAAAGCTTTCGCCTCACTTGGAATGTGGCGGTATACTTTCTTAAACCTTGCGGTCTAGATCAAAATGACCTTCTGTAACCATCTCAATCGTCCATGACCATCTGTGGAAATTTTTCCACATAATACCTGAATCGATTGAGAAACCGCGCTGCGGGAGCTCCATCAACCAGATCATGGTTGAAGCTCACCGAGATGTGCATGATTTCCCGTATTACCACTTCATTGTCCACACCACTGGTTTGCGTACCGTGCTGCCAAACGCAAAAGAGACAGCATTCGGGCCTCCTGCATAGGGCACTGCATAGCCTGGAATATTCGAGAACATACTTACCGATGTAACAAACACGGTCCCTGAGAGCCTACGGACTCTCTTGTAGTTAGCCAGGATTCTCCTAAGTAGGAAGAGGACCAACCATTTCGGTAGTTTGTCTAGTAGCCAACGTGCTGCCGATGAGGAGATATAACCGCTAGTCTCCTGGTCGTCGTGCTTGGAGGCATGGATGATAGCATCGACCTCCCCCATCGTTTTGTTGTTGATGTCGCGTATGATAAGTTGTTTAGGTATGAGCTCACCCCTGTATTCAACCTCTATAGGAATATTGATATCAACACTATCGAACCGGGTGATTTTCCGGTAATTGATCATGGCATTGAGTTCGGGAACATCTTTCAGGCATCTCCCTATGACTTTCAACAAGAAAGACAGGAGCGATCCCGCCTCTCCACTCCTTCGGCGTTGCCGAAGGATCGACCTGAGATCCGTGATATCGAAATCGAGCAATGCATGGTACGTGTGTGCTCCTGCAACGAGATCGAATCCGTACATGGAGAGTTTTCTGGTAATAGGTGTCTTATCCTGTTTCATTCGCAAATCCATATATACATCTGCATATCTCGTACATGATATGACAGCATAAATTTTTTATCCAGATAAGATTGTCATCCTCGTCCAGCTTGCGAGGGCACAAACAGTCTCGACACGATTCTTCGCAGGAGAGGAGCAGGGAACATATTCGCTTGCAGTAACATGGCAAACCCTATGGAAGCCTCAACGATCCCGATAAAGAAGAACAGAATATGCAAAAATGCGATTGTCTTGATGATAAGGACTTGGATTACGATCCATAGCACCATACCTCCTCCGAGTACTCCAGCGATATATCCATGCCACTTGAATCTTCTAGCCAATAGCACTGCCCCAACGATGTTGCCAATGCCAAAAAGTCCAAAGAGGACCACTCCTGGTATGAAGAAGGAACCGAAAGGAGAACCTTCCAACATTGAAAGTGGAGCTCCTAGAGGAGCCATAGGTTCCACTATGCAAGCATACCCACCGCCTAAGGCTCCAACTCCGATTACCACATGCAATACGAATAGAAGCACCTTCACATATTTCATGATACTATTTCCTCCTGTATCAAAGGTTACGATGGATGGAAAAATTGAAAGCACATCACCTCGGATTCTATAAAGCATGTCTGGGAATTGCATCACCCGAACATGCCAAAATTTGAAAAAATCAGGAAATTTTTGCCTAGGAGAATGCCAACTATTGGATTGATGATATTTTTGTAATTATCTGAATAACAAATAGGTGTAGATTTACAAGACTTCTGTATCCATGGAGGAACTCATCGAGTCACAGATCGATTTTTTCAAATTTCCCTGATCCATTGACGAAAGTCAATGAACCAATTCTTGCCGTCACCTATAATGAGAATGGAAGGAGATCTAGAAATGATATTCAATAAAGAAAATAAACGAATGAATGCTCTCGTAATCGGCATTTCGCTGTTCATAATGGCTGTAGCTGCGGCAATTGCATTCGGGGCGATCCATTCATCGCTCATCGATATGTCCCAAGCAGAACAAACCATGAACAACCTTCGGGCGAACAGCGTACGATGGTACATCGAAATCGTATTCTGGATAGTGATCATCATAACCGATCTGTTAGTCAGTTGGGGAGTATTCTACTATTTTAGGAATGACAACTCCAGACTCTCAGCAATTACAGCTTGGCTCAGAGTGATCTATACATTGATTTTGACTGTTGCCGTTTCCCAACTCGTAGCCGTCTCTTCCTCTGTCCAGATTGGAAATACACAGAAAGTCATATTACTTCTAGCTCGTTTCGACCGACTATGGTCTTTCGGACTCATGCTATTCGGCATCCATCTGGTTTTTCTGTCTATTGCATCGTTCCGGTATGAAAACAAGATTATTGGCATCCTTCTGCTTGCAGCAGGTGCCTCCTACTTCCTTGTACATACCATGGAGAATTTTCTTCCCCAGTTCTCTGATCTTACTACCCGTCTAGAAGCGATCCTTACTATTCCCATGACCTTAGGAGAGATGATATTCGCACTCTGGATGATTATTCGGGGAGGGAAAATGAAGAAGAAAGCCGTTTCCTGATACGACTCAGCGATTCTGCAGTTATGCCAAGAAAGCTCGCAATCTGATACTGGGGAACTCTCTCAAGTAGGTCTGCTCGGGTACGAACCAAATTCAGGTACCGTTGTTCGGGGGATGAGGATATATACGTAGAAAGGGACGCCTGTGATTTCCCCAAATTCTCTTCGAGCATGTCTCTGATCAATTTTTGGAGGGCGGGATACTGTTCAAGAATATCCGATTCACTGGCAAGATCCCCTACAAGAACCGTAGTCTCTTCAGTACACTCCCAAAAGTAAGGAGAAGGTTTTTTCAGATACGCAGTATCAAGGAGTGCTGCCGTATCGCCTTCTGTGAAGAATGCGACTGTCTTCTCATTACCTTCGTCATCTAGGAAGTACTGTCTCACACATCCTTTGAAGATATGGAAACATTCACGATAAGGTGCTCCTTGCCGAAGAAGATGATACCCTTTCTCAAATGTCCTTACAGGAAGATTTTCGGCAAGAGTTTCTTTCTCTACATCCGTTAGCCCCTCAACCTTCTCAAGCAACTCCACTACAAAGTTATTGACCATGGTAGCCTATCTCCTTTTCCCATAATATCATCTGCGGTGGCGATTTCTGTCAACCTGACTATATGATATTTGAAGGGGTAGGCCCGCATCGGCAGGCACCGGCTTGCGTACAGTATGGGAGCAAGGAACAAGGTGCCGATAAGGCGATAGGGCCGAGGGGAAGACCTTCCCCTGCCCTACCAAATCATGAGTTTTTACTTTATTATCCGGTTGCCCTACTCCCAGAGATCCCAATAGATCGATGCACCACGGTGGGTGGTGGAAGTCATTTTCCTATACAGACCAAGATATCCTCGGGCTGGCTTATCGACCGGCTTCCACCCCTTCCTGCGCTTCTCAAATTCCTGCTCGTCGATATCCACCATTAAAGACCTGTTCTCGATATCGATGTGGATCATGTCCCCATTTTGGATGAACGCTATGGGACCTCCATCATAAGCCTCGGGGCTGACATGCCCAATCGCGAGACCGCCGGTAGCACCCGAGAAACGACCATCTGAGACCAAAGCGATCTCGGAGCCCATATTCTTGCCCAGAACAGCAGCCATGAAGGTCTCCATGTGAGGCATACCTGGAGAACCCTTCGGTCCCTCGTACCTGATCACTACCACATCGCCACTTACGATCTCATCAGAGAGCATCGCATGCCACGCATCATCCTGTGATTCATATACCTTGGCCGGACCACTGAAACTCCAGAGTCCGCGGGGAATGGCAGCAAATTTCACGATACAGCTTTCGGGAGCAATATTGCCTTTGAGGACCGCCAAGCCTCCATGGGGATTGATCGGATCGGCGCAGCTTCGGATAACCTCTGGATCCTTCGATCGCTTTCCAAGAGCCATCTCTTCTGTCGTACCGAACACCCCTTTCGCCGTACCGATGATCTTGTTCTCCCGGAGCATCTCTCCAACGACCGCATTCAGACCACCGGCGTGTTCGAACTCTTCCATCGTATAGGTGGGATGGTTGGGATAAATAGCACTAATCCAAGGGACTTCACTACTGATCTTGTCGAAGAATTCGGGATCGATATCGATACCGGCCATCCTAGCGATTGCAGGAATATGAAGTATGGAATTGGTCGACCCTCCGGTTGCCATCATATAGCGTACCACGTTCTCAAAATTGTCCTTCGTGATCAGATCGAGGGGGCGGATTTCCTGCTTCACGCAGTCAACCAACTGTCGGGCTGCCTGTTTCCCCAACTCATGCCACCGTTCGGTCTGACTACGTACACTCGCGTTTCCGAAAGGAGACAAACCGAGTATCTCGGCGGTAGCGCACATCGTATTTGCCGTCCCCATAAAGGGACATGCTCCAGGTGTCGGACAAGCATTCCTTACCACAGCTTTATACTCCTGACGGGATATCTGTCCGCCCTGGTAGGCTGCATAGGCTTGCTTGGTGTGCGTCAATGTGAGCATTTTCCCATCGAGTTCACCCTTCGCCATGTACCCTCCAGTGAACATTACGGTAGGGATATTGACTCTCATAGCTCCCATGAGCATGCCCGGCACCACCTTATCGCAGGTAGAGAGGAGCAACATTCCCTCGAGCATATTCAGCTCTGCGAGGGTTTCGATCTCGGAGGCGACCAGATCCCGTGAAGGAAGGGTATAACGGTCACCGGGGGTGTTGGAACAAATTCCATCACAGATACCCGACACGGGGAGTTCCAGCGCGAGCGCTCCCGCATCGTAGATTTCCTGCTTTAGCTCATCAATGACATCTTTGAATGGAAAATGTCCTGGATTCATCTCATTCCATGCATTCATGATGCCGATTACCGGTCTTTTAGCATCATCCTCAGTAATTCCCATTGCATACAGCAGGGCGTTCCTATGGTCGAGAGACTCTTCGTTCCATGTCCGGATCATAACCTACCCCCTTAACCTTGCATAATATGTATGGCAAACCCACCGACTTCCGGGGAGAGATAGATGAATTTCAACGATCCATTGTCCGCATAGCGTTCAGAACCTGGAATCCGCTCGAATCCGAATAGTTTCAGGTATTGCAAAGCCCGTTCCACATTGCGTGTTTTAATTCCGATATGACCATGGGTACCATGATTGGGTTCTTTCATCACTTCAATATCATCGGCGGCAAAATATGAATTGGTCTTTTCTGACATGGGGGGCAACAGATGGGAAAGAGCCTTTGCTGTGGCGGCTGCCTCTTCGTTGGAATTTTCGTTGATTCCCAAGTGGGCGAACGTGAATCCATGGACCGCATGCACCGCTTCTTTACATAGGCGTGTTATCTCGTCCCACTTGCCTTGGGAAATGAGGGCTTTCGGTACCATCCAGCTTCCACCGCAGGCGATCACGCACGATTCCTGTAGATAGTTGCCCAAGTTTCCCAAGCCGATGCCTCCGGTTGGCATGAACTTCACTGTTGGAAATGGTGCACTCAAGGCTTTGAGCATAGGGATTCCACCAGATGCTTCAGCCGGGAAGAATTTCAGGATGGAGAGGCCTCTCCGCAATGCCTCTTGTATTTGTGATGGACTATTTACTCCGGGGAAAATCGGCATGCCTTCTTCCTGGCAATAGGCCACAACGGCATCATCATACCCGGGTGATACGATGAACTGTGCTCCGGCTGCCTTCGCGCGTTTGGCACCGTCGACATCTATGATCGTTCCCGCTCCAACGAGCAGGTCATCCAATTCTTTCCGCATGATACGGATCGCTGCTTCTCCCGCTGCGGTCCTGAATGTCACCTCTGCGATGGGAAGTCCTCCCGCTAGCAGGGCTTTCCCCAAGGGAAGAGCTTGTTCCGGTGAATCTATGGTGATGACGGGAACCACCCCAACCGATTGAATCTTTTCTTGTGCAGTAGCCATGGCTGCCTCCTTACCTATGGCAAAAATTATAGCACTTGTCGGAGAAAAAGTGAAACAATATTCCGAAAATTTATATCTCCCTGGGAGAATTGCCACTTCACCACGTTGGTCTGCAGATGAAGTACCTGAAGAGGGCATTCATGTGTTTCGCTGTGTTTCGTATTCCCACGTGATGCGGCCATTCCTGCGGTTTCAGCGCCAATATAGGAGTAGGGAAACTGGCGCTGAGGTACCGATAGGATCAAGACGAAGAACGTCCCCATAAAATGCCGTGAATCGCAGCTTCACGTGGGAGCATGTTGCCGGACTATATACACAAATAGCCTCTGTAGTACCTAAAATTCAAGGGTAACGTGGTGAAGTGGACATTTTCCCAGGGTAATGGAGTCTAGTGCCTGATGGCTTCTCCCACGAGCTTCAATAATCTCCCACACGATCATATCTGTGGGAGATTAGGTATGATCAGGATTCTTCACGTAGGTGGTGCTCCTGCCTCTACCTTGGCTGAGAATATATCCCTCTTCCTTGAGGTGTTTGAGCGCAGCCTCCACCGAAGAACTTCCGATACTCGGGCAGCGGTAAAGGATCTGTGCCTTGGTGAAAACTCCCAAGGTGCTGTCCACAGCTTTGCGTACGATCTCATACGGGGTACTCTTGCGATCCACTGAGCCGAGCCTTTCCTCGAGATCCCGATAGCAGTTTAGGACGATGCCAAGAAAATACTTGATGAAGGAAGTGTAATCATTCTTACCCTCATGCCATCCACTGGAGACATTTCCCAACACATCGTAGTACATATCTTTAGACTTCTCGATCTTTTGCTCGGTGCTGATGTACTTGCCCACCATGAAACCGCTTTGGTACAACAGTAGTGTGGTGAGCAGTCGGCTGATGCGTCCGTTGCCGTCATTGAACGGATGGATGCATAAGAAGTCGCAGATGAAGATTGGGATCAAGATCAACGGATCCACCACTTGCTTGGCAAGCGCATCCCGATAGCTTGTGCAGATCGCATCCACTGCCTCCGGCGTCTCAAATGGTTCGAGCGGAGTTAATCGGGTGAAAGAACTACCGTCCGCATGGGTCTCGTTGATGTAATTCTGGGTATTCTTGAAATTTCCCCCGAACGTCTTGTCGGTATAGGAAAGCAGGTCCCGGTGCAACTGCAGGATGATATCACTCTTGAGCGGGATATGCTCGTAGCTCTCGTGGATCGTGTCCAGCACATCACGGTAGCCAACTATCTCCTGTTCATCACGAGTCCTGGGTGTGGTTCGATCCTCCACTAGTTGTTTCAACCGTGCGTTCGAGGTGCCGATACCCTCAATCTTGTTCGAACTGTCGGTGCTCTGGATCTTCGCAACTTCGACCAATCGCTCCAGCACGACCGGCTTCTGCCTAATGTATAGATCTTGTCTACCCTTATGCTCGCGTATCTGAGCGACGAGTGAGAGAACCTCGGCGTCCCATGAGCTTTCCCTCAATTTGCTGTAATCGAATTCGCGCACCATTGTCCCACCTGATTTATTTTTCTCCCACAGAATACCCTATTCTGGGAGAAAGTCAATCCCCTTAGGAGAATACGGGTGATCAGCACTTGAAAACGTATCGTTAAAACATCAAAAAAATAACTGTTATGTTCAGTTCGCCTTGTGCGGTATTATAAACAAGTAGATTGTTTTCGTCGTGCCGATTCCAAAGTCAAAACTTTCATTGTATGTCGTCCTTTCTGGAGAGACCGGATGGATGCTTGTGAGATTCTACTCTTTTCCTTTAAGAATCTTTAATACTACAGCAATATTCGGGCAATGACACAATCTTTTGGAGAGGCAACTATGGATTAACGATTTTCCGTATTGGCGTCCATACCTCGCTATAGGCATACCCTTCCCTCTCCGCATCCATCTTGGTAAATGAAAATGTTGGTGCATCGACAACTTCGTATCCGCTGCTGGGAAGCCACTCAGAATAGACTCTGGCCATGGTATCCTGCAAAGTAGTGGGAAAAGGCCCTTCACTGGGAAATACCGCCCAAGTCATGGATTCGACCCTGATCTTCTCCAAGTGGGAAATTACCTCATCTTTTGTGGTAAGGATTCCGATAAGATGAGTCAGCTCGCCTTCCTCCCTCAAAAAATTCGCATCAGCATCATAGGAGGCATTCACCACTTCGAATGGTGCCATATCCTGTAATGCATGCATCTGTGCACGCTGCTCTTCAGTGATGCTTTGCGCAAGCTTCACAATCTCCTGGTTCACTCCCTCGAATTGTATCGGCACCCGCTTTGAGACCCCCACCAGATTGAAAGCTGGCATCTGCCTGATCCTGCATTCCATGCTTGTTCCTCCTTTTACCTGTAAGGAAAATGACAATATTGGAATGATTTTGCTAAAGCCGGTCCTTTTTACTTCAGACGGCAAGATACCACTCCATTGTTTGAAAGCCCGGGAAAAGCCATCCACCGATTGGTACCCATACATAAACGCTACATCGGTAACACTTTTGCCAGAGAGCAGATCCTTGTTTGCTTCGGACAATCGTCTGTTTTTTATGTATTCACTCATCGAGTATCCAGACAGGTAGAAGAACACTTTGGAGAAATGGTATACGGATCCTCTGATATTGAGCGCAAGAGTCTCGGCAGATAGATCCTCTGTCAGATGGTTCTCGATATATGCAACGATATGGTTCAATTGGTATAGCATCAAATTCCTCCACGATCGATTGCCATCATACCACCCGATCACTACTTTTACTCGACTTCCATGAAGAAAAAATGTCGGATAACGAAGGAGAAGACACCCTTTATTTCCAAAGCGTGCCGTGCTACCATTCCATGAATCCTAGGAAAGCCGAATTGTCCTATTACTATTAGATGTATGGGAGGATTGCATGAAAAGAATCGGTTTGATACTGCTCGCTTGTAGCGTAGTCTGTCTCATCGTAGGAGCAATTATGTTTCCTACCCAGAAAAAGCTCATCGTCGATGTAAATGGCATTGCTACCGCGGTGGTCTGGTTCGTCATTGGGTATATTTTCGGACAAGCGGGTTTGCTGGTGTTCATTGCAGGATTGCTTAATGAAAAACTTGTTAAGATCGAAACAAAGATCGAGGAACCTCTTTTGTTGTCAGAGACACCGGCTGCTGACACGACAAATGGACATGATATACCTCTCATCAGCGATCAGTCCAAGGACTAAGAGTTCTCCAGCCGTATTATAGCCTCATCACTCAATGCCATGTTCTTCCTTCTGGTGAGTTTCTTTATTTCCTTGACCGGTTTGAATCGAAGTGCCGACCAATCTTCATCAATCGAAACCTGCCTAACCGGTTCGTATCCCATTCTACCAAGGATCGACCATCCTTCGTCACGGTTGATATCGGATCGGTAGCGTTTTGAGGATTTCTTGGGATATGCGAACCAGAGTACTGTCGATCCATCAATGTGGGAACGTATTTCTTCTACAGCTGTATCAAGCGCCTTCCTATCAACGACAAAAACCAAGAGAAATTGGGCTGTACCTGCAGTCAACGATGCTGAAACCTGTGCCTCATTCGTCATTTCCTGCATAGCACCACCAAAGGCTGTCGGTGCATTGAGGATACAGATATCCATTTGCGCTTTATGGTTTAGTTTCTTCAACAGATCCATACAGGCAATCTACCCCTTCTTCTTTGCATAGGCAAGCATCGCATCCATCATGAAGCGAGCCAAGCCATCCCCAAAACGATCGATATTCTTGGTGAACCTTTGATCGTCGACATACATGCGTCCGAGATTCGCAAACATCTCGGGTGTGTAAGTTCCCATGGTATTCAGCAAGTCGTACCACTGTCCGATAACCTTCTGGGCTGGAGGGGAATCTGGATCCAGATGGCGAACTTCTGCCAATTTTGCGAATACGGTATTCATGGAATCGGATAGATCGTTTTTTTGTTGTGCGCCCATGGCTGCAAGTTTTTCATTCGCTTCATCCACAGGTTCGTCTCCCCAGATCTTTCGGGCATCATCTTCATACGGGTTGTGGGAAAAATCGAATCCTTTGAATCGTTCTTCATGTCTCATCGTGTACTCTCCTTTTTCTTCTTTGAGGGCTAGCTCAAGGGTAGAGAGCAGTTCGTCCATAGTTTGTCTTCTCTCTCTCAGCAAGCCGAGTTGTCTTTCCAAAGCCTTCTTACGATTGAAACGAGGATTAGTCAGGATGTTCCTGATCTGGTCCAGAGGGAATTGCAACTCCCGGAAGAACAACACCTGCTGCAATTTCTTCAAGTGCTCTGTTCGGTATAGTCGGTAGTTGGCGGGTCCACTCCTATCGGGGACAACCAAACCAAGTTCATCATACCAACGCAACGTCCGCGTCGTAATTCCTGTCAATCGAGCGACTTCTTGTATAGTCATACTTCTATCTTCACTGCTCATGGGGAGAGTCTACACCTTTACGTTACGTTAAGGTCAACAAGGAAATATCAACATTTCTGGTTTTTACAATCTTCACTTTCATATTCGATTTCGATAGTGACATGGTCGATTCCTTTTCCCCGCATCCTCTCCCTTATGTCTTCTTTAAGAGCGACAATGGAGGTTTGTTCAAGATTGTCCTCCACGAGAATATGGGTGCTGAGGATGTTCCTCTCACCTTCCAGGGTCCAGATGTGGGTGTGATGGACATCCAAGAGGTTGGGCGCTAAACGTATCTCCTCTTCTATATCCCCTATAGTGAGATGCTTCGGGACTCCCTGCAGGAATACATTCAGGATCTCCTTCAAGTTCTTCACTACGTTGAATAGGATATAGATGGTGATTGCGATGGAGAGAATGGGATCCAAAATGGGAATATCGACGAATATGAGCACGATACTGACCACAAGAACGACAGCCCAGCCTAAGACGTCTTCCATGAGATGCCATGAAACGACTTTTTCATTGAGCGAGGTCCCTTTCCGCAAACGAAGGACTGCCAAACCGTTGAACACGATTCCGAAGAGCGAGAGTATCATCATTCCGGTGGGATTCACTGCTTCAGGATTGAGAATTCTGGGAACGGCACGGGAAAGGACCAAAACCGAGCCGCCAACTAAGATCAGGCTATTTACCAATGCTGACAGGAGTGAAAATCTTGCGTAACCGAATGTGAATTTTTCATCCGGGCCTTTTTTTGCATACCTATCCAAATACCATGCGAATCCTAGGGAAACAGAGTCGCCTAGATCATGCAATGCATCGGAGATAATCGCCATGCTATTGGTCCAAAAACCACCGATGATTTCTAAGATAGTGAAACCCAGGTTTAATAAGAACGCAATTTTTATATTGCCTTGGGTCTTCTCGGTATGGTCGTGATGATGTCCCACGGCTTACCTCCTGATCATGAACGGTTACCATCTTATCATATCTTCCTGGGAAAATCCCCACTTCACCACGCAGAGCTGCAAAATTGGGTACTACAGAGGGGTTTTGTGTGTTTCGCTGTGTTTCGTAATCCCACGTAGCCCTGCATTTCCAGTGGTTTAAGTAACTATTTGGGAGCGAAGAGCTAGTAGGACCGAGGTGGAGGCTTTCTCCATAAAAATGTCTTGAATTGCAAGGTTACGTGGGAGTATGTTGTCTTATAATTACATCCAATAGCCTCTGCAGTACCCAAAACTTAAGGGTAACGTGGTGAGGTGGGGTTTTTCCCAGGGTAATAAGGAGGGGCACATGGAGAAACATCGGATATTCAGCATGAGTTTTGCGAAGATATACCCCATGTATGTTGCTAAGGCGGAGAAAAAGGGGCGCACAAAGACTGAGGTTGATGAAATCATCTGTTGGTTGTTCGGCTACAGTCAACATGAACTGGAAATACAGTTGGATCGTGAGATCGATTTCGAGACCTTCATCGAAGAGAGTCCATGCCTTAATCCTAACCGTGATCTGATCAAAGGAGTCGTCTGTGGCGTTCGCGTTGAAGAGATAGAAGATCCAACCATGCGCGAGATTCGCCACCTGGACAAACTCATAGATGAACTTGCCAAAGGCAAGACTATGGAGAAAATTCTAAGGCACTGAAGGCCGAGCTAAAAAGTAAGCACCTTATCGCTTTGCGCTACCCATTGCCCCAGTTTGGCCATTGTAGAAGTATTGGCCCCTTCATAGTAGGGCTCATTCCTATGGATACCACACCGAGCCATACATGTTCCACAAACCTCGACCTCGACATGGGAAGCAATCAGAGCCTTAAGCATAGCCTTCAGATCCTGATCATAGCCTTCCGGAGGTATACAACTTTCACGTGCGAGATCAACCGAATCATTCATGAGAAATATCCTGACTGTTTCCCCCTGCTTGACCAGCGTTTGTGCCAGACGTAAGGCATTCCAAGTAACATCTGTGGAATCATACGGCTGTCTGTTGAAAATCATTAGTATACTCATTCTTCATTCCCTATGTGCAGCAGTATTGAGGATATGCCGCTGCATACCCTCAACTCCTATGTAATTTACCCTCTAGACATCATATCGTGTAAGCCACCGCCGTTTTCCACATTGGTGAAACCCAACTGGCTGAGGATACGCATACCATAGCTGCTACGTGCACCCGAGGCACAGTAGATGATAATCTTGCGATCCTTATTATCAATCGTTTGAGCCCATTGTTGCAAACCGTCCAATCCCACATTGATGGCATCAGGATACGCACCCATAGAGAATTCCATAGGGGTACGCACATCGAGGATGATCGGTCCATCTGAACTAACTTCAGCCGTTTCTCCAGAATCCTCGATAGCCGAGGCATCCACACCACCCTTTTCCAAATCTTCAACCGATTTTCGTTCTACAGGGAAAAGCCCAACCTGCAGTCGCTCGAAGCCAATAGCCCTTTCATAACGTTCTAGGCTGATATATCCACCACTGAGGTTGAATACCTGATCAAAGCCAGCTCCTTTGAGCATCCTCAAGGCTACATGTCCCTTTTGGCCATCATCGCTGATCAGAAGGATAGGATTGCCTTTGGGAATACGATCAAGGTTATCTCTCAACACATTCTGACTCAGATTGTTCGTTCCCGGTACGTTTGCTTTGGCGTAAGTTATAGGATCACGAAGATCGATAACAATAGCTTCATGCTCTGTGACAAACTGCTCAAGATCCTGTGCCAAGATAGCGGAACTGAAACCACTGTGTTTGTTCACAGCAGCGAACGCTGCCATATTTACCGGACCATTGGGAGAGTTGAAAGGTGGAGCATAAGCCAAATCGAGTTCCTCAAGATCATCGATAGTCAGTCCACCGGCTATTGCGGTTGCCATGACATCGAGTCTCTTGTCGATACCTACACGACCAGCAGCTTGTGCCCCGAGCACCTTCTTGTTGGTACGATCCCAAATAAGCATGAGACTCACCTTTTCGGATCCGGGATAATAGGCTGTATGGCTGGCCTTGTGTACGACGACCGCATCGGCATCAACACCAGCAGCCTTGGCAGCCCTGAGGCTCATACCAGTCGATCCGGCTACTGCGCCAAAGACTTTCACGACCGATGTCCCCATAGCTCCGGCATAAGTGCGATTACCTCCCACGGCATTTTCTCCTACAATCCTACCCTGACGGTTGGCAGGACCAGCAAGCGGCATCCGTACCGTCTTACCTTGAACGGAATGGGGAATTTCAACCATATCACCAGCGGCAAGAATAGAGGGATCGCTCGTATGCATGGTTGCATCGACTTTCAAACCACCGGATGAACCGAGCTCCAAGCCGGCATCCTTGGCCAACTGCAAGGTCGGGCGTACTCCTACCGAAAGGAGGACGAAATCGGTATCGACTGTCGAACCATCGTTAAGAAGAACTTTTTTATCTTCGATCGCTTGTAGCGACTTACCCAATTTGAGATCGACCCCATAATCGAGCAACTCCTTGGTAACGAAACCGGCGAACTCACCTTCAAGATTGGGCATGACTTGTGGTGCCATCTCAACCAAAGTGACAGCCATACCCCGTTTCACCAAAGCTTCGACCATCTCCAAACCAATGAAACCACCACCAACGACAACAGCCTTCTTAGGCTCCTCGTCCTTGATGTACTGGTCGATCCTATCCATATCATCGAGGGTCCAAAGCTGGAATACGTGATTCTTCTCAACTCCAGGAAGTGGTGGCACTATCGGTTTACCACCCTGGGCAAGGATAAGAGTATCGTAGTCATACTGTCGCTCTTCACCGGTTTTCGTGTTACGTCCCTTCACCTGTTTTGCTTTGCGGTCAATGCTGATCGCCTCTGTATTGGTATGGACAGTCACACGATACTGGTCATGGAATGTCTCGGGGCTAGCCAAGATGAGGGAGGAACGATATTCGATATCTCCACCGATATAGTAGGGAAGTCCGCAGTTGGCGAATGAGACGTCCGCTCCGGCTTCGAGTAATGTGATATTAACGTCGTTATCGAGTCGTCTGGCTCTGGCTGCTGCAGTTGCACCGGCAGCGACTCCTCCAATGATCAAAAGATTCTTCATCAAATTCTCCTTCGTAGTGTTCGTCCGTATATATACGGAAAGCGCTCATTGAGGTCAACCGAACATGTGATTAAGTCACAAAGGTTTGCACTCGCTACTGGATTGAAAATCAATCGGATATTTTCGTTTTTTCCTATCGCCATCATTCGAGTATCGTGTATAATGCGGCACACCCTATGGAAGATGGAGAGACTGTGGAAGCTACAGAAAAAGGCTTATACAAGATCATGATTGTCCTTCTCGGATCCCTCGCTCTCGCCGGCTTGTTTGCCGATGGTCCTATTGATACCGTGCGCGGGTTCTTATCGCTACAAATCCATGGAGGACGACTAATAAACGATTTTACTACCGTGGGAGTAGGAGCAGCGTTGCTCAACAGTGCGTTGGTAGGCTTAATCGGACTTTTGATAGTCTACTTTGCTGAAGTCAGTTTGTCAGGACCAACTATAGCTGCGATTTTTACTATCATAGGGTTCGGTCTCTTTGGAAAGACACCGCTGAACATGCTTCCCATCATGGCGGGCGTCTGGATTGCAGCGAAAATTGCCCATAAGAGTCTCGGTTCCTATAGCCTCATTGCATTGTTCGGTACAGCCCTCGGGCCTCTGGTCACCTATGTAATGTTCGAGATCGGCTTACCGCTTACAATTTCCATTCCCCTAGGCATCTTTGCCGGCATCATGGCAGGAGGAATCCTCCCTGCGGTAGCCGGTTCGATGCTACAACTGCATCAGGGGTACAACCTCTATAATATCGGATTCACCTGTGGGTTCATCGGTCTATTCATATCAAGCTTTTTGAGAGCGAGCGATTCGATGGCTCCTCTATCGTTGGTATGGAACACCTCACCTTCGCTGGTCTTGAAACTCCTCATCCCGGCACTCTCACTTTTTTTCATCGTTTCGGCTTTTCTTCTGCAGGGATTTACTGACACGAAATCGGTCTGGTCGGGGTTCCTCAATATACAGAAACTCTCCGGACGATTGCCAACCGACTTCTTCGACAATGGTACCATGGGGGGAACCCTGCTCAATATAGGGCTGCTCGGATTGGGTTCATGGCTCTATGTACTCGCTGTGGGAGCTCCTCTAAACGGGCCAGTCCTTGGAGGCATCTTCACTGTCATGGGGTTTGGCTGTTTCGGAAAATCCCTTAGGAATTCATGGCCTGTGGTCGGTGGCGTCGTGTTGGCGACAATGGTATTCGGCAAAGAGCTCTCAGCACCAGGACCTGTCCTAGCAGCCCTCTTTTGCACGACATTAGCTCCAATCGCCGGACAATTCGGGATCATCGCAGGTGTTATTGCTGGGTTTGTCCATCTATTTATGGTAGAAACAACTGCTGCATGGCATGGAGGACTCGACCTATACAACAATGGTTTCGCAGGAGGCCTTACCGCAAGCCTTATAATCGCTGTCTTGCAATGGTATAAGACTAATCGACCTATGGAGGATTTTGAACGATGAAACGGAAAGAGATACTCGGTCGTTTGATTGGTGAGCTGACCCATTTCATCTTGGAAGGCAATCCGCTTCGGATGGTAATCTCGCTCCACCAGGAGGACGATGGAGCCCATATCAGCATTTTCGACGACAAACCACGTCCGGAAGAGGAACTGCAACGCATAAGGGAATCACTGAACCCAAAAGCGCGAAGGCCCGAGCTGGCAGAGTACTATGGGATGATGGCTGGTCATGATATGGCATGGGATGCGAGACTTAAATTGATCGGTTGGCAGATCAAACATGCAAGTGTGGGAAATACCGACAGCGGAGTACAGATAGACCTCTGGCTGGGAAGCGATGCCTTCAATCCCGCCAATTTCACGATCGACCGTAAAGCGTGATTACGAATAAGTCACAGTCTACTCTTGCTTGTGTTCCTCCGACAGGGTGATAAGCCAACCGTCGACAAGGGGACTCCATGTACGGCGATAGATAACGTCCCCATAAGTTTGTGCTAGCAAAGTCAGGGGAATATCGGGGTGGCTACGTAACCAGGAAGCCACGTGGGGAAATGATTCGGGAACCAGCTTATGCATGGCATCTGCCCGCCATATGACATCTCCCAGAACATCCTTACCAGTATCATCGTTTTCAGCCATAGCATCGGTGACCAGATAGAGGAACCAGATATCCTCACCGGTCGTATTCTCCAGCAAAAGCGTGGTGTAGTCGTAAGTTGCTTCAGGTAGGGGTATTGGCTGGAAATTTTCATCGTTCAACTCGAGCTCCCATCCATCCTCCATGGGCGACCATGGCCGATAGTACTCCCTGTCATCGATATCGAGACCGACGAGATACCACGGTTCGGTCTGTCCCGAAGCCAAGAGTTCATCCAAGTATGGGAATCGGGAGAGATCGATGAATATTCCCTCCCCTACATCGAGTGTACTGTCTTCCAACAGATCATCACCATAGTCATGTTCTGCGAACATTTCGCCACTTACGAGATACAGGTACCAAATCTCAAAGCCTGTAGCATTCTGAATGTATAGCACACTATCACCATATATGGGTGCAAGATCATCATACTGAAGGTCATCGATGGTCAACTCGACATTCCAGATATCGGAAGTCGGGTACCACATCTTCTGGTAGAAGTCCCCTTCGATATCTTGTGAGCGGACCACAACGCTCCCATACGCATCGAATGGCAGTTGGTCGGCAATCCAGGGAGTATCCTCCGTAGCTATCTGGACTATACTACCTGGAAGGAAAGTCGAAGAACCCAACAGATTGGTATGTTCACCGTTGTTCAGATGTTCGGCTCCCTCTTGGAATTCGGGATGTATGACATAGAGAGCATTCAGAGGGTATCCGGTGTTATTTGTTATGAAAAAATTCCCACCCTGGGGAGGCACAGCTAAAAGAGTTTGGGAAGAAAAGTCGAGTTCCTCGGGACTCAGGACAATGTTCCAGGAATCCCGTTCCGGTTGCCACGAGAGTATATAGCGATCCCCATCCGTATCGATAGCATTTATCGTGAAGGTCTCTGTCCTGTCCCGCACTAGAGCCTCTTGAAGTGAAGGTGTTGCAGATAGCATGAGCCTCTGTTGCCCATGGTGGATCAGTTTTTCTGACGGCAAGAGATTTTCCATATCATCGTTTTCCTGATACATGCGCTCGCTAAAGATATCGAGTTGTACCAAGGTATATCCGGTTTCATTACTCACTACGATAGAATCACTAAATGGTGTGACGTAGCCTATCCGAAAGACTCGTTTGGGTTTCACCGGTTTGGCAATCGCACTCTGTTGGGAGAATCCATCCACAGGAGTAGGCTCTGCCGTCTTAGGAGCATTCTCATAAATTTCTGGTTCATCTTGCGTTATTACTGCGGGCTTCTGGACCAACTCGGGTTGAATTTGTCCGACCGGATCCAATGTAGTGGTAGTGGAGCAGGAGACCGACAGAAACAGCATGCCGATGATTACCATGACCATCAAGGGAAAAGCATCTCTTTTCATAGTCGCATTCCTTTACCCCCTAAGGGATTGAGTATATCGTACGATAGTACTATCTGCCGAAAGAAAGAGAAAGGCAAGATGACAAGTCCTAAAAACGAGAATATTTCTCATCGACAGGCACCTCTCTCTACTTGATAATTTTTGGATTCGGTGCAAATCTCTGGTTATATCTGTACATATTGAGAAGGGACCCAAACGATGGTCCCAAAGGGAAGGATGCTATGAAATTCCTACGTCCTGTCAGTGGTACACGGAAGATTGTCCAACTGATATTCTTTATTATTGTACTTCTTGTAGTGATCGCCCACTCCTTGGAAGAGGCTGGTATCGTCGTTCCCTTGATACAGGGGGCATCATTGCATGCTATCTGTCCCTTTGGCGGCGTGGTTACCCTGTACCAATTCTTCTCCTCGGGAACATTTGTGCAGAAAATTCATGAGTCTTCGCTGTATCTGATGCTTCTCGTTCTGGTGACAGCGATCCTCGCAGGACCGGTATTCTGTGGGTGGGCTTGTCCTTTTGGAACCTTCCAAGAGTGGATAGCGAAAATCGGAAGACGGATCTTCGGTAGAAAATACAACAGAATGATTCCTAAGAGTGTGGATTCCCTCCTTCGCTACCTCCGCTATGTCGTGCTTGTCTGGGTTGTGATCGTTACTGCGACCAGTGCCAAATTGGTGTTCTCGGATTACGATCCCTACTATGCGTTGTTCAATTTCTGGACTGGGGAGGTAGGTATAGGAGCTTTCATATCCCTGGGTATGGTAATCGTGCTTTCCCTCTTCGTCGAACGTCCTTTTTGCAAATACGCTTGTCCGTATGGGGCTGTGCTTGGATTGTCTAATCTATTCAGAATATTCGGCCTCAGAAGGAATACAGATACCTGTATCTCCTGCAACAAGTGCGATAAGGTGTGTCCTATGAACCTATCCATCGCGAATAAGAAGATCGTTCGGGACCACCAATGTATCTCTTGCCTAGAGTGCACGAGCGAAGCTGCTTGCCCGGTAGACACTACATTGGAACTCTCCACGAAAAAGTTAGGTAGTCGCCCAACTGTAGAAGGAGGGCTGGTAGAATGACCATTCGTGCACGATCCATAGCTATTCTGGTAATTGGTCTCATCTTGGGTGGAGTTCTCCTACTGCAATTGGTTGGGTTGTGGAACACCGAAGGAAAGAAAGTCCCTACGAAGATAGAAAGTGGGGAGGCTGCCGGGATGTCTGATCCAGCCGCCATCAAGGGATCATATACCTTTGGAGATATACAGACTCATTTCCTTGTACCTGCAGAGACAATTGCCCGAGCTTATGCGATCGATACCAGTTCGCAAGATGTTTCGACCTTCCAGGCGAAAAGTATCGAGGAGCGGTATGCTGAAGCCGAAGGACTTGTTGGTGATATCGGAACCGATTCTGTCAGATTGTTTGTAGCACTCTACGCAGGCCTTCCTTATGAACCTGAAGAGGATACATTTCTGCCCTCTTCCGCTATGGATGTGCTTCTCGATGAAGGAAGGATTTCTACCGGCGAAGCTGATGCCTTCGCAGACAGGATATTCCTTGTTTCCACTGTCGAACCAGTGATTGCACCACCGCCAGTCGTGTCCGAGGGTACCTCGGCAGAGGCGGCACTGGTGAAAGGGAACACCACTTTTGAAGATTTGTTGGATTGGGGGCTCACAAAAGCACAGATAGAGGTGGTATTGGGGAATGCGATGCCTGCAACGGGACTCACGGTAAGGGACTATCTTGCCCAACAGGGACTGGAATTCAGCTCTTACAAGCTAGAGCTCCAGCGACTCTTGGACACTCTTTAACGTAACCTTCCCTTTGATTTTGCCCATGAGAGAGACGAATGCTAGCCACAGGGACTCCTTTTTGTTATCTTTTTGTCCTACTACGGAGGGTCCATTGGGGTGAAATCGGAACAATCCTGGAAAAAACAGGCAGCACTATTCCTCGTTAGCCAGAATATCAGCCTCTTCGGCTCCATGTTGGTCCAATACGCTATTATGTGGCATATCACCTTGACTACACAATCGGGTGTCATGATGACAATATCTATCCTCTGTGGTTTCATTCCTACCCTCATAATCAGTCCCTTCGCAGGGGTATGGGCAGACCGTTTCAATCGAAAACGGGTAATAGTCATCTCCGATGCAATCATAGCTATCGCCACACTCGGCATGGCTATCTCTTTCGCTCTCGGATTCGATGCGATGTGGCAACTCTTCGCTGTCTTGGTGATCCGATCATTCGGTACAGGAGTGCAGACTCCTGCGGTAAGTGCCCTGCTTCCCCAGATTGTACCACCCGAACAGCTTACCCGTGTGAATGGGATCCAAAACAGCATCATGTCGGTAGTTACCATAGCTTCACCCATGCTCAGCGGAGCCCTTCTCGTGGTCTCTCCTATCCAACATATCTTTCTTGTCGATGTCTCCACAGCTGCTGTCGCGATTGGTATATTGCTGTTGTTCCTTCATGTGCAATCTCCCGAACGAACGATTCCTGAGGGACCGATCAGTTACCTCAACGATCTTCGTGATGGGATCCATTACATCCAAAAACATGATTTCATCCATATCCTATTCGCCTATTGCGCCCTCTTCTTCGTTTTCTTTGCACCGGTGGCTTTTCTGACTCCGCTACAGACGACACGTAGCTATGGTCCCGATGTCTGGCGGCTCACTGCAATCGAGGTGGCATTCTCGGGAGGTATGATGTTGGGTGGACTTTTGATCGCCACCTGGCAGGGGTTCTCCAACAAACTCCATACCATGGTGTTCAGTCTTATCGTCAGCGGTGTTTGCATTGTCGCTCTTGGCCTTACTCCCCCATTTTGGCTCTATCTGGCAGGTATGGCGCTTATGGGAATAACCATGCCTTTGTTCAATACTCCGTTCACCGTTTTGCTACAGCAGAAGGTCGATGAACAGTACTTGGGACGGGTCTTCAGTGTGTTCACCATGATCTCCAGTTCTGCTATGCCGCTTGCCATGTTAGCCTTTGGCCCATTGGCAGACATCATCCAAATCGAATGGATGCTTCTTATCACCGGGGCTCTTCTGGCTGGAGAGGCATTCCTCATGCTCCGCAACAAACGCTTAATGCAGGCGGGTTTGCCTGTAGGGAATCTGTGAATCTCGCTCTAAATCTGAATTTTACGAATTAAACTATAACACGTTATATACAAATTTACCTTTGTTTCAAATTTTATAGAGTCCATGCTCGCTCATTGTGAAGTCGCTTTTGATGGATTCCACAGGATTGAAGGTTTATGTGAACGAGAGCGTCTATATAAACCAAATTGCATATATTTAGAAGTCCTAAACATGAAATCCTGTAATTCCACACTCATATTGGCTACCCACAACTGATATTGCGTACCAGGTTCTTTTTCTTGACTTATGACTCCAATTGCAGCACCATGTACTTGATTTGGTATATGCACTCAACCCTACAATCCTCGGCAAACCTGCTTACGAGTGCTTTATATGTACAAAAGAAGGAGGAAATGGTGAAAGCAATCAAGATTATCGTACTCATACTACTCTCGGTCGTGTTCATCGCCTATGGCATGGGTTTCATGGTATATCGCGGTGTCGACAAGACGGTACTCGACCAACAGTACTATCGCAGTGTAGTGGATGATCAAGGCATCCCTGCGATCGTGCATGGGGAGATCGGGAAGATGATTCCTGAAGTTGTCCGCGATGGCATAACAGGAGGATCTCCGGTAACCGACCCCAACAAGAAGGCTGCTGTGGATGCCCAAGTAGATCTCATCTCTACTGCTATCATCGATGCATTGGATGAACAATGGATCGGTGAGCAGACCGTGATGGTTACCGACGATGTCGCCAATGTACTTTCCGGTGAAAAACCATCGCTTTCCGCAGTCGTCGATCTCACAGGAAAACTCGATACGATAGAGCAGAATATCGCTGAAGGATTGGATGTATACTCGGATGCCGAACTGATGGCGATGTTCGGGGCACCTCGCGCGTATATTCCCACCATCGCCGAGCAAATCGTCGGTCAGTTGGGATTGCCCCAGGAATTGGTGATCGCAGACCTGGTCAACGACATGGCTCCAGGAACACTCGAAATGATCAGTGGATATCTGGGAACCATGGGATCGGTATTCGGGATCCTTCTCTTACTCGTGGTAACTATCGTATTCTTGGTGTGTTGTGTCCTCTTCCTTAAGATCGGAGGAGGCCTCCAATGGTTCGGCATTACTACTGCGTTGTCCGGTGGCATCTTCTTGATCGTCATAGGATACTTCTCGAATCTGTCCAGGATAGAGGGTTTGGCTGGAGCCGATTTGTCTTCTCTTCCGGTTGATTCTTCGGTCATAGAGAATATTGTGGAGTTCACTTTTTCCCAGATGAACACGATGCCGATTGTATTCCTTGTCGGAGGTATTGTCCTATTCGTCCTCGGTCTGGTGGCAAAAGGACGTAACAAGGCTGCTTGATAGTACACATGGCCGGATAGGTGCCTGTTGAGCTTTTCGTTCATACGCTACCAACGACCAAAACATGTAAAAATTTTGGGGGAGACCAACCGGGGAATCGGAAGGTCTCCTCTTTTTAATTCCAATTCCATCGATATTCCATAAATCCTATGGTCTCAACGAGATTATTACCACTCTTGTTATGATGTGAAACAATGCTTATAAAGCGACCTAACTTCACATGTTTGGGACCTCCCAACATGGAAACCCCGATTTTCACCTCTCTCTTCGGCACCCTAAACTGATATTGCGTGCCAGGCTCCTTCCTTATTGACTCTCATCATGGATTCGGACTAAGGTGTGCCCATCTTAGGATGAAGGCGGATAAGATACCAAATGGATATATTCGGTATGCATACAGCAGAAGAGATAGCTTCTGGATGGATTCCGTCCCAAGGGCAACTGGTTTGACACGTGCGAACTGGTTGCCTTTCTTGTTTTTGTGGCACGATTGCATGGAGGCATTATAGCGAGTAGAACCTGGAAACAGCAGTAACATAAGTACGTATCGTATAATCGCTAAGATATGGTTAGCAAGTTTCTACCCCCAACCGTAAATACGGGGACTATGATACAACACAAGGCCCAAACCGATTTGTTCGGTGCTTTGTCGTTGTCGGGTAAGTAGACTTGTTGGGAGTCTACTTTTTTTATTTCTTTGGAGGACGACATGGCAAACATCTACGCAGAGGTATCACGGACATTCAACGAATACCTGCTCATTCCCAGACTTACCAAGAAGGCACACCTTCCCCACAAGGTATCTTTGACCATCCCTCTGACAAAGTTCAGAAAGGGCGAGGAACCTGCTATGCAACTCAACATCCCCATCACCAGTGCAATCATGCAGGCAGTGAGTGACGACCGGCTCGCCATAGCTCTCGCACTCCAAGGTGGACTTTCTTTCATCTACTCCTCCCAATCCATCGAAGCCCAAGCACAGATGATCCGCCGGGTAAAACAATTCAAACTTGGGTTCGTGGAAAGCCGATACAATCTCACCATCGGAGCGACACTCAAGGATGTCGTGCGGATCAAGGAGGAGACAGACCATTCGACTATAACAGTGACATCAGACGGCAGTCCACATGGCGAACTATTGGGTATCATCACCAGCCGGGACTGGCGCGTACCCCAGATGGCTTTGGATACCCCGATAAAAGAGTTCATGACGCCATTCTCAAAGCTCATCTGTGGACAGGATGGCATATCACTAGACCAGGCATACGACACATTATGGGAACATAAGCGGAGTGTCCTGCCTATCGTGAATGGAAATCGATTGGTAGCCCTAGTGTTCCGTAAGGATTATGATTCTGATGAAGAGAACCCCGATGCACTCATGGATCATAAGAAGTCATACATGGTCGGTGCAGGGGTAAATACCCATGACTATGAAGAACGTATTCCCGCACTTATCGATAGTGGTGCCGATATCCTCTGCATTGACTCCTCCGACGGATACAGCGAGTACCAAAAAGATGTAATCGCATTCGTCCGTGATCGCTATGGAGAACAGGTGAAAATCGGCGCCGGTAATGTGGTCGATGCCGATGCTTTCCGTTTCCTGGCAGAAGCTGGGGCCGACTTCATAAAGATAGGTGTCGGCGGTGGATCCATCTGCATAACCCGTGAACAGAAGGGAATCGGTCGTGGACAGGCAACAGCCGTACTGGAGGTGGCGAAAGAACGGGATCGCTATTGCGAAGAGACAGGAATCTATATTCCATTGGCCTCCGATGGAGGAATCGTTCAGGACTACCATGTAACGCTCGCTCTTGCAATGGGAGCCGATTTCGTGATGCTCGGAAGGTACTTTGCCCGCTTTGAGGAGGCTCCCGGACGGAAATATCGGATCAATGGCAACTATGTGAAGGAATATTGGGGTGAAGGATCGAATCGGGCAAAGAACTGGGCTCGCTACGACAAATTGGACAACAAACCCCTGCAATTCGAGGAAGGAGTTGATTCCTATGTACCGTATGCAGGACCGCTGAAGGAAAATCTGTTGATAACCCTGGCAAAAGTGAAGGCTGCGATGGTCAATTCAGGTTCGCTCGATATCAAGGATTTCCAAAAGAACGCGGTACTCACCGTGGTTTCGGAGATGAGTCTGAATGAGGGCAAAGCCCATGACGTCATCCTCAAGGAACAGACCTATTGAGGAAAAGGAGAGGCACATGAAAGTAGCAGTAATCATGGGATCAAAGTCCGACTACCCCCAAATGAAGGAGGCAGTCGATATCTTGAAAGAATACACTATAGATGTCGACGTGAAAGTGGTTTCAGCTCATCGGACCCCCGAATATATGATGGAGTTCGCAAAAAACGCCAGATCAAATGGATATACTGTCATTATAGCTGGAGCAGGAGGAGCTGCCCATCTACCGGGAATGGTTGCTAGTATGACGACCCTTCCTGTAATCGGTGTTCCGATAAAAACGAGCACACTCAATGGTATCGACTCCCTATTGTCCATAGTGCAGATGCCTGGGGGAGTACCGGTAGGTACCATGGGCATCGGATCAGGGGGAAGTAGGAATGCAGCCCTGTATGCATTGAGAATCCTAGCAATCTCAGATTCCCAGCTGGCAGAGCGTCTGGAAAGCCAACGTTCGGAGGTTTCATCGCGTGTCCTCTCTGAAGGACTCGGGGAATACCATGTGTAGACTAGGTATCCTCGGAGGAGGACAACTGGGAAAGATGCTTTCCCAAGCCGCAAGAAAACTCGAGTTTCCTGTTGAAGTGTCTATCTACGATACCTCTGATTACGCTTGTGCACGGGAAGATGCCGATAGGTTCCATAGGGGATCGTTCGAGGATATAGAGGCGATCCAACGCTTTGCAGAGGACCTCGATATCATTACCTATGAATTTGAGAATATTCCCGTAGCAGTCGTTGCTTCCCTTTCCCATGCAATCCAAGGATCTGAAGCCTTGCGTATCCTCCAAAATAGATTGTTGGAGAAAGAGTTCGTTGATTCGCTTCCGGGAATTCCTTGTGTCCCCCACGCTCAGGTCGGCCTCGGATTCTCCATGGACTACCCTTTCATCGTCAAGACGGTGCAGTTCGGTTATGACGGTAAAGGTCAGTATCTCATCAACGATGTAAACGATCTTGCCCATGTGAAAACCGGTATGGTCGCAGAACGGTATTTCCCCACACTGACAGAGTATTCCATGGTTATCGCCAGGAACGTCGATGGTACGACAACCCACTATCCGACATTCGAAAATGTGCATGTCAACCAGATACTCGATACCACCCGCTTTGCCACTATCGATAAAGGATTGGAAGAGCAGTTGTTCGAAAAAGCGAAGAACATCGCACTAGCACTCGACTATATCGGTGTTTTGACCGTGGAGTATTTTTTCGCTGACGGCAAGCTATATGTAAACGAAGTCGCTCCACGAGTACACAACTCGGGTCACATCACGCTAGATGCAGCGAATATCAGTCAGTTCGACCTCCATCTCTATAGCCTGTTGGGAATCACCTATCCAGAGATCACCATAGATCCCGATTGGTGCATGGTAAATGTGTTAGGTCAGCATTATATGGCGGTGAGGGAAAAATCTCTGCCGGGAAAATTCTACGACTACGGAAAGCACAGCACTACCAAAAACCGGAAGGTGGGACACATAAATGGGAAATTGCAGTACTTGGATCTACTGAAGAAAGCAAGGGAGGAGTGATGGGACACCAGGTATTTATCAGTAAGAAAGAACCCTTCGATATCGAGAGTAGAACCTTGGCCAAACGAATGGAGCAAAGTCTCCATCTGTATCTTCGGTGCACTGTATACCATCTCTACGAGGTCGAAGGATTGGGTGAGCAAGCCCTACACTATTTCCAGCAGGAAATCCTAGGTGATCCTGTTACCGACATCATATCCAACAGTATCGATACCAAAGAAAAAAGCACACTCGCTTACACATACCTTGCGGGTCATTTCGACCAGAGAGCTTATTATGCTCGCCAAGCAGGTAGCCTTGTAATCGACCATAGCGATTCCTTCGCAGTCCGCTCCAGCACAGTGGTGGTATTCGATACCATGCTGGACCAGCTTACCATGGGAAAAATAAAGTCCTTCCTCATAAATCCGGTAGATACTCGAGAGCGATCATTGAATTATGAGAAGCCATCCAAACCCATCGAAAAACCGATGCAGACGATTGTGAAATTCGCAGGTATGGGAACCAAAGCACTCTCGGACCTGAAAGATTCCTTAGGTTTGACCATGGACTTGGAGACCCTCCGGTATATCCAATCCTATTACCGACGAATCCAGCGGGAGGCGACGAAAACCGAATTATTTCTCTTCGATACCTACTGGTCGGACCACTGTAGACATACCACATTCCTTACCCGTCTTAGAGATGTCTCCTTCTCCGGTCGGTATGCAAAGCAGATCGAAAAGAGTTTTACCACCTATGTTGAGCAGAGGAAGGAGATCGGAAGAGACGATGCGATTACACTCATGGACCTCGCAACCCACACACAGCGATATCTCAAGAAAAGGGGTAAACTTACACAGGTGGAACAATTGGAAGAGATCAATGCCTGCAGTGTCCAAGTCTCCGACAACAAGGGTGAGTATCTATTGATGTTCAAGAATGAGACCCACAACCATCCAACAGAGATAGAGCCGTTCGGAGGTGCACAAACCTGCCTCGGAGGAGCGATACGTGACCCCCTCAGTGGAAGGAGTTTCGTTTACCAAGGTATACGAATCAGTGGAAGTGCCGACCCGACCGCCCGTATCGAAGACACTCTTGCGAACAAATTGCCTCAATCCATCATCGCCAGGGAATCGGCGAAGGGGTTTTCATCGTATGGAAACCAGATCGGTATGGCGACCACCTTGGTGCGCGAAATCTACCATCCCTCCTATGTAGCCAAACATCTAGAACTGGGTGCTGTGGTAGGAATGACAAGAAAGGATGAGGTGGTCCGTCTCTCCCCAATACCGGGGGATATTGTCGTTCTCTTAGGCGGACGCACGGGAAAGGATGGCATCGGAGGAGCTAGTGGTTCATCGGTATCCCATACGTCCGATTCATTGGATTCATCCTATGCCCAGATCCAGAAAGGAAACCCTTTAGAAGAGAGGAAACTCCAAAGGTTATTCAGGATCCCACAAGTGAAACGCCTTATAAAACGGTCGAATGATTTCGGAGCCGGAGGAGTAAGTGTCGCAATAGGTGAATTAGCTCCCGGCATCACCATAGATTTGGATTTGGTCCCATTAAAAACCAAAGGTATGAATGCCACTGAGATAGCCATCTCGGAAAGTCAGGAGAGGATGGCTATTGTGATCGACCCGAAGGATTACCAGACGATTGCAGATTATGCCGCAAAGGAGAATGTTGAAGCTTCGCGGGTTGCCGTGATTACTGCTGACAACCGATTGGTCATGCGATACCGGGGAGAGACCGTGGTTGATATCGATCGTACATTCTTAGATACCAATGGTCCATTACCATCACAGAACGTACATATTACCGATCATGAGGTTCCTCCCTATGATTCGGAACGGTATCGCGCATTGAACAACTATTCGCAAAAAGCTTTGGGAGAATTGTTCGACTCATCGGTCGGTAATTCCACCCTCTTCTCACCCTACGGAGGAATCCACCAGGATACCCCTGAGCTCAGTTCTGTACAGCGGTTCTGTCTCAATCCAGAAACCGATAAGGCCTCAGTAGTGAGTTATGGATTCGACCCAAGGTTTGCAGAAACCTCTCCATATCGGATGGGAATGTATGCTGTCCTGTCGTCCATTGCCAAACAGGTGGCTGTAGGATCCCGCTTAGAGGACATCCATCTGAGTCTCCAAGAATACTTCCCGAAAGTCGGAACATCGCCGGAGCGTTGGGGATTGGTTCTGCAAGCTCTCCTTGGGGCTTTCGAGGTCTGCAATACCCTCTCGGTAGCTCCTATCGGAGGCAAGGATTCCATGTCCGGTTCATATGAAGAGATGGATGTGGTCCCCACTTTGGTCAGTTTCGCGTTTGGTCAAGTCGCCATCGACCGCTTACGTTCCCGAGCATTCAAAGCTCCTGAGCACTACCTGTATATGCTGCGTCAGAAGAGTATTTCGGGTCTCCCCGATCTGGCCTCTTTCATGGACAATATCGAACTACTTGAGCGCCATAGAAGTAAGATAACCGCTATCTCGACCTTGGATGAAGGCTTGTCCCATACTCTTGAGCTCATGTCATGGGGAAATGGAATCGGTTATACCAGTAACGTAAACGAATCCGAACCGGATCCGGGAGGGTTCCTCTTCTCAAGTGAAGAGCGGTTGGAGGGTCTCAAACCCATTGGAAAAACGATCAATGAATTCAACTCCCTCTATCGGGATATCCATCTTGACGGTCTCTCTTCGGTCTATCCGCCCCTAGCCAAGATCTCCCCAAACGTACAAAGTCCGACAACTGCACTTGCTAAGAAACGGTATTACCATACAGCGATCGCGACTCCAGTGGTACTCATCCTTACATTCAGCGGGACGAATTCTGAATTGGACATGCAACGGAATTTTGATCGTGCTGGAGGAGAAACCAGTATATTCGTTGTGAATGACACATCACAAGCAGCTTTTGGACAAAGTGTGGATAGGTTCATTACAGAGTTGGCTCAGTCCCATATTCTGGTGCTACCGGGTGGCTTCAGTTATTCGGATGAACCGGACGGTAGCGGAAAATTCATTGCTGCTTTTCTCAAGAATGCAAAGGTCAGGATCGCCGTAAACCGTTTTGTTGAGGAAGACCATCTGGTATTGGGAATCTGTAATGGTTTCCAAGGTTTGGTGAAATCGGGACTCTTACCCTATGGGTCTATCCGTGAGAGGAAGGAGAATGATCCTACCCTATTCTACAATGACTCTTACCGGCATGTAGCCAAACTCACCCGGACAAGGATCCATTCACAGCGATCTCCATGGTTGCAGGATCTCGCCCCCGATACAACCTATACCCTACCGGTATCCCATTCCGAAGGTAAGTTCGTTGCCGACAGTCACATGCTCGATATGCTCATTGCACAGGACCAGATCGCCACCACCTATGTGGATAATCCAAACGGTTCTACCCTTGATATCGAAGGCATAATCTCACCGGATGGAAATATCTTGGGAAAAATGGCTCACAATGAACGGATAGACGATGAACTCTTTATCAATGTAGAGGGTTGTCGACGACAAGACATATTCAGTAGCGGGATTCGCTATTTCCAAAAAGGAGGAAATCCACAATGAAGCAACTGTATGAAGGCAAAGCCAAGATAGTGTATGAGGGAGCACCGAATGAGGTGATTATCCGTTTCAAGGATGACGCTACGGCAGGAAATGGTGCGAAAAAAGCCTCTATAGCGGGCAAGGGTGTACTGAATAATCGTATCACGACACTACTCTTCTCCTATCTTGCCAAACACGGGATACAGACACACCTATTGGAACAGATCGACGAACGCGACATCAGATGCCAGAAGACCCAGGTGATTCCCCTGGAGGTGATCGTACGCAATATCGCAGCGGGATCCATGGTTCGTCGTTACGGGGCAAAACGGGGCATGGTATTCGCACAGCCGATTGTAGAGTACAGCTATAAGAATGATGCTCTGGGAGACCCCTTGCTGAACAATGACCATATCGTGGCACTCGGTCTGGCGACTCGGGAGGAATTGGAGTACATCCGAGGTCAAGCGCTTAGGATTAACGACTTGCTCATTTCCCGATTTGCCAAGATAGGTATGACATTGGTCGACTTCAAATTGGAGTTCGGCAAGAACGCAGAAGGCACGCTCTTATTGGTTGATGAATTGAGTCCGGACAACTGCCGGCTATGGGATGAAAGCCAGACAAGTTACGACAAAGATCGTTTTAGGGAAGATTCGGGTGATCTCATTGCGGGATACGAAACTATCTATGAACGTCTGAAGGAAACCGTTTGATATGATACAGACAGGAATGAGAGAGGAATGTGGTGTATTCGGTATACATCATCACCATGATGCAGCCAATATGGCCTTCTATGGATTACATGCCCTGCAACACCGGGGTCAAGAGGCTTGTGGAATCATGGCTGGAGAGCAAGGAGAATATGATATTCACAAAGGGCCAGGCTTGGTCCACCAGGTGTTTACCGATAACATCCTACAGAAACTCAAAGGCTCCATTGCCATCGGTCACGTTCGCTATTCGGTTACAGGAGGGACCCACTCACACAATATACAACCCTTCATCTTTAACTACCGAAACAAGACCTTTGGGCTTTGTCATAATGGGAATATCGTAAACTATCGGGAGCTCAAACGAGATCTGGAGGAGCATGGATCGATATTCCACTCTTCATCTGACTCCGAGTTGATTGCCCATATGATGAGTAGGGATGTCTATGACAACCCGATCACATCTTTGAAGCGAGTGCTTGTGGAATTGGTAGGTGCATTCGCCTTCATTATCATGGTGAACGATGAACTATATGCGGTGCGTGATAAGAATGGGCTTAGGCCATTATCTATTGGAAAGCTTGACGATTCCTATGTGGTCGCTTCTGAGACTTGTGCTTTGGATGCGGTGGGAGCTACTTTCATACGCGATGTAGAACCTGGAGAGATCGTACGGATCCATCGATATGGCATCTCTTCAGATTATTTTTCCGAAGAGCGTACCGAGTCGCTCTGCACCATGGAGTACATCTATTTTGCCCGACCCGATAGCGATATGGGAGGAGTGAATGCCCATGAGTTCAGAAAACTCAGTGGAAAGAAATTAGCCCAGGAGCACCCTGTAGATGCCGACATTGTTATGGGTATTCCCGATTCATCACTCAGTGCAGCCATCGGATATGCCGAAGAATCACATATACCCTATGAGGTAGGACTGATTAAAAATAAATACATCGGTAGGACTTTCATAGAGCCATCCAAACACTTGAGAGACCGGGCTGTCCTGCTCAAGTTGGCAGCCATACGCAAGGTTGTGAAAGGGAAACGGTTGGTCCTCATAGATGATTCGATCGTACGGGGGACGACACTGAAACGTATCACCCGACTGCTCCAAGATGCCGGGGCGAAAGAAATCCATGTCCGTATCGCATCTCCACAGATTACCCATCCCTGTTTCTATGGTGTGGACATCTCGAACTTCGCGGAGCTGGTGATGGCCCACACGTCGAAAGAGGCGTTACGTGATTTCTATGGTGTCGAATCGTTGGAGTTCATGAGCCTAGATAGTCTAGCCCAGTGCACACCAAACCGTCACCTCTGTACCGGTTGTTTTACCGGTGAGTACCTTACCGAGACCTTCACCAGATTGGAAGAGGCTTCCGCCCAAAGATAGGAGAGTATATGTCTGAAGCGTACAAGGCAGCCGGAGTGAGTCTTCAAAGCGGCTATGAGAGTATAGAGAGGATCCGCAAGCACATCGCAACTACGGCCAGCTTGGGGTTCAATGGCGATATAGGAGGCTTCGGTGGTCTTTTCAACCTCTTCAAGTATGGATACGAAGAACCGGTGCTTGTCTCGGGAACCGATGGTGTGGGAACGAAACTCCTTCTTGCGATCACTCACGGAAAAATCGATACCGTAGGCATAGACCTGGTTGCCATGTGTGTGAACGATATTCTCACAGTTGGTGCCGAACCGCTATTCTTCCTCGACTATATTGCGGTTGGAAAAAATCGTCCTGAGGATATCGAGAAAATCGTCAGTGGAATAGCAACTGGATGTAGAATGGGCAATCTCTCACTTATTGGAGGTGAGACAGCAGAGATGCCAGGTATGTATGTCGATGGACACTTCGATCTTGCGGGCTTTGCCGTAGGTGTCGTGGAAAGGAACAGACAAATCACAGGTTCAGCTGTGGCAGTCGATGATGTACTCATCGGCATCCCCTCATCTGGGGTTCACTCGAATGGGTACTCTCTGGTCCGAAAGATCTTACAAGATGCAAAAGCCGACGTTTCACAACCCTTCGGCAATTCAACTCTTTTGGAGCACCTTATGGAACCCACCCGTATCTATGTCGATGTGATCGGAGCATTGAGGAAGGAGATTACTATCCATGCTATGTCCCACATCACCGGTGGTGGGTATCATGAGAATCTCCCCCGGATGGTAAAAGACCAAACCTTTGGCATTGAATTGGATCTTCGCGATGTCCATGTCCCTGCAATTTTTGAATTTCTCATGGAGAAAGGCAACCTCACAGCCGAGGAGATGTACCATATTTTCAATATGGGAATAGGGTTTGTCATTGTTGTTCCTCCCGATGAGAAAGACAATGCATTACGTATTGCAAAAGAGTATTTCCCCGAATCGTGTGTGATTGGCAAGATTACCCGCAATGCAGGGGTACATATACGATGATTCGTCTAGCAGTATTCGCCTCGGGAAGAGGTACCAATTTTGAGAATATTCTCGAAAGCCGATTACCTGGTATCGAGATCGTACTACTGGTAACTGATTCGATATGTAATGCGTTGGAGATTGCAAGAACTCACGATGTTCCCTCAAAAACATTCCTGAGAAAGAACTATGCATCCAAAGAGGAAATGGAGCAGGATATGGTAACCGAAATCGAGAAGTTCCACATCGATTTCATTGTTCTTGCAGGCTATATGAGATTGCTCAGTCCTCCATTCGTTAACCGGTATCCCAAGCGCATCATAAATATTCATCCCTCACTCCTTCCCCTCTATAAAGGGAAAGAGGCTATACGACAAGCGTTTGAAGCTGGGAAAAAACTCTATGGTGTGAGTGTTCACTATGTAAATGAAGGTATGGATGAAGGCGAAGTGATTGCCCAGGTGAAAATTTCTTATGATGGTGAAGATCTCCAAGAACTGGAACAACTGGTTCATCAAGCCGAATATGCATTGTACCCGAAAGTCATTGCACAGGTGTGCAATCGGGGAGGAAGATTATGAAAATTGCAGTAATTGGAACTGGAGGAAGAGAACATGCGATTGCAGTGAAGAGCCTACAATCTCCCGATGTACAGCAGGCTCATGTAATTCCTGGAAATTCCGGCATGCTCATGACGGCAAATCTCTGTACCTATCCAAGCTGGGACGGTTCGTTCACCTCTTTGGAGCACTACCTGCGCAAACAGGATATCGAATTGGTCATCGTGGGTAATGAAGCTTATCTCCAAGCGGGAATCGTCGATTACTTCGCCACCAGTAGCATAAAGGTCTTCGGCCCAACAAAAGATGGGGCAAAACTGGAATACAGCAAGAATTTCGCGAAGCAGTTCATGCATCGACACAACATCCCGACTGCAGGGTGGCGAACATTCACAGACTACACATCCGCTGACCGGTATCTTAAAAGCAGTGAAGGGATGATCGTAGTGAAACAAGATGGTCTCGCTCTGGGCAAGGGTGTTCTGGTGACTGCAAATAAGGAAGAGGCAGGAGTCTTTCTTCGGGAGAGCTTTGAATCAACGGATACTGTTGTTTTCGAAGAATTTCTGGAGGGTCCGGAGTTTTCCCTCCTCGCATTCGTCAATCGGGATTATTACAATCTGATGATTCCAGCTCGAGACTACAAACGTGCCGGGGATAACGACGAGGGCTTGAACACAGGAGGAATGGGAGCATACGCCCCTGTGGATTATGTTACAGCAGAGGATATGGCCTATGTCGAATCAGCAATAGTCAAACCGACAATCACCGGATTGTTACAAGAAGGGATCGAATTTACCGGTATTCTCTACTTTGGTCTTATGAAGACCGCGAATGGCGTGAAGGTGATAGAGTACAATACCCGTTTCGGAGACCCGGAAGCCGAAGTCTTGTTAGAGGCTATGCAGTCTGACTTGGTTGAAACCGTCCTTGCTACCTTAGCGCAGAGACCGTATCGACTAAGCTGGAAAGACGGATATACCCTTGGCGTTTGTCTTGCGTCGAAAGGATATCCGAGAACCTATGAAAAAGGATATTCTGTCGAACTCCCTACCGACATCTCATGCTATTCGATGGCTCTGGAAAGGCAGGACAACTCGTATGTAGGCAATGGTGGAAGAGTCGTATTCGTAGTTTCTTCTGGAGATACCATGGAGGATGCTCGATCATCCTGCTATGCCGATGTTGCGAAAATCGGGTGTGAACATATATTTCACAGGAATGATATCGGCTTATTCCACAAATAACCCATACGGCCAATTCGATAGAAACGAAGTCAGAACCGACTCTATTGGGGAAGACCCTTTATACCATGTATGGAGAAGGGGTAACTGACTGTTACTTGACACCTATACCCCAGTGGGGTATATTAGGGCATATGGACGACCTAACCCGTAAGAAGATCACCTCCCGGCTTGCCCGTATTGAGGGGCAAGTAAAGGGGATCAGTAAAATGGTAGATGCAGATCGTTACTGTATCGATATACTCACCCAAACTTCAGCAGTGGTATCGGCTTTGAAGGGAGTCGAAGAGTTGTTGATGGAACATCATCTGCATTCTTGTGTTTCCCATGCCATGCAACAAGATGATCCCCATGAAAAGAATGTTAAGATAAAAGAAGTAATGGACATCATTACTAGATTCTGCTGATTAAAGGAGGATACACCCATGTCTATATTGACGAACATCAAAAATCGCTGGAACGATTATTTAAAAAAACTCGCAGAAGCGAATAAACGAAGTTTTGGAGACCAAAAACTTGATTGTTGCGACTTGAATAGACCACATCAATCAACGAACTCGCCAGCTGCTGAAGATCAATTCTCTGTAAATTCAAGTCGGAGAAACGAAAGTTCGCAATAGAATTCCTATGCACTTCTCTTGATTGATCGAGACCTATTGTTAGGAAGAGAACACCCAAGGAGGTACCATGCAAAACCACGACCATCATTCCCATACAGATCATCATCGTATGATGATAAAAGATTTCCGAAACCGATTCTATTTCAGTCTCATACTGACCATACCAATTTTGGTTCTCACCCCGCTGATCCAGGACCTTTTCGGATTTTCCCTTATCTTCCCTGGTTCGCAGTATATCGTATTTGTTCTTGCTACAATTCTCTACATCTTTGGGGGATGGCCATTCCTCAAGGGGCTGTACGACGAACTCAAATCGAAGAACCCTGGAATGATGACACTCATCGGCATGGCTATTACCGTGGCATTTGGCTATAGTACTGCCGTTACTTTCGGTCTTTCAGGCACACCTTTCTATTGGGAGCTGGCGACCTTGATTGCCATCATGCTCGCTGGCCACTGGATTGAGATGGCTAGTGTTGTAGGAGCCTCGGCTGCTTTGGAAAAACTTGCCCGTCTTATGCCATCTCAAGCCCATCGGAAGCAAGGGGACCATATTGAAGATATCGCAATCGATCAGATTGGAAAGGGCGATCTTCTTGTGATCAAAGCGGGAGAGAAAATCCCTGCCGATGGTCAAATCAAAGAGGGTTCGAGTTACATTGACGAATCAATGCTTACAGGAGAATCAAAACCTGTCCATCGTGAAGAAGGAGATAAATTGATCGGAGGATCAATCAATGGTGATGGGAGTATCGTCCTACAAGTAGATGGTGTCGGTGAAGATGCCTATTTGTCAAAAATCATATCCATGGTCAGGGAGGCTCAAGAGGTAAAATCAAAAACCCAGAAATTAAGCGACCGTGCAGCACGATATCTTACGCTAGCCGCTATCACGGTAGGAATCGTAACGCTTGTTGCTTGGTTGGTTGTCGGGTATGATCTGCAATTTGCCATTACTCGAATGGCGACTGTCATGATCATTACTTGTCCACATGCATTGGGATTAGCAATTCCTCTGGTTGTTTCGGTTTCCACGACAAAATCGGCCCAACATGGCCTACTTATCCGCAATCGTACGGCATTCGAACAAGCTCGGCATATCCAGACCATCGTTTTCGATAAAACTGGAACTCTGACCGAAGGAACTTTCTCTGTAACCGATGTTACTTCATTTGAGGGGAAGAATTTTACGAAAGAACAGATTCTCTCCATGGCAGCCTCATTGGAGTCCCACTCAGAGCATCCGATAGGGAAAAGTATCGTGGCATACGCTAAGGAACAGGGTTTGGAACTCGCCTCTGTCGATGGTGCACAAACAATCAAGGGGAAAGGAATCGAAGGGACGGTAGATTCTGCAAAGGTCCTTATCGCCAGCCCTTCGCATGTCAGAGAACTCGGTATCGAGATTCCTTCCATTGAAGATGAGAAGGCCGTCACGCGTGTATTCGTCCTAATAGACGAAACCTTGGTCGGGTCGATCACGTTAAGTGATACGATACGAGTCGAATCCAAACAAGCAGTCTCCACACTTCAGTCTATGGGGATCCAATGCTGGATGCTCACTGGAGATAATGAGGCCACGGCAAAAGCTGTTTCCAAGGAATTAGGCATGGATGGTTATTTCGCCGAAGTATTGCCCGATGAGAAACAACAGAAGATCAAGGAGTTGCAGAACAAGGGAGCCTTTGTAGCAATGACGGGAGATGGAGTAAACGATAGCCCTGCCCTCGCACAAGCCGATATTGGAATCGCCATTGGCAGTGGTACCGATGTCGCTGCATCTACTGCAGACATCGTCTTGGTCAATTCCAATCCACAGGATATTGTTACTCTTCTCAAGTTCGGCAAAGCAACCTACCGAAAGATGATTCAGAATTTGGTTTGGGCAACAGCATACAATGTAATTGCTATACCGCTTGCTGCTGGCGTCTTGTATGCGACTGGATTCATCCTACAACCGGAGGTCGGAGCCATCCTGATGACCCTTTCGACGGTAATCGTTGCATTGAATGCTCGGCTGTTGAAGATCCCGAAGGGTAATGAACAAGAATAGATGGATCGAATATCAGAATCACATCAGTTTACAGGCTCCAACCGCTGACTACAACTGGAGCCTGAGGGTCTATTATTCGTATAGAAGGGCTGTATTCACCATGTTACCATCTACGGACAACTCAAGGAGCTCTTCCTCCTCTTCGTCGGTACCGTATTGGTGAGTCCGGCTTTCATACACAACCCGGTACGTACCATCAATCTCATCATCTGTATTGAAATCAATTATCACATCTAGTTTTGTATGGAGTTCTTCTCCATTGAGAGATACCACATGAGATCCACTTTCTATGACTATTTCACCAGGTTCTGCCATATCATCACCCAAAGCCAACCCCACGTCACAGTTGTTCCAAGTGATATCGATATTCGGTTCGGGCTCTCCTACCGTTCCAGACATCCCAGGAACTTCTCCATACATCGAATATGCGAACTCAGCGAATCCGGCGAACAATAGTGTAGAGACACCGATCGCGGCATCGAGCTGCTCTGTCATCATAGTTGTCTGTGCAACCTGACCCATAGGAGAGTAGGCACTACTTGCAAAAATTGTAGAAGTAGCAAGTAGGAGCATAAGGATAAGTATTAATAGTTTCTTCATATCAACCCTCTTTTGTACTCATGCCAACTATACAAAGAAGAGTCATCCTAGGTGTGTCGTTGCAAAAATTGCATGAGGCATTAATTATTTTCTTTCCCCAAAGCCTTTATAAGTATTACCGCACGAAAAGGAAGAACACAAGGAATTTTTCAAGTTTCATAAATTTTTGTATATCATCGATTTCTTCACAGGAGAATCGTATCTGAAAAAAGGTCCTTGCACGAGGGACATCTGTCCCATACTATTACAAGGACATGGATTATTTTGAAAAGTGGAATATTACAGATCAAGGAAACCGCTTACCCTACTCCAATCGAGTCGACATATCCATCCTTCTGCAAGTCTTTTCCAATACCGCCACATCCTATAAATATCTCTATTTTCGTGCTCTGATGAACATCCTGGCGGAGACCCACTTCAACCAGCTCTCCATACGGCTCGATGAGATCCTCCTGGAGATGTTGGCAATCGCTTGGTATCCCCACACATTTTTCAAACTCTCTTTCGGTACAAACGATCGGATCGCTGAGGAATTGGAACGTCTTGAGTTGCTTGTTCCATATGCTATGACATGGGGAGAGGAATCTAAGAATAGATTGAAAGCAATAATCGCACAAAAGGATTATTTCCGTAACGATCTGCTTCGCTTTGTACCCTATCGTCTAATCAGGCCTTTTTTCGCCAATAGAATGATAGGAGTGAACGACTCCTCAAGCAACAATCTCATTATGGGATTGGCTTGTAAGGAGTTTGACGAAACCCGTCCCTTTTACTTCATAGCGGAAGATAGACGCTCGATCATCATGCATCCCGATTGGATGCTCTACTTTTTCGACAACTATACTCTGGTACAAGCCTTCATAGCTTGGAACTGGTTGGATTACATGCAAAGGCGAAACCCCTCTGTACCGAATCTGCAGACCAAACTATTTCCACCAGTTATCCGCAAGCCCATCGAGAACCAGAAAATCTTTTGGAAAACCGTACTGAAACATCACCCTACCAGATGTATTTTCTCGGACGAGCCAATTCAAGAACAGCAGATGTCTCTCGATCATTTTCTCCCATGGTCATTCGTTGCCCATGACCAATTGTGGAATCTCATCCCAGTCAGTCGTAGTATTAATTCCGCAAAATCTAATAACCTTCCATCATTATCCCAGTATTTCAAACGATTTGCGGACCTCCAGTATATTGGGCTGAGAACATATCGAGATAACCCAGGTACTATCTCATGGAATAAGATTACAGAGCCATACATTGCAGATCTCCACATGAGACCTGCAGATTTACTCGATCGACAAAAATTATACCTTGGACTGAAAACCACCATGGAGCCGCTTTATGCACTAGCCGCTTCACAAGGTTTTCCTAAGGATTGGCAATGGAAGCCTGATAGGTAAATAATTTGAGCCAACGGTCACTTGCACAACGACTAGGGCAGAAATAAGGGAGTGCTGTTATGGAAAAAGTAGTATTTGTCGGTCATGGATCGCCAATGAACGCATTGGAAGGTAACAAATTTGCGAAAGCTTGGCAGGATATAGGCATAAAATGTGGACCGGTTGAGGCTATCCTCTGTGTATCCGCACACTGGTATACCACAGGATCACAAGTCGCTGTGACCCCACAGCCTCGGACCATCCACGACTTCTATGGGTTCCCAGAAGAACTCTACGAGATTGCCTACAGGGTTCCCGGAGCACCCGAAATCGCAAGACGTGCCGCTAGGCTCCTTCCAACTACGGTTAGCGAGAATGACCAGTGGGGATTAGACCACGGATCTTGGAGTGTCCTACGCCATATGTATCCCCAAGAAGCCGGTATTCCAGTTTTTCAGTTATCGATCGATTGCAATGCCAGTCCCGCTACACAAATGGCTTATGGAAAGGCTTTATCTGCTCTCCGTTCGCAGGGAGTGTTGATAGTAGGTTCTGGCAATATTGTTCACAATTTGGGAATGGTCTCGTTCGATCGATACGATGGATTTCCGTGGGCTTACCGATTCGATGCCTTCATCCATGACGCAATAATCAAAGGTGATTTTGCCGCCGTCGCAGATAGCCTTGAAACCCATCAGGATGCCAATCTCGCAGTCCCCACACGGGAGCACTTCGACCCGCTGCTGTATGTATTAGGGGCAGTAAAACCGGGAGAACCAGTTACTACCTATAATCGAGAGTGCGTGATGGGTAGTATATCCATGAATGCCTATGTCTTCGGGTAACAAGGATTATCGTACGCCTAGGGAGAAAGATGTTTCACATAGAGTAGCTTGTCATCATCCGGAGCATAATAGTCTACCAGTTTCCCCTCAAGAAGAAATCCGTTATTCTCATAAAAGGACCGCGTAGATGCATATTGAAATGTAGATGAAGTCTCCGCATATAACCTAAGCCCATGTTTCGCCCTTACTTTTCTTTCAGTATATGCCAACAAGGAACGCCCTGCACCGAAACCTTGGAATTCCGGGTCTACAGCTATCCAGTAGAGATCAAAACCATTTACCGTTCCTGGGATGGGACCATAACAGGTATATCCGATCACACGGTTTCCCATCTCTGCGAACACAAAATAGTAAAGAGAAGCTTCTCCCTTATCCAATCGCTCACGGACCAGTGATACCGCAATATCCAATTCATCAGATGTGAAAAACCCCGTATTGCGAACAATTCTGGCAATATTTGCACTATCCTTGGCCTGAGGTTCTTCACGAAATGTTGGAGATACCACAAAGAGCCTCCTTCACAATACCCTGTATGACCTCTACATAGGATAGTCCCGATTCGGCACAGGCAGCAATGAATCCGCTATCTCTGGCTATGCATGGATTCATATTCACCTCAAGTACATAGGGAGTTCCATCGTCTGCAATACGTATATCGACTCGCCCATATCCATGACAGAGAAATACATGCCAGCAAGAGAGTGCTGTTTGTCTCAATCTTGATGACAAAGGAACTTCCCGGTCGATAGAAAACGAACGGAGGGTATGCCTATAGGCGAAAGAATCCTCCAGCCATTTGGCATCGTATCCCACGATTTTCGGTTTGCTGACAGGATAATCTTGAAATAGCATCTCGGCTATGGGAAAAATTGTCACTACTCCATCGATAGTTGCTATCGATATATTGCATTCTCGCCCTTCAATATATTCTTCAATAAACAGCTGGTTCGCTTCAGCATGATCCACTCGGAGTTCCAAATCTTTAATAGAAGCACAGGTAAAGATCGAAGAGTCATCAATTCCTACTGAAGCATCTTCCATCCTAGGCTTACAGATCAAAGGACGAGCCAAGAATGACTCCCAATCGTCACGCTTATGTGGATCAATCCAACCAGGAGTCGGGATACCACCAAGTTTCATGAGATGTTTTGATACCAGCTTATCGCTGGTCAAGAAGAGTGATGTTGCACCGGCACCTGTTATCCGGATTCCCAATTTTTCACAAAGCGCCGGGATGATATGGAGGAAACGGGCTCCGTGGAAAGTTTCAACCAAATTAAAAACCACATCCGGTGTATGTTCCTTCAAATGGATCTCAAGAGAAACTAGATCGCCAGCAAATGCCATACATTCGGTACGGAATCCCGCAGCAATCAATTCCTCATCAATCTGAGTTAGCTGTAAGATTGTATCTTGCTCATCTGGTGGAGCATCCACATCAACGGCATCATGCAATAGCAGAATGTATTTTCCCATATTCCAATCCGAGACGATCACAAGCGAATTCCATGATCATACGTATCAAATCACGATAGTCTAGTCCGTGCATGGATGCGAGTATAGGAAGATCGGAATCGATCGGATGCAATCCAGCCAATGGGTTTACCTCCAAGAAATTCACATTCCCAAGCTCATCCATACGAACATCCACTCTCCCTCCATCCCGACAATCCAAGGCTCTCCAAGCCCCCAAAGCAACTTTTTCGCACGCGGCGGCTAGTTCGCCCTCAACCTGGCGATAAGTCGTACTCTCCAGATAGTGCTTTTTCGTGTGGTATGAATAGATTCCCCGATCACTTGTGTTATCGACCACGATTTCCATTACACCTATGGAGCGGGAACCTTTCCCCGTACCAAGTACTCCCACTGTAAATTCCCTACCTGACAAGTACGTCTCTACCAATACCGGTTGATCATGATTCTTAAGAAGTCGAAGAACCCCATCATGCAGAGCTTCTGCAGTGGTGACCATGGAATCTCCGTCGATTCCGATTCCTGTTCCACCTCCTACAGGTTTAATGAACAAGGGAAATTGAAGCTCAACCTCTGCCAATTGCTCTATATGGGTTATAACTACATAGTCAGCTGTCGGTACGCCATGGCTATGGACTACCTGTTTTGCCAATCCTTTATGAAGGGTAACCACCAATGTGATCGAGTCGGAGAACACGTAGGGAATACGATAAGCATCAAGAAGAGCTGGGATTTGAGCCTCCCTGCATAACCCATGCATTCCTTCGGCAATATTGAACACAATATCCCAACGTTTTCCCATGGAGAGCGCATGCACAAGGTCCTTCACGTTTCCGATCCTAACTGTTTCATACCCACATGAACGTAGCGCAGAATCGATAGCATCGATCGTTTCTGGTGAATCGAGTTCCGCTACCTCTTCCATGCTATAACCATCGGCCAAGTATCGTTCTTTAAGATCGTAGGTCAATCCGACAATGAAAGGTATGCAAGCAAGCTTTCGTTCCCTGCACTCGCTCGGGAGTGCTTCCATGATTACGGCAGCGTTCCGCTCGCTTCGTTGGGAAATCATAGCGAAGCCTCCTGCGGTAGATCCGGATATATGAAATGTTTCCCTTCATAGTTGCGAAGACATAAGCCCTCCATATTATGGGAGACCTCATAATCGGGTAGTAGGGGAACCTTGCCACCACCTCCCGGGGTATCCACCACATAGTGAGGTATTGCAAGTCCGCTGGTGTGTCCTCGCAAGCCATCCATGAGAGCTTTGCCATGGGCAATCGAGGTCCTGAAATGGGCTGAACCTACTATTGGATCACATTGAAAAAGATAATAAGGGCGGATTCGTACGGTAAGCAATCTATGGAAAAGCGCCATCATAGTAGCGATAGAATCGTTCACTCCAGATAGCAGTACGGTCTGGCTACTGAGTACGATACCCGCATCGGCCAATCGATTACAGGCAATCTTTGAGGCTGGAGTAATCTCCCGTGGATGGGTAGCATGGATATTCAGGTATATCGGCTGGAATTTTTTCAACACCTTCACAAGAGCCGGTGTGATACGTTGTGGAAGAACAAAGGGAACTTTGGTTCCGATTCGGATAATCTCAATATGACGTATCGCTTTGAGTCTTCCCAACAGATATGCCAGCCTCTCATCGGAAAGGGTAAGAGGATCTCCTCCCGATACTACTACATCACGAACCTCGGGATGCTGCTCCAGATAGGCGAAAGCTTGTTCCCAATGAGAATCTTGTGCTCCTTCATGTCCACCCACAATCCTAGAACGGGTACAGTAACGACAGTAGACACTACAGAAGTTGGTAACAAGAAATAGAACCCGATCAGGATAACGATGTACGATCGATGGTACAGGGCTTGTATGATCTTCACCCAAAGGATCGATTGCCTCGCCTGTTGATATATGACTCTCCTCCATACGCGGAATACATGTCTTGCGTAGAGGATCATCAGGATCCGAAAGGTCTATCAGACTGAGATAATAGGGAGTTACAGAAAAGGGAAACATCTTGGCAGACTGTTCGAGTGCCCGACGTTCAGAATCTGTCGGTTCAATGTAGCGAAACAATTGATCTGCAGTGGTAATCCTGTGAAACAGTTGCCAATGCCAATCGTTCCATTGGGTAGAATTCGTGTTCGGAAAAAATTGCTTTCTGAACAGGGAGGATCCAGGGTATCCGGATCTTGATTCCCGGGGTGTGGTGTCAACGGAATCCACACCCATATGGTTAAGCGGAGGCTCGTCATCGAAAGACGAAACCTGTTGCGCAGAGACTTGCTCCACGATATGCTCCTTACGCTCTTGTGTAGCCAAATTGGCAGTTTTCTTACGGCACTGACAAGTTGGTCTCCAAGCGCTCACTTCTACTGGGGATTATATCACTCTATGAATTTTTAAACAGTAGCCCTCCCCCTCGTTTTGGAATGAAAATCTTATAAATTCGATGGCAAAATATTGCTTTATCCGTTGCATTCTTTTAGGTTCTACCAACTACTATGTATCGTTTGGATTCCCTTTGGAGGGTATCGATTCGATAATCTTTACATACGTATGCTCTTGTTGTACATTTTTAGCATGAAACAGAAAAAAATTCTTATTATAATCATTTTACTACTCCTACTAGTATCCAGCGCAACCAATCTCTTTGCATCTCAGAATGAACGTGAAGTCTTACGACTGTTGTTCACCGGTGGACCACAGGAAGTTGAATATACTACTCAATTCCAAAAGGCAGTTCCTCTCTCATCCATGACACAAATTACCGATCAGATTTTTGCACAGATTGGGGCATTACTCACTGTAGAGGGTGAAGCCAATCCCTATACGATAATATTTGAGAAAGGCCATGCAACTTTTTACATTGCTCTTGACCCGGAAGGTAAAATCGCTGGTCTCCAAATTACCGAAATCATACCAGAGGGAACGACTTTGGAGGATGCGGTCGCACAAATCATAGACATGAAAGGGACTACTTCTGTATTGGTAAGAAAGAATGGGAAAACCTTGTATGAACATAATCCACACCTTCCTCTGGCAGTCGGATCAGCCTTCAAACTGGCGATACTCGCAGCATTGGACGATGCAATTGAACAGGGAAGACTAGATTGGGAGCAAATAGTAGTTCTCGATCCGAAGTGGAAAAGTCTACCGACGGGGATCCTCCAAGATTGGCCGAATGGAAGTCGCGTTACTATAGAGACCCTCGCGACTTTGATGATATCTATGAGTGATAATACCGCTACCGATGCTCTTATCGATCTCGTAGGACGGGAAGAAATTGGAACCTACATCCCAAGTACCCTCGTAACGCTCTCTACTGGTGAACTGTTTCGTCTGAAAAATCCAGACAATAAACATATTCTCGAAACATATCGGAATGCATCTACCATAAAGCGTAAGAACATTTTAGATACCATTGGGAAATTTGATCTTCCGGATTCAAACATTTTTTCAGGAAATCCAATCGCTATAGATATCGAATGGTATATGAGCACCACGCAATTGGCCAATCTGATTGAGAGATTGGAGCATCTGGATTTGTTGACGGTAAACCCCGGTTTGGCGAATGTAGAACGGTGGCAAAGAGTAGCCTACAAAGGGGGCTCGGAGCCGGGAGTTCTCAATCTCACCACATTCCTTATCGATACAGAAGGAAACCGTTATAGCGTTTCGGTAACTGTGAATGATAGTGACTCCCCTCTACCGGAAAATGATATCATCAGCGCATATCAGACCATCTTGCACACACTATAGCTATACGCAAGGCAATTCCTCTGACTGTCGAGTAGTGGAGATGTTACTTGGCAAATGGATACGTATGGATAGAGCAAACTCTTGACCGCTTTAATACCTAGTGGTATTATGCATAGCAGTACTATGTAAAAGAGGAGGCCAATTCATACCATGAACTTATCGAAAGAACTAGTGGCAGCCTCCGCCACTCCCATTATTCTTGCAATCCTGCAATCTAACGACTCATATGGGTATGCGATTATTAGAAAGGTACAAGATATCTCACACAATGAAATCGCATGGACTGACGGCATGCTTTATCCGGTCCTCCATCGCCTTAATTCCACTGGACTCATCGAATCCTACTGGGAAAAGGCTAGCAATGGGAGACGACGCAAATACTATAAAATCACAAGAGCCGGACGAGAAGAACTTTCGGTACTTCTATCCCAGTGGAAAGTGGTGAACCATGCCCTACTGACACTAGATAGCCAAAGAGAGGGAGAATCACATGATGTTTGATCTGGAATTACAAATAGACCTTTGGAAACGTCATTTAGAAAAGGCCGACTCAATTCAAAAAGATGATGTGGATGAGTTGGAATCACATCTTCGTGATAGTATCGATGAATTGGTTGGAAAAGGTCTTGTCACTGAAGAGGCATTCCTTATAGCAGTACGTCGTTTAGGGGATGTGGACATGATCAATGAAGAGTTCTCCAAAGTATCTACAGAAGATTTTTGGAAACAGTTGTTTATTCCTTCATCCAATAGGACGAGTGCATCGAAAGGCCGAGTAGAAGTCCTAGTCGTGATTGGATTGGCTCTTTTAGGAGGTTTACTGGGAAAGCTTCCAGCCCTATTCGGATATGGCGATTTTGATGCCTTTGGGCTAATCTATGCACGTAATGCGTCGCTATTCGCTCTTTTTCCCGTGGCTATCTATTATGTTTGGCGTAGGAGTCTTCCATTCTTACAAAGTATAGCTATGCTATGCCTTTTCGGTTTGGCAGCGCTGGTAGTCAACGGATATCCTTCATTCGAGCCACATCATACCGGAATATTATCGGCAATACACGTACCAATCATCTCCGTTCTTCTCCTTCTCTATTTCTATGGAGATTGGAAAAACACCAACACACGGTTGAACTACATCCGCTTTTTGGGAGAGGGGTTCATATTCACGGTACTGATAGGCTTGGGAGGAGTGGTTCTCATTGTCCTAACGTTGGGAACATTCGAACTCGTGGGAATCGATGCATCACGATTTGTGCAATTTTGGATGGCTCCTTTGGGGTTTTTCGGCATCTTTCCAATCGCAGCCTATCTTGTCCAGCAAAAAAAGAGTCTCATCGAGAGTATCGCACCGGTTCTCGCTCGGATATTCACGCCATTATTTTTGATTATCATGGTAGCCCTTATCGTTGTATTCACCATCAAGCCACACGATGCTTTTGAAAACCGGGCATTGTTGATCTGGTTCGATGTAGTCCTTGCCCTCGTTCTCGCTCTCACGTTATATAGTATGAGCTCAAAGGATTATCGCAGTAGTGCAAATCCAACTATTTGGGATGTTTTCAGTTTCGCTCTCCTTGCTGCAGCCGTCATCGTAGATATAATCGCTCTTGCCGGTATCTTAACACGACTCTCGGTATATGGATTCTCCCCGAACAAGAGTGCCGCACTTGGCGAGAACATTATCCTACTGGTAAACCTCTTGCTGCTCTCGATCGGCTATGCTAGGTACCTCATACGGAAATCTGCATTCCAAACAATAGTTGAAATGCAGATGCGTATTCTTCCAGTCTATGCAATCTGGGCTACCGTTGTAGTGGTTCTGTTTCCCCTGATATTCGGATTCCACTAGTCAATTGTAGGTCCCGGTCAGGGAAAATGTGCCATTAGGTAGGATCTGTTGGATAGTACCGCTGGAAGGATTAACTTCCAACCATACGAAAGTACCTTCTACTTTGCCTCTAGCCTGTACATCTGCGCCGAAAGACTCCTTCGCAACCCAGTTCATGGAGATTTCGGCACCAAATAAGGAACCCTTGATCACACCATTGGCATCCAAAATGAGAATCGGATTCATTGCCCCGTCGACTACGGTGATGGTACTATGGTTCGAACCATTGAGTGCCGTAGTCTGTTCATCCAGGTTGTAGTTGGTGACATTGTCCATGATTACATACTTTCCATCCAACAGATCCCAATCCGATTCGATCGCTCCTCCTAGGAACACCCCTTCCGCGATCTCCAAAGGCAAGCTATAGAGGGTCTCCTGTACTGTCTTATGATGGTTACTGTTACCCATATCGCGAGTAACGACACTTGTATAATCCTGATAAAGGTTGACCGATGCCGAAAATGACCGGGGAGAACTATTCATTTTAACTTTTGCAGTATCCACCGTACGGGTTTCAAGGCTTCTTGTATCGGTATCTACATCAGTACCAAGACTTACCATTGCCAAATCACACCCTGCAAAAGCCACCACTATCATGAAGACAACTACAGCAATCGCAATTTTTCTCCCCATTTTTATTCCCATTACGAAATCCTCCATTGTAACGTTAGAGCTATCAAAATCTTTATTCAAAGAGGTATTCCCAACCATCTTATAAGATTTGTACTAGATAGATCATGTAGTATTCCTTTTTAGCATCATACTCTATGAATTCGTAAATGGGTAGTAAAAAATTGCATGCAACGACCTTGGGAGATTCCTATATTACAGGCTTTCGAATAGGTTCACCATCTCTATCGCCGAAGTTCCTGCATCGAACCCTTTATTGCCAGCTTTAGTTCCTGCACGTTCTATAGCCTGTTCAATGCTTTCAGTAGTGAGAACTCCAAAAATGACCGGTTTTGCAAAATCCAAGGAGACCTTACCAATACCTTTTGCCACTTCATTAGCAACATAATCGAAGTGTGACGTGCTTCCTCTGATTACGCATCCCAAACAGATGACCGCATCATACTTTTCAGTCATCAACATCCTTTTTGCTACCAGTGGAATTTCAAATGCTCCAGGACACCAAGCTAAATCGACATCTTGGGCATCCACCCCGTGTCTCTGCAGTGAATCCATGGCTCCATCGATGAGCCGCGATGTAATAAATTCATTGAATCGTGCCGCCACGATACCAAATTTCTTCCCTTTTCCTACCAAATTTCCCGAATACGTCTTCATTGTTTTCATCATTATGCTCCTTAGCTAGATTTTATTTCGTATAAATGCCCCATCTTCTCAGATTTGACTTTCAGATATCTTATGTTTTTCACATTGGGCAAACTCACAACCGGGACTCTGTCGGAAACCACGACACCCCTTCTTTCCAATCCTTCGATCTTTGCAGGATTGTTGGTAAGCAATCGAACAGCCGTGGCTCCCAAATCATGTAGGATTTTCGCACCAACATCATACTTTCTCTCATCTGGGGCAAATCCCAGAGCAATATTAGCTTGTACGGTATCGTGTCCCTCCTCCTGCAATCGGTAAGCTCTCATTTTATTCGGCAATCCGATTCCACGCCCCTCCTGACGCAAGTAGATTAAAATACCCTCGCCCTCTTGTGAGATCATATCCATCGCCTTTTTCAGTTGTTCACCACAATCACAACGGAGCGAATGGAATACGTCACCGGTCAAACACTCCGAATGCATACGGACCAAGGGCACGTTCTTTTTTGAAAAGCTGTTTGGATCACCCATCACTAGGGCTACATGATGATTTCCCGATGGATACTCCATATAGGTATAAGATTTGAATTCTCCATATTCTGTTGGTAGATCAACAACTGAATCACACATGACGAATTGATCATTTTCCAATCTCCAGGCAACTAACTGATTGACTGAAATTATCGGTAATCCATGTTTTCGTGCGAACATGAACAAATCATCGGTTCGGGCCATTGATCCATCTTCCTTAAGGATTTCACAAATCACCGCAGCGGGACGTAGTCCTGCGTATCTCGCCAGATCGACTGCAGACTCGGTATGTCCTGGTCGTTCCAAAACTCCTCCATGTTTAGCTTTCAAAGGAAAAACATGTCCAGGAGCTCTGAACTCTTTAGCGGTAGCATCTTCTGCTGCCAATCTTTGGATCGATAAAGAACGCTCAAAAGCGGATATCCCGGTTGTCGTATCGGTATGGTCTACAGAAATGGTGAACGCTGTCCCCATAACGTCTCTATTTACCGTAGTCATAGGCGATAATTCAAGTCTATCGATAATGGTTTCGTCCAAAGGAACACATACCAATCCTTTTCCGTGGGTGACCATGAAATTGATAATCTCAGGTGTCGCAAATTCTGCTGCGGCGATAAGATCTCCCTCATGTTCCCGATCCTTGTCATCGACAACTACTACAATTTTTTTTGATCGTATGGCAGCCAAAGCCTCTTCTATTGTACTAAATTCCATTCTTTTCTCCTTCTACTCAGGTTGTAAAACCCTGTTCCATCAAATAACCGAAACTCATAACTCCATGGTTTTGTTTGTCTTGTAAAACAGTGTTGTCTCCATTGGTTTTAAGTAATATGTTCTGTACATATTTTCCCATCTGGTCACATTCGATATTCACCAGATCTCCAACGTTCCTACGTGCCAAAGTCGTCGATCTCCTGCTATGACCTACTAGTGAAACGGTAAACCTTTCCATCTCGATTTCAGCAACAGTCAAACTGATTCCATCGATTGCAACCGATCCTTTGCGAATGATGAGTGGGTCACACCCCTTAGGAATACCTATAGAGACCAAAAGAGCTTCCCCAATATCTTCCTTTCCCAAAATTACTGCAGTGGAATCGATATGACCTGCTACCAGATGGCCTCCGAGGCGACTGCCAAGCATCATCGCGCGCTCTAGGTTTACAGAACTACCTGGTTTCAACAAACCGAGATTCGTGGCTCCGAGGGTGACCGGCATCACCTCAGCCTTGAAAAATCTGGTTGAGAATGCAGTTACCGTCAGACATACACCGTTGACCGCCACACTATCTCCTATACTCAGATCATCTTGGATTTCTTTGCATGCGATCTCCAACGAATTTCGTTTAACTGAAAGGACCGTCCCTACCTCTTCTATCAATCCTGTGAACATCACAAAGCCTCCCCTATTTCCCTATTCGGGTAAGCAACTATTCGGATATCACCACCGGAATCAGAGGTGGCAACATGCGAAAACCTGAGGACTTGCGACAATCGGGAGAAGCCAGAACCCTCCACAGGTGTTGGTGCTTGCTCTCCCCCAATAATCATAGGAGCGATGTAACCGATATATTTATCGACTGCATTGGCTGTCACAAAAGACTCGGCAACAGTTCCTCCTCCCTCGACCAACAGACTGTCGACCTGCCGTTCCCCAAGGTCCGTCAGAAAACGATGGATCATTTCCGTATGCCCAGTGGTTTCCATAATCCATACTTCAGCTCCTGCCCGTTCGTATGCCTGGACTCGTGATGGAGAAATTCGGTTTGTGCTTACAATCAGGAGGGGAGCCTCATCGATGGACTTGAACAATCTTGCATCAAGCGGAGTCCGCCCTGTGGTATCCAATACGATGCGAAGAGGATTGATTCCCTTGCCCTCGGCCAACCTCGTAGTAAGAACCGGATCGTCTTTCAAGACTGTATTGACTCCAACGACAACAGCAGCTACCTGATTGCGCAATTGATGTACCTGTTGGCGAGATTGTGGTGATGAAATCCATCTGCTCTCACCGGTTCTCGTGGCAATCTTGCCATCGAGACTCATTGCAGTCTTAAGGATAACGAAAGGTTTTTTGGTTTTTATGTAATGTAGGAATATTTCATTCAGCTCAGATGCCTCATTAGCCAATATACCAACTGAAACATCCACACCTTTGGATTTTAGGTACGCAATTCCTTTACCTGCTACCAATGGGTTAGGATCTCGGATTGCGCAAACAACCCGTTTTACCCCAGATTCCACGATCGCATCACAACAGGGTGGAGTCTTTCCATGGTGGCTACATGGTTCCAAGGTAACATAGAGTGTGCTATCTTTCGCAGCATCTTTTGCCATGTCCAAAGCATTGATCTCAGCATGCGGTCCACCGAATTGACGATGATACCCCTCGCCTACGATTTTGTTGTCCTTTACCAAGACAGCACCAACCAATGGATTTGGACGAGTTCTCCCTATTCCCAATCGTGCAAGGTCCAATGCCCTTTGCATAAATTTTCGATTTTCCAAAAAAATACCCCCAAAGAGGTATCTTCAGGGGTTTGATCAGGAATATGCCAACAATATGATACTCGACAGGAAAATCCTGTCGTATCCATGATTGTCATAACCTCGTTCTTCTTCCATCCAGACTTTAACTGTCGGCTTCGGATTTTGACCGAATCTGCTCTTACGAGCTCGCGGGCTTACGAACTAGTCGCCTACCGCCGGTAAGGAATTACACCTGACCCTGAAGAACCTTATACGTATCGCAATCAATTAAACACATCATACCCACAATGTCAAGAAGCATGGAAAGTGGCCGTTCAAGCCAAACCGGTGAGCTCCCTTGCCTTCTCATTGATCATTGTTTTCAATACTTTTTCGCCCTCTGGGGCATATCGTGCGATGATATTGACAAAAACAGAACCCGCTACCACCGCATGTACATGGGGTGCCAACAACTTACTTTGTTGACCACTTCGTATACCAAATCCTCCAAGTAACAGGGAATTTCCCCGAATATCATCCAAGAATTCGATCATGGACGGATCTATGACTGTCTCACTTCCAGTAATGCCGGCTCTCAATGCAGCATATACGAATTTCCTTTGTAATCTTGTAAGTTTATCGCGTCTAGCACTATCCATGGAAGGCGCTGCCACCGGAACGGCATACATACCATGGTTCTTACACGCTTCATTTAGACCTTCGTCATAGTCGAATGGAAGATCGGGAATGATCAGACCTTTTACACCTACCCCAGCCATAGTAGTGACAAAAGAATCGACACCTCGTCGATAGGCCAAATTCGCATAGGTCATTACAAAAATAGGTATGTCCGGAAAGGAAGAAGCAAGTTTTTCGACAAATCGCAAATTGTCACTCATCGTATAACCTCGGGAGAGGACTTCGGACGAAGCCTTCTGGATCGCTACCCCATCGGCACTCGGATCACTGAAAGGTATTTGGACCTCAAGGTAGGAAACTCCACTTCCAACTAGTGAATCGGCAATTGCGAATGCCAATGGATCGTCGGGATATCCAGCGATCAAGTGGGCCATCACACGAACAGGAACATTCATTTGAACTCCTCCCTTTTCTGTACCATATGTAGTTCGGAAGCGAGGAACCGTTCCCACTCTTCTCTTCTGAAATAGGGAGAAGTTATGAAGAGATCTTTCTCCCCTCTTCCCGACATATTTATCACTATGGGTCTTTCGTCAGGCGAAGACTCTCGAGCCAAACGCATTGCTACAGCTCCAGCATGGGCACTTTCCAAAGCAAACAGAACTCCCTCGTTACGAGCGAAGAACCTGACAGCCTCCAACGCCTCGATATCGGAGGCGCTTGTATATTCGATTCTTCCCGATACTCCAAGCGCCGCGAGTTGAGGCCCAATTCCGGGATAGTCCAATCCTGCACTGATTGAGTGGGTCGCAGAGACCTGACCATCGGAGTCTACCAAGAACCTACTCTTATATCCATGGATGATTCCTTCAGAAGCATCCTCTGAAGACATTCTCACAGCATGTTGCCCAATGGAGGGTCCCATACCACCTGCTTCAGCTCCGATCAATCGAACTGATGTATCATCAAGAAAACTTGAAAAGAAACCAATAGCATTTGAACCTCCACCCACACACGCAACCAGAGTTCCAGCTTCAATGGATCTACGGGTGAGTTGTTCCCGCAATTCCCTTCCGATCACCGATTGGAACGTCCTTACGATATGGGGAAAGGGAGCCGGACCCAAAGCCGAGCCAATCAGATAATGCGTATCCTGAAAATTTGCAGCCCAATCACGCATCGCTTCATTAATTGCATCCTTGAGGGTTTGAGCCCCTGAATATACCGGAACGACTTTCGCGCCATACAACTCCATTCCTGCTACATTGGGTTGCTGCCGCATGACATCCACAGCCCCCATGTACACTACACATTCCATGCCCAACCGGGCACAAGCCGCGGCAGTGGCAATACCATGTTGTCCAGCCCCTGTCTCTGCGATGATCCTTCTTTTACCCATCCGCTTTGCCAGAAGTACTTGTCCCAAAGCATTATTGATCTTATGAGCACCGGTATGGGCATACCCTTCCAACTTGATATAGATAGGAGGTCCAGAGAGCTCACGTGTAGCATGTTCTGCGAATAACAGTGGAGTAGGCCTACCCACAAAATCCTGTTGCAATTGGAGAAGATCCTTATCGAATTCAGCATCATCAACCAAGGCCTCGAACGCTATTTTCAACTCTTCAATTGGACGACGGAGAATCTCGGCTACATAGGATCCACCGAAACCATTGAAAAAATCATCTATAACCATTGTTGACCTCCTCGAAAAATCGCTTGATCAATCGTGGGTCCTTTTTCCCGGGAGCAGACTCCAACCGACTTGAGACATCTACCAATTCCGGCCGGTAGATTCGAACCACCTCTGAGATGGTGTCTACGCCTAACCCTCCAGCAATCCACAGAGGACCAGTTTTCTCCAGTGATCGCAACAGAGGATCGGAGATCAGAACTCCCGTTCCTCCACTCTGGTTTCCAACCTGTGCATCACAAAGAACCCTCGGTTCACCTTCCACTAGTAAATCTTCTACAATCTTGACATCTCCGATCTCTCCAATCCCAATAGCGGCATAACAAGCCGGAACCTGGTCACCATATTTTCTAGCCAATTCCTGGAGCATACATGGAGCAGATTTTCCATGACACTGCAAGGCGTCCAGCTCACCTTTCATAGCGAGATCGATAGCCTCTAAAGCAAGATTACTATCCAAATCGGTAATCACGCCTACCATAAGAGGTGGATTTTGCATCATTCGCTTTTCGGCAACAACTTCCCGCACAACCTCACCATTAGCCTTTCTAGGGCTCTTTGCAAACACAAATCCGATCAGATCGGCACCAAATGATGCTACCATCTGAAAATCTTCCCTATTGGTGATACCACATATCTTCACGAGAGGTCGGTTCGAATCTTCTCGCCTTTTGGCAATTTGCTTCCAAAAACTACCCCTTCGATTGGGTTTCATAGAGGCGAATGCATCCACAAATATGGGAGCCTTTTGCGGATTCCGAGCAACTACCTCACCAATGAGCATTCCCTCATAGCCCAAGCTCCTTGCATATCTACAAGCCCCTGGAGATACAGCTCCCGACTCATAGATTGCCTTGCAGGGTATAAGCTCTCTCTTCTGTGCAGGAACCAATGGATCAATCAAAAATGTTTTAAGATTCCTTGCATTTACTCCAGCGATCGCATCACCATCGCGCAATACCTTTGCCAACTTCTTCAAGTCGGCATCATTGTGGACTTCGACAAAAGGAGTCATGCCAAACTCTCTGCATAAGGACGCCATCGAGCGAAGCTTCTCCTCTGGGAGAATCCTAGCTATGAGAAGCACTGCATCGGCACCCACTAGATACGAAATCCCAATCTCATCCTCATGCAAAAGGAAGTCTTTTCTCAATAGTGCAACATCTTGGATAACCGATCCTATCGAGACTAGATCGTCGAGAGATCCCTTGAAGTACCGCTGTTCAGTCAAAACTGATATCCCAATCGCTTTTGAGGCCCTGTAATGCCCAGCTAGTCCAATGGGGTCCAAATCGATGGCAATATCTCCTTTGGATGGACTGGCGCGTTTAATCTCCAGAACCAGACCAGGATTCAAAAGAAAAGGATTGATTGGTCGTTGTCGTTCGGAGGGGATTCCTGTACCGAAAGATGGACCCTTTTCACGGTAATCCACCTCCCTTTGTCTCAAGATCTCGGAGAGGATATCATGCATGGGTAACCTCACGTAGTTGGAAGATCTTTTGCTGAACTGAACCATCTGTCAACGCTACCAATGCGCGTTGGTAACCCTCAGAGATTGATTTTACATGACCTGATATATAGAGGGCTGCTCCAGCGTTCAATGCAACAGCATATCGTAGTGCTGGATTTCCGCCTCCCTCCAATAGCGTATATGCCAGTTGAACATTCTCTTTCGCCGAACCACCCGACAGTGAGTCGTCACCTGCTACTGGAATTCCCAGTTCCTGAGGATCGACCACATATGTTGATATGTGGCCATTTTCATCTATCTCCACTACATCGTTCGGGGCATTGGGAGAGAATTCATCATATCCATCGGTACTACACACAACCAAAACACGCTCGGCTCCCAACATATGAGCGGCATTGGCTACCGGTACCATAAGCGCCTTTCCATAGACCCCCAAGACCAGATGCGAAGCTCCTGCCGGATTGGAAAGGGGGCCAACAAGATTCATTATAGTCTTGACTCCCAGTAATCGTCGTACGGGTGCAGCATACCGCATGGCACTATGATAAACAGGTGCGTAGAGAAACCCGAAATTGGTTTCTTTGATTATCTTTGCAGTCTGTTCGGGCGACAAGTCGATGTTCAATCCCATCGCCTCATAAAAGTCGGCTGAACCCGAGAGACTCGACACAGCTCTATTTCCATGTTTCGCTACCGGAACTCCACAAGCTGCTATCACGATAGCTGCCATTGAACTAATATTGAAGCTTCCCTTACCATCTCCTCCAGTCCCAACGATATCGACGAGTTTTCCCGATATTGGAACTGGAATCTTTTTCTTGCCAAGGACTGAAGCACATCCGGCGATCTCTGCGGCAGCGGGGCCCTTTACCGATAGAGCAGTTAGCATGGCAGAGGTCTGGCGCTCATCCAGTACTCCATCGGTCAAATCATGCATAAACAATTCAGCTGTCTGTCTGGACATGTCGACACCAGAGAGAAGGTCTTTCAATACTCGTTTGAAGGGAAAAGGTTCCCTTCGATAGGAAAGAAAAGCTTTGAATACCTTCTCTCCCTCAATGGATGCAATCGATTCTGGATGAAATTGGACTCCTTCGAGCATCAACTCCCTATGTCGTATCCCCATGACCTCTCCATCAGGTGCCCTTGCCGTAACCTCGAATAATTCCGGCAAGGATTTTTCATCGACTACCAGACTATGGTAACGGGTAAACGTTGAAGGGCTACCCATGGTTCTAAACAACCCTCTACCATCTAGCTCTATAGGTTCGGCAACACCATGCTTGATGTATTTCGCCCCTACAATCTTGGCACCAAAGACATGCGCTATAGCCTGCATGCCGAGACAGACACCGAGAATTGGAATCACTCCTGCGAATTCTTTGATAACTTGTTCGCTTATACCTGCATTCTCAGGACGACCAGGTCCGGGAGAGATGATGATGTGGGAAGGATGCAAAATCTTAAGACCATCAATATCAATAACATCGTTGCGGATAACCCTGACCATATCCTGTGAGAGTCGAGCAATTGCTTGCTGGATGTTGTAAGTAAAAGAATCGTAGTTGTCGATAATCACGATCATGATAAGCTCTCCCCTAGCACACTCCTGAGTGCTTTCAATTTATCTTCCGTCTCTATCCACTCCCTCTGTGCGTCAGAAGCATGGACAATACCTGCTCCAGCCTGGAGGATCCAGTGAGAACCTTTTTTCAGTGCACAACGTATCGAAATACAAAAATCGAGATCTCCATCTGGTTCTAGATATCCGACAGCTCCTCCATAGAAACTTCTTCTTTCTGTCTCAAGGAAGGATAATCGATTGATTGCCTCGATCTTTGGTGCACCACTGACTGTACCTGCAGGAAATGAAGCCTTGAGCACATCTATAGCTTTTACCGTGTGAGGATCGATCTGACCCACCACATCACTCACGATATGCATGACATGGCTAAAATTCTCAATTTCCATTGAACGTGAGACGCGTACTGATCCTGGTACACATACTCTTCCCAGATCGTTTCTGGCCAAATCCACGAGCATAAGATGTTCAGCGAGTTCCTTCGGGTCGGAGAGCAACTCTTTTTTTAGAACTTCGTCCTCTTCCTTATCTGAGCCTCTCCTTCGGGTTCCCGCGATGGGACGGATGGAAGCTACTCCATCACGAACACGGACTATGCTTTCCGGTGATGCGCCAACAAGTTGGAAATCGCCGAAATCGATAAGAAAGAGATAAGGTGATGGATTGCTGGATCTCAATCTCCGATATACAGCTATAGCAGATTCTTCCGATTCTATTTCCATTCTCCTGGAAAGTACTGCTTGCAAGAGGTTACCTGCAACGATGTCTTCTTGGATTTTCTTCACTCCCTCGAGGAATTGTCTTTTGGTTGATTCGATATCAGTGACTATGGAAAATTGTTCTGCTGTCTTTGGTGGGGAGAGGTAGGAGAAATCCAGATCCTCTAATCGATGGATAATTTTCTCCATTGAGCTCTCCAAATCAATGACATGTTCATCATAATTTAGCCCAAACAAATGTATAGTGTCCGTAAAGTGGTCAAAGACAACGTAGATATGTCCGACTATGAACATAGCTTCTGGAATTCCGAGAGGATCCTCTTGGGATTTCATGGAGATCGTATCACATCGTTGGCAGAACTCATAACCGAGATAACCGATTCCGGCACCTGGTAAGGGAATTCCATCTGGAGGCAGTGGATTCTGAAGCGCAATTTTCTCCAGTGTGGCAAGGATATCGGTTTCGTTGGTTGGAATCCGCTCTTTCTCGATATGAAGTACTACACGATCGGGTTCTTGTACAATGCGGAACGCCTCTTTAACAAGAAGTATAGAGTACCGATCTTTTCCATGGGTAAATGACGCTGATTCCAAAATTGCGCTCGCTCCTAATTTGTTGGCAAGGGAAAACGGTGTGAATCGCTCCCCGGAGAGACTCTTCATCACCAAGTCTGTTCTCTTTACTTCCATCTAAAACCATCCTTTCCATGCACTATGTTTCTACAAATAGTAACGGAAGTATAAAAAAAGGAAACTGTTCTTGTCAATAGAAACAAATTTATTTACTCAGCAGGTCTTTTCTTTGATAGAATTGAGAGTAAAATTAGCTTAGAAGGAGCAGGTAATGGGAAAACTGGTTACGACTCTGGGACTCATGGTTGTTGTCGGTGTATTACTGGGATGTCTTCCACTTTCTGTAGTGGGAACCAGTACCGAAGAAGTAGTGGCCTCACGGCAGGAACAAAAAGTAGAACCTGTTGAACAAACGGAGGTCGAAAAATCGGTGTCCATGGAGCAAGAGACTCCAGAAGTAGATAACGTCGAGACAAAACAAGTTGAAGAATCCAGAACATATATTCTTGGAGAACGAGGACCTGCTGGGGGATTTGTTTTCTATGATAAAGGTTCATATTCCGACGGATGGCGATATATGGAGATCGCACCGATAGAGACCGAATTCGGTTATATGCCGTGGGGCGCCGGCGGAATCGTCATCGCCCAGACATCGGCAGAAATCGGTTCAGGATTGGAAAATACCAAACAGGTCGTCTCGGTTTTAGGTGACAAGGATCCGAAATCGGGGAAACCGTATCCTGCTCTCCTCTGTGATCGATTGGTATTTGGTGACCACGATGATTGGTTCCTTCCATCACTGGAAGAGCTTAAATTGGTCTATAGAAACCTTATGGTCCCTGCTTTGGGTGATTTCGGTGAAGATTCCAAACTAGCGGATTCCTACTGGTCCAGCACGGAAGACAATTCCAGTGGGTCAGGAGCATTCGCATACTACCTCAGTGTATACAACGGCGATACGAGTAGTGCGAACAAAGATTTCCCTGGCAATAGTGTTCTTGCTGCACGAAGATTTTAGTGATCTGTACACTTTTAGATGAGGTGGGTAATAGCCACTAGTAATATCCCTTGCCCGGCATAAGGTGGCGAATGCCACCTTTCGGGTTTTCCACATCACCTCTCCTCCGTGGGATGAGGTGGATGTGGCAGTGGAAAATGGTCTGACCAGCCACATCGCCGATATTGACTCCTACATTGAATCCTTCGATCGTCGTATCTTGAGATAAGCTATTTCGCCTCATGACTGATAATAATTCATTGCATGCAAGCAACTCGTCCTGCGTCAATTGGAAAAAATCTTCCACATGCCGTTTGGGAATAACAAGACAGTGTAATGGCGTAACTGGATAACTATCATACATGGCGAATGCCAAACTATTTTGAACTACCTTGACCTCATCTTCAACACAACAGAATAAACATCCTTTCATAACACTGTACACCCGACTCTATCCCGACCATCTTGTTTTGCCTTCAGCAGACTCTCATCAGCGTGGAATATCAAAGAGACCTTATTATTTCCATGCAGTGGATACTGGGCAACACCAAGAGTGATGGAGATAGGTCCAATATTTTTCCCACGATAATACAAGTGCATATGCTTAACTTCCTCTCTTAGGGTTTCCGCAATCCTGATAGTATCCCCGACTTTATGTGTATGCACGATTATGGCAAACTCATCGCCTCCATACCGACAGGGAATAGCATCAATGGGAAGTATCCGATGGAGCAATCTTGAGAATTCCAACAGTACGAGATCTCCTGCAGGGTGACCGTATTGATCATTGAGACTCTTGAACCTATCAATGTCCAAAAGAATGACACCAAAGGAGGTCGTCGCATCACTTTCAGAGAATCGTCTATCGGTTTGCAATTGCTGATTCAATGCGATTTCCAGATAACGTCTATTCAACAAACCGGTTAGTTCATCGGTAATGGCGAATGCATGCAATTCCTTCAAACGGTTTCCGAGCATATGATTAGTTATGATACTCAACAGTGATGCAATAAAAATGAAAATAAGGAAGCTGACACAATTAAGTGGCCGGTAAGCAGGAATCCATAACACAACACCTGCCAAAAGAAGGAACTGGATGGACGCCAATAGTATGGTAACCAATTCGGGCAAGAGAAGACTGGAGAGCATAATGGAAAAAATTACATAGAGAAGCGGGAATATGTCTCCATGGCTCACTGAGGAGTCGAACAAGAGCGAACTCCAAGCTCCAAGCATGGGAACTAGGACAGTCATTATTGCCGAAGGCACATACCATCCTTTAACCAGAAGGATATAGGCAATAATAAGCATAAAGAAAAGTATCCCTACCATCCAGCCATACAGTTTTCGCGCAGGATCGCCGATTGGATTATCGATGAATATTATAATCAGTACGATAGGTAATATACCGAGAAGACTTCTCAGTAACCAGGTAAGTAGGGTTGTTCTCGTATCATCATTTCCCAAACCCGACATATCTCCTCCATGAGAAAATTGTATCACGTTGACATGCATGAATATAGGGACAAAACGGAGTTTTCAAATCAAACATAATGGGAGGAACCTGATTTTTGTTGCAAATGCAACTGACCATACTCGTCCATCGCGCTACCATGGCAAAAGAACGCAATCGATAAAAACTTTTTGACTTATCCGAGACTATGATATAATAGGAAAAGGATTTGAATATTTTAAATCGCAAAGGAGTTCATATGAGCATGTTCTGTTACCAATGCCAAGAAACAGCACGCAATAGCGGATGTACCGTTAAAGGTGTATGTGGCAAGAATGCCGAGGTTTCGAATCTTCAGGATCTTTTGATCTATGTGACCAAAGGAATCTCCCAGATCGTCGTGAAACATGGTTTGGATATCTCTAAACTGAGTGAAGTTAACCACCAAATGTTCACCAGCCTGTTCATGACTATCACCAATGCAAACTTCGATGATGCCGCGATTGAAAAACAGATTGTGAAAATGATCAAGTTGCGCGACGGGTTGGCTGAAGGCAAGGACCTGAAAGGACTGCACGATGCCGCTACCTTCTCTGTTGAAGGTCATGATGCCATGGTTAAGAAGAGCGAGAGCAGCGAGGTCGGAATACTCGCTACTGAGAACGAGGATGTCCGTTCATTGCGGGAATTGGTTACCTACGGGCTCAAGGGAATGGCCGCTTATGGTGAGCATGCCCTCAATATCGGCAAAGAAGATACCAAGATCTACGCCTTCATTTATGAGGCACTCGCTGCACTGCTCGATGATACCCTTTCGGCTGATGATCTAGTAGCATTGACTCTCAAAACCGGTGAATATGGTGTCAACGCAATGGCCTTACTTGATGAGGCAAATACATCGAAATACGGTAATCCGGAGATTACAGAAGTGAATATCGGAGTCCGCAACAACCCAGCCATCCTCATATCAGGCCACGATCTGGTCGATATGGAAATGCTCCTCGAACAGACAAAAGGTACCGGAGTCGATGTGTACACCCATGGAGAGATGCTCCCCGCCAATTACTACCCAGCATTCAAGAAATACGACAACTTCGTAGGTAACTATGGAAACTCATGGTGGATGCAGACCACAGAATTTGTCTCCTTCAAGGGACCGATCCTCTTTACTACGAACTGTATCGTTCCTCCCAAATCGGAGGAGGTGAGAAGCCGTATCTATACTACCGGTGCTTCAGGATATCCCGGTTGCGAACATATTGTTGCAGATGAGAACGGTCATAAGGATTTCTCCAAGATCATTGAACACGCCAAGAAACTTGGAGCTCCAGAAGAAATCGAGACGGGTACCATTGTTGGAGGATTCGCCCACAACCAGGTCTTGGCACTCGCGGACAAGGTTGTCGATGCGGTGAAATCGGGAGCCATCAAGAAGTTTTTCGTCATGGGTGGTTGTGACGGGCGCATGAAATCCCGTTCTTACTATTCCGAGTTTGCTGAGAAACTCCCCAAGGATACAGTCATCCTTACCGCCGGGTGTGCAAAGTACCGCTATAACAAGCTTAACCTTGGAGATATCGGTGGAATCCCAAGAGTCTTGGATGCAGGACAGTGCAATGACTCCTATTCACTTGCAGTGATCGCACTCAAGTTGAAGGAGGTCTTCGGACTCGATGACATCAACAAGCTTCCGATTGCCTATAATATTGCATGGTATGAGCAGAAGGCGGTCATCGTCCTGCTAGCTCTTCTCTATCTCGGAGTGAAGAATATCCATCTCGGACCCACATTGCCAGGCTTCCTCTCACCGAATGTCGCCAATGTCCTCGTAGACAAGTTCGGCATTGCTGGTATCGGAAGCGTAGATGAAGATATCCAGCTCTTTATGGGTGCCTAAACAAGCTGTTTCATCACCAAAGGCAAACAGGTCGGTAGTTCAAGCTACTGGCCTGTTTTTTATTCGTATGGTAGGGTCTCTTCATGCAAGACATGCAAGACTGTCCGCTTTGCGGTCATCCATCAATAAAGCTGCAACCAATTGCCAAGCGACCTGCTCCCTACGGTTTTTGTCCGACATGTAAAGGAATCTTTGTTTCGAAGGAGAATCATCCCGATCCGTCCAAAGAAAGAGCAGAATATGAAATGCATAACAATGATGTTGAAGATCCCAACTACCGTAAATTCGTTCAACCCTTGGTAGAGTTGATCACATCACGTCAAAAGAGAGAGGATCGTGGACTCGATTTCGGCGCAGGGCCTGGACCGGTAGTCTCAAAGATGCTGGAGCTTCAGGGCTTCCACATGACTCTCTACGATCCCTATTTTCATCCAGACACGGTAGTATTGGAAAGATCATATGACTTCATCGTAAGCTGTGAGGTCATTGAGCATTTCTATGAACCGGCGAAAACGTTCAGCCAACTTGAAGCACTTTTAGCTAAAGGAGGGCGACTATATTGTAGGACAACATTGATTCCCGACGATATAGAATTCTCAAGATGGCACTACAAAAATGAGATTACCCATGTCTTCTTCTATCACAGAGAAACGGTCGCATGGATTGCCCACAACATTTTGAAATGTAACTATACCATCATAGACAAGAACCTATTCTATTTTTGTATGAAACCTTTCTCTTGAAGATACGATTGAGCAACTTGTCTGGGAGACTGTCCTTCTACAGCTATCCTACTATTGAGCATCTGAAGAGTCTCAAGATCCAAACTCTCGAACACTGGCTTGAGGATCTCAGCGATTTGTGGATTGCGCTCCAGTAGTCCGGCACGAATGATAGGAGCAGGAGCATATACCGGCTGGATATTCTTCGTATCGGTAAGGACAGCAAGACCCAAGGCAGCTAATTGCCCATCGGTACCATAGGCCATAGCGGCATTTACGCCCTCCTGACCGGAAGCAGCAGCTTGCTCGGTCAAAGTGGTGTTCCCACCAGCAAAAACCAACAACTGGTCATCGGTCAGAGAGAAACCATAACCGGCTTCGAAACTGGGAAGAGCTGCCTCGCTGGAGACAAATTCCTCACTCGCTGCAAGCTTGAATTCGCCACCAGAATTGATATACCTCGCCAGATCATCCAAAGTTTGCAGCGATTCCGATTGCGCCAGATCCCTCCTTACAGCGATTGCCCATGTATTGTTTGCTGGCGATGGAGTCAACCATACGATATTATTCGCCTGCAGGTCCAACTCAGCGGCCTTCTCATATCCAGCTTGGAAATTCTTCCAAATATCGGCTTCGGTCTCACCAGAGAAGAAATAATAGGCATTACCGGTGTACTCGGGATAGATATCGATCTCTCCAGCTATAATGGCAGATCTGACAATCGGTGTCGTTCCGGTCTGCGTCTTATCCACAACAGAAAATGAAGCGTCCTCCAAGAGTAAGACAATCATATTCCCCAACAACGCTCCTTCGGTATCGATCTTCGATCCGACAACGACCTCTTCCAGTTTTGTACTCTCGCCTCCCCCTTGCGCAAATAAAGGCATTGTTAACAGTACTATTAAAATCATCATGGTAAAGACGATCAAACTACGTTTTTTCATAAGTTCCTCCAATACGATACCCAAAGAATCGGATATCCAGTGTGAATTCTTGGTTATTCATCCTCGAAAGAGGGTTCACCAAGACCATCAAAAACCCAAGGGATTAATTCACCCACCGTGGGATGAGGAATAACCGTCTCCTGCAATACGTGATATGGCAATTCCCCTTGCATCAATAAGGCCAACATACCAATTACTTCATCTCCACCGACACCAAAGACTGCGGCACCAAGAAGTGTATCATCTCGTTTGTCTACCAAGACCTTGATCATACCCTGCGTCTCATCTTTTTCCCTTGCACGACTTACCGAAGCCATCTCCTTTCGCCCAACAAGATAAGGAATTTTTGCGTCCCGCACCTGTTTTTCAGTCATCCCAACCCTTGCCAAAGGAGGATCTATATAGAGAGCATAGGTGATATTACGATCTGAAATCTTACGGTTGCCTCCATTAAGCATGGATAGGAACACCTGTCCATCATGAACTGAAGTATGGGTAAAAGCTCCTTTCCCATTCACATCCCCCAAGGCAAAAATATGATCTACAGAGGTTCTACACTGGTCATCCACCTGAATAAAACCTTTTTTATCGGTCTTTACCCCAGCCCTCTCCAGATTTAGTCCATCGGTATTTGGAATTCGTCCGACTGCAACCAGAAGGTGCGAACCAGAGATCGATTTGTCCTTTTCTGTATGGAATACAGATATCTTGATCTGTCTGTCACTCTCTTTCTCGACAGCTTTCACCGAAGCCGAGGTGAGACAAGTGATTCCTTCCTCTTCAACAATTTCCCGCGCAATTTCACTGACTTCCTCATCTTCCCGAGGAATAAGATAGGGTGAAGATTCCAAGATTGTTACTCTAGAACCGAGACGTCGGAATGCTTGTCCGAATTCCAAGGCTATATATGACCCCCCAATAATCATGAGATGATCTGGTAATGAATCAAGGGCAAGAATACCTTTATTATCGAGCCAGTCGACTTTTTCAATTCCTTCCACATCAATAGCACGTGAACGTGTCCCCGTGTGGATAATGATCTGTTCTCCATGGATCTGCTGTCCTGAATCGATCGCTATGGTATGAGGATCAATGAAACTTCCGAATCCACGGTAATAGTCGACACTCTTTTCCAACCATTCTGAGAATCCTTCGCTACCTGAATTACGAATCTGATTTACTCGCTCCATTACTTTTGGGAAATTTGTGCTTTGCTTGCTTATCCCTATCCCAAATTCGTGCGCACGATGGACTACATGGGCAACACGAGAACTCGCAATAAGGGTTTTTGTAGGCGTACAGCCCCAATTGACACATGAACCACCAGTCTTATCGGACTCTATGATTGCAACAGAGCGTCCCAATTCCAACAACCTTCCAAGGATTGTCCCCGTAGCTTGTCCGGTTCCTATGATAATTACATCGTAGCTCTTCATCTGCCGTACCTCCTTATAGGTAATCTCCGGCTTTGAGAGACTATATACCATTCAATATAGGACTAGGACTCCCAGGAGACAAGGAATATCGGGAAAAACTTGATTAGCAGGTATCCATCTGTTATCTTCATTTTACCCAATTTCTTTTTATATGATCGACAAAAGGCCGATAAGGAAGGATAGGTACTGGAGATTTCGTGAAGATATCGGGAACCAGAACGAAGTACCCACTGAAGATGACAACTCTTGTCCTTCCTCTATATGCGGTCAGCCTACTTCTTCCCACCCTAATCATAAGGGAAAACAGAATCTCTACGGAAATCCCTCTCAATATTACAGCATTGGGCATCCCCTTCGCATCGCTACTGTTTGCTCCTCTCTTTCTCATGATTATTTACGCAGTATGGAATAATAAGTTCTCTGAAAAGCATATCCCAGGATTGGCTGCGGCATTGGGCATCCTACTCCCGCTCCTCGTAATGGCGGAATATGGATCTCAAGCGGCTCTCAAATTAGGAACATTCGCTCGATACAGCCCATCTGGTGGGTTCTATATCTCGATTATTGCTTCTTTGGTCATCTACCTCATGAAACCGAAATTGGAATGGAGCGATTATCTTGGAATTTCTATAGTCATCATTATCACCATTCTCATGTACAGCTCAGGAATCTTCAATCGCATGGGCATGGTATTGGAAGCAAAGAATCTTGGACCGCGACTGTACAACGAGACAATTGCTCATATACGCTTAACAACAATCAGCATAGGTATAAGCGTAATCATCGGGATTCCTATTGCTTTTGCCAGTTACCAAAGCAGTCGATTAAAGAAAATGGTATTCCCAATCCTCAATGTACTACAAACAATTCCGGGAATCGCCCTTTTCGGATTACTCATCGCTCCATTGGCGGCTCTTTCACAAGCCTTTCCGGTTTTACGATCATGGGGAATCAAGGGAATCGGAAACACACCAGCAATCATCGCATTGAGCATGTATGCACTCTATCCCATAATCCGTTATAGTTTTACAGCATTTTCCAGTATTGAATCCTCTGTAATCCTTGCAGCAAAGGGAATTGGAATGAGCCAGAAGCAAGTCTGGAAACTAGTTCGGTTTCCGCTTTCAACTCCTGGTGTTCTTCATGGAGTTCGTGTTGCAATGGTACAAACCATCGGCAATGCTACACTGGCGAAACTGATTGGAGGAGATGGTTTGGGTGTATTAGTCTTTGAAGGTTTGGGGCAGGCTTCGGTAGATATGGTACTTTTAGGCATGCTTCTCATCATTGCCCTTACCCTAGCATCCGACAGAATCTTTCAAATCGCAATTTTCTTTCTTACTCCAAAAGCATTACGCAGGGGGAAATAATGGAAACATTGAAGAACCATCCCACAATCGCGGAAACCACAACATTTCTTAAAACTGACAAGATCACAGTCCGTTATGGAAATACGGTCGCACTTCAGGATGTAACTTTATATATCCCTGCAAATCGAGTAACTGTTCTGATCGGTCCCAGTGGATGTGGAAAATCGACCACACTTCGCTGCTTGAACGCTCTGGTAAAACCTCTTTCCGGACATATTGAATATCATGATCTACCGACCCAAGCCTTGGGAGAGACCGATCTTCGCCGCAGTATGGGTTATGCGATCCAGTCTGTAGGCTTGATGCCTCATATGACGGTTGAGGAGAACGTGGACCTGGTTCCAAAATTACTTGGTTGGAGGAAAAACTCAAGAACTGAGCGCGTCTCAAGACTACTGAAATTGGTTCGCATGGATCCAGATGTCTATAGGAATAAATACCCTGACGAACTCTCTGGAGGAGAAGCTCAACGGGTAGGTGTAGCCCGTGCACTTGGTGCAGATCCACCAGTATTGTTGATGGATGAACCATTCGGGGCTGTTGACCCTCTTACGCGGGAACAACTGCAGAATGAGTTCATCAGGATACAAAGGCAACTGAAGAAGACTGTTGTCTTTGTAACCCATGATATCGATGAAGCAGTACGACTAGCAGACTATCTCGTGATCATGAAGGATGGAATTATTGTACAAGCCGATTCACCTGAGCATATCCTGGCAAATCCAGCGGATACATTTGTTGAGCGCTTTCTCGGACCAGATCGATCCCTCAAGAGGCTTACCCTTTTTACCGCAGATCGCTGTATGGATAAGGCTATATCGGTACACGATTCGGATGGTAAAGAGAATCACAACGATGATACATCCTGTTGCCACTGGGTAGTAGATAAGAACGGATGTCCCGTAAGTGGCCGTGCTTGGATCCAAGGGAAATTCGTTGAACGGCAGATCAACAGCGATACCCATACGGTACAAACCTATTCATCGCTAAAAGAGTGTATGTCTTCTATCCTCAGTCTAGGACTTACAGCAGCTCCAGTCGTAGATGATGATGGACGCTTATGTGGGGAGGTACGTTTTGAAACTATCCAACGTATCAGCATCTCGTAAGATAATGATCAAGAGTCTTATCGCTCTCGTATTCCTCCTTTTAGCATTGGTTTTATACATCTATTCCGAAACAGTCCAAAGTACAATTTTATCTCTCGTTTTCCCCTCTGAAACCCAATTCACTCATAGTAGGAAAAGTGTGCTGGAAATGACAGGATCACACCTTCTTCTAACCTTGGGTGCAACTGGTTTGTCGGCTTTCGTAGGAACAGTAATTGGTGTCCTGGTGACAAGAAAAGGAGGCGAAGATTTCCAACAGTTGGTAGTCAAATTGAATGCTTTTATCCAAACTTTCCCACCATCCGCAGTTATTATCCTAGCTTTTCCAGTCCTCGGGTTCGGATGGCAACCAGCTCTTCTGGCAATGTTTCTCTATTCGTTGTTTCCCGTCTTGGGAAATACCGTTGTCGGGTTCAGATCGGTAAGTGATGCGATAAAGGATTCTGCAAGAGGTATGGGCATGACACCCGTCCAACAGCTTTGGATAGCAGAATTCCCCCAAGCTTTCCCCATGATAATTACCGGTATTCGACACAGCTATATCCTAAATCTAGGAACAGCAGCTATAGCGGCAGTCATTGGAGGAGAGGGCTTGGGGACTATTATTATAAGTGGTCTCACATTAAGGAATTCTGCATTGGTGCTTAGCGGTACAATCGTGATAAGCCTACTTGCTTTCATTGGTGAACAGGTATTCCATATCGTTGCAAAGAAGTACCGAACCTCCGAAACTACATGAGACCCGAGATGAGGTATGTCGTATATCCGATATAGGCACTGAGTAAGAGGATGCCTTCGAATCGGTTGATCCTACCCTTTCCATAGGGAAAACGATATCCAATGACGAACAGCGATAGAGTCAGCGTTCCCATGACGACCATATCACGGGTAAAGATCTCTCGCCCAACCTCCATAGGATGGATAGATCCGGCCAGCCCAACTACCGCAAGTGTATTGAACAGATTAGATCCCAATACGTTTCCCAAAGCTATGTCGTGTTCGTTTTTACGTATTGCAGCCAAGGAAGAGGCAAGTTCCGGTAATGATGTTCCTACGGCAACGATAGTCAAACCAATAATGAGATCATCAACGCCAAGAGTATGTGCGATATCCACCGCACCCCAAACCAATAACCTTGCGCTCCCGATCAGAAGAACTAGACCGAAAAGCATCCACCACAAAGCCTTCTTCGGTTTAAGGTGTGCTCCTGCCAATGATTCTTCAGTCTCTACTGCCAAGGCATCGGGATTTTTTGACATACCTTGTTTAACACTCCACCCCATCAATAGGAAGAACAGCGCTAAAAGGAGAACGGACTCCCATCGGGTAATCTGGCCATCATAGACAACCCATGCAGAGAGTATGGTGACTAGAGATAGAAGGGGTAATTCATTCCTCAATATCCGTGATTTGACGGTTATGGGACTAATTATCGCAGTCAATCCCAAGATTAGTGCAATATTGGTTATATTGGAGCCGTATGCATTTCCCAAAGCGATTCCAGGACTACCCTGCAACGCAGATTGTACAGAAACTATCATTTCTGGAGAAGATGTCCCGAAACCGACAATCACCATACCTATCAATAGCGGAGGCATTCCGAAGTGGTGGGCTAATGCGGAGGAACCGTCGACAAAGCGATTGGCGCTCCAGATCAATATAAGGATACCAATGACTATAGCTAAAATTGGAATTATCACGGGACAAACTATAAGAAAATTGGTAGTGGTGTGTCAAATGGGAGAAATGTGAATATGTCATTTTATGCAACCCGAAGAACAGTTTGTATACATACTTTTCATATCTTTCATTTTTTTCTATGGGATTGCCATAATTACCTGTGTTAAACTTGTAAAATATCTCTGAATAGGGCAAAGTGGGGCGGCACAATTTTGTGGTACCCCTCCCCACTAGGGAATCATAGGAGGTTGCTCCATGCAAAACAAAGAAATAAAGGATATTCCTTTTGCATCGGAACTACGTACATATGTTCAAGACTCCAAGACTTTCTACTGTATGCCTGGGCATAAACAAGGGAAAGGTGCACCCGAATTCCTTAAACAGATCTGGGGAGATAAAGTTTTTTCCTATGACATCACCGAAGTTTCCAAAAGCGATGTCCTTGCATTCCCGAAGAAGGGACTGAAATTTGCACAAGAACGGGCATCCAAGATCATGGGAGCTCAGCGGACATGGTTCCTGGTAAATGGTTCATCAGTAGGAATCCATGCCATCCTTGGAGCTTTGGTAAAACCTGGCGAAAAAGTTTTGGTACATAGAGAATGCCATAAGGCTGTTCTCATGGGCTTGGTTTTCTCTGGTGCAGTACCTATCTATCTTGAGCCGGTGCCAAACCTTCCAGAATATGCCTATGGCTCTGTGTATTTGGGAAAGGTAGAAGAATTACTTTCTCAGCATGATATCAAATTAGTTATGGTTACCAGCCCAAACTACTTCGGAATCAGTTTGGACATTGCAGCAATGGCCGAAATCTGCCATAAACACGAAACTCCGTTGTTTGTCGATGAAGCACACGGAACCCACTTCGCTTTCCATCCCGATCTTCCCTCCTCAGCATTGGAAGCCGGAGCAGACTATTCTGTCCAATCCATGCACAAGACATTGGGAGGTCTCTACCAGACTGCTTTACTCCACTCATCAGGTCGCGAACCAGAAGCCGATGAGAGGATTGATTTAATGCTTTCAATGCTCCAAAGCACCTCTCCCAGTGCACTTTTCCTCATGAGTATCGATGCTGCGCTGGCAGAAGCTGAAAAATTGGGAAAACAGCGGTATGGCGACCTTCTGGAGATGCTTACCTATCTCAGACCAGAATTACACTCTAGTGAATTCATCGTAGTGGAACCTCCTGATGGTGTCCTTTTTGCTGGCGGTTTTAACAACTTCGATCCGCTTAAACTTATTTTCCGTAGTGCTGAAAGGGAAGAGATAAACTTGATTCGAATCAAGGAACTTCTATCCGAAAAACATGGTATCGAAATAGAACTGGCAGGAGAGAAACACCTGTTGCTTACTCTCTCTCTCGCAGATGCTGTGGATTTGGAACAAACAAGAGAAAAACTCATCTACTTTTCCAAGACAATCGAACAATTGGTAATCGATGGATACGGAGATGTAGAGGAAGAGGATGATTTTGTCGACAATCGAGAACTCCCGATATTCGAGATGACCCCAAGAGATGCTTACTATGCTCCAAAAAATCCCGTGATCTTATCAGAGGCAGAACATGCCATTTCAGCGAGTATGGTATGTATTTATCCTCCTGGCTTTCCTCTAATAATTCCAGGGGAAAGGATCAATGATGCCGCAATACACAAGATATACCATGATCATGGTCTGGGGTTCACAATCATTGGAATTGAGGAATTCGATGGAGAGCTGCATATAGATGTTATTGATGGCTAGAAAAATTTAACATTATTCAACAAAAAGTTTTAATTGTATTTTCCAGCGTGTGGGATATACTGGAGTAGCCTCGTCCTTGCGATGAGGCTGTGGGAGTATTTCGCACATGGGAAACAGGGAAGGAAACGTATTTCGCAATGGTAAATTCAGGCGACCCAGAATGTCCAGAAGGGCAAAAAAGGATGTTTGGGCATTTATTGGATTTACCGCCCCAAATTTCATACTCCTTGGCCTTTTTATTTTCTGGCCAATAATCTACAGTCTCTATCTCAGCTTCTTCAAATGGAATATGATCTCTCCCAAGAAGACATTCATTGGAATGAACAACTATACAGCACTGTTCCAAGATCCGGTCTTTTGGCAGGTTACGCGCAATACCCTCATATTAGCGATTTTCACTGTAGTGTGTAAGCTGGGAATCGCATTAGGCTTAGCGATGCAATTGAATAAGAAACCAAAAGGGCAATCTGTGTATCGTGCTATCATATTCAGTCCAACTTTCACTACCAGCGTAGCAGTCGCCATGGTATGGACTTGGATATTCGAGCCAACATACGGGCTCTTCCGTTTCTTTTTCAAAGCATTTGGAATGGTCAGCCCCGACTGGATCCATAATGTAAACTGGTCCCTACCTGCAGTAATCATAGTCCTCATATGGAGTGGAATTGGTTATGATATGGTCATATTCCTTGCTGGATTGAAAAATATTCCTCAAGAAATTTACGACGCGGCACTGGTTGACGGAGTAACACCTTTACAAAACTTCCTGTACATCACATTCCCATTGCTTAGTCCAACAACTTTTTTCCTAACCGTTACATCGTTCATAGGGGCCCTGAAAGCTTTCGACATTATCGCCATCATGACCGATGGGGGGCCTATGAACAGTTCAAATGTTTATGTACTTTACCTCTATCAAAATGCATTCCAATGGTTCAAGACAGGCTTCGCATCAGCTTTAGCTCTAATTCTGTTTATTCTGATCATGGTAATAACACTTGCCCAAAACAGACTTTCCAAACGGTGGGTACACTATTAGGAGGATGACATGAAAACAGTAAAAAAAATGCATCCAACCTCATGGTATCTTGGGAAAGCCGGTTCTCACCTTTTGCTGGTCATTGCATCCCTTGTAATAGGGATACCTTTTTTCTGGATGGTGACAACTTCCATTAAAAGTCCTGCGGAAGTTGCTGTGTTCCCCCCTATCTGGTGGCCAGAAACAATACGTTGGGACAACTTCTCAACCGCTTGGGGATTAGCACCTTTTGGACGATTTTATATCAATAGTATCATTACCGCCTCTACTGGAGTCTTTCTTGAGGTCTCAATCGCCGCCCTCTCTGCCTATGCCTTTGCCCGTATAAAATTCAAATACCGAGACATCATGTTTCTTGTCATGCTTGCCGCAATGATGATTCCCAGTCAAGTAGCACTGATACCGAATTATGTAGTACTGAAACATCTGAAATGGATCAACACCTATCAAGGTATAGTAATTCCCCATGTCTCCAGCGTTTTTGGAGCCTTCCTGCTCAGACAATATTTTCTCTCTGTCCCTGCATCTCTCTACGATGCCGCTGAAATCGATGGTATGGGGCATGTAAAAACCCTTGTCTATATTGCACTTCCCTTGGCAAGGCCAGTGCTGGGTACTCTAGTCCTCTATCTTTTCCTTGCCAAATGGAACAGTTATTTATGGCCTTTGATTGTAACTAATACACAAAACATGCGAACCTTGCCAGTCGGATTGGCAATGGTGCGGACTGCCGAATATGCAATTGGTCCTGAACACCTTATGGCAGCCTCCCTCTTTGTTTTGGTTCCACCGCTTATCGTCTATTTCTTAGCTCAAAAGCAGCTGATAGAAGGCATCGCAACTGGTGCCGTAAAGGGATAGAAGGGTATTGGAAGCTAATGATAGAGACCGTTATACGGTTTCTTGAGAAAACTTAAGGAGGTTTTCATGAAAAAGTTTCTCATTATCATGTTGGTCGTTCTGATCGTAGGTTCGACCACACTTTGGGGTGCAGGAGCAGCAGAACAGGCTCCTGAAGGGCCAGTTAAAATTGTTTACTGGAGAAGTTTGACTGGTGTAGCAGGAGAAGCACAGGAGGAACTGGTCGCTCGATTCAATGAATCCCAAGACGATGTGATTGTAGAGGCTCAATTCCAAGGAGCTTATGCAGAACTACTACAAAAACTTCTCGCAGCAATGGCAGCAGGAGAAGTTCCCGATGTAGTTCTACTCGATTCACCGTTCGTCGCTCTTTTTGCAAAGGACGGAGCCTTGGTTGAATTGGACCGATTCGTAGATTCCGATTCATCGTTCGATATTGATGACTACATTCCAGGTCTGATTGCGGATGGCTACTACGACGGTACATTATTCGCACTCCCGGTGATGCGCAGTACTCCTCTCCTGTATGTGAATGGAGATATGTTTGCCGAAGCAGGACTTCCTAGACGAGCTCCAAAAACCTGGGACGAATTCAGGGAATTCAGCAAGAAGGTAAGCAAGTACAATGTAGCAGGAGAGCCAATCCAACTTGGGGCTGGATTCACTATGGGTCAAACAAGCGCCCACTGGTATTTCCAAGGAGCAGTCTATGCTTTCGGAGGCTTGGTCTCGGATGAAGATTTCAATATCCACTTGACCGAGGAGCCTGCTATCAAACTTGCAACGCTATGGCAAGATATGGTTTTCAAAGATAAGACTGCGATGCCCTCAAATAGTCACGATGACTTCCTGAATAAGAAAGTTGCCATGGTCTTTGGTTCAACAGGAAGTATGGGAAATCTGTTAGGACGGGCCGATTTTGAAGTGATTCCAGCATTTATGCCTGGTCAGGTACAGAATCTGGTCCCTGTTGGTGGATCGGTTCTGGCGATGACCAGTAATGACAAATGGCGGCAGGATGCGGCATGGAAGTTTATGAAATATATGACCAGTGCAGAGGCCAACTCCCATATAGTGATCAAGACGGGATACATGCCAGTAAGTAAATCATCCATGGAGTATCCAGATACAGTCGCTTACTATGAAGCAAATCCTATACGCAAAGTTGCCGTCGATCAATTGCAATATACGAGACCGCAAGCAAGCGTGATTTCTTTAGGCAAAGGTACAGAAATCCTGAGACAGATGATCGAAAAGCTCCTAATAGGTAATATGGATGTAAGGAAGGTCATGCAAGAGACCTCCGCCGACTTGACCAAGGAATATAATGAGTCGTTCAAGTAGAGATCCATTGATTAGGAATCAGTTCGTGCCGGTGGTCGTATATGCGACCGCCGGTCCCCTTCTGTTGCTTATAGCTCTTCTCTCGTTCTTGATAGGATGTAATTCCATGAACAAAACACAACAGCCATTGCTTGTAGCCCATCGGGGAGGATCCGCACTCGCGCCAGAAAATACGTTGGCTGCCTTCGCACTTGGTCTAACCTACCAACCGGATATGGTAGAACTAGATATCCATCTGAGTAAGGATGGACAACTAATAGTCATGCATGACCCATTATTAGAACGTACAACAGGTAGAGTTGGAGCAATCGCCGATTATGATAGCAAGACATTGCAGACTTTCGATGCAACAGCGACATTCCCAGTTGATCATCAATTCGGGTTCCAGAAAATACCTACCTTAGAAGAGGTTATCGATTTGGTTGAAACACAGACAGAGGGTAAAACCGGTTACCAGATTGAGATTAAATTGCGAAGCGATGGCCTTCGATATGAAAAAATAGAGGAAACTGTAATCGCTGTTTTAAAAGCGAAGGAGATCATTGATCGAACTATTATCATCTCGTTCGATTTTCCCACTCTTGAGTCCATAGGGCAAAAAGAATCCTCCATCAAACTAGGTGCGCTAATCAGCAAAGGCTATTTTACCCAAATTGGCACAAAAGGCCCTAAAGCAATCGCTGATGAGATGAAAAAACTTGGTGTCGATTACGTTGCGGTCAACTATAATTATCTGAATCCAACACTCTACAAGGTACTTAAAGAACAAGACCTTGGTATTGGCGCATGGACTGTAAATGAGAAGGCGGCAATGCAACGGATTGCAGCTATGGGTGTGGACTTCATTACTTCAGATTATCCAGATTTATTGCGGGCAACACTCGTCGAATAGATAGGAATCGATCGCCTGTGCACACCTTCGTCCCGAATCGATTGTTCTTACAACCAATGAGGCCCCTGTGATTGCGTCCCCAGCTGCGAAGACCTTATCGACAGAAGTGCGGAAGTTTTGATCAATTGCGATATTCCCCCTTTCGTCAAGTGAGAGCCCAAAGCTTTCGACCAACGGAGATTGCTGGTTGCCACTAAAACCCATACTCAATAATACGAGATCGGCATCAAGAGAGAATTCACTTTGAGGAATCTCTTCAAATCCTTTATCTGACCATTGGAGTCGGACACATGTAAGTTTCTTCACCTGTGTTCCATCTCCCACGAACTCTTTCGAACCAATACTCCACAACCTGTCGCAGCCCTCTTCATGGGAAGAGGATGTTCTCAGTATCTTAGGCCATTGGGGCCACGGGTTATCGGAGGTCCGTTCATGAGGAGGTTGTGGTAGCAACTCGATCTGGGTGACCGATGCACAGCCCCTTCGGATCACCGAACCGACACAATCGGAGCCAGTGTCTCCTCCTCCTATGACAACAACATGCTTACCTTTAGCATCTATCAGCTCATCTTCTCCAATCTCGTCACCCAATACCAATCGAGTTTGTTGTGTAAGAAAGTCGACGGCCTGATAAATTCCGCCCTGTTGTCTTCCGGGAATATCTAGATCCCGTGGTGTAGGGGTTCCCGTCGTCAAAAGGATAGCATCGAATTTATCTAGAAGGTATCGTGGAGAAATATCGGAGCCAACTTCGACTTTCGTCTCGAACAATACCCCCTCGGCACCCATTTGCTCCAGTCTTCGCTCGATAACCCATTTTTCCAACTTGAAATTGGGAATACCATACATGAGCAATCCACCGATTCTGTCCGATTTCTCAAAGACGACCACTTCATGGCCGGATCTCCGTAATTGTTGTGCAGCGGACAGTCCAGCTGGACCTGAGCCCACTACTGCAACTCGCTTTCCACTCGGTTTCAGGGGTGGTTTCGGTAGTATCCATCCTTTGTCCCATGCATGTTCAGCAATCTGCATCTCAATATGTTGACAGAGTGATGGTGCAAAATTTACTGCCAAGGTGCAGGCAGCTTCACAGAGTGCTGGACAAACCCGACCTGTAATTTCTGGGAAATTGTTGGTACTGTGGAGAATTTCCAAGGCTTCACGCCAGTTACCATCAGCTACCGATTCAGTATAGTCAGGAACTCGATTCCCTAATGGACATCCATACATATGGCAGAAGGGGACTCCGCAATCCATACAACGATTGGCTTGGTCAGCCACAGAATCTTCGGGTAAGGATAGCTTAACTTGAAAGAAGTCACTTACCCGGCTATCTATTGGGCGATAAGGTGGATCTGTACGATCGATAGTTAAAAAACCGTCAAGCTTTGCCATGATAGACCTCCTCTGTTGCCGATATGGTTTCATCATCCCTGTATTCATTCAATTTCATCCGCTCCAATACCTTCCTATATTCAATAGGAACAACCTTCACAAATAGAGGGTATTGGGCTTTCCAATCATCCAAGATATTCATGGCCACTCGGCTTGCAGTTAACTGGGCATGTTGTTCGATCAGATTCTTCAGAGTGCTCCGATCTTCCCTATCCCACACGCCTTCCAATTCGACCATATCGAGATTGCACCGTGTGTCAAACATCTCTGTAGGATCATATACGTAGGCAACACCTCCACTCATTCCTGCTGCAAAATTCTTACCCGTGAAACCAAGAACCACGACTGTTCCCCCAGTCATATATTCACATCCATGGTCACCGAGACCTTCGACTACGGCAGTCGCTCCACTGTTACGAACCGCAAACCGTTCACCAGCCATCCCACTGATAAAGACTTTGCCGGATGTTGCGCCGTACAAAGCTACGTTCCCACAAATGATATTACGATCGGAACGGAATCGAGCATTATCTGGAGGAAGGAGTACGATCGATCCTCCACTCAGACCTTTACCCAAATAATCGTTTGCTTCTCCCTGCAATCGAAGTGCTAGGCCAGGTGTTATAAAAGCGCCAAAACTTTGTCCAGCCGATCCTTCGAAATTCAGGTTCAAAGCACCATCGGGAAGGCCCTCGTTTCCAAAATATGAGACAATCTTACCACCAAGAGCCGCTCCGACAGTCCTATCGGTATTTGCAACCGAAAGATTGATAGTCTTTGGTTTTGGGTTAGCCCAAAACAATTGAAGACGATGTTCTATATGTCGATCCATTTTTGTTTGATTTTCAGGAGCTCGCTTCCCACAATAATGGAGAGGTTCACCCAGGTGAACATGATCCGATCGGAGCATGGCATCCAATTGTATCAAGGCAGTCCGCTTACGCTCTGGATTAGGCCGCAGAGTCAACAGATCGACACGTCCCACCATTTCCTCTACCTTCTTGAAGCCTAGCTGAGCCATATACTCACGAAGTTCCTGTGCGACAAATCGAAGGAAGTTCACAATAAAATCTGCTTTCCCGTGAAACAATTTTCGTAATTCGGGATCCTGGGAAGCAACACCGAAAGGACAGGTGTTGAGATGACACTTACGCACCATCATGCATCCAAGAGTAATGAGCAAGGAGGTTCCAAAACCGAACTCTTCCGCACCAAGTAATGCTGCTATGGCAAGATCTCTGCCGGTCTTGAGATGTCCATCCACTTGCACGATCACTTGTTCGCGCAATTTATTTACAACCAAAGCCTGTTGTGTCTCAGCCAACCCTAATTCCCAAGGCAAACCTGCGTGTCGAATAGCTGTCAACGGGGAGGCTCCCGTACCACCATTCTGCCCCGAAATGAGGACTCGATGGGCTTTTGCTTTCACAACACCGGAAGCAATGGTACCTACACCTGCTTCTGAAACCAGCTTCACCGAAATCTCAGCCTTTGGATTCACCTTCTTCAAATCGGAAATCAATTGGGCCAGATCCTCAATTGAATAAATATCATGATGGGGAGGAGGAGATATGAGTGTAACCCCTGGAACCGTATGGCGGATCTTTGCGATATACGGTGAAACTTTATTTCCTGGGAGCTGGCCACCCTCACCCGGCTTTGCGCCCTGTGCCATTTTTATCTGTAGCTCATCGGCACTCATAAGATACTGGGTAGTTACGCCAAAACGACCGGAGGCTATCTGTTTGATCCGCGATCTTATAGAGTCCCCATTGGGGAGCATTGCTGTCCTGGAAGGATCCTCACCACCCTCGCCACTATTGCTCTTTGCCCCAAGCCTATTCATGGCAATAGCTACCGTCTCATGGGCCTCCTTGCTTATGGAACCGATTGACATGGCTGCAGAAACGAACCGTTTGGTGATCTCTTCAACAGGCTCCACTTTATTGATATCTATCGGCTTCCCACCGATAAAATCGAGTAGACCTCGAAGCTCACCATTGTTCCTATAGGAAGAATCCATGAGCGTGGAAAATTGTTTGAATAGACTATAGTCATTCGCTCTGGTAGCTTGCTGAAGAAGGGTAATAGCCTGGGGAGACCAATAATGAGCCTCTGAGCCACGCCGGAATCGATACGATCCTCCCGGCTCCCGAAGGGTTGGTGGTAGACTTTTTTCAGGAAAGGCCTGATGGTAACGATGCATGATATCCTCGGTCAACTCTGCGAGACCGATTCCTCCAATTCTTGATATCGTTCCTTGGAAATAGCTATCAATGATCTGTGCACCCAACCCCACGGCTTCAAATATTTGGGTATTGAAGAAACTATGCAGTGTGGAGATTCCCATTCTACTGAATGTCTTAAGTAGTCCCTTTTTAACTGCATTCACATAGTTGTCCGCAGCTACTTCGGGTGTGAGATGTCCCAATTTACCCTCCTCGGCTAATTGTCTCACTGTAGAAAATGCGATATAGGGTGAAATGGCATCACAGCCGAAAGCAAGGTGTAAAGCATAATGGAAAACCTCCCTGACCTCTCCTGTCTCAATAATTATTCCAATACGACCTCTCAATTTCCGATCCAACATGTATTGGTGAAGCCCAGAGACAGCCAAGAGCGATGGAATGGGGACCCTACCCTTTCCAGCCTTGGTGTCACTGAGGATGATCAACGATGAGCCGTGCTGTGCATGAAATTCTGCCTCCCTGCAAATCCGATCCATGGTCATACGGACAACTTCACCTTCCGCGTCGGCCGCAAAGGTAATATCGATATCGACCGGTCTCAGATCTTGGTGGGTATTGTTCCTGATTCTAACCATATCCCTAGCACTGAGAACAGGATGGTTCAGCTTAAGGCTTCTGTATTGTCTTTGGTCGATATCCAATGGATTGCTCTCATTTTCAATATAGCTTTCCAAAGACATCATCAATTGTTCCCGCAGCGGGTCTATCGGAGGATTTGTTACCTGAGCGAACATCTGTTTGAAATAGGAAAAGAGAAGATGACTATGTTCATTGAATACTGCCAACCCGGTATCGTTTCCCATGGACCCGATCGCTTCCTGCCCCTGGGCGGCCATGGGAGTGATGATCGTCTTCAAATCTTCATCTGTATAGCCAAAGAGGACCTGTTTCTCCAACAACTCCTGTTTCTCGATCGATGGAACACCAGAGGGTGCGAACAAGCCCCGTAATTCTATCCTGCTATCCTTGACCCATCGACGGTAAGGATATTGACGGGATAGTTTTGCCTTAATCACATTGTCGGGAACAACGCAATGCCGTTTCAGATCAACGAGAAACATTTTCCCTGGATGTAAACGGCCCTTGACACGTATCTGATCCACAGGTAGGTCAATCACCCCGGTCTCGGAAGCTAGGATTACCAACCCATCTTGGGTAATCGTATAGCGGGCTGGTCGTAGACCGTTCCTATCAAGAGTCGCCCCTACGTATCGTCCATCCGTGAATACAACGGCAGCGGGGCCATCCCATGGTTCCATGAGTATGGAGTGGTATTCGTAAAACGCTCGTTTGTCTGCGCTCATTTGAATCTCAGGAGAGTATGCTTCGGGAATCATCATCATCATGACATGGGGTACACTCCGGCCAGCGGCGGAAAATAGTTCAAGTACATTGTCGAATACCGCCGAGTCGCTACCCGTATCATCTATGATCGGTGTAATGGCTTGCAGATCATCACCAATCAACTTTGAGGACATGAAGCCTTCTCTCGCCCGTTGCCGGTTGACATTCCCTCTGAGCGTGTTGATCTCTCCATTGTGAGCGATATGTCGAAATGGTTGAGCCAAGCGCCATTGGGGAAGTGTATTGGTGCTGAAACGAGAGTGCACAATACAGAAGGCACTGGAAAAATCGGGGTCTGAAAGATCCTGGAAGTATTGGGGGACTTGGTTCCCTGTCAACATACCCTTGTAGACTATAGAGGTGTGGGAAAGACTACATATATAACATGCATCGGTCTCTCCGTCTAATGCCTTTATTGCCTTTTCCATCTTTCTCCTTAGAACAAAAAGCTTTCTCTGGACTCCCTCTCCAAGGTTAGTATCAAGTGAGAGGAAAAATTGCTGTATTGATGGTTCGGTCTCGGCTGCGAACAATCCAAGTATCTCGGAATTTACCGGAACTTCCCTCCAACCAAGCAAGGGAAATCCCTCATCTTCACTCAATTTTTGTATCAAGTCGACACATCGTTCGACTATACTCCCTGTTTTAGGCAAGAACAACATTCCCACAGCATAGGATTCAATTTCGGAAGGGAGTAGTTCAGGCACCTTCTTTCGAAGAAAGGAATCGGGGATCTGTACCATCACCCCTGCTCCATCTCCAGTCTTGGCATCGCCACCAACCGCACCTCGATGCTCCATATGTTGAAGCACTTCAAGGGCGTTGGAGACAATGGAATGGCGGGCGACCCCGTCTAGATGGGCAATAAATCCCACACCACAGCTATCGTGGTCGAATTCGGTACGGTAGAGACCATACGACCCGGTTCGTATGGTTTGATTTCGTAATGACGTACAGTTCTTTACTTGTTGTGGTTGTTGCATAGATCCTCACATGGCTTTCAAAGGTGGAATAACATATCTTCGTAGGAAGGATAGGGCCAATACGATTTCTCTGTCAGACGTTCGAGTTCATCAACATGGCTTCGCAAAATCTCCATTACTGGTACCACCTTCCCATGATAGTATCTAGCTTCCTCCAAAGCGTCTCCTTTTGTTTCCAACACATCTACAAGAGTCTGTTCCAAGGATTCCAATGCATCTAACGCAGATTCGATATGATCGAAAAGATTTTGAGCCAGAGTCTTCTGCGAACGAGGAGTCATACCGAAAGACATTTGAGCTTCCATTGTAGACAAAAGGTCCTTTAGATACCGGTTTGCTGCTGGAATAGCCCTCCGTTTCGCCATTTCAACCATAAGGCCAGCCTCAATATGCAGTTGTCCGGAGTACGTTTCCAGATAGATCTCTTTCCTGGAATGTAGTTCGGCAGCGGTGAAAACCCCATGTTTCCCAAACAATTTGGTATACTCAGGATCATCCAAATGTGACAAAGCCTCTACGGTATTCGTGAGATTTGGTAACCCCCGATTAGAGGCGATTTCTAGCCAATCGGGTGCATAACCATTGCCATTGAATATGATTCGCTTATGACTGGTATAGAATTCTTTTATGATATGCTTGACTTCGGTCAGCGTATCATCGGCTTGTTCTAATCTTGTCGCGACTTCAGAGAGAACCTCAGCAACCGCTACATTCAGCATCGTATTGGGACTGGCAAGCGATTGGGAACTTCCTACCATCCGGAACTCAAACTTATTACCAGTGAAAGCAAAGGGGGAAGTACGGTTACGGTCGGTATCATCCATAGGGAAAGTCGGAATTGTCGTTAACCCTAATTCTACCAACTTTCCATCCCTTTTCACTAACGGACGGTCCTCTGCGATACAGTCGAGGATTTCTGTGAGCGTATTGCCAAGATATAGGGAAATTACTGCAGGAGGAGCTTCATTCGCACCTAGTCGGTGATCATTTCCACTTGTAGCTGCCGACAACCTCAGTAATGTGCCATAGGTATCGACAGCCTTGATGACCGATGTGAGAAAGAGGAGGAATTGTACATTTTCCCCTGGGCTATCGCCAGGACCGAGGAGATTTTGACCATCATCGGTACCGATAGACCAGTTGTTGTGTTTTCCAGATCCATTGACACCAGCAAATGGTTTTTCATGGAGCAATGCAACCAATCCGTGATGGCGGGCTACATTCTTTATAACCTCCATGAGCAACTGATTGGTATCGGTGGAGATATTGGCCGATTCGTAGATAGTCGCAATCTCAAATTGGTTGGGTGCTACTTCATTGTGCTGGGTCTTGGCTGATATACCGAGTTTCCAAAGTTCGTAGTTAAGTTCTTTCATGAACAACCCGATCCTCTCCTTGATTGCCCCAAAATAGTGGTCATCCATCTCCTGTCCCTTGGCACTCATCGTTCCAAAAACAGTCCTACCACTCAGTCTGAGATCAGGCCGTTGATCATAGAATTTTTCATCGATTAGGAAATATTCCTGTTCAGGTCCCACATTAGTGAAAATACGGGTACAGGTGGTATTGCCAAGAGCACGAATCACCCGTAAGGCCTCTTTATTGATTGCAGACATAGACCGCAAAAGGGGCACTTTTTTATCCAACGCTTCCCCTGTATAGGAGATGAAAGCCGTAGGTATCGTCAAAGTTTTAACACCTTGCAGATCCTTAACCACTGCTGGAGAACTGGTATCCCAAGCGGTGTATCCCCGTGCTTCGAATGTAGCTCTAAGTCCTCCATTCGGAAAAGATGAAGCATCGGGTTCACCCTGTATCAACTCCTTCCCGGAGAACTCCAACAGTACCGAACCATCCGGTCGAGGAGAGATGAAAGAGTCGTGTTTTTCCGCTGTCAATCCAGTAAGAGGTTGGAACCAATGGGTAAAATGGGTAGCACCCCGCTCTATAGCCCAATCCTTCATAGCATTGGCGACGACCTCGGCAACTTGTGTAGATAATTTCTTGGACCCAGCTTGAACAGCCTTCAATTCATGGTAGACATTCCCTGGGAGTCGTTCCCGCATGACAGCATCACTGAAACAGTTTTCTCCGTAGACCTCCATCAACGAGGTTTTTGTGTAGTCGATACATTCGGACATGGCGTTCTTCTCCTATACGTAGTTTCATAAGAGATTGCAATATCCGTGCCAAGATATGTAATATATTTTATGGCAAATAATTGTTATAGAAACTCATAATTTGGGGCCTCATGACAACCTACAATTATGTAGGAATGAAGCCCCAAAACCTACCAATATGTAGGAACTATCCGATAGCACGTTCCCCAGTATCCCTATTCCTTATACGGATACATTCCTCTATTGAGAGAATGAAGATCTTGCCATCACCGATCGTATCAGTACCAGCTCCAGTGAGGATCGCTTCAATAGTAGATTCGGTAAAATCTTCATTCACCGCAATCTCTATTCTCAGTTTCTTCAGAAGATTCACCTCTACATCGACACCACGATACATTTCTGTGTATCCCTTCTGTTGTCCACATCCTAGGGCATTCGTTACAGAAATCTTGAAGATTTCACGTTTATACAACTCCTGCTTCACAGCATTGAGTTTTTCCGGTTGGATATATGCGATTATGAGTTTCATGGAGTTCTCCTTCTTACATTGTCGTGAAAATCTGAAAACCACTGTACGATTCGGCACTATGTTCCGACAAATCCAATCCTGCCAGTTCTTCACGCTGCTCAACCCGAAGTCCGATCGTCCTATTGATAGCATAGAATAATAACCCGGTTGTCAGCAGCACCCAACAGCCTACCGCCAAGGCACCCAAAGCTTGGATACCAAGCTGTGAGAACCCTCCTCCATAGAAGAGACCTCTGATATCGTCTGTAGCCCCGAAAAGTCCAACCGCGAGAGTTCCCCAAACTCCACAGACGCCATGGACACTGATAGCTCCCACAGGATCATCTATATGGAGTTTTTTATCTATGAACTCTACCGAAAAAACTACGAGAAGCCCGGCAACCAACCCAATAAGGATTGCCCCTAATGGTGTAACTACAGCTGTTGGAGCGGTGATTCCGACCAAACCTGCCAAAGCTCCGTTCAAAGACATGCTTACATCTGGTTTCTTGAATTTGATCCATGATACCACCATTGCACCTATGGCACCGCTAGAGGCTCCTAAGGTGGTCGTGACAGCAACAACTGCCATAGTCGCATCCGTACCACTCAAAGTGGATCCGGCATTGAATCCATACCAACCGAACCAAAGGATGAATACACCCAAGCTTGCTAGGGGAAGGTTATGCCCTAGGATTGCCTTCGATGAGACTTTACCGCCAATAGAGACATACTTACCTATTCGGGGGCCTAGGACTATGGCACCCATCAAAGCCGCCCAGCCTCCTACAGAATGAACAACGGTAGATCCTGCAAAATCATGGAATCCCAGTGAAGCCAACCATCCACCACCCCAGATCCAGTGTCCAGAAACCGGGTAGATTAGGCCTGAGATGATAATACTGTACAAAAGATAGCCACTGAATCTTGTCCGTTCGGCCATGGCGCCTGAAACAATTGTAGCTGCCGTCGCTGCAAAGACAACTTGGAACATCCAATCCCTATACAACAAGGAATCTGCACCACGAATAAGAAATTGGGAGAACCCAAACAGACCATTGACGGAATTCCCATACATCAGTGCCCAGCCGATAGCCCAGAACATGAGCGATCCTGCACAGAAATCCATAAGGTTCTTCATGATGATATTCCCCGCATTCTTTGCACGGGTCAGTCCCAATTCCACCATAGCGAATCCAGCCTGCATGAAAAAAACCAAAGCAGCTGACAGTAAAAGCCAAATCATGTCCAATGACTGCTGGTGGATAGCTACAGTAGCAGTAATGTCCGATGCAAATATCGATCCAGACCCTCCTACCACAAATAACATGATCCATAGATACTTTTTGCGCTTCATCATCCAACTCCTGTTTATTATGATAGCTCAGGCGATGCAGATGTCGTGCCAATTGTTCCAACTAGTTTGGAATTCGGAGAATTTTTAATAATTATTTGTTTTAATTATATATATTTATAAATTTCTATTATATGTATATGGAGTTAAGGATGAGCTCATGACTAAGAATTGAGTGTCCTACATAATGGTAGGATTTCCGTTTTAACCATACATAATGGTAGGTAATCTTCAATCCAACAAGAGTAAGCATACTGCTCATTTGAGCTTATATCTATCGGGGTTCAAGCCATATTTGTCTATGCGCAGTCCCATGATCCTCTCACTCACACCCAATTCCCGTGCTGCCTGGGCACGGTTGCCCATTGCATGTTTGAGCGCATCGGCAATGAGTTCTTTTTCCAGATTATCCAACTCGTGTTGCAATGTAGAGCTGAATTTCGTATTGGAAGATTCTGCCGATTGGAGACTGGGAGGAAGATGGTATGCATGGATCACGTCATCTTTGCTGAGGATAACAGCACGTTCGATACAATTCTCCAGTTCCCTGACGTTCCCGGGCCAATGGTACATCATAAGCAAGTCTATTGCGTTACTTGAGATTCTTTTTATGGAGAAGTGGTTCTTCTTGTTATACTTCTCGATGAAATGGTCACAAAGAAGCAGGATATCGGATTTCCGTTCCCGCAAAGGTGGAATATGAAGAGGAAATACATTCAGTCGATAGTAGAGGTCCTCCCTAAATCTTCCACTCTGCATCTCCTCTTCCAGATTCCTATTTGTTGCAGCTATGATACGGACATCGACTTTTATGGTCCTAACACCACCTACCCGTTCAAATTCTTGTTCTTGGACAGCCCTAAGCAATTTTACCTGCATCTTAGGAGAAAGCTCTCCCACTTCATCCAAGAAAAGCGTTCCCTGATCGGCGAGCTCGAACCTACCTTTACGTAGAGAGTGTGCCCCAGTGAAGGCTCCTTTCTCGTGTCCGAAGAGTTCACTCTCAATGACTCCTTCGGGCAACGCAGCACAGTTTACCTTTATGAATGGCTTCTTCGCCCTGAGGCTGTTGTCATGGATCTCCTGAGCAACTAATTCTTTTCCCGTACCACTCTCCCCACGAATCAACACCGTGGCCTCACTCTTAGAGACTTGGGCTACGAGATCGAACAGTTCCTGCATTACTTGGGAACGTCCTATGATTCTTTCCGGGATAAGTCGTTCCTGAAGTTCCTTCTTCAATCTCGCATTCTCAGCTACAAGACGTTCTTTCTCTTCCCGCAATTCTTGGCGGATCTTCACTGCACGAGCTATCATGGATGCTATGATGGAGAGAAGCTTGAGATAATGGGAGAGATCATCTGAAGGAACTTCAATAAAGGTGATGTTCAACGTTCCAATAGTGGTCTTGTCACTTTTTACAGGTACGCTAATGAAGGAAATCTGCTGATTCTTCTCTATGAAACCAGTCTCTGCCCCTGTCTTGTTCATATACCTGCTATCTTTTGAAATATCTGGAATGACAATACATTCTCCAGTCTTCACTACTTGACCGGTTATGCCCTCGCCGAGTTGATACCGACCCAATTTCTTTTGTGTATCGGTCAACCCATATGCAGATTCAATCAGAATCTCATTCTTATCCCTATTGATGAGTGTAATTGCACCACGGACGACAGGAGTGTGGGCTGCCAGAGAGTCGAGAATAGGATGGAGGATCTTTTTGAGATCGTCTGTCTCATCGAGGATTTTGCTGATTTCACAGAGTACCTGGAGCGTATCAGCCTTTTTCATGACGCACATGGTATGGTCATGTCAAATATTATTCAAGTACTCTTCAGACAAATTTCACAGCAGTGCCATACACCAATATCTCTGCGGCACCTTGAGCTACGTTGCTTGTGGCATAGCGGATATTGATCACCGCGTCGGCTCCAAGACCATCAGCTTCATCGACCATCCGCTTGGTGGCGATTGAACGCGCTTCATCCAACATCTCTCCATAACCGGTAAGTTCACCACCCACAATCGTCTTCAATCCTGCAAGAATGTCCTGGCCGAGGTGTTTTGCCCTGATAGTCGACCCTTTTACGATACCTAAAGTTTCAAGTTCCTTACCGGAAATAAAATCAGTATTTACCAAAATCATCACGTTCCTCCTCTTCCAACTCTCTGCTTCTCTGTACTAATACATACCCCATGGCAACCACTAACGCTAGCACCACCAACGCAATCAATACCTTGAGTACCATAGGAAGTGGAAGATACAAAAAAATTGCAGCATACCCGATCACTGCAGCCAATGTAAGGAATGCGAACAGTATAGGGGCAATCATCGTTTTTCTCATAGATTGAGTATAGCGTGTTTTTGCGAATTTGTGCATGTTAAATTATTCAATTGTTTGAAGTTGATACCGACACTACCTTTCTGCTGAACGTTAATTCATTCGCAGCAGTGGCTACGAGGATCAATACACCTCCCAACATCTGCAAAAGCGTTGTCTGCTCATGTAAAGCAAACACCGATAGCAACACAGCCACAACGGGATCGATATAGCTGAGAATTGCAGCCTGTTGCCCCCTCACATGGGAAAGCGAAGTAAAATAGAGAACATACATGATGCCAGTGTGAACCACTCCTATGATCAACAAAAGTAACAATTCATTTGTTTCGAGTGTACCAATATGGAAATCCTCCGTCACTTTTACATAGGGGATGAGAACAATCATGGCAGCAACGAACTGTAAGTAAGTCCTAGTAATTCCATCGACCGCTGCGGATGCTTTATTGAACATCACGACCGTAGCATATAGTACTGCAGCAGCTAGGCCGTAGAGGACACCAAGAATATCATTGGACCCGCCTCCACTAACTCCGATGATGAGCACGATACCGCTGGTGGAGATAATGAAGCAGATAATCTGCTTTGTATCAAGTTTCTCTTTGAGAAAAACAGCACTCGCAACAATCACTAACGTAGGAGCAAAGTAATAGCTCAAGGTAGACAAAGCCACACTCGTATATCTATAGGCCTCGAACAGGAATATCCAGTTGAACCCCATTGCGGCACCGGAGAGTGCCAGTTTGATCAGATTACGACCAGATTGTCGTATCATTTTCAATCGTTTGGTTACGACCATATATGTGAGAAGAACTAGCGTAGCCACAATGGCGCGCCAAAGAGCGATCTCTGCCGATGAAAGTGCAATATTCTTGACGAAGATACCAAGCGTGCCGAAAGTAGCCATTGCCAGGATTATTTGAAATCTATACATTTGAAGCGATTATCATCTCCTTCATTTCCCAACGAAACGAGGGTAGCGGAACAATCACTATTGGTCCATTACCGAGAGAGTGCAGGAATCGTATGGGGAGATACCCCGCCCCTGGGGCGGCACCGGAGGCGAAGCCTCCAGGGTCCAGGGCATGCCCTGGGGTCACGACACCATTCATTTCTGTGTAGCAGGTTTTCGGGAAGCAGCCAGCGAATAATAGTGATTGTTACTGCTATCATACCAACGAGCCAATATCACAAATCCATCAAGTGTTCCAGAGGCGACTTGAAGAACACCCTCCTGAAAATAGGAACCCTTTCCCAACGAACCTTCTGATTCGATATTCATGGCATAGGATTTCGATTCAGTTATTGCTGCCGAACTCTTTTCGATAAGAGCTTCTGCTGCTAAGACATCAGAAGCCTCTAAAGAATCGCGTACAAAAGCATATCCCAAGGTTTCCCCCACCGCCACCAGATATCCATCGATCGTAGGTAGTTGATGCACCCACGTCGGCTTACCATCGGAATCGAACTTTTGCTTATACGGTCTTGCCATCGCATTTTTCACAGGATCGGAGGCGATGATTACAACACCCTCTCTTCCGGCATTCCGAACCTCCAACAACTCTAAGCGTTCGAGAATAATGCGCACATCTTTCTCAGAGTACAGTGCACTGCCATCGGTAGCGAACGAGAGAAGTCCATTGCTAGAGGATTCACTCACCAACTTGCTGGTAACCTGAAGACCCTCGTTTATCGCAATGCTCCTTGCACAATTATACAAAGCTTCGGCAATTTCCTTTTCAGTTGTTGAATAGGGAGCTGACACTCCCATGAAGACATTCAAAGGATATTCATCCAAATTCCATAACTGAGCAGTCTCCATAGTCCGATCTCCCCCTTGGGGGACAGTTTTCGAGTTTACACAACCGAAAGAAAGGAGCAACACAATTACTATACTGGCAAGACAACAGACTCTTCTCATAGACATCCTCCATGACGGTCATGGTATAGGGCTTAGGATAATTCAACTCCATATGATTATCAATGTAAATGAATGATATGCAAGCAAGCGGACACTTTCCACACCGAGGCGATGGCATTAATGTTCCGATGGTTGACGAATTCCCCATATAGTTTAACTAATATATCCAAATCGGTATCCGATTGAATCCACTTTTCCCATACACGCAACTGTGCGGTTGAATAAATGGAATAAAAAGGTAACAATAGAGACATAACCTTGATCATAAGGAGATTATATGAATAAGTTTGAAACAGTACTTAAAGCAAAGATGAGCGAAGAAAGCTTCGCCAAGATTGCAGCCTTGAAGAACGACAAGGTCATGGAGTTCGTCGGAACGTTCGCCGAACACTGCGATCCAAAATCGATCTATGTCTGCGATGACAGCGAGAAGGACACTCAGTATGTCCGTGAGCAGGCTCTTGCCAAAGGTGAGGAACATCCACTAGCAAACTCTAAACAAACCATCCACTGGGACGGTTATGGAGACCAAGCTCGTGACAAGAAAAATACCAGATTCATGGTCTATAAAGAGAACATGGATAAGATGGCAAGCCTCAACTCAATCGAGTATGAAGAGGGATTGGCTGAGATCCTGGGAATCGCTAAAGGTATCATGAAAGGTAAGGACGCGGTTGTCCTGTTCTATTCTGAAGGTCCGACCGAAAGCCCATTCACTATCCCCTGTATCCAGTTTACCGACAGTTGGTACGTTGCTCACTCGGAAAACATTCTCTACCGTACTGCTTACAACCATTTCCTTAAGATGAAGGAAGCCGAGAAAGACGACTTCTTCCGCTTCATCCACTCTGCTGGCGAATTGGATAAGAATGGCTGTTCCGTCAATCTCCAGAACCGCAGGATTTACATGGATACCCAAAATAACATCGTATATTCAATGAACGACCAGTATGCCGGTAACTCTGTTGGTTTGAAAAAACACTCCATGCGCCTTGCAATTAACAAATCGGGCAATGAAGGTTGGTTGTGTGAACATATGTTCGTCATGGCAGCCTTGGATAAGAAGAAAAATCGCAAGACCTACTTCTGTGGAGCCTATCCATCAGCCTGTGGAAAAACATCCACTGCGATGATTCCAGGAGAGCAGATTGTTGGTGACGATATCGCATACTTTAGAAACATCAATGGTGAATTCAGAGCTGTAAACGTCGAGTTCGGTATGTTCGGTATCATCAAGGATGTGAATGAGCAGGATGATCCTGTCATCTTCAAAAACCTCATGATTGATCAGGAGGTCATTTTCTCCAACATCTTACGTGGTCCAGACAATAAGCCATATTGGCTTGGAATGGGTGTCGATTCACCTGATGAAGGCCGGAACCACTTCGGAGAATGGAAGAAGGGCACCAAGGATGCAGATGGCAAGGAAGTAGGTGTTGCTCACGGTAACGCACGCTACACCATGCGTCTGGACTATCTGGACAATATTGACAAGGTTGGATTCGAAGCTAAGGAAGGCGTCAAGGTCGACGGAGTCCTCTACGGCGGTCGTGATAGCGATATAACTGTACCTGTCGAAGAGTCTCCCAACTGGAAGGACGGTATCCTACTCAAGGCTGCAACCCTTGAATCCGAGACTACCAGCGCCACATTAGGGAAAGAGGGTGTTCGCACACCGAGCCCCATGGCGAATATGGACTTTGTTTCCTACCCCTTGGGTACCTATACCATGAACAACATCAAATTTGGTGAGGGAGTCAAAGATACACCGAAGATCTTCAGCAACAACTACTTCATGAGAGATGAAAATGGTAATTTCATGACCAGTAAGTTGGCGAAGAAGGTTTGGTTGCACTGGGCTGATGGTCGTATTCATAACGAATATCAGGCATATGATACACCCACCGGAAAGATTCCTCTCTATGAAGACTTGAAGGACCTCTTCAAGGAACACCTGAATGAGGACTTCCCAAAAGAGAAGTACGATTACCTCTTTACTTTCCGTTGCACCAAGTGGATTGAGAAGCTGGAGAGAACGAAAGCCTATTACAAGAAGATGGACCCGAATACTCCACAGGAAATTTTCGAATATTGGGATGCTACTATCGAAAGAATTTCAAAAGCCAAGGATACATATGGTGATCTCATTCTTCCCGGCACCTTCAAAGGATAATCCTTTGGATGTTCTATAGCACATAATATTTGCGGCACGTGTGGAAATTCCATACGTGCCGCTTTTCTTTCACCCTCTGAATGGTTGTGATGATTATCCGAGCCTATTCAAACTCTCAGTAATATTCAGACAGTGGTCACCGATCTGCTCTACATGCCTGACAATGTCGATATAGAGAAGTTCAACTTTTACATCAGCACCGGATTGTAGTCTCTTTGAGGCTGATTGCTTGAGGATATTACGCATTTTGTTAATCTCGTTCTCCAGCTTTACAGCGACAGCGACATTCTCACTCGACATATGTTCATTCAGGTGACTACGGATGAAATGGATGAATTGTTTTACCAGATCGACATACGGAAGCAGTTTTTCGATTGCTTTTGGATCCATCTCGATCTTTTGCTTTGTTTTTCGCTCTGACAGGATCATCAGGTTATAACAACTATCTCCAATACTCTCCAACTCATTTGTAATACGCATCATGCTATATACATTGTTTGCACTGACTTGATTCATATTGTCCATGCTGCATTGGGAGAGAAACTTGGTGATCTCTTCCTGCATCTGGTCGGTGAGGTCTTCCATCTTCTTTTGGGTCTCAACTTCATTGGCCATGGGGCTCTCAGGATGGCTGAAAATATCCCAAAATCGAGTAAACATATCTGAGATGATGTCTGCCATTTTGGCGAGCTCTCTCTTTACTGTAAGGAGATAGAGCTCAGGAGTGTCTTGCAACGTAGCCCGAATGTATTTGAGCGAGTATGCTGTGGGAATGCCCTCTTCATCGGGAACCAGCTTTGTCACCATCTTCGCTATCAGATTAACGAAAAAACTACAGAGGAACGTGTTGGTAATATTGAATAACGTGTGGAACATTGCCAAGTGAGCCGGCAAGGCCTTCGCCCCATCCAATGCATACACATCCCCAGGCACTATAGTATTCACGAGATTGAGGAAAAGATAGAATATGGGGGTCATCCACAATACGCCAAAAATATTGAATAGCGTGTGGGCTCGACTGGCACGACGTGCATTTACACTAGTCCCAATGGATGCAAGATAAGCAGTCACCGTAGTTCCGATATTTTCTCCCAAAACTATCGCTGCTGCCGTTGGATAGTCGATCCAACCTGCATAGGCCATGGTAAGGGTAATCGCCATGGCGGCCGATGATGATTGTACTATGATGGTAAGTAGTGTACCTACGATAATGAACAAGAAGTAGGAAGCCAAACCATGGCCAGTAAAATTTGCTAGGAATTCGAGCATCTCGGGGTGCTGACTGATATCAGGAACCGACCCCTTCAGGAAATCCAGACCCATGAAAAGCAGTCCGAATCCAATGAGGGTCTCACCAAGATCTTGTTTATTGAGCTTCTTGATTAAAAGTAGAATAAATCCAAATCCAATAGCTGGCAGAGCCATTGCACTGATTTTGACTTTGAATCCTAGGATCGCTACCAACCATCCAGTCACTGTGGTACCAATATTGGCACCCATGATCACCCCGATGGATTGGGTCAACTGCAACAATCCGGCATTGACGAAACTGACCACCATAACCGTTGTTGCGGATGATGACTGGACAATCGCAGTGATTGCGAACCCGGTAAGTATCGCAGAAACCCGATTCCCGGTCATAAAATTCAGAATGGATTGGAGACGCTCACCGGCAGCCTTCTGGATACCGTCGCTCATCGTCCTCATACCAAATAAGAACAAGCCTAAACTTCCGACAATTTGTAATAACTGATAAATCATCTGCGCTCCTCTGAGAACCACTTGAGAATGTATCAGAGACGACAACGATTGAAAAGGGGGAAATTAAGCAATGTTCAATTCAGACATTAACGGACGAGATACTCTCTAGCCTTCTCAAGCAGGTACCGTGGCATCTTCAGATTTTCCAAAGAACCGATAGGAGTGTTTTTTCGGTATGTCACGATACGATTTGCCAAGATCGGTCCAATTCCAGGAACTTTCAGAAGATCCTCTTTCGAAGCTTTCGAGATAGAGACGGGAAAAAATTCAGGATGGTGCCTAGCCCAGAGTAATTTTGGATCGGAGCTCAAGTCTAGATTTCCCGTTTGGTCGAACAGAAGATCATTGAAAGTGAAACCATACTGCCGATACAGATAATCTGCCTGATAGAGCCTATGTTCACGCATCAGTATTTGTGGGTTGCCCGCCGCTGTACGTATCTCAGGAAAGAGTGAAGCTTGGGTTACTGGGGTAGCTTGAAGACCTAGTTGCTCGCCAGGTATCCGAGGATCTCCCAAACCCGATTGGTAGGCACTATAATAGAGTCGGTTGTAGCCAAGCTTTCGATACATCGCCCAAGTATAGTTGAGAATCTCTTTATCGGTCTCATCTGAAGCCCCAACAATGAACTGGCTAGTCTTGGTTACTTTTGCGAACGGACTTCCCTTGGCTGTCATCGCACTCAAGTACTTGATACCGCCAATGATATCGGTATCGTAGTGTTTGGATTCCGAGAGTTTGGCGAAATGGCTCGCACCTGGAGTTTCAATATTCAAAGATACAGCAGAAGAGAGGGATAAGGCCTTGTCGATTGCATCCGTTGATGCACCGGGAATGATTTTCATATGGATATAGCCCCGATAGCGATACTGCTTACGAAGAATCTCGGCTGTTGCAATGAGCCTATCCATAGTATAATCTGCCGATCCTATGACTCCACTACTGAGAAAAAGACCAATCAGCCGACGTTTGGACTGGAATTCCATAAAGAAACTGGCGAGTTCTTCAGGTTTAAGGGAAGTACGTCGAGTGTCAGTATCCTCCCGTAATGGACAGTACTTACAATCGTTTGTACATGAATTCGAAAGCAGGGTCTTGAGCATTATTCCTGAACCGCCACTTGCGACTGTGACAGGATATAACCAAGACCCTGAATCTGTCCTCTTACGATGCTCCTGAGGCCTCTTTGTAGAGCAGGCACAGGAGAGATCATATTGGGCATCTCGAGCAAGAATATCTAATTTCGTAGCGGTATCCATGCTCGAATGGTAACATATGTATAGTACTTTTCAAAGAGTAAATTGGTCGCTTCTTAAATTTTCCGAGGATCCACATCGGCTTCATAATCGACTGAATCGAAGCCAAAACCATGAATCTGATCATAAGATTGACGAAACCCTTCCAGATCTCCCTTTACGAGGGATTCTCCCTCTGTCTGTAACTTCCATCGCCTATCGACTTCAGCCTGAACATCTTCCCGCATTTCCCAATCATCGAGTCGGATTCTCCCCTCCTCATCGACAGGGACATCATTATCTTTGTACAATCTATCGGTAAACAGACGGAACATCTGCTGAGTACACTCTTCATGTAAGCCCATCTCTTTCATCACCTGGTACAATAGTGCGATATAGAGGGGGACTACTGGAATGACAGCGCTTGCCCGGGTAACCAATGCCTTGTTTACAGCAACATATGCAGAACCTTGGAGATTTTTTAGACGTCCGGTTAAGACCTTGGCTGTGTGTTCCAGATGTTCCTTTGCCTTTCCAATAGTTCCTTCACGATAGACTGGAAAAGTGATTTCAGGTCCGATATAGGAGTATGCAACTGTTTTTATGCCCTCGGCAAGGAGTCCGCGACTAGCAAGGAAATCTATCCATAACTGCCAATCCTCGCCACCCATTACCTTTACGGTTTCTGCTATCTGATTTTCTTCGGCAGGTTCGATTACAGCCTTCTCTATGATTCCCGATTGTACATCGACCGAGAGTGCGGTGTAGGTTTTTCCAATCGGCTTCAAGACCGATTTATAGGTCTCGCCTGTTTCTGGATCTATTCTCATGGGTGAAGCTAAACTGTAGACAACCAGATCCACCTGCCCAAGGTCTTTTTCTACCAGGTCGGCGACTGCCTGCTTCATCTCTTTCGAGAAGGCATCGCCAAAAAGGCTCTCTGCGTACAATCGGCGATTACGGGCTTCGCGTTCAAACGCCATGGTATTGTACCACCCGGGAGTAGCAACTTTCTTCTCTGCTGGTTCCCGCTCAAACGAGACATTGATTGTGGCAGCATTTCCCATGACAGCTGCAACCATACGTGAGGCAAGACCGTATCCAGTGGAACCACCGATTACCAATACCCTCTTCGGAAATCGATCACCGTGATCACTTCCCTTCTTGGCATCCAACCATGCGAATTGGTCTTCGACATAGCGTACACATCCTGTGGGATGCGCGGTTAAAGAGACATTACGCATTACTTTCTGCTTAATAATCATATCGATTCAACTCTCCTCTACCGATTGTTCGCTCAAGACACACATCCATGTCGCTTCGGCTGCAAGCACATCGCCTACGAAAATCTTCCCGCTTTGCTTAATAACCCGCTGGGATATCCTGAGATTCTTCACTTCAATCCTCGCAGTATCACCTGGGCGCACCTGTTGCCTAAACTTGGCTTTTTCTACCGTTCCCAAGACAAAGAGGACACCTTTCTTGAGAATTTCAAGCTGTCTAAGACCAGCTCCCCCACATTGGGCCATAGTCTCAATGAGAATGACGCCGGGAACAACAGGATATTCGGGGAAATGACCTTGAAAGAACGGTTCATTGGGACCGAAATAGCGCGTTCCCACTATTGTTTCCTCGTCTACTTCAGTCAGCTTATCCACATAGAGGAAGGGGAAACGGTGAATCAGAAGTTCTTCAATCGGTTGATATTGTTCATTCATTTGATCATTCTCCTTAGGATGTAGTAGGAAGCAACGCCTCCTCTTTCCAGGGCTTGCCCTGAGGTATGTAACCCTTTCAAGATTCATATCCAGTAAATACCAAGGCTCCGTTATGACCTCCGAAACCAAGGGATTCACTCAAAGCATACCGTATCTTGCCATTCTGGCCAACATTAGGTACGTAGTCGAGATCACACTCAGGATCGGCATTGGTCAGATTGAGGGTACAAGGGAAATAGGAATCGCGGATAGCCAGAAGTGAAATTATCGCCTCCACGGCTCCAGCCGCAGCAACTAAATGTGAAGTCATAGATTTGGTGGAAGAGACTTTAAGCTGCTTGGCGTGGTCTTTGAAAACACTTTTTATAGCTCTCGTCTCCATGACATCATTAGCCTGTGTACTTGTCCCATGGGCATTGATATAGTCGATATCCTCAGGAGATAGTCCCGCTTCACGAATCGCAGCCCGCATCGCACGCGCTGCTCCGCTTCCTTCAGGATCGGGAGCGGTAAGGTGGAAAGCATCACACGTCATACCATATCCCACGATCTCCCCCAAGATATTCGCGCCTCTAGCCTTAGCGTGTTCCAGTTCCTCGAGAACCAGAATACCGGCCCCTTCCCCAAGGACAAACCCATCTCTATTGGCATCAAATGGTCGGCAAGCGAGCTCCGGAGTATCATTATAAGCCGTTGAGAGTGCTTGGATCCTACAGAAACCGGCAACTGCCAACTTCGTGATAGCACCTTCCGTTCCTCCCGTTACTGCCATATCGACAATCCCATGTTTAATGGCATGGAAAGCCTCTCCAATTGCATCTGTTCCGGATGCGCAAGCAGTCACGGTAGTATGGCAGGGCCCTTTAATTCCATACTTCATGGCAATATTACCAGCAGCCTCATTTGCTATCAATTTCGGGATAGTCAGCGGGGCTACTGCACGCGGCCCCCGTTCGAACAATTTTTCCAGATTTTCCTCTACAACCTCGAATCCACCAATTCCATTTCCAAGGTACACACCCGACTGTTCAGGATCATACCCACCTTCACCCTGTGGACCCAGACCGGCTTCAGCCATTGCCTGTACAGCTGCATAGACTGCATATTGTGAAAAGTCTGCCATTGATCTGACCTCTTTCCGGTCAAGCAGATCGGAGGGGTCGAAATTCTTGATCTCACCGGCAATCTTAGCTGGATATTCACTTATATCGAACTTGGTTAGTGGCCCTATACCACTTTTTCCAGCCTTGATATTCTTCCACAACTCATCAACTCGTGATCCTAGAGGATTCACCGTTCCCATTCCGGTAACAACTACCCTTCTCTTATCCATTACAGTATTCTCCTCTTTCACATTGCCATGCCGCCATCGACGGCAAGTACCTGACCGGTAATATAGGAAGCCTTATCACTACACAAGAAGGCCACTGCTTGAGCAACTTCTGTTGCATCACCAATCCTTCCCAATGGTATCTGTGTCTTTAGACTGTCCTTGGCATTCTCCGGCAGAACATCGGTCATATCTGTCTCAATGAAACCCGGAGCTATTACATTCACCCTCACCGAACGACCAGCTAACTCACGGGCGAGGCTCTTGGAAAAGCCAATTAGCCCTGCCTTTGAGGCTGCATAATTCGTTTGTCCACCATTTCCCATGATACCAACTACCGAGGAGATGTTTACAATTGTTCCTGTACGCTGGGAGGCCATGACCCGGCTAATTTTCCTACAAGTAAGGAATGCTCCTGTCAAATTCACCCGTAAAACATCTTCCCAAGCTTCGTCTTTCATCCTCATGATCAATCCATCCCGAGTGATTCCAGCATTGTTTACCAGAATGTCGACTCGAGAAGTCTGCGCAAGGACTGTCGAAAGCGCTTCTTCTACAGATCCAGCATCCGCCATATCACAGTTTACCCAATGAGCGAGTCCTGAGGGAGCTTCAGCCATCTTACATAATTCATCGGCAGGAAGGCCTTCTGACCGCGAAAGGTACCATACCTCTATTCCCTCACGGAGAAGCGAGATAACAATTTCCCGTCCAATTCCCCGCGAACCACCAGTAACAATGGCGCTCTTTCTCTTGATATCCGTACTCATGCTTGAGCCTCCCTTATCTTCTCTATCTCATCATATGTCCCCGCAGGAGTACAATCCACCGATAATCCACTTGATCGCCACAAACCGGTAAGCACACTGCCGGGACCAATCTCAAGAGCCTTTGATACACCATCATGTACCATATGCTCCATGGTAGTAATCCATTTAACGGGCGATGAGAGCTGCATCGCGCAAAGTTTTCTTACTTCAGCACCCGATTCAACCCTATTACCGGTCACATTGGCATACAGGATTCCTTGTGGATCGGAACAGGGTACTGATTCCAAGAATTCGCTGAACTCTCTCACTGCATCCTCCATGAAGGGGGTATGAAATGGACCTGACACCCGAAGGGGAATAATCCGGCGAGCTCCAGCTTTCTTTAGTGCATCTTCACAGCGCTCAAGTTCTCTTGCAGTCCCTGAAAGTACTACTTGTTTAGGTCCATTGTCATTCGCACAGAACAGCGTATCTGAACCCATATGAGAGAGTACCGATTGCACTGCATCGAACCCAAGTCCTATTACCGCGGCCATACCGAGCAATCCATAAGTCTTTTCGGCATCAACCGAAGCTTTTGCCATCAGCCTCCCACGTTTGGAAACGACAGAAAAAAGCGACTGTTCATCCAGCACTCCAGAACCTGCATAGGCAGAGAGTTCTCCCAAACTGAAGCCAGCATGACATGAGAAGTCTATACCGAGGTCTTGAAGAACCAATGAAGCACTACGATTGGCAAGAGTTATTGCTACTTGGGTCAATTCCGTTTGCTGCAACGTTGCTCCATCTGCGTTTTGAAGGATCGAGAAGAGATCTAAGCTGCAAACTTCAGAAGCCAAGGAGAAGAGATCTCTCACTCGTTGGGAATGTGCATGGAGATCCAAGGCCATCTGTGGCTTCTGGGCACCTTGCCCAGGATAACATGCTGCGTAGGTTACCATTGTATGAGATTTCCTCCGTATGTAAGGCCTGCTCCAAAACCGATAGTCATAATCCGTTGACCTCTCTTGAGCAACCCCTCCTCTTCCATCTCCCGCAATGCAATGGGGATACTGGCAGCTGATGTATTTGCATAATCTTCAATATTCATGAAAAATTTATCCTGATCGATCTTCAGTCTTTTTGCAGCAGCACTAATTATCCGACTATTGGCTTGATGGGGAACTATCCAATCGATATCCTCAATAGTGAGCTGATTCCTACTCAACAACTCATCCACCACTTCACCCAATACCCGCACTGCAAAATTATATACTGATCTTCCATCCATGTGGAGCTTATCGCCTTTTCCGGTATTGGCCAATCCATTGGTGGTATTGGTACCTCCTTTTGGAATACAGAGATAGTTGGAACCACTTCCTTCGGCATGGAGAACGCTATCGACTATCTTTCCATCGGATTCTCCAGAGGCTTCCACCAGAACACAACCGGCGCCATCACCAAACAGTACACACGTGTTTCGATCGCTCCAATCGGTAACGGCAGAGAGTTTTTCCGCACCAATAACCAAAACAGAGGGCACTGTTCCATTGGAGACCAGACCCCTAGCAACCTCGACAGCATAGATGAACCCTGTACAACCAGCGGCAATATCGAACGCAGGTATCACCGAAAGTCCTAACTTGTCTTGGATAACACACGCTGTAGCGGGAAAGCCTGGAAAATCTTGCGTAGCAGTAGCCAGTACAATAGCTCCAATTTCCTCTTTTCTGATTCCATGACGGCGAAATAGGTCTTTCACAGCCCCTACAGCGAGATCGCTGGTTGCAGTATCTGAATCAGCCAGATGCCGGGCGCCTATTCCAGTATGTGATCGAATCCAATCATCACTTGTATCGACGGTCTTGGCCAGTTCATCATTTGTCACCCGCTTCGGCGGGACATATGCTCCAACAGCCCGAATATACGCATGAGCTGGTTTAATCATAGGAAAACTCCTTTATTTCCCAACAAAGCGAGGGCAGCGTATCCATATACATGGATATTTTGCCGAACGAGTGCAGGAAACGCAAGTTGCTATACCTCGCCCTTCGGGGCGGAGTAGGAGGCAACGCCTCCTCTTCCAGGGCTTGCCCTGGGGTATTGAAACCTTTCATTCTCTTGTTGGGTAGTGACCCTACCTCTATTTATTACAATATTTACTATTTTGTCAATATTGACACTTTTATTCTATCCCGTTATCATCTCAAGTATTGGTCGTGTGGCCCTACACATCGGGAGGACCCTATGGATAAGAAAACCGTTAAATCGTATATCGACATGTTTGAAAAGAGCTCATTGAGTGAACTGGAATTCTCATCAGAAGAATTCACTATCCGTATGAAGAAGCAATCTGAAACAAGCAGGGAGGCCGAATATAGTCAAATCGTCCATCGCCCTGAAAAGGTGGAAACTAAACCAGAGACGACACCATCAAACCACCGGATCATTACCAGCCCTATCGTGGGAACCTTTTATAGGACGCCTTCTCCCGACTCCCCTCCTTATGTTGAAGTCGGTGATACGGTAGAAAAAGGTGATATCGTATGCACACTTGAAGCAATGAAACTCATGAACCAACTGGAAGCCGAATACCGTTGCGAGATAATCGCTATACTCGCTACCCAAGGGAGCATGGTCGAGTATGGGCAACCGTTATTTGAGGTGAAACCGCTATGATCCGATCGTTGCTGATTGCGAACCGCGGCGAAATAGCCGTGCGCATAATCAGGACATGCAAAGAGATGGGAATCCGGACCGTTGCAGTCTATTCAGAGGCAGATAGGGATTCATTGCATACACAGATGGCAGACCAAGCTGTCTGTATAGGTCCCGCTTCATCTAAAGACAGTTACCTGAATATTGGAAATCTTATTACCGCAGCTTGTACCACTCGCTGTGATGCCATACATCCCGGAGTGGGTTTCCTCTCGGAGAATCCAAAATTCGCCGAAGCAGTGGAGGAATCTGGATTGATATTCATAGGCCCCACAGCCCAAACCATCCGGATGCTCGGAGACAAGGTTCAATCCAGACATACCGCTGTAGAAGCTGGTGTTCCCGTTACCCCGGGAAGTATGGAGCCGATAAGCGATGCCACCAGCGCTGCCCAGATAGCAGATGAGATCGGATATCCGGTTATCCTCAAAGCCGCTGCAGGCGGAGGTGGAAGGGGTATGCGTATCGTCCGAGAGCCGAAAGAGCTTCCAGGGGCAATCTCAATAGCTTCGCGCGAAGCTCTGGCATTCTTTGCAGACGGCACCATCCATATGGAAAAATACCTTCTGAATCCACGACATGTAGAAATCCAATTACTCTCCGATGGAAAAGGGCACGTGGTCCATTTGGGCGAACGGGATTGCTCAGTACAGAAGAACCACCAAAAACTGATTGAAGAGAGCCCTTCCCCTATCATAGATGAACAGATGAGAAGACAGATGGGTGCGGATTCGGTACGTCTATTTTCCCATATCGGATACAGAGGAGCGGGAACGATCGAATTTCTTGTCCAGGATGGCAACTATTGGTTTATGGAGGTGAATGCTCGGGTACAGGTAGAACATCCTGTAACCGAAATGGTCTGTTCAACAGATATCATCAGACAGCAAATCCTCATAGCAAGTGGAAAATCAATAGAATTGGATGGAAGCGCTGCGAAATTGACTGGTCATGCCATGGAGTGTCGAGTCAATGCTCTCACTCCTGGAATCGTAACGACATTCTCACCTCCATTGGGTCCCTCGGTCAGGGTAGACACCCATCTATTCCAGGGAGCCCAAGTAAGCCCCCACTACGACCCTATGGTCGCTAAGGTGATAGTCCATGGTCCGGATCGCCAGAGGACCATTGAGATCATGCTCAGGGCTCTCCGTGAATTCAAAATAGAGGGAATTAAAACCAATATCGAATCACAGTGTATCATCCTACAATCCAAGCCTTTCCGATCGGGTTCATTCGGAACTGATCTCCATGCCCGTCTTTTCGACGGAGAGAATACGAGGTAATCACTATGCGAAAGACAGAGAGTTGTCCATCGTGCCACCGAATGGTCTCGCACGATGTACTTGAGAAATACCTTATGGTTTGCCCTGAATGCGGCTTCCACCATCGACTCGACGCAACAGAAAGGATTGGGCAGATAGCCGATCGCGACTCGTTCGTAGAGTTTTCCGGTGAGTTGTGTTCAAAAAATCCCATTGAGTTGGATGGTTATGCCGAAAAATTATTGCAGAGTCAGAAAAAATCATCAATGAACGATGCTGTTGTAACTGGAAACTGTACTATTGAGAATCTTCCAGCGGTACTTGCAGTCATGTCCTTCGATTTCATGGGTGGTAGCATGGGTTCTGTCGTTGGTGAGAAAATTACCCAAGCGATGTTTGAAGGAGCCCTCTCTCATACACCGGTGATCATATTCACCGCAAGCGGCGGAGCCCGTATGCAGGAGGGAATCTTCAGTCTCATGCAGATGGCAAAGACAGCAAGTGCAGCTGCCCTATTGGAAAAGACAGGAGTGCCATTGTTCATCGTACTTACCCATCCCACTACAGGTGGAGTCACAGCATCGTTCGCCATGTTGGGCGATGTAATCCTTGCCGAACCAGGAGCCTTGATCGGCTTTGCCGGTCCAAGGGTTATCGAAGGAACCATTGGTCAAAAACTCCCTGAAGGATTCCAACAAGCGGAATTCCAGATGAAGAAAGGATTTGTGGATGCCATTGTATCCCGTGACAAACTACGTAGCCGATTGGCATTTCTCATGAAAACACATGGAGGATCCGTACATGAACAAGAAGCATGAGGAATTGTTGAAGGATTCGGTCTCTCGATTGGAAGAGTTTGCTTCAAGCGACCCTCGCACTAAGGAAAGATCCTCATGGGATTGCGTACTACTATCCCGACAGCAGGGAAGACCCGGTGCAGCTACCTATATCGACCTGATCTGTGATGACTTCATGGAATTGCATGGAGATCGAACCTTTGGCGATGATCCAGCTATGATCGGTGGAATTGGTACTATCGAGGGAAGGGCAATTACCTTTATCGGGAATAGAAAAGGGATGAACCTCCGTGAGAATATCGAGAGAAACTATGGAATGAGTAATCCTGAAGGATATCGAAAGGCACTCAGGTTAGCCAAGCAAGCAGAAAAATTCAATCGCCCTATTGTTTGTTTCATCGACACTCCTGGAGCTTTTCCGGGATTAGGAGCTGAGGAGCGGGGTATAGGAGAGGCTATAGCACGGAATTTGAAGGAGTTCTCCATGCTTAAAGTCCCTGTCCTCAGTTTCATAATCGGAGAAGGTGGAAGCGGTGGTGCATTAGGTATCGGAGTCGGGGACAAACTATATATGTTAGAAAATGCTGTATACTCTGTAATCACTCCGGAAGGATTCGCTTCCATACTCTTGAGAGACCCCTCTAGGGCTCAAGAAGCCGCAGAGGCAATGAAAATGACAGCTAGGGATCTCAAACGATTCAATATTATCCACGATATCATTCCTGAGGTTCCCGAAGGTGCCCATAAGGACCCCCAATTCACCGCAAAAGAGATACGAAAGACCATAATACGGGATTTCAATACACTCTGTAGCAAACCATCGGCCAATCTTGTACGATACCGGATCCGAAAAATCAGGGGAATCGGAGAATTCGAAGGTTCCGATGCATGGTGGACTACATTAATGGATGTATTTAAATTAACGAGCGATCTTCGGTCGTAATTAGCTGGAGGGGCTATGCTTCTTCAAGCCGACTGGAGTATGGCCCCGCAATTCCCATTTCCTGCAGTGATCGCTCATCTGTGCATACAATTCGGTGAATCGGGTGATCTCCTCCATCCCAGTAAACAACAACCCGTATTCGTTGAGCAAGTCGAAGACATCCTGCATCCCTTCACCAACGATGCAGGTGTCTGAGATGTCATCCATGAGATCTTCGATCTGCTCCCCATCCGGCAAACGATAACCACTAAGAAACTCTAGCATTGCATTTGCAGCTGGCGATTCGTCGTCATACGGAGTCTGGAAGTATTTTACCAGATCATCACGCGACGGAGCATAGTAGGACACCTGTTTGACCTTATCGAGGAATTCGGCTACCTCTAACTCGTTTTGGAAATATGAGGATATGACCAATTCGTCTTCGAACCACCAGTAGTACTGCACTTTACCCAGTTCCACTAATTCATCGGCCACCATTGCAGGAGTGAGCGTTTCAGATTCGAATCGATTCCAAACAACTGCATATTGGTCAATATCTAAGACACCATAGAGATTGGATAATGATACGGCATACGCGTTCAATCGTTGATGCAGGCTGACCGTATCCCATATAGTGGTCTCATCGAGCATGTGTAGCGCGGGAATCAGCTCTCTCGGAACAACAGCCGTGAAGGTGTCCCCAGTTTTGAACAGGTAGAGGAAGCCATAGTTATGAGCATGGGAAATATCTCTGAACCTGAGTGCATCGTGAGCAATCTCAATGGAAGGATTCTCTTTGAACCGTGTAAGAAATTCCAGATTCCTATGAGGAAAGTAAGGAAGCATCTTCGGAAACTGTGAGACAAGATGTGGTGCGATCTTTCCAACAACCTGCTTTTTCCTATATGAGGAGGGAATATGCAACTCATGGTCTTGGGCTAAATCCTTGAGATGGTCCTTACTATAGGCTTCTAGGCAAGCCGAAATTGAGTACTCGGGAGTTGCCGATATCGCTGCATTATGCAACAGCTCGAGATTGAGTGCGTCATCAGTATCCATAATGCTTCTCAACAGATCGTGGCTGAAGACGGGAGATGTATATAATTCTTCTTTCGGTACCGTATACCTAGTATGTTCCATATCCTTAATGTAACACATCAGGTCCAAGTCGAAAAGCGTCGCGCGAGCTCCTTCTCCAGTTCCATCTTTGCTCTACTCTTCTTAACGAAATCGTTGTCCTCAGGTCGTCCCAAGACGGCCTCCATCTCCTCGGCATTACGATACACTATCTTTCTGAAGGAATCATCATAATCTTTTTTCCGAGAACGATATACTTCCTGGGCGTTCTGGTCACACAGTACAAGATAACGAGCTATCAGATTCTTCCAGTGACTTTCCTGGAGTTCGACAGTCTGCATAATTCGCTGCAGTGCCTGAAGAGCCACTATCGCCTTGACCAATGGATACTCATCCCACCATACATCGTATTGGGCGTGGATGGCGTTCCAGGAATCGATATCGCCATCTTCAATTTTCTGCAGCAACTGCATGATCAGTGGCTCTGAGACCAATTGACCTCCCATATTCCTGAATGGTCCGGCTACAGCCAATTTGAAATGGACATCGTCGGAAAGACTTTTTATGGTCTTTGCTTGGAATTTGGACAAGGAGAGGCCATGTTCTTCCAAGTAATGTAAAACGATACGCATGCAACCGAAGATAAGCATCTCCTTATAGGCTCTATAGCCTTGCGCAGCCTTAGAGACCAAGGCTGGAGTTCCAGATCTCTCTATACCGGTTGCGAGAACTTCTAGGGTGCCCACCTGTTCGGGATGGGTTTCAAGAAGTAGACGTCCCTGCTCTGACAAGGCCGTGGAATCGGCGCCTTTTCCAGGGGCGACCAGAGAAGCCGCAAGGGCAGCCTCTCCAACCCAGAGGCTCAGCAAATCCAATGCTTTGACGATCTCTTCTATCGTATCGGGTGCAATATAATCGGCTTCTATGTGTTGGGTCTTGTAAACACGTTTATCACGATTTTGAAACTTCCATCCATTTCTCTCAAGGGCATATCTATTGTACATCCACCAGTATGCAGGCATGAGCGTTATTCGACCGGTAAGTTCTCGATACCCAACCATGGAGAACGGAATCGGGATGGATAATTCATTCGGATAGTCACCTTTCGTGATAAGGGTGAAAGAGGCAAATGAACTATTGAATTTGAGAGAACTAGAGAGGGCTGGCCAAAATCCCCGCTTCGCTTGCATCTCTCCATCATTTCCACGGGTATTGTGATTCGATCCGATATTGGCACCAGCTGCCATATTGGACTGACCACCAACAAGAGATGCTATGAGGAACGAATTATTGTGATGCTGCTCATGGAATGGAAAGACCAAGGTATTGAGTACTTCACAACAACTTATTGTGGAATTGTCCCCTAAAACCGAATTCAATAACCGTGCACCATACTTTAAATTACTGTTGTTACCCATGACGAATCTGACAGCTTTCACACCGTAAAACACATGGCATCCATATCCGATGATTCCATTCACCAGTTCAACGCCCTCTCCGATCTGTGTAGCCGAATCTGCATTGGACCGTATCGTCAGATTCTTCAATTTGTTCGCACCTTTAACATAGGCATGGGGACCGAACAATACATCCTTTATCACCCTACAGGACTTGATTACTGAATGAGAGCCGACTTGAGCATACCACCCCCGCTTGTCTCCGATCTCCTTTTGGGTAAGTGAAACAAGAGATGTATTTAGACGCGGACGTTCCCGATATGTACCCCAAAGCCATGCATCGGCACAAGTAAGAGACTCAAATGGCAAAATAGCCCGTGTCTCAGCCTCATTCATGATGCTCAGCCAGATCCTTATCGACTCATCCTCTCCCTCTTTAAGCACACCATTGCCAAACTTCGCATGGTTTGTCGCATCCATCTCATCAATCTCATTGAGCAGACATTGTTCGTTAATGATATAATGTGAGAGATAGGCACAACGATGGATGGCGCAATGTCGACCAATATCACAAGAGATGATATGGCTATCACGGATACCCTCAGGCAGCATGAAATCATGATAACTCACCGTATAGGGTTCCAAAGATCCTATCCTGACTAAGCCATAGAAATAATTATGACGTATAAGCGAGATGTCGATAGGATCTTCAACCAAGACATCATCCCAATTTGGACAGAAATTTCCTTGGTTTTCCAACTGGGATCGCTCTCCGGTCGTAAGGTTACGCCACGTTGCTTGCCAATCGGCTATCTGCATGTTCCGATAGTAATATTCATCCTTCCCAGTAGGTACGAATCCATCAGTAATGAAGCCGTAACCGTAATCATCGATAGGTTGTCTTTTCATGGTTTCTGATCATACACCCTCTGCTACCCATAGGCAACAAATGAATGGCATGCTAGTAAGCTTTCATTGCCTGCACTCGCTCGGAAGAGGAACATTTCATGGTCCCTTTCCACTCACTTCGTTTGGCAATGACTGGTGATCGGTTACAAAAAATTACCTTGGACTAAGACCATATAAACCAATGTTCCAACACCGATACTCAAGAGTGTGTTCTTACGCCATACATGTATCAATGCAGTTACCGATACTGCTATAGCTTCATTCATCCAGAGGGAATTGTCCAAAAAGGAAACATGTTTGAGACTATATATTACCAATGCTGCCATGACCGCAGGAGGGAGAACCTTTCCCAAGAATAGAATGGCTTCGGGAATAGTTCTTTTTCTGTTACCAAATAGGACAAACGGCATCGCACGTGTGGCTAGGGTACCCAATGCAGTGACCAGAACGATCAAGAGGGAAAAACCGATGTTCATATATGCACCCCCAACCGCTTTCTCAAGATCAGAAGGATCGTAACGGTAGCGATCAAAGCCGGCAAAAGAAAGTTCCCAGGTCCCAACCATACAAGCGATACAATTGAACATACTCCACCAACAATTGCCGGAATGTGGTTCTTCACAGCGGTCCATTGTTCTACGAAGATTACGGTGAATAGTGCTGTCATGGCAAAATCTATTCCGGTGATATCAAGCGTGACATAGGAACCGAGAAGAGCTCCGAACGTAGAGCCGGCAACCCAATACCCTTGGTCCAAAAGAGTTATCCAAAAGGACAAAGCATCCCGATCTTTTTGGGTTCCTACATCGCCTAGACCACAGAGAAGAGCATACGTCTCATCGGTCAAACCGAATATCATATAGAGCCCTCGTCTACCCATAGCTTTGAATCGTTCAATAAATGAGAGTCCATAGAAGATATGACGGGAATTGACCAGTATCGTGGTGAGCAGTACCGTTGCCAAGGATGCCTGCTGCGCGAGAAGACCAACAAGAACAAATTGCATGGACCCTGCGAATACAAATAGACTAATTCCGAGTGCCCACAACCAGTGGTACCCCGCCCTTTGGAGAAGCAGCCCAAAAGCCATGCCCAATACCCCATAGCCCATCATGACTGGGATAGTACGCAAGAATGCTTGTTTTATGATCTTCCTTTCCGGCACGTTGGATCCTCTCAAGTACCGTCGGATTGACGGTTGTCCTGTTGTATCACCTGCGTCTTTTGCTGTCAACAGAACATAATTAGGATAATTGACAGCTGGTGTTCATTACAATATATTGTACATTACAATAAGTGTAACGAAAAAAATTGCTATGTAAGAACATCTGGAGGAAGGTTATGTATCAGAGCGAAAAACCCCTTATTCGTCTGGAAACGGAACACCAACTAAGAATCTACTCATTACCTCTCCGTCAAAAGATTCTACGGACGATGCGAATACATGGAGAACCCATCACTGCGAAACAAGTCGCCGACCACCTAGGTATATCGCCATCTTCCTCTCGTCATCATCTTCTCAAGTTACGTGAAATCGGCTTGGTTGAGCATGATCGGTATGAATTGATACATGGAATTCGAGCAGACTATCTTCGCCTAACCGATGTGAACGTCTCCATTGGGACTAATTTAGATGACCCCCTTTCATTCCAACGGGAGGCAACAACCCGAATTATCCTGTCTGATATCACAAACCGGTTCATGGACACGCTATCGAACCAACGAAATGAATCTATGAAGGATCCCAATCATTTTTCTGGTGACCTCATCACAGGAATAGCTCACCTTAGCCAAGCGGATGCCAAACGTCTCTATGATATGGTTGGAACCTTTTTAGATGAACATGCACTTCCAACAGGAAATGATGAGAGTGCATGGGAATTTGCATTCCTTTGTTATGAAACCAATCATTGAGGAGGAACAAAAATGATTCGATTCGGAATCATAGCTATCTTATCCTCTTTCGGATTGGGAATAACCCTACCTGTGATGAACCTTTTGATACTTGATAAAGGGGCAACCTTGAGCACCCTCGCCCTATTCATGGGAGTATACAGTGTGGTTATCGTAACCACGGAGATTCCGAGTGGTATGTTCAGCGATCGGTTCGGAAGACGTATGACGTTCATCGTTTCAAAGACAATGATGCTATTAGGCTCACTCTTTTTGATTTTCGGATCATCTACGGTATCGCTCATAGGAGCAGTACTAGCACTTGGCTTAGCCAGATCATTCATTTCCGGATCGTTCGAAGCATTGACCGTAGACTGGCATAATCAAGAATTCGGAATTGACAGACTCCATAGAATCACCTCACACATGGCAGTGTGGGATACCCTAGGACTTTCAGGAGGCGCCCTCTCTTCCGGATTCGTAACCCTAGCATTCCAGAATTTACAGCCACTTGAGACACCCTATCTGGGAAACTTTTGGATTAGCTCTGTGATACAGGTTTTGGTAATCGTTTTGACCCTCTCGTGGATAAAAGAACCAGTCTTGGAATCCTCTCCTTTAGAGGAGGCAACCCAGAGTAAGCTGGGATTGGTAGATCTCGTCAGAAGTCGCACCCTCCTCCCATTTTTCATCCTCTCGTTCGCTTTCGGATTCATACTTTCTTCGATTGAAAAGTACTGGCAACCACGCCTATTGGAGATTACCGATACCGATCATACAGGAGTCATTCTCCTTGGAGTAATCTCCTTCATTGGATTCATGGCAGCGTTAGGTGGGTCCATCTTAGCAGGTCGGTTGCTCCATAAACATCCAAAGAGGAGCGCAATATATGTAGTTGTATTCAAAAGCATATTCGCTCTTAGTATGGTGGCTGTCGCATTAGCTACCGGGCCAATGGTCTTCACGATTGCCTATGGTGGATTTTATCTATTCTTGGCAATTTCCCAGATTCCCGAACAAACTTTGCTTAACCGTGAAATTCCGAGCAGAATGAGAGCATCGCTTCTCTCGGTTTCTTCATTCTCGCTTCAAATAGGTGGTTTGGTGTCATCTTTATTTGCAGCAATCTGGCTACACAATGGAAAATGGGGTATACCTTCGCTTTGGTTGATAGCTGTCATCCTTACGATTATATCGATAGCGCCATTTATCAAAGTGTATCTCTATAGAGGCTTTAAACTGTAGAATAGAGCATCAGATAGTCAAATGCATCGCTTGCCGCATCGTCTCGACTTGGGCATCGCCGATAGCACTCGCCTTTTTGGTACCACTGACGATGATATCCTTGACCTCATCCATATGAGCCTCATAATAGGCCCGCTTCTCACGCATAGGATCCAATAGGGTATTCAGACTATTGGTTAATTTCTTTTTGCAGGCTACGCATCCGATTTTCGCGGTTCGGCACATCTCCCATATATTGTCACATTCGTCTGGTGTGAAGATCTTATGATATTTACCCACATTACAGATCTCAGGTGTTCCTGGGATATCGACGGTTACTCTGGCTGGGTCGGTAACGGCCTTTCGTACTTTCTGATCTACTTCTTTTGCGGTATCGGAGAGATAGACGGCATTGCCGAGGCTCTTGCCCATCTTTGCATTTCCATCCAATCCGGCAAGGCGGGAGACCTCACTCAATTTGGCTTGTGGTTCGACAATCGAAGTTCCATACATCCCATTGAATTTACGAACAATCCTTCGAGAGAGTTCGATATGTGGCAATTGGTCCTCTCCGACAGGGACAAGATCTGCATTACAGAAGGTAATATCGGCTGTCTGACTTACCGGATACCCCAAGAAACCATAGGACATGTCGCTATACCCATACTGTTTGGCTTCAGTCTTTATGGTCGGATTATGGCGAAGCACATTTACACTTACCAACATGGAATAGAATATGGTCATTTCCGCGATCGACTTTACCGCACTTTGTTGGACAATGGTAACCTTATTAGGATCAAGTCCGACTGATAAGTTGTCTATAGCTACATCAAAAATGCTTTCATTGAGCAACTGTGGATTTTCGAAGTGGGTAGTGAGTGCTTGGATATCGGCCAAGAGAATAAAGGTATCATATGCATCTTGCAATTCGACTCTGCTCTTAAGGCTTCCTACGTAATGTCCAAGATGCAACTTTCCTGTTGTCCTGTCGCCTGTCAATATTCTCTTTTTTCCAGTGTCCATCGTCTCGAATCTCCCTGATACCGATTTTCCATGAGTATACAACAAATCGCTCCTTTAGAAAAAGTGCCTAGCATCTGTACAGTTTTTGGTAGTCTTTGGTTCACATAGGCAACCTATTCCGGTATCATCGAGGGAAAAAAGGAGATGCAATGAATCTGAATATACTTTCACCTGGAGAAAAGACCGTTGCCTTCGTCGGCATGATGATCTATATGGCTTTGGTAATCCTAGTAGGACTCCTATACAGTAGAAGAAACAAGAGTACTGAAGACTTCTTCCTTGGTGGCAGATCGCTCGGACCTTGGGTAACAGCCATGAGTGCGGAAGCTTCGGATATGAGCAGTTGGTTACTGATGGGACTTCCGGGACTGGCCTACCTTTCCGGTTTTGCAAGCGCAGGCTGGACCGCTATCGGACTCGGTGTAGGAACTTGGTTCAACTGGAAATTCGTCGCTTATCGCCTACGGACCTACAGCCATATCGCCGGTAATGCAATCACGTTGCCAGACTACTTCTCAAACCGCTTCCACGATTCTAGGAAAATAATCATGACATTGGCAGCTCTGGTAATCTTCTTCTTTTTTATTGTTTACACATCCTCAGGCTTTGCAGCCCTAGGGAAACTGTTCAACAGTCTCTTTGGTTTTGATTACACCCTTATGATGATAATTGGGGCTTTTGTTGTAGTCGTATATACCATTGTTGGAGGTTTTCTTGCCGAGAGTACAGCAGATTTTATGCAGGGAACTCTCATGTTCTTCTCTCTCATTATCATCCTTATCGCTGGAATCATAGAAGCTGGAGGATTCCAGGAAATTGCAGCTACAATCTCTTCGATGGAAGGTTTCGGAAGTTTATTCACCAGTCATAACCGTGCAACTGGAGTAGGTACCAAGGTTTCTTTCCTGGAGATAGCAAGCTCGCTAGCGTGGGGACTCGGATACTTTGGCATGCCACACGTCTTGTTGAGATTCATGGCTATTAGAGATGCTAAAGAATTGACCAGATCTCGTCGCATCGCCATGGTCTGGGTCGTTGTTTCACTTGCTGCTGCCGTCTGTATCGGTGTTGTGGGGGTAGCTGCCGTACCACAACTCCTAGATGGCGTAAAAACCGGAGCCTTCTCTGCACAGAGCGAGACAATCTTTATCGTAATGACTCAGTTACTTGGCCAGTATTCTGGGATTCTTGTGGTCTTTGTCGGTATCATCCTCAGTGGAATACTTGCCGCTACTATGAGTACCAGCGATTCACAGCTTCTAGTTACCTCCTCAGCTGTCTCCCAAAACTTTTTCAAGGGCGTACTAAAAAAAGAGGCCTCTGATAGTCAGGTCCTTTGGGTATCTAGATTCACCATTATCATGGTAGCAATTATAGGAGCCTTCCTTGCCGCTGATCCTAACTCCTCAATATTCGGAATCGTCAGTTACGCATGGGCAGGATTCGGAGCTGCATTCGGTCCAATCATGCTTTTCAGCCTGTTCTGGAAAAGAACAACCTTCGCAGGTGCAGTAGCTGGTATGTCTGGAGGTTTTATCGCTGTATTGGTATGGAAAAATCTGGTTGCCCCACTTGGTGGCCCTTGGGCTATTTACGAATTGCTGCCCGCATTCCTATTCAGCTCCTTATGTATTATCGTTGCGAGTCTACTGTCGCCCGAGCCATCAAAGGAAATCGAAGACGAGTTTAACCGCGCAGTCGGTAACCAAAAACAGTTGTAACGTAAAAACTATAACCTATCCAATATAGGTTGTGACGTGGTAACATGTATCATTGGTAAAGGGGGAATCGATCATGGCAGAAAAAACGAAAATGGTAGATGAGTTCAAAAAGTTCATTTCTCGCGGTAACGTTATGGATATGGCAGTCGGGATCATTATCGGGACTGCATTCACGGCTATCGTGAAATCACTGGTTGCCGATATTATCATGCCTTTTATCGGAGTAATTCTTGGTGGAGTAAATTTCAAGACACTGAAGATTGTAATTCGTGAAGCTACAGAGACAGTTCCGGGACTTGCGATTACCTACGGAAACTTCATACAAGCTCTTATTGACTTCCTCCTGATCGCACTCGTGGTATTCTTCATCGTTCGTGGAATCAACACATTCCGAGAACGTCGTGAGAGAGCGGAAAAAGCCAAAGCTGCTGCTGAAGCTGCTGCCGCACCAGCTCCAGAACCGGTTGTACCCCAGGATATTATTCTGCTCACCGAGATTCGTGATCTTCTAAAGAAAAAGGATTGACCGTTGCCTTATAGACCTTACGGACAGAATATTCTCATAACAGGGGCGAGTTCAGGCATAGGACTCGCCTGTCTGCATCTTTTCGCAAAAAAAGGATACCAGGTTTGGGCGGTCTCACGCTCTGGAGCAGATCATATCGACGTACCAGATTCTGTCCGCTTTTCGAAAATGGATGTGACTGATGCAAATTCAGTAGCAGTGGGTATGGAGCAGATATGGAAAGATGCAGTCCAACGTACCCAAGATGGCATAGGTATCATTATCCATTGTGCCGGATATGGTATTGGAGGAGCAGCTGAAGATACTCCTATTGCGGCTGTCCAAGACCAGATGGAGACAAACTACTTCGGAGTCCTTCGTGTGAACAGTGAAATCCTTCCACTGATGCGCTCCAGGAGCCGTTCCCTTGTGATTGTCTTGGGTTCTATAGCCGGAAGAATTAGCATTCCGTATCAAAGCCACTACAGTGCATCTAAATTTGCATTGGAGGCATACGTTGAAGCGCTTCGGATTGAGGGGGCCTCCCACGGAATACACGCTACGATTGTCGAGGCCGGTGATACCCACACAGAATTCACCAATAAGCGGGTTCTAGCTATACCCACCGATTCGCCCTATCTAGATGACGCAAAGCGGGCGATAGGTAAAATGGAACAGGATGAACGCAAGGGGTATGCTCCCGAGAAAGTGGCATCTGTCGTTTATTCCGTTTCAACGAGAAGACATCCACCAGTAAGGATTGCAGTCGGGGTAAGCTATAAACTGCTTATGTTAGCAAAGCGCTTGCTCCCCGACCGCATCGTTGAATGGATACTCAGTCGATTGTATGTGGGATAAAGTAGATATCCTTCCAATCAATCGTATGCTGAAGAAGTTTTTGCCCTAAGAAACTTACCTTCCCCTGGCTTACCCACATAGACATCATCACCCATGATCAGATGGCCTCTGAGAAAGGTCATCACAGCCTTTCCGGCAACACTGAATCCCTCATAGGGAGTATATTCAGATGCGCTATGTACGGTATCACTCGAGAGCGTCCAAGTGGCTTCTGGATCGAACAATACGATATCGGCATCCGTTCCGATTTGTAACGATCCTTTTTGGGGATACAAACCGAATAACCTTGCCGGCGTCGACGAAAGGATTCCAACAAGGTCGGATAGAGACATCCGACTGGAAGCTACGGCAAAAGTATAGACCAGAGGCAAGAGCTCTTCTGTCCCTGGAATTCCTGGGAATATAGTCCGACAATCGTCCGAAGCGAGTTTCTGTGCTCTAGTGAATGCACAATGGTCTGTTGCAACAACCTGCAGTTCTTTTGCGATAAGGGCATCCTGAATATCACGATTATCATGATGGGTCCGTAACGGAGGAGTCATGACATACAATGGGCCTTGTGGCCCCTCCAATCTGGAAGCATCGAGCAAAAGATAATGCGGGGTAGTCTCCACTACAACCTGAATTCCTTTACTGCGCAACTCCCGTACAGCATCGAGGCCCCGGGAACTAGAGAGATGGACCACATAAAGAGGCATGGAGAATTCTCCAGCTAATGAACCGAGATATTTGATCGCCCGATATTCAGCTTCCGCTGGTCGGAGCAACGCATGATCGGCAGGTGTATAGCTTCCTTTGTGTTCCTTCTCAACCTGTTCTATGAGCGTATCATCCTCACAGTGGGCGCTTATCATGATCTGATTTTTCTTGCACAGGGAGAAGAGGTCTCTCAGACCTTCCATGCCAATGAGATAACCTACATTTTTATAGGTAGTGAAGATCTTAATAGTACTCACACCCCGTTTGAGCAATTCCTCCAACTCTTTTCCAATCCCCTCATGCATACCATATACTCCCTGATGGAGCGCGAAGTCGATTGCCATCTCCTTCTCCATGGCATCTATACGGTCATTGGTCGAAGCAACCAATGGCCTCTTTTTGTCATGGTCGGCAAAATCGACCACCGTAGTCACGCCACCGAAGGCAGCCAGCTTGGAACCTTCAATAAAGCTATCAGCCGTCACAGTTCCTCTTGAGACCAAATGGTAATGAGTGTGGGAATCGATGAGACCGGGCATGACACAAAGCCCCTCTGCTTCAACGATATCGGTATCGTCGGGTAGGGTCTTTGTATCAATCCTGGGAGCGATCCTTGTGATTTTTTCTCCCTCTATCAACAGGTCGGCTCTCCAAGAGCGATCTGACTCAACCAATAATCCATCGCGTATCAGTGTAGTATTCATAACTAAAAGCATACTATCGAAGAGTTGCCTTGGCAAATTGTTTTTACCACGATACAGTGGTTTTACCGGAAACGGAGGAGGTCACGTATGAAACTATACCTTTCCAGTATATGCATTATGTTGTTGTTGCTCATTTCTCCTCTTTCTGCAGCTGCCTTCCATGAGTATCAGGACAACGTGCAGAGTCGAAACTACCATAATACGATGACACCCCAACAGTTTTCCTCAGCCCTTACCAAAGAGCTTGTAGCGCAGGAGAGAGACGGGAACCTGATCTTTTCACCCCTCTCGATCCACACGGCACTTTCCATGACAGCCCTTGGCGCCGAAGGAGAGACCAAGCGGCAGATGGAGCAGCTACTCTCTATCCCACAAGTGTTGGAAAATCCATTTCCAGATGCAACAGGCCTATCAATAGCTAACTCGATTTGGGTGGACGAGCGCTATCCGGTGTCCTCCCATTTTATTAGACAAACGAAGGAATTGTTCTTTGCAGAGGTAGAAACACTCGATTTCTCCAATTCCCTGAGCCCTACTAAAATCAACGACTGGGTCTTCCAGAAGACCAATGGAAAGATAGATACCATTATTGAGGAATTGAAGCCCGATATGCGTATGATCTTGGTCAACGCTGTCCATTTCCTTGCCGATTGGGCTGACCCGTTCGATGCCAACGATACCCGTGACAGGATTTTCCATGCTCCTAGTGGTGATTATCGAACTCCATTCTTGCATAGTGAACGTTCGACCCTAGTACTCGATTATGCTAAAGCCCTAGGTATTGCCCTTCCGTACGAACATGGGCGTTTTGTTTTCGTAGCTCTTCTGCCACCAGAGAATCTCACGATCCAACAGTGGATTGCTACACAGAGCTCCGCCCTAGTCGAAAATCTATTTAAGTCTTTGGAAAAAGGTTCCTATGAACGGGTTCAACTCGCTTTTCCAAAATTTCTCGATCACTATGAGGTAAGACTCTCTCCCATGTTGCAGCAAATCGGGATGACGCTACCGTTCGATCCTACTAGGGCAAATTTCTCTGGCTTGCATGCTGATGGAGTAAGTGATCTGTTCATAGATGATGTCTTGCATAAGACTTTCATCCGAGTCGATGAAAAGGGAACTGAAGCAGCAGCAGTCACCGCTGTGACGATGCGCCTCACCAGTATGATGCCTGCCGGTATCCCCATAGTTTTTGACCGTCCCTTCCTCTATGGAATATTGGACAAGTCGACCGGTCAGGCACTCTTCTTGGGAGTCATGCAAACTCCAGAAGCTCCATAAGTATTGCTCATGAATCGCCGGATGGGCGCCATCGAAGTATTGGCCTTTTTACTGCTCTGACTTCATCGACTCTTCTGATCACTGTAGAAATAGGAGCATTCGTAAGTTGATCAGGAGCGGTTTTGGCTATCTGAGCCAATTCAAGCAAGGTTTCCACCAGAGCATCAAGATCCTGAATAGATTCGGTTTCTGTCGGTTCAATCATCAGTGCTTCATGGACTAATAGGGGGAAATACATCGTTGGGGGATGATAGCCTCTATCGAGCAGGGCTTTACAAAAATCAAGTGCTCCCACACCGTAGAGATCCTTGAAATCTTGGAGTGAGAGAACAAACTCATGCATACAATGACCTCCGAAGGGATGTGTGAACTCTTTTTTCAATCTTTCCAAGCAGTAGTTGGCATTAAGCACAGCATGGTGTGCCACTGATCGTAAACCATCGCTTCCCATTGAAAGAAGGTAGGCATACGCCCTCACCAATACCAAGAAGTTACCCCAAAATCCACTTACCTTGCCAATCGATGACTGGCTACCCCAATCGAAATTGTACCCGCTGTCGTCCTTTACCATATCAGGCTTTGGCAAGAAGGGTCTCAACAACGATTTGACCATTACCGGTCCGGCTCCTGGACCTCCGCCTCCGTGCGGTGTCGAAAACGTCTTGTGAAGATTGAGATGGACAACATCGAAGCCCATGTCTCCAGGGCGAACCATACCGAGAATGGCATTCAAATTAGCACCATCATAGTAGAGCAACCCACCACTTTCATGTACGAGCGTTGCAATTCTCGTGATATCACGCTCAAAGAATCCCAATGTATTGGGGTTGGTGAGCATGACTGCAGCTACAGTTTCGTCCAATAGGCTCTCCAAAGATGAAAGATCAACCAGGCCCCGTTTGTCGGTAGGGATCTCTACAACATTGAATCCGTTGAGTGCGGCCGATGCCGGATTCGTTCCATGCGCTGTGGATGGGATGAGCACCTTAGTCCTAGTACTATCGCCCTTGGATAGATGGTAGGATCTGATAATCTTTAACCCTGTGTACTCACCATGGGCTCCAGCTGCCGGTTGCAAGGTTCCCCAATCCATGCCAGTTACAACTGCGAGCATCTCTAGTAGATGGAACATGACAGAAAGTGCGCCTTGGACACTATCGGAATCTTGTAATGGGTGAATTGCGAAAAAACCTTCCATTCTGGCTACCAAATTATGTAGTTTTGGATTGTACTTCATGGTGCACGAGCCTAAGGGATACGGTCCGAAATCGACTCCACAGGTAATTTTTGCAAGATTTGAATAGTGTCTCACCACATCAAGCTCCGACAATTCAGGAAGCTGAGGAGGTTCTTGACGACACAACTTTGCAGAGAGCTGGGGTGCACAGGGAACATCAGATGGTGGATAAGTATAGCCTCTCCTTCCCTTCTGGGACTTCTCAAATACCAGTAATCCACTCATACCAAGACCTCCGCTACGATATCGGCATACCGATCAAGCTCTTCTCGTGTCCGTTTTTCTGTTACTGCGACAACAAGTGTTGAAAGATCTTCCATCCGCTCTGAGAGGACGCCCAATCTTACCCCTCCATGTATGTTGTTTCTCGCTAACCTCTCCAATACGGTTTCCATCCGTTCGACGGAATCGAAAACCAAAGGAAACTCTGTCCAAAAGGGTCTATGGCCACCAACGACCATATGCGGTAGCGAAGCCAGGCGGTTGGCTAGATAGTGACTCTTATCCCAACTTTGTCGGGCGGCCTCAAGAAGCCCTCCATACCCGACATGAGCAACATGGATAGTACTGGTAAGTGCTGCCAACGCTTGGTTCGAACAGATATTACTCGTTGCACGTTCCCGCTTAATATGTTGTTCGCGAGCTTGCAACGTGAGGACGAAGGCTCTCTTTCCTTCAAGGTCGATTGTTTGGCCAACAATCCTTCCCGGCATTTTTCTGATCAAGGCCTCCCTGACGGCCATGTAACCACAACAGGGGCCTCCAAACGCAGAAGGTAAGCCTAATGGTTGGGTATCACCGATAGCGATATCGGCTCCCCATTCTCCTTGAGAATGTTGCAGAACCAAAGATAGGGGATCGCTGGAGATGGTCAAAAGCGACCTATTCTCATGAACGAGTTCTGCCAACTGCGTATAGTCCTCCAGAAATCCATATCGATTGGGACTTTGTACGATAACTCCTGCTATATCTTCCGAGAGATTAGCTGAGACTTGAGCAATATCAGTTGTACGATTGCACTCGTTGATTACCTGTATATGGAAATCGGTACCATAAGCCCAAGTTTCCAATACTTGTAACGTGTAAGGATGAACTGTACTAGATACGAGTACGACCGAACTCTTCCGTTTCGCTGACAGCATCATTGCAGCTGCCTCGGCAGCACCAGTGTGCCCATCATACAATGACGCGTTAGCGGCATCCATTCCTGTCAACTCACACACTATGGTCTGAAACTCAAATATCGCTTGCAACAAGCCTTGGGATATCTCCGGCTGATATGGTGTGTAGGCGGTAACGAATGCAGGAAGAGAGGCCAACTCCTGGACCGCAGATGGAATGATGCGGTCATATGAGCCCATTCCTTGAAATGAGATGCCAACACGATTCATCGCCGCTAAGGCCTTCATATGTCGAAGAACCTCCTCCTCGGCCATTCCTGGCTGAAAGAAGAGGTCCTGTTTCAGTCTAATATCTTCGGGGATTTGTGAAAATAAAGCATCGATCGTTTCAACGCCGATGGACTTGAGCATCCGTCTGCGTTCATCCTCGGTATGGGGAATATAGGGAACCATAGCACCTCCGGAAAGACATACACAGTCAGTGTAAATCACCGGAGGGTCGCTGGCAATGTCAATTCGTCCACTTGACTCCTACTGTAGCAGATAGCGTGGCGATATTGTTCTGAGAATAGCGGGAAGTACTTTCTGTCCACGTATCGACATCGTACTGGCTGGTACCATCTGAAGTACCTCCGAAGAAACGGGCATTGCCGAAGAGCTCCCAATTATCTGTCACCTGATAACCCATCCTTAGTGAGGCATCGAGGATTGAGCCCTCGAAGTCAAAATCGGCTCCATTGAAGAACGATGAGCTGGCATAGGATCCGGCGATGTCGGCACTGAGATTGAGACCGAACGGGAAGCGGTATTCACTATAGATGGCAAGTGCCGGAACAAGACCGACGTTGTTGGAGACAAAAAGATCTTGAGCAGTTGTTGTAGAATCATTGTCATCCAAAGCTTTGAATTGGATCGACACATTGCGGATCTGCAAAACCATACCGAGACCTAAGATTGCATTGTCGTGCTTACCCAACACATCATAGGTGTAGGAGAAACGATAGAATGGGAAACTATAGGTAATCTCCATGGGAGTTCCAGGTTCAAAAACCGAGTCTCCAATATTGATTGGACTTGCTGTTGTTGGGATTTTTACATTTGTCACCAATTCGAATGGCTGGTAGGTGAACCAGGCGCGATGTCTTCCGGCGATGGTAGCTCCGACAGCGTACCGTTCGAAGGGAAAGAGCCTATCTTGACCACCCATATTCACATAATCGAAAGTTGTCATTGTCGAATCATCTGGACCTGATCCATTGCGGTATGTGTGGTAGAGTACAGCAATAGTACCCTGTTCAGTCTCCACGAAAGGTTCGAAGGAGACTGCGGACACTGAAGCAAGGACAAATAAGAAGATTGCAGTAAGAGTAAGAATACGTTTCATAACGCCTCCGATAGAATTCAAATTTATATTGAATTCAATTTATCGAAAGCGTTTGGAAACGGCTAGTGATTTCATCACCAATCAGTCTAAAGTCTTCAGAAATTCCCCGTATGCATCGGAATCGAGCAAATCATCCAGATCCGATGCATTAAAATCCTTCAGTGTGTAGAGATAATGCTCATAGGAATCTTCATTGATCAGCTCAGGAGAGGCGTCTAGTTCTTCATTCAATGAAGCTACTGTTCCGGCTATGGGATTATAGATAGCACTAGCCGCTTTTACCGACTCTATATTCGCAATCTCGTCATTTGCCGCGAATTGCTCCCCCACACTCGGCAGTTCTACATAAACGACCTCGCCTAAGGTATCTTGGGCATAATCTGTTATACCTACGTATGCGAGATCACCTTCGATACGAACCCATTCGTGATCCTTCGAGTACCGCAACTCCGATGGAATCTTACTCATGTCCCTCTCCTAAAGATTTAATTTCATCAAGTAGTACGATAACCTTGCAATACCGCCAGGTCAAGCTCAGGATACAAAACATAACGATTCAACAATGCTTGAACGCGATTCTTAGCCTCTTCTATGGCAGAGGCATCGGTCTCATATTTGGCTCTACTCAACTGTCCAGCTTTGGCACCCTTGGAAATGGTCGTTGGTTTGGTATGTTCAAGAACCAGCTTAATTATTGAAGCAATTTCCTTCATTTCAACCTCACCCATTCCTAAAGTAGTGACAGCAGGAGTCCCAATACGTAATCCACTGGTATACCAAGGTCCATTCGGATCAAAAGGCAGTGCATTGCGGTTGAGTGTCACCCCACATTCACGCAAGGCGCTCTCTGCCTGTCTACCATTTAGACCGAAAGTTCGTACATCGAGTAACATGAGGTGGTTGTCTGTACCTCCAGTAGCTACAGGGATACCCTCCTTTAGGCAAGCTGCAGCCAGAGCTTGGGAGTTCTTGACAATCTGTTGAGCATAGGATGCGAAAGAGTCATCGAGAGCTTCGGTGAAAGCTACAGCCTTAGCAGCAATCACATGCGGAAGTGGGCCTCCGATTACCAATGGACACCCTTTATCCACAGCTTCAGCGAACTCCTGCTTGCACAGGATCATACCACCACGAGGTCCACGCAAGGTCTTGTGTGTAGTAGTGGTGACTACATCAGCCCATGCAACCGGATCGTAAGAGCCTTTCATGACTTTCCCTGCAACCAATCCAGCGAAATGGGCCATATCCACCATGAATACTGCACCTACTGAATGGGCAATTTCACTCATCCGTTTGAAATCGATCAATCGTGGATATGCACTATAACCAGCAAGGAGTATAAGCGGACGAATTTCCTTTGCCTGCTGTTCAATAGCATTGTAGTCGAGAAGTCCAGTCTTTTCGTCGACAGTATACGTATAGGCATCGAACATTTGGGCAGAGACATTCTGGCGATATCCGTGGGTAAGGTGTCCACCCGAATAGTAGTCCAATCCGAGAAGACGTTGGTTTCCGATCTCCTTTCTTAGCGTATCCCACTGGTCACGAGACAATTCGCTTGGATTGGTAATTCCAATCTTCTCCAAAGCGGGAACTTGGACACGGGTATTGAGTATAGCCCAGTAAGCTACTAGATTCGCATCTGCTCCACTATGGGGCTGAACATAGGCATGTTCGGCACCGAATAGACGGCAAGCCTGCTCACAGGCATGGTCTTCAATCACATCCACATTATCGCAACCGGCATAAAAGCGATGGAAGGCGTACCCTTCAGCATATTTGTCGGTAAAAAGGTTCCCCATTGCCAACTGGCAAGAGAGTGAGGAAAAATTCTCACTTGCGATCAACTTCAAATGTGATCGTTGGTCTGCTAATTCCTGTACGATATGGGAAGCGACGCTCGGGGATACCGAAGCGACCTTGTCTAGTGAAGCCAAATAGGCGATAAATCCACTATCGACTTGGTCTACTGGAGTCTTCTCCAGGTATGCTTGCAAGGGGGAAGATGTGCTCATGGCGAACTCCTTTGGATTTGCGAATGGAAAATCATCTTTGTTGCATTGTGCCTCCTTCCTGCACAGTGTGTCAACAAAAGTAGTTGCAATACCCGTATTGTCATACAACGTATCAATAGGTAGACTGGGAACCCACATGCAACTAGGAGTTCAGAATGACACAAGAAAGAGAACGGCTGGGTAGCCGAATCGGTTTTATTTTCCTTTCAGCGGGATGCGCCATAGGATTGGGTAATGTTTGGCGTTTTCCCTTTATAACAGGTCAGTATGGAGGTGCGGCATTCGTCCTTTTATACATATTGTTCCTATTGATCTTCGGATTGCCCATTATGATTATGGAATTCTCAATAGGTCGGGCATCACAACAGAATATCGGGAAGGCTTTGAAGACATTGGAACCGAAAGATTCCAAATGGCATGCGTACGGTCCTATAGCCATTGGCGGAAACTATGTATTGATGATGTTTTATACAACGGTAAGTGGTTGGTTATTCGCTTACTTCTTCAGTATGGCTAAAGGAGACCTCGCCGGTCTCAACCCTGATGCTGTGGGAGCATATTTCGGAGGGATGTTGGAAAATCCCATCACAATGACCTTTTGGATGGTAGTATCAACATTATTGGGACTCGGTATAGTTGCCATGGGACTGCAGAAAGGTGTCGAGAAAATCACCAAGTATATGATGAGTGCCCTATTGGCAGTAATGCTTGTTCTTGTAGCTAAATCAGTAACACTTCCTGGAGCAGGAGAAGGTCTGAAGTTCTATTTGCTTCCCGACTTTTCCCGTCTTTATACCGCAGGATTTTGGAATGCTGTGTATGCCGCGATGGGACAAGCTTTCTTCACCCTAAGTCTCGGTATCGGTAGCATGGCGATTTTTGGTAGTTATATTGATAAATCTAGGACACTGACTGGGGAATCGATCAATATCTTGGCGCTCGATACATTCGTCGCTTTGATGAGTGGATTGATCATTTTTCCTGCATCCTTCGCTTTCGGGGTCTCCCCTGATGCAGGACCTTCTCTCATCTTCATAACACTTCCCAACATATTCAACGCTATGCAGGGAGGACGACTGTGGGGAACTCTTTTCTTCGTGTTCATGAGTTTCGCAGCACTCTCCACATTGGTAGCTGTATTCGAAAATATCGTTAGTTACTGGATCGATGTCAAAGGCTGGTCCCGTAAGAAAGCTGTTGCGGTTAATATCATAGCAATTATCATCCTGTCCATGCCCTGTGTGTTGGGATTCAATATCCTCTCCGGTTTCCAACCTTTGGGACCTGGTTCCGGCGTACTCGACTTGGAAGACTTTATCGTGAGTTCAACCCTCTTGCCACTCGGTTCTTTGGTATTTCTCCTCTTCTGTTGCTCAAAGCGCGGATGGGGTTGGAAAAATTTCATCGCTGAGGCCGATGCAGGTAAGGGAGTAAAATTCCCGAAATGGGCAAGAACGTACGTTACCTATGTTTTACCATTATTGGTAATCTTTGTATTCGTCATGGGGTACTACAATATATTCGCACCGTTATTGAAAGGATAATATCCTGAACATTCCCCATAATCGTTTCTAAATACGGGTAGTTCTACCTTTTCAGGACTACCCTATTTCGTTCAGTTGACAAAAGACCTACCATTTCCTACAATTCCCAAGTTCTGTCCCACTGAGAGGATATATACTATTGGAGGTTTTGTGGCTAAAGAAGAAGCTATTGAAGTAGAAGGGATCGTACGTGAAGCCCTTCCGAACACCATGTTCCGCGTGGAACTGCCTAATGGACACGTTATTCTCGCCCATTTGTCGGGCAAGATGCGCAAGCACTATATTCGAATTGTCCCCGGAGATACCGTACGAGTGGCACTGTCACCATACGATCTGACCCGAGGAAGAATCATTTACAGAGAACGTTAACAGATTCCCTACGGCGATTTAGTTCTGCCTCCCCCGCTGCAAGATAACCCAGATGGCACCTGAACCTCCTTCTGCAGGAGGAGGGTTTCCGTATGCCCGTACCAAAGGTGATTTTTTCACGATTTCTGCGACCAATTCGGGCAAAACTGCCTGCCCTTCCTTCGAATGTAATCCCCGACCATGTACGATACGGACTTTCTGAAGTCGTTTTGCGACAGATTCGGTTAGAAACTGTTCAACCAAATGTCTTGCTACATCGCCGGTCACACCATGCAGATCAAGTTCTGCCTGAGGTTTCATCGATTTCAAGACACCGAGAGAAGCTTTCCCTGTCTTATAACCGTTATACGTCTTTACCCTCTGCGACTCTATGAGATTCGCCTCTTTTTCCCGCAACATACGGGAAAAGCGGCTTTCAGCAGCCGCTTTTCTTCCTTCGGGGGTCGATTCCCACTGTTCTAGGATATCCTTGAAATCCATTAGTTAAACCTCACGCACATCCAAAACCTCCATAACAAGAGGTTTGACCAGTTCGACCGCCTGACCTATCGAAATTCCCTGCATCTTGATTGTACAAACGGCATTTGAAGAATCTGTACCCATAAATGTACCGAACGCGATGATATCCACACCATTTGCGGCAAGTATATTGGAGATCTCGGCAATTGCACCCGGTTTGTCTTCTACAAGGAAACTCATTCTGACACCATAGTGTCTTGCTCCGAAAAGCTCGAGAAGTATCTTGAACAGATCACTCTTGGAGATGATACCAAGCAACTTACCATCTTCTAAGACAGGAAGGCTAGATAAGTCCTGATCAACCATGAGGCGAGCAGCCTCTTCAACGGTAGTATCCTTGGTAATCGTGACCACATCCCTAGTCATGAGTTTTTTTACCGTCAACTGACTCAGGAGATATGCCATTTCATGAATTGAAAGGGTACTAACAGGAGAAGGAGAGGCATAGAGGATATCTTTTTCAGAAATTATTCCGACAAGCTTCCGGTCTTTATCCAGAACCGGCAACCGATGAACCTTCTCACGTTTCATCAACGCAGAGGCTTCAGCAACCGACATCTCGGGACTGGCAGTCACCGGATTCCGTGTCATGCGTCTCTCAATTATCATCTCGACCTCCACCAATCAGCAATCATTCTTGTAGAATCAATTGTATCCTAGAGCTTGAGGAAATTCCAGCAATAATGCCATATTCCCCTATTCTCCCAAGTATGCGGCCTTTACTTTATCATTCTGCAACAAATTGGCACTAAGATCATCCAGTACGATACGACCATTCTCCATGACATATCCTTGTTTTGAAGCCTTGAGAGCCATTAAGGCATTTTGTTCAACGAGAAAGACGGTCACACCTTCTTCTCTGTTGATTATGGCAATCTTCTCGAAGATATCCTGTATGATCAGAGGAGCCAAACCCAACCCAGGTTCATCCAATAACAATAGACGCGGAGAACTCATCAAGGCACGGGCAATAGCCATCATCTGTTGCTCACCGCCACTGAGTGAACGGGTCTTCTGCTTTCTACGGGCTCCTAGGATTGGAAAGAAATCGTACATCTCTTCCTTTTTCTGCGCAATCTTTTGCTCATCACGAACTAGAAATGCACCCATATCCAAGTTTTCCTCAACAGTCATATCGGCAAATACACGCCTTCCCTCAGGTACAAGCGCAACACCTCTTCCTGCTATCTCATCTGTACGTAAATTGTTCGATGAGCCGAGCCTCTTACCGAAGAAAGGAAACATCTTCTTCGCATCACTGCTACCGGCTTCGGCAATACAGTGACCTTGATAGGTGATAGATCCAGTTGTAATAGGTTCAAGCCCTACAATCGCTTTCAGAAGTGTACTCTTGCCTGCACCATTCGCACCGATGAGACATACGATATCTCCCTGTTCAACCCTAACGCTTACATCGCGTAAAGCTTTGATGCTACCATAGGAGACACTGATGGAATCTATCGTTAATAATTCGCTCATGATTCTTCCTTTCCAAGATAGGCTTCTATGACATTGGGATTGTTTCGGATTTCCGAAGGTGTTCCATGTGCGATATTCTGGCCATAGTTCAGGACTGTTATCGTATCGCAAATGTTCATGACCAATTTCATATCATGCTCAATGAGAACAACAGTTATACCCAGATCGCGAATACGTCTAATGGTACGCATTAAGGAATCGGTCTCCATGGGATTCATACCTGCTGCAGGCTCATCCAGAAACAACAGCGTCGGACTTGTAGCCATAGCGCGTGCAATTTCAAGTTCACGTTGGTGGCCATAGGGCAAGTTCTTAGCAAGTTCATTCGCTAGAGGCACCATATTGAAGAAATCGAGCCATTTCATTGCTTGCTCATGCATTTGTTCGTACTCATCTTTCACATTCAGATAACTACGCACGATTGCTCCCAACCTACCCGAGGTGGGGCTCTTTCCTGTCGTGAAGTGCAACCCAACCATAACATTCTCTAAAACCGATAGCTCCTTGAACAATCGGATATTCTGGAATGTCCGGGCAATTCCCATACGGCATATCTTGTGGGCACTCTTATTGGTGATATCGACCCCATTGAAGTGGACTTTTCCTGCAGTCGGAGTATCCAAACCAGTCATATTGTTAAAGAGAGTCGTCTTACCGGCACCATTAGGTCCAATCAATCCGGTTATAAGTCCCTGTCGGACTTGAAAATCGACCTCACTTACGGCAACGACTCCACCGTATGCACGAGTGAGTTTGGTAGTTTCGAGGAGAATCATGATCGGCCTCCCATACCAAACAGTTTACCTGGTGCACTTCGTTGTTCACGACCGAGGATTCCCTGTGGCCTCCAAATCATCATGATAACCAAGATCAAACCGAAAAGGACCTGCTTGAATTGTGGTGGAATAACATTTGAAAGACCGACAAGCTGTGGAAAATAGGAGACAAATTGGATGAGGAAAGCTCCCAGGATTACAGCCTTGAAGTTTCCCATGCCACCAAGAACGACCATGCACAGTACCATAATGGATACCATGAATGTAAAAGCTCCTGGAGTAACAGACAAGATGAACTCGGCTTGGAGGCTTCCAGCTACTCCAGCAACACCGGCTCCTAGCACAAAAGCCCAGACCTTGTAACTTGTGGTATTTATTCCCATGGAAGAGGCAGCTATCTCATCCTCACGGATAGCTTCGAGAGCACGGCCAATACGGGATTTTGCCAATCGTTCGAACAAAAGATAGGCAACAAAAACAAATATCCAAACCATGACCAAGAAGCCCCATTTCGCATAGGGACTGATGGTTATGCCGAAAATTTCAACCATTGGGATGCGCTGGATACCCATGGGACCATTAGTCAAACTATCCCAGTTATTGAGTATATTCCTAACGATCTCGCCAAATCCAAGAGTTGCAATGGCAAGGTAGTCACCTTTCAAACGCAAGGTAGGTAGACCAATAAGAAGACCGAAGAAAGCAGCAATAACCGCTGCCAAGGGAACGGTCGCCCAAAAACTCCATCCATACGTTACACTCAAGATTGCAGTCACATAACTGCCGATTGCGAAAAACCCAGCCTGAGTAAGGGATAACAGCCCTACATAACCGGTTATTAGATTCTGTCCAATCGCCATGAGGGCATAGATGCCTGTATATATCAAAATAAGCAGAATAAAATTCAGCATTACACCTTCTCCTTCTCAACCTTACCTAACAATCCCTCCGGTTTTACTAGGAGAATGATTATCAAGGCAACGAATGCAATGGTGTCACGAAGTCCATAGGGAATACCGAGCAAGGCAACACCGAAGGTCTCCAAGAGTCCGAGGAGGATTCCTCCCAACATGGCACCGGAAATATTTCCAATACCACCGACAACTGCGGCTACAAATGCTTTCAGACCAGTCATGGTCCCCATAGAGGGGTACACCTTGATCTCCAATGCAATCAAAAATCCTGCAGTCGCAGCGAGGGCTGAACCAATAGCAAAGGTAATGGAAATAATGCGATCAGCTTTGATTCCCATGAGTTTTGCAGTGTCCTGATCCAGACTTGTCGCCCGCATAGCTTTACCGATCCTGCTCTTGTCAACGAACAATTTCAGTGAAACCATGGTTACGATGACTACAACCAGAATCAAGATCTGGTGGGGAGTGATCGCTACCCCTCCGATATGTAAGGGAGAATTGTCAAATGGATAGTCGAGCTTCCGAGACTTGGTACCCCACATCCACGCAGCCATATTACTCAATATGAAAGAGACTCCGATAGCGGAAAGCAGAGGAGCCAATCGAGTCGCTCTACGCAAGGGCTTGTACGCAACCCGCTCTATAAGCATACCCAAACCGGCACTGAATATCATTCCTGCTATCATAGCAATGAAAAATGCAACGATAGTCCACGGTCCCATGGTTTGTCCACGAATCAGGTTGAATGTAAAAAGTCCAAGATAGGAACCGACCATCAGAATATCGCCATGCGCGAAATTGATGAACTTAAGGATACCATATACCATCGTGTATCCTAACGCTATTAGCGCATAGATACCGCCCAAGGTAAGGCCGTTCATCAAATGTTGAAAAAATTCCGCAATAGATCCCACGATAGGCTCCTTAATGAAAGGTATCACAACGGCAACATTTCTCTCGTTCCGTCAGGAAATGATTGAGACCTCCGCGACTAGACGGAGGTCTGCGTGTCGACGTTGCCACAATATCACAAGTGATGCCGACGTTGCAATGAAAGGTATGGATATGGGACCGAAGTACCGGTCCCATATCGCATGAAAACAAATTATTTAACCTCGACCAATTCTCCATCGACAACTGTGTAGGTCCCTACGTACTTGGGAGTGGTTCCCTCGACCTTGTAGACGCCCTGGTATGCGACCAAATCACCATTCTCGGCAAAATTGATTGTTCCAGTCACACCGGGGAAGTCCTTAGTTGCAGCGAATGCATCGCGAACAGCCTTGCGGTCAAATTTTCCGGTATCGGCATAAACCTTTTCAAGTGCATCGAACAGAATATAGGCAGCATCATAAGCATTGGTTGCGAATGAGTCTGGTGCGAAGCCCCACATCTTGGTGTAGTCAGCTACGAACTTCTTGTATTTTTCCGATTCGTCAACCTGGGTAGGACCAACATAGATGACACCATCGGTGTAATCGCCGGCCAATCCATAGATCTCTGGGTTGGAAAAACCATCACTGGAAACGAATGGGATATCTACGCCAAGCTGGGTAGCCTGCTCAAGAATCTGAGCCATCTCTGCAGTATAGTTAGGAATGTAGATCGCATCAGGTCCAGCTGCCTTGATCTTGGTCAACTGTGTTTTGAAATCCTTATCACCAATCTGAGCGGTTTCGGCAATGGTAACTTTACCACCACGGCTTTCAAAACTCTCTTTGGTTCCTTCATACAAGCCCTGGCTATAGTCATTCTTCACATAAAGGACACCAAGTTCACGTACACCAAGCTTCTCATAGAAGTAGTGACCGGAAACTTCGCCCTGAAGACCATCGCTTGCAACGGTACGGAAAACATAGTCACCAATGTTGGTGATATCCTTGTGGGTACCGGAAGGAGTTACCATCATGATACCTTCTGCCTGGACACGCTCACCAACTGCGAACGAAACACCAGTGAAGACAGGACCAGTCAATGCAATGATCTTATCTGAACTGGAGAGCTTCTCGATTCCGGCAAGACCCTTCTGGGGATCTCCTTCAGAGTCCTCAACGATCAATTCAACGGGAACTTTTCCAGCGATACCACCGGTTGCATTCTTTTCCTCGATTGCAAGTAGGACACCTTTGGAAATCAAATCACCGTAGTTACCATAGTCGCCAGTCATGGGACCAATGAAACCTACTTTTGCGGTGCTGGGAGCTTCTTGCGCACCAGCAGCAAACAATGCCATGGTACTAGCCAAAGCAACGATCATACAAACAGCTAAAACTTTTTTCATACATACCTCCTGTATGGTTGCCCTCGATATCGGATAATAATTTCCACTTCAGGAACCTATATGCCGAGAACAGGACTAAAGTTAACGGAATTATATACATAAAGTAGTATATTTATTCAACACTCTTCCATCTTTATTGGACAAAAATCTCTTGAGATTACAACTTACACACAAATTTTGTTATCGTGTATCGTTTTCTGCAACTTTTCTAACCCTTTGAAAGACGGACATGTACTCCATGGATTCATGTCGATGGATGTTGACCAATAGGTAACTTATCACCTATCATCACAGGTGTTTCGCTCCGATAGCTCAGCTGGATAGAGCACTTCCCTCCTAAGGAAGGGGTCGCGCGTTCGAATCGCGCTCGGGGTACCAACAATAGCCTTGCAAGGTAAAACTTGTGAGGCTCTTTTTTTGGTTGAACATATTGATATATATCGATTAGATCGATACTATTCGATATGAGGAGTAGCCTATGGAATCAATCGACTCGAATATTACTGTACAGCTGGCAAGGATAAAGGCACTTTCTGATGAGACTAGACTCGAGATAGTTGGAATGCTGGCGAATGAACGTCTGTGTGCTTGCGATATCCTCTCATCCTTGCAGATAACCCAGTCAACTTTGAGCTATCATATGAGACTGCTCACTGATAGTGGTTTGGTAATTGCTGAACGAGATGGAAAATGGATGCATTACACACTTAAGAAAGAAAATATGGACGATTTGAGGACTTATCTGGGATTTATATCGACCCCTGGCAACCAACCAATCGTTATGCGGGATTCAAACTGTAGAAGCAAGCTAAAAAGATAAGAAAATTGGAGATAAGGAATGAGTAAATCTAAAGAGAACAAATCAGAGATGGCTTTTTTTGAAAGATATCTGACTGTATGGGTATTGGTTTGTATGGGAATCGGTATATTGATAGGCGTATTCCTCCCTGGGATTCCCGAATTTCTCTCCAGGTTCGAATATGCGAATGTCTCCATTCCCGTAGCTATTCTCATTTGGCTCATGATTTACCCTATGATGTTAAAAGTAAATTTCAACAGTATTAAGAAAGTAGGAGAAAACCCCAAAGGGCTGGTGGTAACTTGGGTAACCAATTGGCTCCTCAAGCCATTCACTATGTATGCAATCGCTATTTTCTTTTTCTATGTAGTATACCAATCGCTTATCCCCAGGGAACTCGCACGCCAGTACCTTGCTGGAGCTGTTCTGCTTGGCGCTGCCCCCTGTACGGCGATGGTATTCGTTTGGAGCCATCTCACAAAGGGTAACCCCGCCTACACCTTGGTACAGGTTGCTACAAACGATTTGATTATTCTAGCAGCTTTCGTACCAATCGTGGGATTATTACTGGGAATCAGCGGCATATCTATTCCTTGGATGACACTATTTCTCTCCGTAGTCCTTTTCGTGGTCATTCCATTAGGAGCTGGCTGGCTCTCCCGTGTGATCATCACAAAAAATCGTGGCTTGGACTATTTCGAGAACACCTTCATCCCAAAATTCGGCAATGTGACCATTACTGGTCTCCTGCTTACCCTTATCATCATCTTCTCATTCCAGGGTCAAATCATAGTAGACAATCCCCTGAACATCATACTGATCGCCATTCCTTTGGTGATTCAAACGTTCTTCATCTTCTTCGTTGCCTATTTTTGGGCGAAGGCTTGGAAACTGCCCCATGATATCGCAGCACCGGCTGGTATGATTGGAGCATCTAATTTTTTTGAACTCGCCGTAGCTGTTGCTATTTCCGTTTTTGGACTGAGCTCTGGAGCCACGATAGCAACGGTAGTTGGAGTCTTGGTAGAGGTTCCTGTAATGCTTACCCTCGTAAAGATAGCCAATAGGACCAAGTCATGGTTCCCTACAAAAACTACGTAAAGAGGAATAACGAATGGGAAAACGAAATCATAGAGTAATTACCGACTATATAAAAAAGAACTACGCCTCTATAGCACGGAAGGAGACACAGGGAAGTTGTTGTGGAGGGAACTCCTGTTGTGGAAACAAAGAGGTGGATATCGAACAGTTGTCAAAAACTCTCGGGTATGAACAAACTGATATGGACGATATCTCTAAAGATGCAAATCTGGGTCTTGGTTGCGGGAATCCCCTTTCTCATGCATCAATCAAGGAGGGAGAGGTAGTCCTTGATCTTGGAAGTGGTGGTGGATTCGATTGTTTCATTGCAAGAAGGAAAGTTGGAGAAAACGGTCGAGTCATTGGTGTGGACATGACCTCAGAGATGATTGACCTCGCAAGATCAAACGCTACTCGCTTAGGGTTCTCCAACGTAGAGTTCAGGGAGGGGCAAATCGAGAAACTTCCTGTAGCTGATGGGTCAATCGACGTGATAGTATCAAACTGTGTAATCAACCTTTCACTTGAAAAGCAACAAGTCTTTAATGAAGCTTTCAGGGTATTGAAACCCGGTGGACGGCTGGTAGTATCCGATGTGGTGGCGATCGCAGAGCTGCCCGAGACAATACAACAAGATATACGGCTAATCGCCGGATGTATCGCAGGAGCTGAACAGGCGAAAGTGATCGAACAGATGTTAACTAATTCCGGTTTTGTTCGCATTACTCTGGCTCCAAAAGAAACGAGTGAGGAAATCATATCCTCATGGGTACCAATGGATGATATTAACCGCTATGTGGCTTCATTTATTATACAGGCGGTAAAACCAATCTGATCAACCGCTTCCTGTTGAAGGAAAAGGATGGAGGGTTACTAGGTGGATAGAAAAAGCATTGCCCCTTGTGGGGTGATTTGTGACCTCTGCCTCGGATTCCAACGGGACAAGAATCGCTGTGTAGGATGTAATGCCGAAGGTGAAAAAGTTAATCATTGCAATGTCTGTACGATAAAATATTGCCCTGAAAAGGAAGGAATTTCTGAAAGGCTTTGTATTGCATGCAGTAAATTCCCTTGCAAGAGGATTCGTGACTTGGAAAAGCGCTACGCAACCAAGTATGGCGAAAGTCCTATCGGGAATATGCAAAGAGTAGAATCTGTAGGAATGGAGCAATTCCTAGAGGAACAAGAGGGGTTATGGCGTTGCAATGCGTGCGGAAATCTCGTTTGTGTGCATAGAGAGGTGTGTCTTCACTGCGGAGCCCCCAGGACCTATTTTATAAGGTCTCCGATAACCACTCTTTAACTCGTGTATGGATAGCATCACGTATGGGACGGATACCCACCAACTTTTCCTCATCTGTTCCTTGAATGGCGCTTGGATCGGGGAAGCCCCAATGTAAGCGCTGGTGCTTGCCGGGAAACATGGGGCAACGTTCGGCGCTACTTTCGTCACAGACCGTTACCACATAGTCGAAAGCTTCGTTGCGATCGATGTATTCTTTCGCGGGTTTGGCATAATGGCCTTCCATGGAAATGCCGATTTCTTCCATAGCCGCTACGACCAAAGGATTGAGTTTGCCTGCCTCAATACCACTGCTGTGGACGTCGAACCTTTCGGGGGCATAGTGCTTCACAAAGGCTTCACACATCTGGCTACGCCCTGAATTATGAATGCATACGAACATAATCCTTCTCTTTTCCATCTACCTATCCTCTTTGGATGAACACGAACATCCACTAGTAAAATGATTATGTTTGGCTACGGTTGGAACAGCCTCTTTGGGATTCACACAACGCATCATATCGAATACACATGGCATTACCAGTGTACAATTAACGCGAGTGCCTTCCTTATCCATATCGATAATACCGACTTGCTTAAGGAGGGCGAGGTGTTTTGAAGCAGCCGATTTATTCAACCCGAGCTGGGCTGCCAATTCGCAAACACACCATTGTTTTTCTCGCAATTCAGAGACCATTGCTAATCGCATAGGATGCCCCAACACTTTCAATAGTTTCGCGGTATCCTCGTACTGTTGTTCCTTGAGCTTGTCCATATAACAAATGTTGCAAGAAATGGAAACTTTGTCAATGAAAACCATTGACACCTTCGTCAATAGTTTCCAATAATGGAAACATAAGGAGTAAGGATATGGTTATTCAAATTCTTGGAACAGGTTGTCCGAAATGCAAAGCCCTCGAAGCAAATGCAAGACAAGCAGTCGAAGCTGGAGCAATAGAGGCAACAATCGAAAAGATCACTGACATTGATAAAATCATGGACATGGGGGTCATGATTACCCCTGCATTGGCGATTGACGGCGTCGTGAAAAGTTCAGGAAAGCTGTTAAACAAGGACCAAATTCTTGACTACGCAAAGGGTATAAAATAGTGGCAATCAAGGAGCTTTCACCCAACCGGAAAATCCTGCTTATCGCAGGAATTTTTCTTGTAGTATTCTTTATCCCATTCACCCATCCCCGTGTGGCAGGTGCGATCCAAGAAGCGTTCCTCATGCTTGCCGACTATGCGCATGAGCATGTGTTGCTCTGTGTGGTGCCCGCCATGTTCATCGCTGGTGCAATCGTGGTATTCCTCAACCAACAGGCAGTGATGAAATATCTCGGTCCGAAGGCAAACAAGCTGGTGGCCTATTCAGTGGCTTCTGTATCGGGTGCGATCCTCGCGGTCTGTTCCTGTACGGTATTGCCTTTGTTCAAGGGAATCTATAAGAAGGGTGCGGGGCTGGGTCCAGCGGTTTCGTTCCTGTATTCGGGCCCGGCTATCAATATTCTAGCCATCGTGCTCTCCTACAAAGTGTTTGGATGGAAGCTTGGTCTCACCCGGATGATCGTATCCATCGTGTTCGCCTTCATTATCGGTCTGATCATGCAGGCAATCTTCCACAAGGAAGATGAGAAACGACTCGCTGACGAACGCCTGTTCCAGAACATGGGGGGACCCGAAGCCAGGTCATTGGGACAGATGGTGCTGTTCATGATCTCGATAATCGGTATCCTGGTATTTCTCAACTGGGCACCCTCCAGCGGGGCGAGCTCGGGTTGGGACTTCATTTATCGCTCCAAGTATTGGATCACCGGTGCGTTCGGTCTTCTGCTCATCTATGCGATCGTCCGCTGGTTCACCAAGGATGAGTTGATCGAGTGGGGAGGAGCTACACGCGATTTTGCATTACAAATCCTTCCGCTGTTGTTCGGGGGGGTCCTCATTGCCGGATTTCTGCTAGGCAGGCCAGGACAAGAAGCGCTCATACCATCGGCATGGGTAGCATCCCTCGTTGGAGGCAATTCGCTGTTCGCCAATTTTTTCGCTGCGATTAGCGGAGCGTTCATGTACTTCGCTACCCTAACTGAGATTCCCATCGTACAAGGACTGCTTGGTGCTGGTATGGGTCAAGGTCCTGCGTTGGCACTCTTGCTTGCCGGTCCAAGTCTCTCATTGCCATCCATACTGGTCATCGGAGGAGAGTTGGGATTCAAAAAGACTGCAACCTATGTTGTGTTGGTGGTCGTATTCTCCACAATCGCGGGATTCTCCTACGGAATGATAGCAAACTGAATTTTTTTCGATAATGAAAGATAGAATAGGTATGCAAGTAAGCTTTCGTTTGGAAATTATACTGGAGTTACTGCAAGAACTGTAGTATCATAGTACCTGCGGTAGCGATACCGCATCCTTAGCCATCCCCTTTGGAACCAACATAGCATGGTGATTCCAGAGGGGTTTTTCATGGCTCAGGAACCTTCGAAACGACTCTTTCGGCTGGTGTAGACAGAAAACAGCACCATTGCTATCAGGGTAAAGATATATGGTATAGCTAAGATGAAATCGGCGGGGATGTTCCATGCACCTTGGGCATAGTTTGAAAAGGCATCGGCAAAACCGAATACCAGTGCAGCAAAGAACAAGCCAATAGGCTTTTTCTGTCCAAGGAAAATCACGACAAGGGCAATCCAACCCTTACCGCTGGTTATGTTAGGAACGAATGCACCTAGATTCAATGTAAGTACGGCTCCCGCTAGACCACAGGTAAAACCGGATATCAGAAATGCAAAAAAACGATATCTTTGCGGTCGCATTCCCAATGACACCAGAGTCTGTTCATGCAAACCTGCTGCCCGCAATCGAAAACCAAACGGAGTCTTATAGAGAACCCATGTTGCAACAACCAACAATACCCAACTGCCATATACGAATATGTGGTGACCGATAAGGATATCACCAAGGATTGGTATCTGCTGTAGCTTTGGGATAACAAGACGAGGCAATTTAGCAATATCCTCGAATACGATTACCCCCTTATTCCCGAATAGTCGGAATGCCAAGACTACGGTCAGACCAGAAGCGAATAGATTGGTTGCAAGACCGGTAATAAAAACATTCGATTTCAGATGCAAGGTTATGCTTCCCAACAGAGCTGCAAGTGCCATGGTACAAAGGATCCCCATAAACACACCAACAATCATATTTTGAGAGTAGTAGGTGAAAACAATTGAGGTAAATGCACCGGTGAGCATGAGACCTTCTAATGCGATATTAAGCATGCCCGAGAGTTCGGTGAACAACCCTCCCGTCGCTGCAAGGAGAAGTGGGGTCATGATTGCTACCGCACTATGCAAAACCGGTATGGCTACTGAGTTCATACAAGCCTCCTCTTCTTACCGATTTGCTGGAGTACCGTACTTGTTACGAGAAAAAAGACAACAGACTGTACTATCGAGGCTATCTCGAAGGTTACATCGGAATGGAGCATGGCATTACGTGCTCCGGATTCGATATAGGCAAAGAAGAGGGCAGCAGGGATGATAGCAGCTGGTCGATACTTGGCAATAAGAGCTACAGCAAGTCCGTTCCACCCCATACCAACCGAAAACTCCTTCATACATGCATAGTAGGTTCCGAATATGGCCATTCCTCCTCCGAGTCCATAGAAGGCTCCGCTGAGGAACATTGGCCAGACGCGATACCAGCGGGTCCGGATACCACCATAACGGGCAAATTGTGGATTTAATCCGAATAACCTCAACTCATAGCCACTCTTGGTCTTATAGAGATACCCATAGACCAATATAACAGCTAGAACAGCGAAAAAGAGTGCTGCACTTAAATTCGAAGGCTCTAAAATACGCGAAAACCGGAATACTTCGGGGATTTTTCTTGTAGCAATAAGATTAGTGTCAGGATCCATGAATGGACCTGCTATGAGATAACTCACGATAAGCATAACGGCATTCGAAACTAGAAAAGATGTAATCAATTCACTGGTATTCCACTTCATTCTCAGTACTCCAGAGAATCCTGCTAAGAGACCTCCAGTCACAGCTCCAAGAAAAAGTGCAATAACCGCTCCAAGAAATCCCCACTGAGCCATTGCCAGCGCACTTATTGTCGCAACAAAAGCACCACTATACAATTGCCCCTCTCCACCTAAATTGAAACTCCCCGAACGCATCGCCAAGGAGACTCCTAAGCCTCCGAAGATCAAGGGAATGGCAGTATTAATCATATTTCCGAAGTAGTAGGTATTCTGCAATGGCCCTAAAAAAAAGTATCTTAAGGTTTTACCTGGCGTCTTGCTTAAAAGTAATGAAAGCACCACTAAGACCGATAGGGCGATGCCTATGATGAGTAGCGCTCCGATGGAACCTCTCAGAATCCCCATTACGGGAAATTGTCTTTGCTCCTTTCGGTCACTCATCCTGTGTCTCCTGTCGTTTCAATCCCAACATATAGGCACCCATTTCCTCTTTTGTGACACGTTCAAGCTCTTTACCCGAAATTGTTGCCACCACCGTCCCGCGGTAGAGTACAATAATGCGATCTGCCAATGCTAGAATCTCATCCAGATTGCTAGATATTAAAATCACAGCGGCACCATCGCTACGCAGTTTCACCATCCTTTCATATACAAATTTACTACTTGCGATATCAAGGCCCCATGTGGGTTCGCTGAAAACAATATAATCCCTATACTGTTCAATTTCCCGGGCTAGTATCGCCTTCTGTATATTACCACCCGAGAGCGTACCAATCGGCATCCGTGCTTGTCCCTTGACACCATAAGTCTGCATCAGACTACAAACCTGTTTTCCAATTTTCTTTCGGTTCATAAACCCGTAAGTACTGTAGCTCTTTCTGGAAGTGATAATGAGGTTATCGGCAACGGTTGCTTGCAAGGCGCTTCCCACCTGCAATCTGTCGGCAGGAACATAGGCTAATCCATCTTGTCTCAAGGCATGTGAATCTTTTCCTGTGATATTTTCCCCTCTATGGATTACCTTGCCCTTGGAGACGGGCAAAAAGCCTCCCAATACAGCTTCAAGAACGCCCAATCCATTGCCTCCGACTCCAGCAAACCCCAAGATCTCACCACCATGTGCAGTGAAAGAGACATCATTCAACAATGGTCGGTCTTGATTTCTTCGTACCACTGAAACATGCTCAAAAGATACTACCGGCTTGTGGGGCTTTCCAAAAGGAACCTTATCTATTGCGAGAGATACACTCTCACCCATCATCAGGCGGGAGATTTCTTTCTCATCAACGCTGTCGGTTGCAAAATCCCCAACCATTCTTCCTTGCCTCATAATAGCGATACGATCTGAAATCGCTTTTATTTCATGAAGTTTATGAGTAATCAGAATCAACGAGGTTCCACCTGCAGCGAGTGCGCGTAAGGTTATGAACAATGAGTCGATCTCCTGTTCAGTCAATACTGCCGTGGGTTCATCGAGTATGAGGATATCCACATCGCGATAAAGCATCTTTATAATTTCAACCTGCTGTTTCTGCCCTACGGTAAGTCGTCCAACTGTTTTATTGGCATCTATGGAAAAATGGTGTTTCTCTATTACTGTAGCAACTTCCTCTTCAGCCCGTCTCAAATCGTATGAAAGGCGGTGTTTGAGAGGTTCCCTACCCATGGTCACATTCTGTGCTACAGTGAATTCGTTTATCAACATGAAATGTTGATGGACCATCCCGATACCCAACCGATTCGCTTCCAAAGGGGATGATATCGTCTCGGGACGCCCGAAGATAGAAATAACACCTGAATCGGGACGTTCCAACCCATAGAGAACTTTCATCAGGGTAGTCTTACCTGCTCCATTCTCTCCTGCTAAACAGAGAATCTCTCCTCTATTGAGTATCAGGTCAACACCATCGTTCGCACGAAGACCGGATTCGGGGTATATTTTTACAATGTTGCGCATCTCTACCGCGTGTTCCATCTTGTAAGAACTCCTTGAGTACAGGTTACAGGGTCCTGAAACAGTCGCTTCCAGGACCCTTGAAACAACTTATAGCGACGGTAGCGAATATTCTATTTCACCTGAGGCGATCTTATCCATAAAGGACTCGAAGTCTTCCCTTATATCGGCAGGCAGATTTTGCGTATAGGCAGGATCGTCGTAGAAAAATCCGATATACCCTTCCTGAACTCCAACGATAGAAGCTTCACCATAGGTAACCTTTCCTTCCATGACATCCGCTAAAATCTCCTTCACCAGTTTCTTTTGTTCCATCGAACCACAACCGACTACACGCCCAGGTGCGGCTTTGTATTCATTAGTATTGTGGAATACAATATATGCTCCCTCTTCCTGGGCAACCTTGAACAGCCCCTGGGCTGCACCACCGGCAATCGCTGCAAACACATCGACTCCCGCAGAACGCATACTCGTGGCTAAATCTGCAGCTTTGTTGGCATCGAACCAGTTCCCAACGATTCTAAAATCGAGTTCGATCGCTGGATTCACCATTCTTGCCCCCTCAAGAAAACCAGGAACCATGTGCTTGTTCAACAAGGGATATTCCTGGGCGGCTATGAAGCCAATCTTGAGCGCATCATTGGCATGTTCCATAGAACTCGTTGTTACTAAACCGGCAAGATAGCCTAAGAAGAGTGATTGCTCATATTGGTTGTAGAGATAGGTACGTATCTGTCCATTACCTTCAGAGAAAGCATCGGTGATTATAAATTTCTGGTCAGGAAATTTCGCACCCACCCGTTCACAGATCTCGGGAAGCGATGGATTCGATCCTAGAACAAGATCGTACTCACCGGTAGCAACAAGCGATGTAAGCTGTTCTTCCCATTCGGCTTGATTGAAGCCCGCTTCATAGATCTTGACGGTAACGGCATCATGTCCAGATGCAAATTCTTGCGCACCTTCAGCCAATGCCGTATACGGTGGACTTCCCGCCATCACACCGGTAATGTAAACCAGTACGGAGAGAGATTCAGGAGCACCGGATTCGGCCTCCGCCTGTCCTGCAGCAAACAAAGTCCCAGCTGGAACCAGAAAGCTGACTATGAGTGCCAGCACCAGAAAACCCTTTTTATTCATGGTAAATCCTCCTCTTTTCGATCGGACATGCCCAACTAAGCAATTCCGACTGTATCACATGCTTTTTCAACACTCCAGTGGCTATGGACCAAACCATTGACCGCATCCAACATAGCCTCTACATTTCCATGCTCCCAAATATTCCGACCAACCGCGATTCCCCGACCTCCCGCTTCGAGAGAATCGTAGATATCCTGAAATACTTGTCTTATTGAATCGGTTTTTGCTCCACCGAGTATCACAATTGGTACGGGGCATCCCTCTACTACCTTGGAAAAAGAGTCTTGGCTTCCCGTATAATAAGTCTTCACCATATCAGCACCAAGCTCAGCGCCCATACGTGCTACCATGGTGATCGCCTGTTCATCGTTTGAAGCGAATTTCTCCCCATACAAAGAACCCTTCGCCATAGCCTCTAACATGACGGGTAAGCCCATTGCGTGACAGCGGTCTATAGCTAAAGAGGCCTGTTTTATAAATTTCCCTTCATACTCATGTCCAAATTTGACCGTTATCGCAGCACATGAGGCCCCATAGGCAAGCGCCGTCTCTGGCTCCACGATAAGTTCTTCTTCAAATTTCCCCGCCAAAACAGTAAATCCTCCCGTAATACGGAGTACAAGAGCAGTCGAACGGTTCCATGCATCAATCGATGCATCTACGAAGCCTTTGTTTGTCAGCAAACCATCGACCTTTTTATCCACACAGGCCTGGACTAACTTCTTGGGATCGATAATCCCCGGAATAGGGCCTGCGATCGCACCGTGATCCATAGCGATTACAACCGAGCGGCCATCATTCTTGTCAAATAACGCATTCTTGCGTAGAGTTAGACCTGCATTCATGATTGAGTCCTCCAACTTTCCTTCAAATTCCTATACGTACTCCGATATCTTTCCAAACATCCATCATACAAGGTCCGCTTGGTCATATCGGGTTCATACCGACGTCCCATATGCACTAAACTTCTGGCAGCATCCGCGAATGAAGGATAGTCACCAAGGGAAGTCCTGCCTATCACCATCGCCCCTAAGAGCTCTGCGTCTCCCATTTCGGGAACAGTTACCGGTCGACCTGTAACATCAGCTTTCAACTGGTTCAGGAAAACGCTCTCACTTGGTCCGCCGGTTATGCGAAGATCGCTAACCGATCCACCAAGCTCTTCCATCACTTCAATTACGTCGTACATAGCAAGACATACACCTTCTGCTACAGATCGGAGAATCTCTGCTCTCCCGGTGGAAAGGGTAAGGCCTGAGAATACACCCTTGGCATTGGGATCCCATATGGGAGCTCGTTCCCCAGATAAGTAGGGAAGAAAAACCAGATCTCCGGATCCTGGTGGAGCCTCTTCCATCATGGAATAGAGGGCATCAAAAGGGAGAGATTCTAGGCCAAACAGCTCTTTTATCCATCCGATTGCCTTTCCGGAAGTCGATATGATCCCCGAAACATTATAATAGGGTTTTACAGGATGGAGGTAAGTCATCAACCGGTCATCGGCAAGAGGCTTCGTTGTACAGAGGTTTATTCCCTCACTGGTACCTGAGCGGTCGCAAACCATACTCGGATCTACCACAGCACAACCGAGTATGGAGACTAAAAAATCGGGACCAGCTGCAAATACGGGAAGCCCTTTTGGGAGTCCCAATGTATTCGCGGCAATCGATGAGACAGTACCGACCAGATCTCCAGGCTGAATGAATGGAGGAAATTTTTCTTTGTCCAACCCTAGCTCATCAAGAATTTCTTCAGTCCAATACCATCGTTTAGCATCATCTGCATGGAGAACAGTCGCTGCTTCGCCGGTCAAAAGATAATTCATATATTCGAAGGACGATAGGAACCATTTGCTCTTACGATAGACAGATTGGTCCTTTCGCGAAAGGTGTAATACTTGAGGAAGGATGAAACTGGAATCGACGAAATGTCCAAGACGCTGGGAGATCTCCTGTGCCTCGCTTACCGCACGACGGTCCAACCAAAGTCGAGCATTGGCAGAATCTGCATGCAAAATCGTATGATTGTTATCAGGTTCGGCAAATACCGGGACTACAGTCGGTCCATTACCGCTTACCACGATTGCCCTCAACCCATCATACTGAGAAATTTTGGAACAAATGACACCAAGGGCTTTGGACCACTGAAAGGGATCAGCTTCCTGAGCTCCATCCATGCCGGGCAAAAGAGAGAGCGGGACTTTGACCATTTCTCTCAGGTATCCATTATCATCGAACAGCGCACCTTTACAGGTTGTGGTTCCGACATCTATCGATAGAATCATCTATGCCTCCATATCCAACAGGACCCGATAGGTGGAACCGGAAAGTGCAGCTTCCACCGCCTCTTGGGCTTGCCCCATAGGATATATCCGAGTCACAAGATCATCAACCACCACCCTGCGGTTGGATAGAGCCCTTACTGCGGTATAGAAATCTGACTCGGTACGGCCTTCACTCCCGGTAATAACGAACTCGTTACGATGGATGGTGTTCATATCAACAGGCAGTGATGGCTTGTTCCCATATGAAGTATAGATATTTAATATTCCAGCTGGAGCCAGAACCTTGACAGCCGATTCAACGGCGCTAACGGCAACAGTGGTTATAATGCAACTATCTACCCCATGACCGTGGGTAATGGTCATGATAGTCTCATAAAATTGTTCAGGGTTACGCGCATCCACCACCTCGTCTGCACCCATCCTTTTTGCGTCTTCGAGGCGAACAGCATCGATATCACTGACAATGACTCGCACACCCATAGCCAAGGCTGCCTTCACATGGAGAAGACCCATCGTTCCTGCACCGGAAATAAGAATCGTATCCCCCAGAGATGCCTTCACTTTTCGTAACGAGCGGATGCAACACGAGAGAGGCTCTGTGAAAGCCGCATGTTCCAACGGAAAGTCCGAAGGGATTTTCTGCACTTGTTCGGGATTGACAACCATATATTGGGAAAAACCTCCTAAGACCCGTTGCCCTTTCTTGAAGCGGTTCTCACAAAGATTGGAATTTCCTGAAAGGCAGGCAGGACAGACATGACATCGGTTAACCAGATCCAATACCACATGATCGCCTACTGAAACAGATGTTTTTACCGCTTTGCCAACAGAGACCACCACGGCACTCGCCTCATGTCCTGGAACGATAGGATAATAGATTTTTCTTTCACCATCGAATAATCGTTGTTCCAATGTACAAATTCCACAAAAGGCAATCTTGACTAAAACCTCAAAATCGTTGGGTTCAGGAATGGGTTCTTCACGTATTTCCAGTCTTTTTGGTTCAGTCAAATAAATTTTTTTCATGGGTAACCCCTGCGTTTTTATAGTTTACGTTAAACGTTAATTTTAACTTATTGACATTCTGGAACCGATAACCGATTCTGTCAAGAGAGAATTTATGGAACCAAACAAGGGTTTGTGATATCATGAACACCACATTCGACATAGGTGAAAACGTGGATACTAGACACTATCGCATTGGAGAACTTGCTAGGAAAGCGGGGGTAACACCCCGGACCGTCCGTTATTATGAATCGCTAGGACTCTTGAAATCACAAGATCGGGCAGATGGTGTTCAACGTCACTATACCGATGAAGATCTTGTGTACCTCAATCGTATTATTCAGTTAAAAAACTATGGTATGAGCCTTGATGAGATTGCCCAAGTAATCAAATTGGGAAACGAGGACGCTACTGGTGAGAAAAGGCGATTGGAATTGCTCAAACAGTACCGCAAGTTACTGAGTAAGGAATTACAACACCTGAAGAATGTACAATCCCTCATCGAGGATTTGAGCTGGCATGTAAAGCAATTGGAGTCTGTCGATACCGATTTCAAGCAATGCCCAGGGGCAGCATGTCCTCGTTGCGAATACAAGGACCGCTGCGAATTCTACCGGGAGGATGGTGTGTAGCCAAACACATCCTCTCTACGTATCCCACTGGCAAGGGAGTACCAGAACACTAGAATAGACTCAATAATCTTTTTACCGTGTCTGCGGGAAAATCCTTATCATCATTATTTTCCAACATTTTTTCCAACAATTCCTTGGTATGGACATCCAAGGGGAGCATGTAGTTGCCTTCCCTCGTCGCATCCTCAGCAAGAATTCGATTGGACATGGCTAGAGCTTTGGCCAACTTGGCCGCAGGGCCGCCTTTTATAGATATTGCCTCACAAATAGCCTCTTGTTCGACTTTACTTTCAGCCACCTCCCCAAGTGCTGAAACGACTGTTTCATCCTTTGCCGGCTTATGTGGATAGCGATCGTGGACCAAATAGATTGCATGCGATGGACAAGCATCGACACAAAGTCGACATCCGTCTAGACACTTGGCAAAATCTATCTGTCCATTCTCTGTATCGGTAGCTCCGGTGGGGCAGATAAACAGACAAAGACAATCTTTAGTACAGAGAGTGATATTCCGAGCAGCGTGCATGACTTCCTCCTAGGATATAGTGACGAATCGAGAAGACGGAGCTTTGCAGATTGGACAAAGATCGGGAACTTGGGAAGAAACAGCTATAAATCCACAAGCCTCACAAACATAAAGGTTGTTCCCCTCAAGCAGAGAATCGCCCTGCTTCTCGTAACGTGCAAGGAGAGATTTATGGATTGAAGTGACCTTCTTTCCCCACGTCATACAACGAAGTGAACCACGATCCCCCGCAGAAGATGCGGACTTTTCCACGGCGGGATAGTTCTTCTCAATATCAGCGGAAATCAGGGGAATCAGTCCCGAGAGGGAAGCAACTTCGACCGTACCGTGAGATTTCCCAAAATACTGTGCAAGCTGATCAAAAAGTGTGGCAGCTACTGGCTTGAGCTGTTTCCCACACCCCTTTTCTAGATTGGAGCAAATAGCTGCTAAGACTCCATTGCTGTACGACTGGTTCTTTCCCATTACCTTCCTCCTCTACGTATAAAGGTATCTTATATGCTAACACTGCTTGGTGATGTTGTCACCAACTCTTTTGTTGACCGAAGCTTAGCATCCCGCTATGTTATGGTCATAAAACAGAAAACCAAATAAGGAGGCCTACCATGGCTGTTACATTGTATAGCACACCGACTTGTGGATTTTGCCGGATGGCAAAGAGTTACCTTCAGAACAACAACATTCCGTATACGGAGTACAACGTTGCCTCGAACTCTGAAAAGGCTCATGAGATGGTACGAAAATCGGGACAGATGGGTGTTCCAGTCCTAGATGTGAACGGGAAGATCATCGTAGGATTCGATCGCGGTGCAATCGACCAGGCACTTAAGCGCTAATATTCCTAAAAAGCTCGACTAGAGGTCTGTAACAACATAATCAGCCTAGATGAGCCCGGAGCGGATCGAGCAGAGGACAGAGTAGAGGAAGTAAAGATATTGGGATATCTAAGCCAACACGAACAATGTCCATCTGTTCGATAAGCTCAAATAACGCAAGGATGAGAATGCTACAGATCACTAGGTTTACGAGAGCGAATTAGTCGAGCAAACCTTCTGCCAAGATCAGATCTAACCAAGGAAGCTCCGACTCAACCAAGAATGTTTGGGTTCCCTGGCTATCCAAAAATGCCGCCTGGAGATCTCCGGGAGTAATATACTGTTGGAGCCAATATGAAGATTGGGACATCTTGCTAAAAATACTGCTCCAATAATCGACAACATCATCAGCCATCCCCTGTGGTCCCATGACATACCGTGAGAACCGTAGATCTAGACCATTGTATCCTAATTCGGAGAGTGTCTCGGTTTTGGGTATCAGCTTAGACTGGGGAATATCAGAAAAAGCTACCAAGACCCGTAAATTTCCAGATTCCAAACCCGACCTTGCTTCTGAAGGATTGAGAATTCCTCCATCTAGCTGTCCATAGACCATACCATCGACGATAAAAGACGCTCCATTGTAGTATACTGAACGGAGATCACCTTCGATTTCCCTTTTAAGTTGGAGAACACAATAACGGTCCAGAATATCGGCAGTACCTATAAGAATCTCATGATCGTGTGATCCCCCTACAAACTCCTCAAAGGTAGTATACTCACTGTCAGCAGGTACCACTAACAATATGGGATCCTCTGCCAATCGGACTATCGGTGTAAGCGCCATCTGGTGTGAGTTGGCATACATTCGCAAGAGATGTGAGGTGTTTGCCACAAATAGGGTATGATTCGGATCCGGTCTTCCATTGGCGTAGGCAATCGCAGCCGACCCAGAACCCCCTGGCTTGTGTACAACAATGAAGGGAGTGGGGACTAATTGGGTATGTTTCATCGTATCCATAATAGCCTTGGCTACGATATCGCTTCCTCCACCTTCTGAGGCAGGAACAACAATCTGGATAGGATCGTCGGGCATGAAGGTAACCTCTTGTCCCCCGGCAGCGTACAAGGAATTGCAAACAACAGTTAAACAGATAATAGCGATGGCCCAAAAACTTCTCATCACTTGTTAGGATACAGCATATTTTCAGATTGTCTATACGTATACATAAACAGAATATGGCAAGAAACTTGCAACTTCACTATGCAAATCCCCATGTTCGGGTTATTCTTCAAGATAGGAGGAGAGACATGGAAATAGTTGAAACAATCCTGACACGCCGCTCCATCCGCGCCTACGACCAGAAGCCGATTCCTGAAGAACTCCTATATAAAGTGCTCGACGTCACACGTCATGCACCATCGGGCAGTAACAGGGAACCCACAAGACTCATCGTTGTAAAGGATTTAGAGCGTAGGACCACATTATCAGCACTCTGTTCCCATCAATCATTCATAGCACAGGCACCGGTGGTCATTGTTGCTGTAGGTAAAGTATTTTCCAGCAACAGAGGTGGGTATATGGGAAATTTCTCTAATCTGTTGGATGGAGCGATTGTACTTGATCACCTTACTCTCATTGCACGATCAGAGGGTTTGGGAACCTGTTGGATAGGTTCCTTCGATAACGATCGTATAAAAAGGTTCCTACAGATTCCCGAAGGCTGGCAAATCATCGGACTTACACCACTTGGTTACCCCAATACCGAAAGGTCCTTCAAACCAACCGATAAAAGAATGCCTTTGGAACAATTTGTTATGGAAGAACGATGGATAGGGGAAGAGAAATGACCTATTTCACCTATCCTTCCGAGATTGGAGAACTGAGAATTGTCGAGGATGAGGGATATATCGTAGCTGTTGACCTCACTGGAACAGAATCATCAGAAATACAAGCTATGTACATTGAGTCAGCGATTGTAGCTACTGCTGCCGAACAACTCTATGAGTATCTTAGTGGAGAACGGTTGGTGTTCGACCTTCCCCTTCGACCAAAAGGAACCGAATTCCAACTTGCTGTATGGAACGCCCTGTTGGCAATACCTTATGGACAGACCCGTAGCTATCGGGATATAGCAGTAGCAATAGGAAATCCCAAGGCTGTACGAGCTGTGGGCATGGCAAACCACCACAATCCTATCTCCTTCATCATACCGTGCCATCGTGTCATAGGAGCCAATGGCTCCCTAGTTGGTTATGGTGGAGGTCTCCCTTTGAAGAAGAGACTTCTGGATATGGAACAATCTGTTGTGGAAAACGGTCTTTTCAAGTAGGCGACACCCTATTCTTCAGCGGCAAAACGATATCCAAATTCCCTACAAGCTTCGGACTCGGGACCAGGTTCCTCTTGGATCGCTAGTCCCTCTTCGAAGAGATTGGCTCCAAGCTCCTTTACCTGCTTTTCCCAAGTACGCATCCATTGTCCATCACCCCATCCAAATGAACCGAAGAGTGCTACATCTCTACCCTTAAGTCGATTCTCAATCTGCTCGAAAAAGGGAAGGAACTCCATATCATCTAGATCCTCTTCTCCCATCGCTGGGCAACCGAATGCCAATCTATCATAATTTTCTATGATGTCGGGCTGGCACTGTCCTACGGGCAAAACATCCGCTTCCGCCCCAGCTCTCCTTGCACCTTCCGCCACGAGATTTGCAATTTCTTCGGTATTTCCGGTACCGCTATAATATATCATTGCTATGCGCATATACCACCTCCATACTGTTAGCCATTGCTAACATATGTAAGTTACGTCATCCTCTTCTTATGGTCAAGGCTTTCGCTTATTTCCATTGACCTGTGACACAATTCAATGTATAGTCAAGATATCTGGATGTTCTAAGTTCCGGGTCATTGTTCTGTAGGCCGTGTGTTTCCAATCGGGGGAGAGGAAATGTACGGCCTTTCTTGCGCTATTCAGATCACTAAGAATGTTTGATGAAAGTACCCTCATCCAGTTCTTTGAAGGCATGACGCAATTCAGCCCTGGTGTTCATGACAATAGGACCACCCCAAGCGATAGGCTCCCGTAAAGGTCGTCCTGAGATGAGTAGGAATCGGACCCCCTCAGAGGCCGCTTTGACAACAATCCTCTCCCCATCACGGAGTAGCACAGCCCTATGGGAAGGAACCACCTCATCCGATTCATCAAATGATCCAGAACCACTAACCAAATAGCAGAAGAGCGTGGCTTCAGGATCAATTTTCATCTGCCACTCGGCATCACCATTCAACTCCACATCGAGGTAGAGCGTTTTCACATAATCACCCTGCACAGGACCCATTTTCTCCCGATATCTACCAGATATGATGCGGACAGAAGAAGTATCATCGGAGACTACTGGTACCATGTCAGCTGTAATATCCCGATAAGCAGGAACGGTCATCTTGTCCTTTCCGGGAAGGTTGATCCAAAGCTGGGCTCCGAGAATTCGGTCTACTGCTTGGGGCATCTCCTGGTGGATGATCCCACTACCGGCGGTCATCCATTGGCAACATCCATCCAAAATACTGCCAGAATTTCCCAGGGAGTCACCATGTTCAATATCGCCATGAATCAAATATGTAACCGTTTCGATACCACGATGAGGGTGCCATGGGAAACCTTTCACATAATCTTTGGGGTCAGTGGAATCGAACGCATCAAGCATAAGGAAAGGATCGAAATCCTCAACATCCGCATGCCCGATTACACGGACCAGTTTCACCCCTGCCCCATCATACTGGATAGCACCACCTACAATCTTGTCTATGCTTCTCGCTCCCATAGCTACCTCCGGTTTTGTCAGTATACCATGTCTTGTAGAAAACGAAATACTATATGGAGAATGTACAAGAATGAATTCTCTTTCAATTCTGTTCAAAATTAGGTAGAGTATAGTTGAAACGAATCCAAGAAAATGAGGAGGTACTATTTCATGGATGTGAAATTTTATCGTTGTAACGAGTGTGGAAACATTGTCGAATTGATCAACAATGGCGGAGGAGAACTCGTCTGCTGTGGACAACCTATGGTTGAGCTGAAGGCGAACACTACCGATGCTGCTACAGAAAAGCACGTCCCTGTAGTGGAAAAAGATGGGGATAGCATGGTGGTTAAGGTTGGTTCGGTAGCCCACCCCATGACTGAAGAACACTACATCCAATGGATTGCGGCTGTGACCGATAACGGTATTTTCCGCAAGGCACTCAAACCAGGGGAGAAGCCAGAAGTCTCTTTCTGTTGCCTCGGAAAAGTAGTGTCGTTCTATGAGTACTGCAATCTTCATGGCCTCTGGAAGGTCGATCTCTAGAGTAGCACTCTAGGTAATTCTAAAACACGCCGGTTCAAAAACCGGCGTGTTCAAGTTTTAGGATAAAAAATTACGGCTATCGCTATATTCAGCGAGAGATAGTCTTAAAAATCCACATCATGGTACAGGTAAGTCAGTCCAGTACCAAGGATGGCGCGGCGTATGTCCTTGCCTGGAAATGTTGATCGAGTAAGAACAACCCCTTTCCATCACCTGCCAACACAAATTTCCTGATATTGTCCTCAGCGTTCATCTCCTCTTCTCCCTGCTCCTTCACGAACCAATCGAGAAACTGCCTAGTCCGATAATCCTTTACCTCCATAGCAGCATCATAGATCTTATTGATTGAATCGGTGACGTACTGCTCATGGGCAAGAGCAGCTTCCAAGGGCTCTTTATACCCTTTATACTCCTTGGAGGGGTCTGCTATTGCCTCAAATTTTACTTCATGGCCGTTGTTCAGTAGATACTGGCGAAACAACATGGCATGGTCACGTTCCTCCTGAGCTTGGATGACAAACCAGTTTTCAAAACCAGAGAGTCCTTCTTTTGCATAATAATTGGCCATATCCAAGTAGAGATAGGCTGAGTAGAATTCCTTATTGATCTGGGAATTCAACAATTTCACAACTTTTTCATTCAACATACCATACACTCCATCGGTATACTCTGACACCTTTTTTGTACTTTATACAAATATACTCCAATTTCTTCCTTTCGGCAAAACAATGCAACTGAATTTTTCAATCGAGAAAAATTCATCGATATCTTGACTAAGAAGATACTCCTCTCTATTATTGCCTCTAGCAAATATTGCTTAAAGCAAATTTACAGCTTAGGAGCGTGCATGTACGATTTATGCGATATCCGTCAAATTATGGTTGATCTGAGAAACTTTGAGGAGTCTTTGAAGAAGGAGACCAACCTATCTTTGAACGAAGCACTCTGTCTTTGCCAGACCGGAAAGGGAACCAATGAACCGGGATCTTTGGCAAAGGAATTAGAACTCTCCCCTTCCCGACTCAGTAGGATCATTGAGGCGCTTGAACAACGAGGCCTCATCCAACGTGCCATGGCGACAAATGATAGGAGAGGTGTGGCATTACGTCTAACACCACAAGGGAAAACTGTGGTAGAGCAATTGCATTGCACAAAGATCGACATACCACCACATATGGAAAAAGCAATTGAAACGTTGCATCAACCGATGCAGACAGGAGATGATAAATGAAAACCTATGTCATTGTTGGAGGAGTAGCCGGAGGAGCTGGCACTGCCGCCAGATTGAGACGTCTTGATGAGACAGCCCGTATCATCATGTTCGAAAGGGGAGAACACATCAGCTATGCGAATTGTGGTCTACCCTACTATGCCGGAGGTGCCATAACCGAACGTTCAAGACTTTTCGTAGTCACAGCAGAACGATTCAATGAGGTATTCAACGTAGATGTGAAGACCAGACATGAAGTGTTGTCCATTCATAGGGAAGAACAATTCGTGCGTGTGAAAGATACTGAGACAGGCAATGAGTTCGACCAATACTATGATACCTTGGTCCTGAGCCCGGGAGCCGCGCCTATTCGTCCCAGGATTCCAGGGATCGATGATCCTGCGATTTTTTCCCTTCGTTCAGTTGGTGATATCGATGCAATAGTCCAGAAGGTCGAAAACTCCCAGACGACCCGTGCTGTTGTCGTAGGTGGTGGATTCATTGGGCTGGAGATGGCCGAAAACCTTAAGGAACGGCAGCTGAAGGTTACCCTTGTCGAGGCTTTAGACCAGGTAATGAACGTTATCGATTATGACATGGCGGCGATTGTCCAGCAACAACTGCGTGATAAAGGGATACAACTGTATCTCAAAGATGGTGTTAAAAGTTTTGAACGCCAAAAGGGAGAAATATTGGTCACCCTTGCCTCGGGAACCACGATAGCGACCGATATGGTCATACTTTCCATAGGAGTGAAACCCGATACAAAGATCGCCCACGATGCAGGACTCACTTTGGGACGAACCGGTGCAATATCGGTCGATGACCAATTCACTACGAGCGATCCATACATTAAGGCAGTGGGTGATGCCATCGAGTATCCCAGTCCCTTCACCAAACAGCCGGTGACTGTTCCTTTAGCTGGACCTGCGAACAAACAAGCCAGACTAGTTGCCGAAGCAATCGTCAAAGGTTCATGCAGACCTTATAAAGGAACGATAGCGACCAGTATCGCCAAGATATTCGACCTTACTGCAGGTTCTACCGGGATGACCGGAAAACAATTGAAAATGGCGGAAATTCCTTATGCCGAGGCAATCACACATGCTGGAAGCCATGCAGGATATTATCCTAATTCTCTCCAACTTGCCGTAAAAATCCTCTATGATCCACAGAGCGGACTGTTGTATGGAGGTCAGGCAGTTGGCTATGCAGGCGTCGATAAACGAATCGATGTCTTAGCTGCCTATATTAAGAAAGGTGGAACGATCGAAGATCTTGCGGATTTCGAACAAGCTTACGCACCACCGTATTCGAGCGCTAAGGATCCTCTCAATATGGTCGGATTCATTGCTCAGAATGTGATCGATGGAATCAGCAATATGGTTACTTGGGAGCAGTTGCCCAAGCTACAGGAGAAGGGAGCTTTTCTTTTGGACGCAAGGACAGCAGAAGAGTTCGACCTCGGAGCGATTCCTGGCTCAGTGAATATCCCTCATACGGAAATCCGTAGTCGGCTTTCGGAAATCCCAAAAGACCGACCCATTGTTGTCTATTGTGCCATGGGAGTACGTGGATACCTTTCAGAACGGATGCTGGTACAGCATGACTATAATGAAGTCTACAATCTCACCGGAGGCTATAAAACATGGCATGTAGTGGAAAATGAGAAAGATGCCCTCCAACACCCTCAGGATGCTCATATAGCACTGTTCACTCCTAGCCCGGGAGAAGAGGATGGTAGTCCACGATCACCGCAGAGCGAATCGATCAAACTGGTCGATGCTTGTGGATTGCAGTGTCCAGGTCCGATCCTTAGCATGAAGAAGACCATGGATTCTATGAGCCAGGGTGATTTCCTAAGAGTATTGGCCACTGATCCAGGCTTCAACAGGGATGTACAATCCTGGAGTAAACTTACTGGAAACAGGCTTGTTTCCTTGGAGACAAAAGACGGAAAAATCGAGGCCGTCTTGGAAAAGGGAACAGGTAAAGCTGTCGGACAGACAACCAACGGGCCTGTCGCCCTACAGGATGGGGCTTCCTTCATTGTATTCTCCAATGATATGGACCGCGTATTGGCGGCATTCGTATTGGCCAATGGTGCTGCAGCGACCGGCCGCAAAGTAACTATGTTCTTTACGTTTTGGGGTCTCACAGTATTACGAACCAAAAAACCTGGTCGTGTAAAGAAGGACTTCATGGGAAAAATGTTCGGCATGATGCTTCCTAAGGGAATGGATGATCTCGCACTCTCCCAGATCAACTTTGGCGGAATGGGGCCAAAACTCATGAAGAAGCGAATGAAACAAAAACACGTTGACCAGTTACGCTCTATGTATACCCAAGCTCGTATGGCTGGGGTAAGGATGGTTGCTTGTCAGATGTCGATGGATATTATGGGTATTCCTGCAGTTGAATTGCTTGATGGCATTGAGATTGGGGGCGTAGCGACCTATATGGAAGCGGCTAGCGAGAGCGGAGTAAATCTGTTCATCTAAAAATTGCTATGGTATACTATGGGCAGACTGTATATTGCTGAATGGGCCCGATTCTTGTGGGAGCTTCCCGTTTGGAGGCTCCCATTTTAGCATAACGGAGGTATGTTGCACATGTTGTATAGACCCTATGGAAAGACAGGAAAAAGTGTTTCGGTAATTGGTTTCGGAGGAATGCGTTTCCGTAAGGAAGATTATGCGGATGGAGACTACAGCCGTGCTGTCGAGATTGTGCACAGGGCTCATAATCTTGGAGTCAATTATTTCGATACTGCCCCCGATTACTGCAATAGTACTAGTGAAAAGATCTATGGAGAGGCGTTTCGTTCGATGAAAAGAGATACGTTCCATGTCTCCACCAAATGTGGCCTATGGAATGCCACAACGAGCGACGGGGCAAGAAGGATGATCGACCAATCACTCCAAAGAATGGGCTTGGACAAGATCGAATTCTATAACATGTGGTCTATCAAGACGCTCGACGATTACCGTGAATTCATGAAAAAAGGGGGCGTGTATGAAGGAGCTCTCCAAGCAAAAGCTGAGGGCCTTATAGAGCATATCTGTTTTACCACCCACCTTGGTGGGGACGATATCGCAAAAATTGCCTACGATGGCGTATTCGAGGGAGTTACCCTTGGGTACAATGCTATCAATTTCGCCTATAGACAGAAGGGTATTGATGCCTGCCATGATGCGAATTTAGGGATTGTCACCATGAATCCGCTTGGAGGAGGTATTATTCCCGCTCACCCCGATTATTTCTCTTTCCTCAAGAAGGGTGACGATTCGCTAGCTGTGTCTGCCCTGAAATTTATTCTCGCTCAGGATAAGGCCACTTTGGCTATTCCCGGTTTTAGCTCCATCGCTGAGGTAGAAGAGAATGTCCTTGCAGCGGAAGGTTTGGAACCGACATCAGCTGATTATCTTGATGAGATGGCCAGTCATTTAACCACTGAATTGAATTCTCTATGCACCACGTGTGCCTATTGTGATTCTTGCCCCGAGGAAATTCCTATCCCCAAACTACTCGACTCCTACAATATGTATATCCTCAGTGGTGGGGACGACAAGGAAATACTGAATCGGGCGAAAAACCACTGGAGTATCCCGACCGAGTTAGCTGCCAAGTGTACCGCCTGCGGACAGTGCGAAACTCTTTGCACGCAGAAACTACCAATTATTGAGAGACTAGCCCACATTGCTAATATCAAAACCACGTAGGAGAATCGAGTGCCAGTGAAGAGCAAGCGTCCCAGGATTTACAGTTTTGGCCAGCTTTTGGTTACCTATAGCGTCGTCCTGGTCATATCACTCTTACTTTTGGGTACGGTGCTCTTCGCGATTGTTTTCAGTCAACTCTCTGCAGTACAAGAACAGACTTCTCGGTATGCCACGGTAATGCAGTTGGCCACCAATATCACCAATCAGAGGGAGGCTTTCAATCGCCTCCTCTTCAACTCAACGAATGAAACACAAAGAATCCAAGCACTCAGTGACTTGAAAGGGGCTGAAGCTCGGGCTAAAGTACAGCTGAAAAAGCTGGAGACCTCTTACGAGACGAACCCGGAACAATACTTCCTACTCAGAGGTCTCGGCAATGGACTGGACTTCATTGCACAACAGCAGGAGTTGTTACTACAGGATACGCCACTCGATGTGGCCGGCTTCACACGTTACTACATGATAGAAACCACCTACTCGTATCTGGAAAGCTATGTATATAGCAGGTTCCTCTCCAGTGCGGTAACACAGGACGCCCAAGCCGTCGAACAGATGCAATCAACAATAGCCAATATCCGCCTTCTTTCGCTTTTCATGGTAATTTTCTTCGCCTTCCTCTATACACTTGCCATTACCCTGATCGTCAGATCCCTAGTACATCCTCTCCAGGCAATGGTGGAAACAGCGAGAGAGATCACCAAAGGGAATTTGGAGACGCCGGACCTTTCTGCAAGTGGCCCTAGTGAGATCAGATTCCTTGAGCAGAGCCTGAACTCCATGAAGGCAAGTCTAAAGGATCGTATCGAGGCACTGGATGAGAATGCGAAACTGGAAAAGAAAATCCACCAGCAGGAGTTGCAGCAAGTCAAGGTTAAGAGAGAATTGGATCGCGCTCGATTGCTCACCCTCCAGGCCCAGATCAATCCCCACTTCCTGTTCAATGCGATGAATACCATAAGCAGGACAGCATTATTCGAGGATGCCGAACAGACTTCCGACCTAGTTACCGACCTTGCTGGTATCTTCCGTTATATGCTTGACCAAAGAACGACCGTCCCACTGTACGAAGAGCTAGAATTCATACAGAAATACTTGAAAATACAGAAGATTCGTTTTGGGGAGAGACTCGATTATAAGATCGAAGCAGCCTCAGATGTTCAGGATATCTTGATTCCCCCACTCATAATCCAACCTTTGGTAGAGAATTCAATTGTCCATGGACTTGAACCCTTGGAAGAGGGAGGAACGGTACATATCATTCTTGAACTGATCAAGAAAAAGCTGTTCATTACTATTGGAGATACAGGAGTGGGCATTACAGATTCTGATAAATTTCAAGTATTGGAATCTACTGCAAAAATAGACAACAGTCATATTGGCATGACAAACGTCCTAGAACGGATAACATTGTATTATGGCAAATCGGCAAAAATGGAAATTGAGCAGGCACAGCCGAGGGGAACTGTAATTCGGCTAACCTTACCGATACGGCGACAGGACAGATTGGGAGGATAAGGATGTATACCCTTCTGATAGCTGATGATGAACATCTGGAACGGGAGGCATTGGATCTTATGGTCCGCAAAAGCAATCTCCCGTTGCGGAGCATCAAAGTCCGTAATGGAAGAGAGGCTGTGGAGGCTGCCCAAACACACGAAATCGATATTGCCCTTCTCGACATCCGTATGCCCGGAATCTCTGGACTAGAGGCGGCCAAGAAAATTGCTGAGATTGCTCCGAGATGCCGTATCGTATTCCTCACTGCTTGGGATTCCTTCGATTTCGCACAGGAGGCCCTACGGATCGGTGCTAAGGACTATTTGGTGAAGCCCGCCACTGTCCAACAGGTAATCACGCTTTTAACTCGACTTACCAATGAACTGGAAGAAGAGAGAACTTCTACCCGTGGACAAGAAGTAGACGAGATACGAAAGATCCTCAAGCAATTCAATCGCAGTTTTTTCGCTTCACTCAAATACGGGATTGTGCCCCACGAGACCATGGAGACCTACTTCTCCCTTGAAGGAATTATGGAGAAAGAGGGTTTGGCTTTAGTTTTCGATGGTACCTCTGAAGCTAATCTCTCCAAAATCCTTGAAGGTAGATTGAAAAGGACATCATATAAAGCATGTTACTTCCCGACCGTGGACCGCATAAGCGTTCTCCTTTTCAGTACACGGGCTGAAACTCTGGCATTAGGTTTCGAATCACAACATGTCCAGCTTGGCTGTCCGACTTGCCATATGGGAATGGGACGACCATTCCACTCCTATGAAGAGATTCCAAAAGCCTTGAGAGAGGCTTCACAAGCATATCTGGTAGCAATACGTAACGATAGATCTTTGGTCGATTTCGATCAAATCCAAGAACTCGATTCCTCATTTGCCTCAGAACAAGTGATCAACAATGTCGAAACAAGACTGGTCGAGGCAGTAATGTCAGGGAATCTAACAGAAGGAAGAAGACTAGCCCACGAAGCTCAAGACCTAATTGCCCTACGGTATTCTCTGGAAACCCAACAGTTCGTCGACAGATACTATGAGATGGTCCTAGTCGCAACCCGATCTATCCGTGCTGCTATACACCACTTTTCCTATGAACCACTGCAAAAGAGTTCTCCCATGGAAATGGAGCGGTACTTCATGGATTTTATCGATTCAGCATGCAAAGCGATTGAAACAGATCGTAAAGACAAATATGTGCGTATATTCCAGGAAGTAGAGGCCTATATAGAGACTCATTATGCACAGCAACTCTCGTTGGAGCAGATGGCTGGGCAATTCAATTTGAGTACTAGCTATTTCAGTAGATTGTTCAAGGAATACATAGGGGAATCTTTTGTAGACCACCTTACGTCCTGTAGGATGCGGATTGCTAAACAGATGATCAATTCCGGTATCAAAGTACATCAAGTTGCAGAACTCACGGGTTTCTCCGACTACAGCTATTTTTCCCGTGTTTTCAGGAGTCATGAAGGGATTTCACCTCGTGAATACCAGAAAAATTATAAGTAAATAATTTTATTATCTACACTTGCAATACAACTAGAACAATCTTGCGAAAATATTGTCCGATTACAAAATTCTCTAACTTCCGTATTCTCCCTACTCGTTCCATACTTTGTACATCACAAGATTTCCAGGAGGAAACATATGAAAAAAGTATTGCTTGCCATGCTCGTGGCATCCCTGTTGGTAGCACCACTGTTCGCACAAGGACAGCAGGAGGCTAGCGCAGAAAAACCAATTGTGCTTCGTTTAGCCGACAACCAACCCGATGGGTATCCGACTGTAATCGGAGACCTCGAGTTCGCTCGTCTGGTAGAGGAACGTTCGAATGGAAGAATCAAGGTAGAAGTATACAATAATGGTCAGCTTGGTGACGAAAAGTCCGCTATTGAACAGGTCCAGTTTGGTGGAATCGACTTCACCCGTGTATCCATCTCCCCATTGTCCAACTTCAACCCGTTGCTCAATGCATTGCAGATGCCCTATCTATATCGTGACTCGAACCATATGTGGAAGGTTCTCAACGGAGAAATTGGAGAGTACTTCCTCAATTCGATGACCGATTCGGGATTCGTCGGTCTTGTCTACTATGATAGTGGAGCACGTAACTTCTACAACTCCGTGAAGCCTATCTACACCGTTGCTGATCTCAAGGGAATGAAGATCCGTGTCCAAGAATCAACACTGATGATGGGACTCGTCTCAGCTCTCGGTGCTGTTCCTACGCCACTCCCGTATGGAGATGTATACAGTGCACTGCAGACAAACGTTATCGATGGTGCTGAAAACAACTGGCCATCGTATGACACCTCTAGCCATTTTGAAGTCGCAAAGTACTACTCGATCGATGAACACACTCGTGTACCTGAGATGATCATTGCATCGAAGATCACCATGGACAAGCTCTCTGCTGCAGATCAGGAATTGATCAAACAGGCTGCCAGAGATTCAGCTCCAGTACAGATCCAGGCTTGGGCAGACTTCGAAAAGAAATCAGAAGCCAAGGTAGTTGCTGCTGGGTCCAAGATCAATGCGATCAACGACCAGGCTGAATTCGCTGCTGCGATGCAGCCTTTGTATGACAGCTTCCTCGATGCAGAAGGCAAAGAGTGGGTCCAGAAGATCAAAGCTGTGAAATAAGCTTTTGGATTTTGCGACTGTCGTGTATCATGGAGAGGGGAATCCCGATGGGGTCCCCCTCTTCCATGCTGATTAGGCTACCAAGGAGGTGCCGGACATGAAAGTGTTCAAAAAGTATCTAGATAAGGTGTTCAATTGGGCACTGGTGCTTGCCATGATCCTATTGGTCGCCATGGTCATCATCGTGTTCATGAATGTGGTATTGCGGTATGGGTTCAACTCCGGAATCAGATGGGCTGAAGAGGTTTCCCTCGTAATCGTCATCTGGTTTACCTTCATAGCAATGGCTTTGGGGGTAAAGGAGAATCTCCATATCAATATCACGATCCTTCCTAAGAAACTGCCGAGGATATTCAACGATTCATTGAATCTCATCAAGTACATACTAGAAATTTCGATTGGACTCATCCTACTCTATTTCGGTTGGGGAGTTACATTGAATGCTGGAAGGTCGAAATTACCGGCTACCGGAATGTCGAATGCGGTCAACTACGTAATCGTGCCCATAGCCGCTCTTTTCATCATCGCCTATGCAACCTATTTCCTGTATGTAGCGATCGCCGATTTGAAGCGTCTAAAAGATGCTAAACATGACTCGACGAATGGAGGTGAGACCCATGCCTGACTTCTCAACAGCAACAACTATCTTGATGGGGTCATTCGTTATCCTCCTTTTGCTCAAATTCCCCATAACGTTCACCCTTTTCATCTCTTCTGTATTCACTGCCCTCTACCTCAATATTCCCTTATTATCGATCGTCCAAAGAACGGTGAGTGGAGTTAATTCATTCTCCCTTCTCGCCATACCTTTCTTCATCCTAGCTGGGGAAATCATGGGACGAGGGGGAATCTCACGACGCTTGGTCGAGTTTTCTAATGCAATGGTAGGAAGAGTTCGCGGTGGACTCGCAGAAGTCAATGTATTGGCTTCCATGTTCTTCGGAGGGATCTCGGGCTCAGCCGTTGCAGATGTATCCTCGATAGGAACGATGTTGATCCCTATGATGGTGGACAAAGGCTATGACGACGACTATGCAGTCGCAGTCACGGTAACCAGCAGTTGCCAAGGTGTCATTATCCCGCCAAGTCACAATATGATCATATTCAGCCTGGCCGCCGGCGGAGGGGTCTCGGTCGGAAAACTCTTCATGGGAGGAATCGTTCCCGGCGTACTTCTTGGTCTGGCTCTCATGATCGTGAGCTATGTGATCGCTGTAAAACGAGGATATCCAAAAGAGGAAAAGTACGGCTTTAAGAGGACTGTTCAAGTATCTCGTGATGCTATCTTGGGTCTTTTGACTGTAGTAATCATCATTGGCGGTGTAGTAACCGGAGTCTTCACGGCAACCGAGTCTGCATCGGTAGCTGTCGTGTATGCCTTTATCATCACTTTCTTCGTATATCGTGAGATTTCATTGAAAGAGATGCCTAAGATATTGCTTCATTCACTTCGTACATTAGCGATGGTGATGAGTCTAATTGCAGCTGCTAGTGCGTTTGGTTGGTTGTTGGCCTATCTACGCATACCGCAGGCTGTGACCACATTCCTACTGGGTATCAGCAACAATCCGATCATACTTCTGCTACTGATCAATGTGATGTTGTTGGTACTGGGAGCTATCATGGATATGGCACCACTAATCATCATAGTGACACCGATCCTCTATCCGGTAATCGTGGGACAGTTGGGGATGAGCCCTATCCAATTCGGTATCATGCTGATCTTGAACCTGGCTATAGGACTCTGTACTCCACCAGTCGGCTCTGCTCTTTTTGTGGGAAGCGCGATCGGAAAAATCTCTATCGAAAAAGCAACCAAGGCAATGCTACCCTTCTATGTAGCCATGCTTATAACACTCTTGCTCGTGACCTTCTGGACTCCGCTTACCATGACGCTACCTAATATGATGTAGAAAACCGTCTACTCTTGCAGACACGCAGAAAGGGGCGTTTGAAGCGCCCCTTTCTTTTTGCTTACCGCTTTATATCGGCAATTTATCAATAATTGCGAGCTGCGATCTCGAAATGGGCTTTCGGGTGTGCACATACAGGACACACTTCAGGGGCCTTCTTTCCGATGTGAATATGGCCACAAACTCCGCACTTCCAGATTTGCTCTCCGTCACGGGAGAATACGACTCCCTCTTCTACATTCTTGAGCAACGCGAGATAACGGGCTTCGTGTTCTTTCTCAATCTTCGCTACACCCTCGAAGAGAGCTGCAATCTTCTTGAATCCCTCTTGGCGAGCTTCTTCTGCAAAGTTCTTGTACATATCGGTCCACTCGTAGTGCTCACCTTCAGCTGCCATCTTGAGATTGGTAGCGGTATCGGCGATTTCTCCATTCTCCTGGAGAGCCTTGAACCAGAGCTTTGCATGCATCCGCTCATTGTCCGCTGTCTCTTCAAAAAGATCAGCGATCTGCTGGTAACCGTCTTTTCTTGCCTTGCTTGCCCAGTAACTGTATTTGTTGCGGGCCATCGATTCACCTGCAAATGCTTCAAGCAGGTTTTTCTCGGTTTTAGAGCCTTTAAGTTCCATGTAGTCCTCCACTATATTGGTGATTTCTCTGTATTGATTTCAAATTATGATATCATTGGTATGTATAATCCGCAAGGAGTATTCGGAAAATTCAGTATCAGAGGAGCAAATCGCCCTGAGGAACGGGAGGTTCCAAAGGAGCCAAGCCACCACTTATGCGCTGGAATCGTATCCCCTTCTCCATGAAGAACTCGATAGCCTCCCTTTCTGTAGGACAAGGACAGGCTTGATGAAAAACCAAACCACAGTTTACTGCGTCTTCCAACGCATGATGGGCTTGGTACTCAAACCCAAAACGTTGGGAGAGTTCGGTAAGCTTATGACTGGGAAAATGTGGCCAAACTTTCCTAGAGATGCGGACGGTACAGGTATATCGTAAACCCGGAATTGGCAAATTGTAATGGTTCAACATAGCACGGAGAATCCCGATATCGAATGGAGCATTATGGGCGATCAATAGATCGTCTCCAATAAACAACAACAGGTCAGGCCAGATTTGTTCGAATGTCGGCGCCGACTGCACTTGTTCAGGACGGATTCCATGAATGCTGATATTCATAGGAGAGAAATACCCAGAGGGTGGATTGATAAGGCTGTAGTAGGAGTCGAGGACCTTCCCATCCTGCATCTTGGCCAAACCAACCGAACAGGCGCTAGTCGGTTCATTATTTGCTGTCTCGAAATCTATGGCAACATATCTCATCTATCACACACTTCCTGTTTTCCCATCATGATAGCCAAAATCGTCCGATCTGTCTGCTCCATTCCCTCATGACTTATTTGGGTGAGGTATGAGAAGCTTTGCAATGCATCTTTTCCAACGATGCCCGATTCATCATAAGGTGAGATACCTTTCAGGGCGAGCTTACAACTGATAGCCGCAGCTTGGACTGAAGAGTAAATTTTTAGCGCACACGTACCTTTCGCGCCATCACAAATGATGCCGGTCAGATTCCCCACCATATTGTTGACTGCCTGGTCCATTACTTGGACATCACCTCCTTGGAGATATGCGAGGCCGCATGCTGTGCCTATAGCAGCAGTAAAAGCCCCACAGAGGGCCGACAGTCTGTTTTTCTTAGCCGTAAGTACCAGAGCCACCAGATGACTAAAGCATAGTGCCTTGATGAGCATGGTATCTGAAACACCCAAATACTGAGCCATTACCAACAACGGTACGGAGACTGTGATACCCTGGTTACCGCTACCACTATTAATCACTACCGGGAGGGGGCAACCGGCCATTCTTGCATCACTAGCAGCCGCGGCGAGTGCTGCTCCACGTGCATAGGCCTCGTCCAAGGTTGTTGGCTCTTCGGGTAACGAACTTCCCATGGTCTTACCGACTGACAGACCATAATCATGCTCCATAGCATGTCTTGCGATAGCCATGTTGGTCTGTGCTCCTTGGAGGACAAAATCGAAGTCGGCAATATCGATCTTCTCCACCGCTTGTGCTATATCGGTAAGAGAGAATGTCGCTATCATATCATCGGTTATGATATCTTCTTCCTTCTTATCATCGGCCACAATCAAGGGAAGATTGAGTTGGACATCACCGTCCACCATCAAACGCACGAATCGGTTATGCTCCCCGCTGATAACAGCTTCGGATGAATGGTTTTTCCCATAGGCTTTCACTCCAATGTAGACAGGGGGAACATCTTCCATGAGCTCCAAGGTTATGCGATTTTCGTTAGCCATTCGCATGGCAGAGAACTTCTGATCTTGCGTTATATCACTAAGAATACCCAAACCCTGCTCAATATTACCGCCACTAGCACCTAAAGCGACCGCAGCCTGAATTCCACGTAATGTGCAATTGGGAAGGCCCACACCCATGGCATTCTTGACCATATCACGGCTGGCATATACCTGAAGGCGTTCTATAGGTTCGCCAAGCAATCCATAAGCCTTCGCACCGGCAAGTGCAGCCGCTGCAGGTTCAGTGCAGCCCATGGCTATCATCAATTCCCTTTTGAGAAGTTGTAGAAATTGTTTTGTATCCATATGCTCAATATACCATGAAACAGGCTTTGGACTCCATGGAAACCTACCGTGACATCATCTGTTTCAACCGGGAACGGATGCACTGAACACTGTTCCATCGACCTCCAAATGGTAGTCAGGCAGAGAGGCGGCGACCACAATACATTCACCTTTGCCTAGTGAAATAGTTTGGTGAAGAGAGGTCATGACTGCGTTACCCTCTGTGCATAACAAGAACTCGATAGATTTCCTTTGATTGACCTCATAGACGCCTCTCTTGAATACGCTCAAAAGAAAATCGTCTGTTGGGGCAAATACATTTGTCTTATCTGTTGCATCGGGAATTTGTGGACACAAATCTGCTGTATGGGGTTTGAACGTAAGAGTCTTGAGCAATAGTGGGACATTAACTTTCTTGTGAGTAAGGCCCCCTCTGACCACATTGTCGCTATTGGTCATCAGTTCAATCGCATTCCCTTTCACATAGGCGTGGAGTGTTCTAGGCTCAAGGAAGATGGTTTCTCCAGGTTTCATTTGCACCACATTGAGAAAGAATGGAGCAAGGACACCTGGATCATCTGGGTATAATGTAAGACAATCGTGGGCTATCTGCACCGGAGAGAGCCACATCCCATCGTTTTTCTCCTCCTTGATCAATTTCCCGATCTGCTCACGAAACTCTTCCAACAGAGACTTCAACTGATCGGTTTCCAAGGTGTAGAGTGTGGTGAAAAATCGTTCGACCAGGGTACTTTCATCAGATTTTTGGTTTTCCTGAAGAAATGGAAACAAAAGAGGAAATTGATATGGTACCATGGAACGGAGATTTTCAGCGATCTTGGCACTTGAAAGAAATCCACACATTGCGGTAACCGGAGTCAGCGCATAGAGCACCTCCGCTTTCTGTCGATCATCTTTGTAGTTCCACTGCTCTCTCGGCAAGTCCACATGGGAGGCCACCTCTTCAGCGTACCCTTTTTGGGCTTGTTCAGTAGTAGGATGAACCTGCAATGAGAGTGGTTTAGCTATGGCTAGGACTTTTAGGAGAAAGGGGACATCCTTTCCCTGTCGATTGACTTGTTGCCTTCCAAGGAAATCATCTGCATGGTCGCGGATAAAATCGCCTAAAGGTGTACTATCGGCTAGTGTTGACTCACCCCCAGGATGGGTCCCAAACCAAAGTTCTGCCTTTGGTTTCCCATCGCTCTTCTTGCCGAGCAAGGCGGGGATGAATGAATCATCCCCCCAAGCGTATGGTTGTATTTTTGGTGTAATAGCCACCATGTAAGATACGGCTTGTTCATCTTTCATGGGGCTATTCTATCATGCTCTCATGCCTTACGGTAGATGCGGGGAAGGAAGATCATACCTGCCACGAAAAGCGCAATGGCTCCAATCCAAGCGAGGGCAGCGTTGAGGAACAATCCTCCAAGCAGGAAACCTACGATTGAACAGGCTGCTACGAATAGTGCATAAGGCATCTGTGTTCCAACGTGTTCCAAGTGGGGGCAACTCGCTCCTGTGGAGCTGAGGATTGTGGTATCGGATATAGGGGACGAGTGGTCTCCGAATACCGAACCTCCGAGTACTGCACTCACTCCCAAGAACATCGCATGGCTCATGCCTTCAACGGGTAATCCCTTGGCTTTTGCCAATCCTGCGATGATAGGCATGGTGATGGGAATCATAATGGCGAAGGTTCCCCAAGATGTTCCTGTCGAGAATGCGATCAATGCCGAGAGGGCGAACACGATCATAGGAACGAGTGCCAAAGGAAGTCCTCCAGCCACGACAGCTTCCGAGAGGAATGCTGCTAAGCCGAGTCCACCATCTTCGGGTGCCGATTTTATGATGGTTCCGATAGACCATGCCATAGTGAGGATCAAAAGTGCGGGGACCATGGAACCGATTCCCTCTTTGAGAGCCTCAGAGGCCTCTTTAATCGAGAACAGGCGTCTAGCAAAGTAGTAGATCATGGTAACCGTTAGAGTGAAGATGACGGCATAGAAGAGGGCATAGGATGCATCGGTGTTGGCAAATGCATCACCAAAGGACATGCTTGCCATAGCCTGACTCATACTGGTGATGGTCTCTCCGTCAATCGATCCCATCCATGTGGTAACTGGGAAGAATACGACTGCCGATACGATCAGGACAACGATAGGAAGGATCATATCCCATGCAATGGCACGATCCTTTCCTCCGACTTCGGCAACTTCTCCTGGAGCATCACCATAAGCCTGGTTGTAGAGGCTTCCGGTTGTCTCATGATAGCGGTTGGAGGCTGCCATGGGACCGAAATCACGGTTGGTAAGGATAATGGTGAGTACCATGATGATGGTAAGCAGTGCATAGAGATTATAGGGAATGGAGCGGATGAAGAATTCGAATTCGGTGATACCGAGTTGCTCAAAACCCTCAGAACCTTTAACGATAGACATAACGGTGATGACCCAGCTGGAGACTGGGGCGATGATGCATACCGGGGCTGCGGTGGAATCAAGGATATAGGCCAACTTGGCCCGAGGTACGCCATTCTTATCGCTGATGGGACGCATGACGGTACCGACTGCGAGACTATTGAAATAGTCATCGATGAAGATGAGTAATCCGAACACCCAAGTCATGAGCATGCTGGCTTTTCCTGAACGTACATGCAGGGCAGCCCAGCGGCCAAAGGCTTTGGTAGCTCCGGTCTTGGAGAGCAAGCCGACCAAACCTCCCAGCAGCGCACAGAAGAGGAATATGCGAATATTCCACCCATCGTTGAGCGATCCGGCTACGACATCGGAAAGGTTGACCAGAGCGGCGAATGGATTTCCTCCGGCAACAATCAACGTTCCGGACAAAATCCCTAGAAACAATGAGATGACGACATCTTTGGTGATGAACGCCAGAGCAATGGTTAGGATTGGGGGAATAAGGCCCCAAATGCCAAAGTCTGTCATGATGATACTCCCTTGTATGTACCGAACGGTACGTGTGTTTTTCTATCCGGAGCATATCATAACTTATACTACGCGCACAATAAAAATTTTACATAGTGTTATGTTTAAAGCCATTGGCGTTACATAAATAACACACAAACAACTTAAGAAGGGTATAAGAATGGGGTTGCCGAAATTCCCAATGAAACTACAGCAACCCCGAAAAATCAGATAATGGAGGACTTATCTGCCATCGACACCCAAGTTGAACCTGACAGTGAGTGCATCGATCGGCTTGTCACCGATTTCAACACCGAATTCACGCCAGTAGTAGGAGACATCCATGTGGATAACAAAGAGATCCAATCCTGCACCAACAGAGATGTATCCTTGGTTCAAACCGGCTCGAATATCGACCATGGAGAGCAGTTTAACCTCGGCACCAAGTCGGAGATGATCCAAATATGCATCTTCATCCGTCTCCATCTTTTCAGCTAGACCGATAGTATCGACCAGATCGAATGCGAATGAAGGACGGACTATCTTACCGAATCCTCCCAAGGAGGGAGCCCATCCGAATCCCATATCGAGTGTCCAAGGAACGGTGTATTCGAATTCAGTTGTCGTTCCTGCAGCCCCTTCATACACAGGATCGGCTCCAGCCATCTCGGCCATCTCATTCACCCAATCTCCCGATGTATTATATCGAGTCATGGTGTATTTGCCATTGAGGTTTCTTGCAACCGCAGACAATCTCAATCCGATGGGGAGATTCATATTCACACCGACATCAACAGGGACTGCCCAACCGGCTGCCACAGGATAATCGGTCATGAACTTTTGGGCAGGATCATCCGCATCTGCGATTCCAATTAGTTCGGAAGCTCCAATCCGATTGGAGTACGCTTTATATGTTGGTCGTGCGCTTGCACCGATATCGACCGACAATACATCGGGGATGAAGTTCAACCTGAAACCTAGACCTACCGACGCGCCCGCATTTACCTCTGCAATGACTTTATCGGCAGCTAGAGATCCATCGGAACTGTAGGTATGTAACTGTTCCTGCAACTGCATACCGATTCCGAATCCGCCACCGGTGAAGGACATGGCGATATCCGTTGAGAGCACTTCTCCTCTTCCAGCGGTTACGATACCCATATACTTGTTCACGATTGTGGTAGCAAAGTCATCCTCATCGCTATTGTTCTGGATCTCATCGATGATTCCTTCATCAATGATCGCCTTTGGGTTGAACACCGTTACTGAAACCGAAGGAAGATTCAAGCTGAATCGCCTGGATCCCAGATTGGCGGGGTTCATGAAGAAGGCATCCGCACCTGTTGCGGTCGCGACACCCGCTCCTCCCATAGCCTCGGTCCTCGCACTGATAGGGCGGAAGGACATTTCAGGGTAGAAGAAGTCTGGGAACGTGTAGGCAAACAGACTGCCACCGACAAGTAACATGATTAGTAAACTAATTAGTAATTTCTTTTTCATTTTCTACCTCCCTTCCCCTACACTTCTGGTTCTGGTTCGAAAAGATCATCAAGAGCATCTTCGAGCAGGGTAAGATCCGAAGGAATCGCTTCTATCAACAAATCGAGCGTTGTTCTGATAGTGCCATCACTATTGAATGCTGGTTTAACTGCGGTAAAATCATCGAACGCAGTCCCCCAATCAAACCCTGCATTATCAGCGATAAAGTCTGGATCTGTAGTTTCTTGGAGCTCATCAGAAAGAGCCATCCAGACTATCATATCATTAAGAACATCTTCAAACTCCAAAGGCATAGTTAGACTTGCAAAGAAAGCATCCGCTTCGGTAAAGACAACACTCAGTGCATAGTTGATGACATCGGGAAGGTCGAGTTCAACTCCACTCCCGACCAATGCGGGAGCCATCTCCTCATATGTCCCTCTCATCATGGCAAAACCACCAATTGTTCTACCGAGATTCGAGGAAATAATTACGTCCTGTCCTTCATATTCTCCAGTCCCAGGTTCCGTACCAATAGCAGCAATCACATTCTCAAAGATTGGTTTTGCATACAACATGACATCGTCTTCATCTTCCACCGGCTCTTCGACCCTCGATAATGAACGGGAATCGGATGATCTACCCAGAATCTCATCCAAGGCATCTGGATCATCAATTAAACTTTCCAAGATGTCATCAAGATTTATTGCTCCAGCAGGAGAAACAGTCTTAACGATATTAACTACTTGTTGTGCATCAGATACAAAATCCAATAACTCTTCTTCAGTTGGATCATTGTCTGGATCTAAATCATTCATGGCATCGATAAGAGGTGAAGCTTCTTCGTAGAGTTCGGTAAGAAGGATCAATGTCACAAGATCTCCCTCGGTTTCAGGTTCGGGAATATCGATACTATATTCTGTCTCCAACTCCGTAACCTTGGTTGTTACTTTTGTTGGAGCAGTAGTTCCCTCTTCCAAAGGCTCACTCAAGGCCTCGACCAAAGCCTCAGTCTTTGTGGGAGAAGTTAGAGCTTCGGTGATACTATCCTTAATGGTTTCAACCTCTTCTTCATAAGCGGCTTCGTAGGCTTCGATATCCGCCGTCTCTTCTTCAGTGGGATTCTCTGGATCTGCTGGAGGATCAGGCTCCTCTATAGCTAAAATCGATACTGTAGCATCGGTTACTTCCGCCCCTTGCGACGTATCAATCTGTACTAGCCCGTTGTCCGCGTAGACATTGGAGCTCGTCTGTCCCATGAAATCACTGATCGTGCCGAAAATATCGCCCTCACATGAGATGAAGGCAACGAGAATAAATGGCACGAGCAAAAACGCCAATAGTCTCCTTCTCATAATTTCTCCTCCTTGGCAAAGGGTATTCCCCTTGTCTCTATCGTATACCTATAAACAACAATCGCCTAGTGAAAAATCAATAAAACTCTGACAGATGTCACAATTCATGCAATATATCAGCATTTTACCATCTTGCTATACCCGTATAACACTCCTAGGTTGCAAATGTAACAAAATATCATTGACATGACAAATGCAAACATGTTATTCAAATCAGGAATTATTCTTATTTCCCAACGAAGTGAGGACAGCGGGGCCACAACGTGGCCACATTGCCGAACGAGTGCAGGAAACAAAAGCTTGCTTGTATTCCCCAACGAAACGAGAGCAGCGGGGCCACATTGCCGAGCGAGTGCCGGGAACGTAAGGAGAAATACCCCTCCCCTTGGGGTGGAATAGGAGGCGAAGCTTCCGGGGTCCAGGGCTTGCCCTGGGGTATTGATACCTCTCATTTGGACAAGTATGAAAGTAGAAAAGAAAAAATCGACCATCAAACACCTCCTCCTCATTACAGCTGGCAGCCTCAGCCTCCTACTGGGTGGTATCGGAATCGTAATGCCCGTCTTACCCACCACACCGTTCGTCCTATTGGCAGCGGCATGTTATTCTATAGCTAGCCCGAAACTCGCTAGAAAATTAGAAGAGAGCAGAATATTCGGTAGCTACCTTCGCCACTGGAGAACCCACGAAGGGGTACCAGTAAAGACAAAAGTACGCGCTATCATCTGGTTGTGGATTGGACTTATCGTTTCGGCGGTTATTGTTAAGAATCCTACCGTAACGATCATCTTGGGAATCATTGGAATCTTGGTAACCTTGCACCTTATCCTGATAAAGACGAAGAGGGAGGATCCCCATGAAGTTTTCACGACAACGGGAATTGATACTTGAAACCCTACGCAATTGTTCAGTCCATCCAACAGCAGAGGAAATCTACGTAAAAGCAAAACGAGAAATGGCTTCGATCAGCCTTGGTACGGTCTATCGAAATCTCAATCTACTTTCCGAGATGGGGAAAATCAGAAAACTCGAGAGTGCCGGCAATACCAGCGTACGCTACGATGGACGAAATGACGAACATTGCCATCTGGTGTGCACCTCATGCGGTACGATAACCGATGTAGATCTGAAAATGTTCAGCCATATCGACAAGACTGTGGAACAAGAGACAGGATTCTCCGTATCGGAGCATGGCATCGTCCTCAAAGGAACCTGTGCCGAATGCTCCGCCATAAAGGACTAGTGCCAGAGAATGTTCAATTATTTAGGAAAAGAAGAGCTGCTTTACCACCTCAAGATTTCTTTGTTCATTGAGCTGCTCACTTTCATACAGTTCGTCTATTCTCGTCTTGTAGAACTCGAAGACCTTGTAACGGACCAATTTCATCGTTGAATTAACCAAACCATCGGCCTCACTAAACGCTTCGGCGATGAATGCAAATCTACCGGGTATCCATTGCGATGGAATACTGCTGGCGGCAATCGGTTCATAGGAACGGACAACATCATTCAGACGACGCAAAACCGCCTCGGGTGTATCAAGTTGCTCATCGGCGATTAATCGCCTCACTACATCCTCCTGCAATGTCACCAAAGCTGAGGTGAAAGCCCTATGGTCATTGTAGACCACTAACTGGTTGAGCACCTCGGTATGGTTGATCATGACCTCTTCAACCTCTTCTGGAGAATACTTCTCACCATCCTTGGCAATCAGAAGAGCCTTTGCTCTACCGGTAACAACCAAGAAGCCATCCTCATCGTAGTAACCGAGATCACCTGTCCATAACCACGTCTCACCGTTTTCTTCGCGGAGAACTTCGGCTGTAGCCTTGGGGTTCTTGAAATACCCTTTCATGACATTTTCACCCTTGATGACGATCTCACCCCGCTCTCCGACTTTCGCCTCCTCGGTCTCACTTTTCATGATCCTGCAGGTAACACTAGGAGCGACCATGCCTGAAGTACCGAACTTGTATCGCTCTGGAGAGTTGGAACTAATGATGGGAGCAGCTTCTGTAAGACCGTACCCTTGGTAGACAGGAACTCCGATTGCAGCGAAAAAGTGTTGCTGGCGGGCTTCCAGCAAAGCCCCTCCTCCTACACAATATTTGATCCTATCGCCAAAGACTTTGCGTAACTTCGGGAAAACCAAAAGGGATGCAAGCTTGTAGGGAAAGAAAGTAGCCAATTGAACGCCGAGGGAAGGACGGTTGAAACCATCGCCATTGCGCTTGATTCCTGCCTTAAGACCTCTTTGGAATATTCCATTTATGAATGGGCCCTTCTCCGCTACACCTTGGGTCATCTTCTTCATGAAACTCCCGCTTATGGAAGGAACGGTCATGAGGAATACAGGACTCACTTCGACCAGATTCTTGGGGAAGTTTCGTATAATCGCAGCGTTGCTGCCACGGGCATCGACAAAATGAAGCGTAATTCCCCTCAACATCGATGTATAGATACCTACCGTATGGGCGAACGAGTGGTCCACCGGAAGAACGACAAGAGTCTCAAATTCAGCATCAGGGAGCTTAAACAGTTTTACCGCATCGTTACTGTTAGCCCAATAATTGAGATGGGTAAGCATGATTCCCTTTGGATTGCCCGTAGTTCCTGAAGTGTAGCAGATGTTCACTGTATCGTTCTCATCGATTTGCTCTACAACCTTATCTACAATGGTAGGCAATCGCTGGAGGATTTCATCACCCTCACCGATCAGAGCATCCCAAGTGACGAAATCCTCGCCCTCTTTCCAACCATGGGCTTCCTGTTGGCGAATGAGGCGATCATCCAATGAATCGAGATAATAGAGGATAGGTTTGCTCTCCATGGTGTCCAAAGCTTTGCATACGTTGTCCAGAGTATTGGAACTGGCGATTATTCCCTTCGCTTCACTATGGATAAGGCGGAATGCAATCTCCTCAGGCTTCAATTTTATGGAGAGAGGAACAGAGATTCCCCGGGCTTTGATTACCCCAATCTCCGCCATTACCCATTCGGGTCGACCTTCGGCAAGGATACCAAATGCTGAGGCACTCTTTAGGCCTTTGGCAATGAAATAGGCGGCGATCCGATCCGATTCATTGTCGACCTCACAATAACTATAGGCCTTCCAGCCCTCTTCTGTCTTCTTTGTAGTGTAAGCGCGTGTGGGGAAACGCTCAGCAGCCTCGTGCAACATCCGTATGATAGTTCTCATCATCTGTCTCCTTGTACAACAACCATTCCATTTTAAGGATCCCGGTTATTCGGAAATTATTCTAACACAAAAAAGGCGCTTGTCAAAAATAATAAGCATAAATTGTCTTATATTTGCACTAGAAAAAACCGAGCCTTTTAGAGAGGCCCGGTCAAAAATGGAACAAAGACGCTTTTTCAGAGCGTTACTTTGGGAGGATTGTTCAAATCGATACTAACCGCAAAATCAAACAAATTGCCATTATAGAGGGCATAATTCATCGCTACGGGAGTCTCATCCGCCAGACATGCGGTATTCTTCATCCACAAGTGCGCTGTTCCACTTCTGGCACCAAGAAGATTGCACTGTTCATCATCGGGGATTACGGCCGAGACCGAGCGATGGAGTGTAACAATCTTATTCCCCGTACATAACTCATAGACATCCAAGAATGAACGGCGGACTAACATCTCTCGGTCCACTTGTTTTGAGATACTCTCAGGAACAAATATGCTCATTACTGCGTATGGATGGTCATCGACCAGTCGGACTAGTCGGATTCGGACAAGGCCATCACCAGAAGCTGGGCTCAACTTGAAATTCGGCAGCAAGTTCTTGGCGAGATCGGAATTCGGATCATAGAGTGAATCCTCCAAGATCCTATTAAAAATCCGAGTATCGAACTCCACACCGTCCTGACTCACCAAACCATTCCGATATTCGGCGTATTGTTTAGTCTTGCAGACAAACGAGCCCTTGCCACGAGCCCTACGAATCAGTCCCATTTGTACCAGATCATCCAATGCCCGTCGCACGGTTATCCTACTGACATCGTGCTTCTTACAGAGTTCGAGCTCGGTGGGAATCATAGCATTTTCGGGCCAATATCCAGAGAGAATCTTGTTCTGAATATCCATGAACACAGATTGATACTTCAGTTGCATACACTACCCCATACGGCTTGTAAATGGTATATCAATAGTAATACCACCACCTTTTAATATCAAGCCCTTTCATATTAGAATCTGTCATAACAGCTGACATCATCCCCAGGTATTCTTTTCTATACCACACTACACCACAGTAAGAGTCGCTAAAACCTCCCCTGAAAAATCCTTTATAGAGCACACATCATTCCTATATACCATGTAAGTATTGGTTCTCCCACCTTTTGGTAAGGAGACCGATCCTGGATTCAAAACGAAGAGTCCATCCCTATCCTCTGCTAGATAGATATGCGTGTGCCCGAAAAGCAATACATCACCAGCTACCATCGGGGGAAGCTGTTGATCATTGAAACGATGCCCATGAGTACAAAGGAAACGATGCCCATCTACCGTAACGGAAGCGAAATCGAAGAGAGGAAACTGTAACACCATGGAATCAACCTCACTATCACAATTACCTCTTATAGCCACTATCCTAGCAGCATCGGCATTAAGCAATCTGGCCACCTCGGGTGGATCGTATCCTTCGGGCAACGGGTTTCGGGGACCATGATAGAGAATATCCCCAAGCAAAACAACTTGCGAGGCCTTTTCAACCTCGCAAGCATTGAGAAGCCGACGGGTCCATGTTGCACTCCCGTGCAAATCGGAAGCTACGACCAACGCCATAGCCAACTAACCCCTCATATGACGATACAACTCTTTCAGATGCCGACCGATATGGTGGAACAGAAGATCGGAGTACTGCTTCTCGTGTATCTTCCACAAATCATATAGTCGATCCTTAAAGAGGAATTCTCCTTTGGCATCTTTCGTAGAGAGAATCGGACCGTAGGTAATATGGATCAATTGTCTGGCATCATTGTGTTCAAACAACTTCACCAAAGCTTTGTCATCCAGCGTATCCAAGTCAGGAATCCGTGTGATATCGGTCGTTACATGGTAATACTTGGTCACTTCGTCAAATTTCGAGAGGGCGAAGGCATGAACTTCACGATAGAGTTTGGGGTCTACCATAGCTACAAGCTTCATTGCCTCCAGCCAGTTAGTTCCCGCTGTCTTCACATGGAAACGGCCTCTCGTGAGTCGACCGAAGATGGGAAATACCATGAATTTGTCCGAACCGGAATGGAGACTAATCTTATAGTCGAAATATCGGGCGATAGCTGTATGGGCTACCAGCTCCTGTTCGAACTGTTTAATATCACCAATATAATCCACACCTTTTTGGAACTCACCACAGAAACGGGGAGCAAGGGTAGCGAACTTTACACCACGGGCAGTCAACTCGTTGGCGACAAAGAAATGCTCCAAAGGAGTCGTAGGAGTGGTCGTCTCGTCGATTGAGATCTCAAAATCGGCCGAATAGGTACCGTCTGTGAAAAATTTTTCGTAGATGGAAGTTGCGTAATCAAGCACTTCTCCATATACCATGGCCATCCGTTTGAATGATTCTTCATCGAACGTGACTACGACACCCTCTCCAAGATCGAATGATTTACCTATGTACTTTTTCTCAAGTTCAGTTTTCGCCATATATTTGTTATCCAGTTCTGCTTTAGGCATGGACTCGAATTCGTTATGCATATGGTCGCTACAGTCGAGAGTGATCATAGAATAGCCCAAATCCAAGGCCATTTTGACCTCTTCCGCTTTCTTCAAATGATCACCATCAGCTCCATACCCTTTTTTATAACCATCGCGGAATACAGCAAAGGTTGCGGCATCTAGAACATCTTCATAAGTTCGTTCGGTCAGAGTCAGCTCACGGATCGATTGCTGGGCAAGGATCGGAAAAGCATCATACTCTTCGAATACCCGTATATGGCCAGGAGCAGCTATTCCCAAACGGTCGCCGACTCCAACTGTCCTCTCCTTGTGCAAAACCCTAACCGGTGCGGTAAACGGGAGCAAGGAACGTAAAACCTTGGCATTAGCATGGGTCAAAGGAGCTGCAACACACGGCTGATCTTCAACTTCAAACTCAACTCCAGAGAAATCCCAATCCTTTCCAACAGCAACTATGAGTGTCTCTTTCGAATCCTCAGCCATGAATACAGTTCCGCCTCCAACACTGTTTATTGAAAGCGGATATACCCCATATGCGACAGGATCGACCTTCGTCCCTATCAAGGGGATGAAATTTTTATAATTCTTCATGCAATCTCCTCCCAATCTTCTTGGTTATCGTCTATCAAACATACCACGTATATGGCTCTTAGGCACCTTCAAATTAGCATTTTGGGGCAGAAGAATCAAAGAATTTCCCAATTTCACGCTCCAAAAGCGCCAACTCCTGTACAAATTCATCAAGCAATGGCTTGCCAACCTTTGTAGTTTCTAATACTTGCATGTGGATCCTCCTTGCAATATCGCCCAACCGATCCGCACCGATCGTATATGCTCCACCTTTCGTCTTATGGGCAAACTCGGCAATGCTTTTCCAGTCTTCTTCTGAAAACGCTTGCTGCATTTTCGGCAAACCAGTATAGACCTCTTGCAAAAATAGGCTCACCAATTTTTCATACAGAGCATCGTTTCCATCTATTCTGTTCAGTCCTTGTACAGTATTGAGGACTTCATGACTATCTTCTTTATCAACTAACTGCTTTGAGGTAGCTTTTCCAATCGGGTTTTTCCCGATCGTCTGTGCAATGATTTCTTGTAGATCTTTCGGGTCATATGGCTTTGGAATAATTCGAGTGAACCCAGCATTGCTGCACCGCTCATGGATATCTCCGATAACATCCGCAGTTAGAGCAAAGATCGGCACACTCTTATCCAATAGTCTAATAAGTCGGGTAGCTTCAAATCCATCCATCACATCCATATGCAAGTCCATCAAAATCAGATCAATGCTGTCACGTTGTTGAACAAACAGGTCATACCCCTCCTTACCATTTTCAGCCATAAAGATTCTGAATCCACCCCTCTCGAGGACATCTCTTGCAATAATCCGATTTACATCATTGTCCTCTACCACAAGAATGTTCCCTCGTTCACCAAGATGGGTGTCTTGGTAATTCTCATCTCCCAACTGGACAGCCAAGACAGTTTTGGGAAAAAGCTCAAGGATACTATCGAATAGCAACGATGGGAGCACTGGTTTGGGAAGTACGATATCGATACCCGATCGTCTCAGCTCTTCACTATGCCCTTCCTCTTTAGAGGATACCAAGGCGATAATCTTTGGAGTATTCTCTTTTGAAGGTACTTCTTTCAATGTGGTGAGAAGTTGCTGGAGATCTCCATTACTAGCGGTATCAAAGATCAACAAACCATATCTGAGAAGACCTTCTGTTGTATCATTACATAAGAGTTGTAACGCTAATTTGGACTTGCCGATGTAATCGGCAGAAGCTCCAATACGATGAAGAGCAATTTCAATCGACTTTCGGGTGCCCTCATCCTTGGCAAAAACCAGTATATTCAGAGAAGAGAGATCGAGTGAAGCAAGTCTCTGATCATCAAGGCTTTTACCCTCCAGATCGAGTTCCAGTGGAAGTTCGAATGAAAATCGGGAGCCTTTTCCCAGTTCGCTGGATAGGTTCAAAGTCCCACCCATCATCTCCACCAGGCTCTTTACGATGGATAGCCCGAGACCTGATCCTCCATATTTTCGGGCTATGCTGGCATCCGCTTGACTGAAAGGCTTGAATAGATTCGCTAGTGTCTCTTCTGAAATCCCGATTCCAGTATCGCTGATTTCAAACCGTATCTTGCACAGCGATTCCTCCAGATGAGTACAGTAGACACGTATCCCGATTATTCCCCTATCGGTAAACTTTACTGCATTATGGATGAGATTGGTAATAATCTGACCTAACCGATTTCCGTCCCCCTTAACATGAATTGGAACCTCCGAATCCCACTCGAATTGTAATTTTAGGTTCTTTTTATGGATTACTGGAGATTCCAATGAAATCACATGCTGTACCACTTCATCCAATTTAAAGGGGATGTTCTCCATCGGTATACGCCGTTCCTCTATCCTCGAATACTCAATGATATCGTTTATTATGGAGAGCATGTTCTTCGTAGCACGGGATATCGACTTCACGTATTGTTTTTGTGTGGGATTGAGGGTTGATCCTTCCAAAAGATAGGTCATTCCATTGATACCATTTAATGGTGTACGGATTTCATGCGACATGCGTGCCATGAAACGACTTTTTTCCCTATCGGCTTCTGCAGCCAATTCCATAGCCTCCTCTTTCTTTTGAACCTCTCGCCTCAAACGACTGATCCAAAAAGCTGAAACGCCAAGGATGAGGAGCGCGATGGCTCCAAGGAGCACAGCAGCCATGATATAGGGAGTAAAATCTATCCTTCGGTCTATCGTTATCCATCTATTATAGATTTCAGATAATTCCGTCTCAGAGATGCTATCCAAGGCTTTATCGAGTATAGAGACCAATTGTGGCCAATCATTACGAACAGCCATATATAGTTGCTGTACTTCTCCGGTATCGATGGGAATGAAACTCAATTCAGTCATGCCAAGCGTACCGGAAAGGTAGCTAGTAGTGGCCTCATTCCCAATAAAGGCGACCTCTTCTCCCCGATTGACCGCATAGAGGGCATCCTCGACCGTTTCGTAAGTCCTGATACCAATTTGGGGATAATTTTTTAGGAATCCATGATGACTACTATTAGCCTGTACAGCGACTTGTCTTCCGAATAGATCATCAAATTCTTGTATACTTTCGTTCGTGTTCTTTACTACGACAACCCGTTGGAAGGCGATATACGGGTTACTGAAAAGAAAGATCTTTTCTCTCTCAATGGTCTTTCCGACTGCCGGCAAAAGGTCAACCTGGCGATCCAAGGCTTTTTCGGTAACCTCCTGCCATGTCAGGTTACCGGTAAGAACGAATCTGAGGCCTGTACGCTGTTCTATCAAAGCTAGGATATCCGCAGCTATCCCTTTATAGACACCATGAGAATCGATATATTCGGAGGGGATAAAAGAGGGATCAGGTCCGATTCGTATCTCTGGATGTTCTTGCAAGAAGTTGTATTCCAATGGCGTAAACAATAATCCACCATCGGAATCGGCTGCAAAGATAACGAAGCTGAATAGCATCACTATACAGAAAATTAACAGTTTTCGCATCGACTCCCCTATCTCAGTTGTCGGCTTATCTCCTGTATCTGGTCTCCCAAAGTCAGAAACACATCGGTAATAATCGGATCAAAGTGCATAGCCCGTTCCCCACTGATGGTTTCCAATGCTTCCCAATGGGCAAGGGCTTTCTTATAGACACGATCACTGGTCAATGCATCGTATACATCGATAATTGCCATAAGGCGACCAGGTAGAGGGATATCGGTTCCTTTGAGGCCACGAGGATACCCCCCTCCGTTGAATCGCTCATGGTGGTTCTGTATGATCTGTCGTGCTGTCTCGATGAATCCCATAGCTATCTTGGATCCAGAGTCTTGATAATTCAATGCATGCACGCCATAGTCGACATGCAATTTCATAATCTCAAACTCTTGTGGTGTTAGTTTTCCTGGTTTTAGCAAGATACTGTCCGGTATTCCCACTTTTCCGATATCGTGTAATGGAGCTGTTCGCACCAATTCTCGGATAGTCTTGGCATCCAATCCGTATCCGGTATAATTCTTTTTCGCCAAAGCATTGCAGAGGAGCTCCATCATGCGACTGGTCCTTCTTGCATGGTTGCTTGTCTCGATATTCCGAACTTCCAACAATGAGATGAGCGATTGTATAGTAATTTCGCTTGCCCTCATTACCTCCAAGGTCCGTTCATCAACCTGTTTTTGTAGCCGCTCGTTGTGTTCAGTAATCGATTGGTGGGCTTCGATGAGTTCCAACTGGATCTCTACTCTCTTATGCAATGCCCGTCGATTAATTGGTTTTCGAATGAAGTCGACCGCTCCAAGTTCTAAACCCTTTACCTCATACTCAACATCATCAGCATTGGTGAGAATGATTACGGGAATATGAGAGTCCTGTTCTTTAAGGTGCTGCAATACACCAAAACCATCAAGGTTGGGCATATATAGGTCAAGGAGTATAATCTCAATGGTTGTATCTTGTGCAAGGATTTTAAGGGCTTCCAAGCCATCTTTGGCACTCACCACCTCCATATCACTGAGCAGTTCCGTAATCAGTACGATCTCCATATGAGAATCATCTACAATGAGGACTTTTGCCAACGCAACTCTCCTTTGAAAACCTTTTGGGATTAGTATAGAGGGAGCATATTGCAAAGTAAACGAAAAAAATATTGTAGTATTTTTGTAAAATCTTTCTGTTTTTTCCTTTTCACTCTTGATAAAACTTCTCAAGAGCAGTATGTTAGTTAGCGATAACCAACATGGAGGTGATGGGATATGCTTACCGACCGACAACAAAACATAGTTGAAGCTGCCATGCACATAGTAGTCGAACAGGGAACCCATAAGTTGACCATACGAAATGTAGCTGCGGCAATCGGAGTATCGGAACCTGCCGTGTATCGCCATTTCGCGAGTAAACACGATCTATTGGTCGCCCTGCTCCAAAATCTTCAGCAATCTATCGTTCCCCTTTTCTCTGAAACAGGAATGACGGAGAAACCATTTGACCGCTTTATAGAAAGTTTTCTCTCCATGCTTTTTTCCAGGATAGAATCCAACCCGGCATTCGCCCTATTCGTATTTACTGAAGAGGCCTTCCACGCCGACGCTCAACTCCGCCCCCTGCTCGCAAGGATGCTAGATGATATGATTTCCTTGTTGGAAAAAATTATCATTAAATTCCAAGCCGAAAATGGATGTAGGAGCGACATTCCAGCCCACACTATCGCTACCATGCTTCTAGGCACCATACGGCTCACCGTTACTCAGTGGCATTTACGAAGTGAGGGTCCATTGTTATCACAAAAAACACAAACGTTGGTACCAAGTATCGTAAAGCTATTCACACCACGGTAGACTCCGATCATTGACTGAGATGGAGACTATGGTGGTCTTGTAGTAACTTAGTAGTTAGTTATCGTTAACTACAAAACAGTATATTCGGAGGAACCATGCATAAAATTCGGACCATTGCTGAGAAGCCTATCATTATTCTTCTCATCATCCTGATACTCACTGGTATCGGCATAGGTGCTATTGCAAAGAATGCAAAGCTCGAAACCGACCTAAATGAGTACATGCCATCTACCCACCCTGCCTTTGCGTTCAGTGATGAAGCAGAATCTCTGTTCGGAATTGAGGATATGATTCTCATTGCCATAGAGCATCCTGTGTCCATATTCAACGAAGGCACTCTTACCAAGATCCGTGATATCACCATGGATCTCCCACAGAGTTTTCCAGAGATCGCCGAGGGAGCTGTGACCTCACTCTATACGGCTGACAATATCACCGGAAGTGATTGGGGTCTTGAAGTGGAATCGTTCTATAGCGATGGTGTTCCAAATACTGCTGAAGAATTACAGGAGATGCAGAATAAGGTTGTCTCCAATGAGATGATCTATGGACGCAATGTCAGCAAAGACGCAACAGCCACCCTAATAATTGCAGAAATCGATCCCGAATCCGATTCACAGGATTTGCAAAAGCGATTGAAAACCTATGCCCAGCAATGGGAAGGTCCAGAAACCATGTACATCGCAGGGAGACCTATAGTAGAGGGCGCACTCGCTGAGCTCGGCCCAGCCGATATGGCAAGGATGTTCCCCATCGTCATGGTGGTCATGATAGGAGTGCTGCTTCTCCTACTACGCAGTGTCCGTGACACGATCATCAATATGATCATCGTACTTATTGGAACGGTAGCTGCATTCGGAAGCATGGCTCTCTTCGGCGTACCGGTCTATGCCGTAGATACTATGATTCCAGTCATGTTGATCGCCATCGGCGTAGCTTACGGAATCCATATGCATAATGCTATCCACCATGAGATACGGCAGAATCCCTCCATTCAAAAAGGGGAGTTGGTTGACACGGTACTTAAAGCGATGGTAAGGCCTGTCTTCATGGCGGCTCTCACTACCGCTATCGGATTTTTTGCACTTATGACCAGCCAGGTGTTGCCAGTACGGTATTTTGGGCTTTTCTCCGCCATTGGAGTAATGACAGAGATGGTGCTCGCCCTTCTGTTATTCCCTGCCAGCATATATCTGCTTGGTATACCTAAAAAGGGAAAAGAGACAGTCGACGAGATGGTAGATGATGAAGAAAAAAGCCCTTGGTACGGAAAGAACGGTTGGGGTCGTTTCATCATGAAAAAGCCAGCTCTCATTGTCGTCATAGCCATCGGTATAGCTGTATTTGGCGTCTTTGGTACCCAAAAGGTATGGATTGATACCAGTTTCCTCGCCAACTTCGAAGAAGACAGCGAAATCGTGGTTACCGACAACTTTGTGAATACGAAGTTCGGAGGCACCTCCTCGCTCAATGTGATTCTCACCGCTGAAGAGGACCAAGCCTTCAAGGATCCTGCCATTCTCCAAGCCATGGATAACATGCAAGGTGAAATTCTCAAAGATCCTATGGTGGGAGCTGCCTTCTCGCTCACCGATTTCATAAAACGAATGAACAAAGTCATGAATGAAGACGATGAGGCGTTCTCCCGAATTCCAGATGAGAGGGAATTAGTTGCCCAGTACCTGCTTCTATATGAGTTTTCTGGAGATCCGGAAACTTTGGAGACCGTAATCGACTATGAATACATGAATGCCAATATCACCTTCCAATTGAAGAGCGACAGCTCAGCAGTCATGAGTGATATCATTGCCGTAATCGAGACTCATAGAAGTTCATTCGAATCATTAGGTGTAACCGTCCGGTATGCGGGGAGTGGATATAAAGCATTTGTCTTCTCCGAGTTACTCTTAGAAGGGCAGATTGTCAGCCTGGTCCTTTCTTTCGGCATAGTAGCCCTACTTCTGGCACTATTGTTCAAGAATATCCTGATTGGAATCGTGGGAACGATCCCGATTGCTATCACCGCAGTAGTTAACTTCGGTGTGATGGGATTGTTCGATATCCCGCTCAGCTCCGCTACCGCATTGATCTCAAGTATAGCTGTGGGAATCGGTGTGGATTATGCCATCCACCTCATAGAGCACTACCGCAATAGGCGGTTGGAGGACTTCACGATCCGTGAAGCGACCTTCGCGACCATCCGTCATACAGGAAGAGCGATTATCTACAACGCGATAGCGGTTATGGGTGGGTTCGCGGTACTAGTCTTCAGCGTGTTCCCTCCAAATAGGCAAGTAGGAACCTTGATAGTACTGAATATGGCGACCAGTGCGATCGGCACATTGTCCATTCTTCTTGTGACCATCATAGCTTTGGACAAGAGGGGAAAATTTATCCGTAATACCACGGCCATAAGGCCGACAGAAACCATACGTCAGGAGGATACCACCGTATGAAAAAAATCAATCGAAAACATTTTCTTGTGCTGGCAGCTCTAGTACTGCTTTCACTTGCGAACCTCCAGGCTCAAACAACTGGAGCCGAGGTAATGGATGAGGTCTACAGACGCCCAAGCGGCGACAATATGCAGGCAACACTCAACATGACAATAACCAATTCACGTGGCTCGACCCGGGAACGGAGTATCGTACAATTCCGCCAAGATGACGGGAACACGGAGAAAAAGATCATGTTCTTCACCGCACCCGCGGATGTGAAGAACACTAGTTTCCTAAGCTACAGCTATTCGGATGGAAAGGATGACGATCAGTGGATCTATCTCCCGGCTCTTGGACGTGTAAGGAGAATTGCTTCGGATAAGAGCAATGAATCCTTCATGGGAAGCGATTTCACCTATGATGACATGGGAGCAAGACACCCCGATGAGGATATCCATACGATCCTTCGGGAAGAGCAAATCGATGGTTGGGATTGCTATGTCGTGGAGAGTGTACCCGTGAAACCGAACGACGATTATGCTAAGACAACCAGCTGGGTAATCAAAGATGAGTGGATCGGCTTGAAGAAAGAATTCTTGGATAGTAAAAATTCGGTAGTGAGAGAACTCTCCATTGACGAGTACGAGAAGATTGATGGCATCTGGGTAATCACCGATATGACCATGAGCAATCTGGAAAAGAATTCCTCTACCCGAATCATGATGAACGAGGTTTCATTCGATAACAATCTGCGCGATTCATTCTTCAGTGAACGTCAGATGAAGATGGGACCACGAACCTAAGGAGGTCGATAATGAGAAAATATATATCATATGTGACGATTGCAGCCATGATATTGGTTGGAGGCACCATCGGTGCCAAGGATATCGCTTTCAATGGCATGCTCCGCAGTTATACGGGAGTGAGTGTCATGGATGCGAATCTCACCAAGAACGAACAGACCCTCGACCTTACCCTCGAAGGTTGGGGTGATATGACTCGTCTGGTGGTCAATCCCTATGCTTATGTAGGAATCGAAAGTGAACCCGAATTGGGCATACGTGAAGCCTATATCGATTTCTTTTTCGATGATGCCGATATCAGAGTCGGTAAACAGGCTATCATGTGGGGGCAAGCCGAAGGCGCATTCATCACCGATATCGTAAGTCCCCGTGATATGAGATCGTTCATACTGGCCGACTTCAGGGAAATCCGAAAGGGTATTCCTGCGGTGAAGGCCGACTACTATGCAGGATCCTATACCTTCGAAGGGATCTGGATTCCACAGTTCGTTCCCTCATCCATGCCTGCTAGCGACTCCATTTGGACTAGAGAGATGCCTCTACCCTTTCCGGCAGGAACTTCAGTAACCGTCAACGATCCCGATAGTCCTGCCTTGAATTTAGAGAACAGTGAAATTTTCGGGAAGATCCGTTATTTCGGCCCCCGCATCAGTTGGGAAGTCATGGGAGGCTATGCTTGGACAGATGAGCCCTATATCGAGTCTATGACACTCCCCCCAGCAGTCACTGACCCAGAGGCAAATCAAGCGTATGGGCGGTATACCGTGGTAGGAGGAAGTTTCAGTACTACCCTCGGCAACGCTGTCCTCCGTGGAGAAGCCGCTGCCTACCTGGACAAGCCCTTCTCAGTGGTCTCGGGAGCATTCCCGGCGGTTTCAGTTTCAGTAGAGGAACGCCACCAGCTGCAGGCTTTGGCTGGACTAGACTGGAGTCTATGGGGTATGGAAATGTCGGGACAGTACATTCTCTCCTATATCCACAATTACACCGATGGTATGATTGAACAGGGAAAGATGCTCAATGAAATGGGTCATACGGTCACCTTCAGGGTCCAGGACACCTATATGGACGACCGGCTCACGGCGAAAATCTTCACCTATGTGGAACTCGATCCGATGAATGCGCTGATACGCCCATCGCTCTCCTGGTCACTGGAAGATGGAGTGCTATTGGAAGGAGGTCTTGAGATCTTCGTTGGTGATGAAGATGGTACATTCGGAGCCTATGAGGATAACTCTATGGGATACGTATCCCTGCGTTGGTATTTCTAGTACCCTTTTCTCGATATCGATACCGAGGTCCATGGCATTGCTGTGGACCTCACCTTTTTCTAGCAGCCTTTTTTCTTCAAGGAATTCGCAAACTATCGAATTTACGCTATAGTGCTGGCATGACTATCACCCAGTTTAACCGCATAGTGGAAATTCGCACGAAAATCATTAGCATGGGCACCTTCCTTTGCGGAAGTCTCTATGCCGCCATGGTCACCGGAGAGTGGTCGTGGAGTCGCTTTTTGGTAATGGCTTTCGCTGTTCTCTTTGTCGATATGGGGACCACAGGTTTTAACAGTTACTTCGATTTCACCAGCGGTACGGATAAGGCGGAGCTCAACTTCGAGCGTGACAAGGTCCTGGTACACGAAGGTGTCGATCCTCAGTTAGCGCTTCTCATCTCCCTTGCCTTGTTCGGTGCGGCAGCGGTTCTTGGTCTCATTCTCGCATGGTGGACCAGCTTCTATCTGATTGTGGTCGGTGGAATCTGCATGGGTGTAGGCTTTGTCTATACAGGAGGGCCCTACCCCATCTCTAGGACTCCATTCGGGGAACTCTTCGCAGGTGGTTTTCTGGGAACGGTGCTCTTCGGTATAAGCTACTATGTCCAATCGCTCTCGGTCGATTGGCACAGTATCATCGTTTCGTTACCTCTGCTCATCCTTATTGGAATGATCCTTACAGTAAATAATACCTGTGACCGCGAGGCAGATACAGTAGCTGGAAGAAAAACACTTTCGATTGTTTTGAGTGAACGCACAATCGGCAACCTTATGCGATCGATGGTACTGGTATCGTTCTTTTTCCCGATGGCGCTTGCCATGGTTAATTTCTTGCCAATGGTAACGATCCCTTGCATGCTCATTGCATTCATTCCTGCATGGAAGACTTTGCTTCACATGGAAAAGAGAGGCTTCTCCCTTAAAACAAAAGGTCCCTCTATGGGTAGCGTATCACAAATCTTCCTTTTTTATTGTGTTGCGTTCCTCGCCAGTATGGTCGGTGCCCTGGTCATGTGACGGACAGTGGCAGACATACCAGTTGGCTCTTTTTCCTACTTGTATGGTGGTGATAGAAGGGAAAGTCTCTTCCATCTCCTCTTTCGGCCGCTTGATGAAGCCAAAATAATCGCCTTTCTCAAGCCACTCGACAATGGTTGTGAGGATAGCCCGCTCCTCATTGTAATCGTGGACAACCACCGCTCGTTTGGCAATTCGCATCAATTCTGCATATAGAATCTTCCTCTCGTGAGGAGGCATCCCGTGGGCAACGTGACTAGTGAAGACAAGATCGAAGCTCTTGTCTTTGAATGGCAGACCATGAATTGCATCTCCCAAAACGAAGGCCACCCGCTCGTCAGGAACTTTCTTCCGCGCTACTTCGAGCATCTTTTGGGCTGGATCCACCCCTGTCACTTCCAATCCACGAGCACCTAAAACGGCACAAAGTGCTCCAGTCCCACATCCGACATCACATACCGAATGCATGGATACCAAATTGATCCGATCCTCATGGGCTTCGAGGATTTCAGAAAATCGCCGCATTTGGTAGCGGTGGAACCATCCGTATACTCCGGCGATCGAATTGAATACATCGTTGGCCATCCTACACCTCTTGTATAAAGATACCACGGAGAGGAGCTTCTCGTCGATTGACCTTTTTCCATTCAGTCACTACGATACTGCCTAGGCGATGGGGTTCGCCCAACCTTTTAAAGGGTATAACCGTGGAGAGTCTCCACTGATAACTCCTACACAGCAAATTCCCAACTCCCCTATCGTAATGGGTGTGGTGTGTGTAAAGGAGTCCCCATGGCTATCAACTTGGCTGAAATCATCATCCTCTGTCTCATGGTAGATTGGCTTTTTAGAAAGATCGGCATGCCCGGTCTCATCGGTATGCTTGGTGTAGGCATTGTACTAGGACCATCGGTCCTTGGAGTCATGAATCTAGAGATGTTACAAGTCGGTGCAGACTTGCGTATGATTGCCCTTATCGTCATTCTTCTTCGGGCAGGGTTTGAACTCTCTAAAGAGAGTCTGGACAAGGTGGGCGTGCAAGCACTCCTGTTGGCATTCCTCCCTGCACTTTTCGAAGCTGTAGCCATAACCATATTCGGTCCAGTCATGCTCGGTCTTACTAGGATGGAATCGGCGATTCTCGGATGTATACTGGCAGCAGTCTCTCCAGCAGTTGTCGTGCCTATGATGGTTCGCTTCATGCATGAGAAAAGAGGTACTGGAAAGGGTATACCAACACTCATATTAGCAGCTGCGAGTATTGATGATGTTGTGGTGATCGTAGCATATAGCGTACTTATCGGTATCTATACGGGATCGAATATCCATATTGGATGGAAAGTAGCGAGTATACCGATTGCTATAGCAAGTGGAATCCTTGTTGGTATTCTAGCAGGAATAATACTCTATAAAGTATTCGATCGATTCAACCCGAGGGCTACCAAGCGTGCAATGGCTATCATTGGGGTGGCTATTGTCCTTGTGCATGTGGGAGATTTCCTTGAAACAAAGGATATCCCATTCGCAGCACTTCTCGCGGTCATGGCTATCGGGTATGTCATCTTGGAGCATAGACAGCGTATGGCACATGAGATTTCGCTCAAGTTGGGTAAGATCTGGGTATTCGCTGAAATCATCCTCTTTTCCATGGTAGGCGCCCAAGTGAACCTCCAAGCCGCCGCGCAAGCAGGTATCTATGGAGCGGCTCTCATCTTGATAGGCTTGTTCTTCCGTTCTATCGGATCCTATCTATGCACGATAGGGTCTCCCTTCAATCAAAAGGAGCGCCTGTTCATAGTAATATCCTACCTTCCCAAAGCTACCGTCCAGGCCGCCATAGGGTCCGCACCTTTGTTGGTCATGGCAAGTAGAGGAATGGATACTGTCCCTGGAGAGGTTATCCTTGCGGTTGCAGTCATGAGCATAGTACTCACAGCTCCAACGGGAGCTTGGGCGATTGCTTGGGCTGGTAAGCGGTTGTTGCAACAAGAGCCGGCTGCGTGAGCCGACTCTCTGGATAGGGAAAACCTTATTTTGTATCGTTCTGTACAACCCAACAGGCTGCCGAATGGCCAGGTGAAACCTCTTTCAACGGTGGATACTGCTGACGACATTTATCCACAGCATAGGGACACCTTGGATGAAAGTGACACCCTTGTGGTGGATTAATTGGAGAGGGAACATCTCCCATGATGATCCGTTTCTTCCCTTCACGAGCACGTGGATCTGTCGCAGGGAAAGCTGTAAACAGTGCTTGAGTGTACGGATGTACATGGTTTCCTACCAGCTCTTGCTTATCAGCGATCTCGACGATACGACCAAGATACATCACCATGATTCTCGTTGCGATGAATTCAACGACAGCCAGATCGTGCGCTATGAAGAGGTAAGTGAATCCATACTTCTCCTGCAAGTCAAGCAAGAGATTCAGAATCTGTGCCTGGACCGAGACATCCAAGGCCGATACCGCCTCATCACAGACGATGAACTCAGGATTCAAAGCCAAGGCTCGCGCGATACCGATACGCTGACGCTGACCTCCAGAGAACTGGTGGGGGTAGCGCAATCGGAAGCGAGGGTTCAACCCGACCTCATCCATCAGCTGTGCAACACGATCTATGCGCTCTTCTGGTGTTCCAATCTTATGGATATCCAGTGGCTGACCAATGATCTTGGATACCTTTTTACGAGGGTTAAGCGATGAGTAGGGATCTTGAAAGATCATCTGCATCTTCAGGGTCATCTCTTTCATAGCTGTGGGATCTTTCGCAAACAAGTCATTGCCGCGATAGAGGACTTCCCCTTCAGTCTTATCGTGAAGACGCATGATGGTCTTCCCGAGAGTCGACTTTCCACATCCTGATTCTCCAACAACCCCCAGGATTTCTCCCTCGAACACATCCATGGAGACTCCATCGACCGCTTTCAATGTAGCTTTGGTCTCAGTTGCTCCTTCGCTTTTAATGGTAAAATATTTTTTCAGATCTTTTACTTCTATTATTTTTGAACCACTCATCGGTATCACACCTCCTCAACTTTCTGGTAATTGTGGCACCACACCGAATGTGATTCATCCAGTACTGTTTCCGAGGGAAATTCCTTACCACAGATTTCCGAAGCGTAGGCACAACGGTTCTCGAATGGACAACCGGCACCGATGGTCCTCATATCTGGGACAGTTCCCGTAATCGCCTCCAAACGTTTTGCTCCCTTATACTTCGTATTGGAGGGCAATGAATTGAGCAATCCTAAGGTATAGGGGTGTTTCGGTGATTCGAAAATGGAGAATACGTCGGCCTCCTCGACCTTTCTTCCCGCATACATTACCACTACCCGATCCGCCATTTCGGCAACGACCCCCATATCATGAGTGATCAGGAGGATTGACATACCAACATCTTTCTTCAAGTCGTTGAGAAGATCCAAAATCTGAGCTTGTATGGTCACATCCAAGGCTGTAGTGGGTTCATCAGCAATCATCAAGCCCGGCTCTGGTGACGCCAATGCCATTGCAATCATTGCCCTCTGTCGCATACCACCAGACAATTGGTGGGGATAGGCATGAACCCGCCTCTCAGGAGCGGGAATTTTCACCAATTTGAAGAGTTCGACAGTCCTCTTCATAGCCTCTTCCTTGGAAATGTCCTGATGTGTCAGAAAGACATCGGCAATCTGGGAACCTACAGTGAACACGGGATTCAAAGCTGTCATAGGCTCTTGGAAAATCATGGAGATTTGGGTACCACGGAGTTTTTCTATCTCGCCCTTCTTGAGTTTGAGAAGATCTTTTCCTCGGAACATGATAGCGCCGCTATCGACCTTACCCGGTGGCATGGGATTCAGCTGGTTTATTGAATGTGCTGTCACAGATTTTCCACAACCCGATTCTCCTACCAAGGTCAAGGTCTCGCCTTTACGGATGGTGATCGAGAGATCACGCACGGCATTGACTACACCTCGCTGAGTATCAAATGAGAAGTTGAGGTTCTCTATAGACAACAGAATATCTTTTTTATCTTCCATATATAATCTGTTCCTTCTAGTTTCGCATCTTTGGGTCGAGGATATCTCTAAGTCCATCGCCAAAGAGGTTGAATCCAAGTACTGCTAACAAGATCGCAATACCTGGCAATGTCACAATCCACCATGCACTGGTGAGGAACTGCTTAGAGCTGGCAATCATAAGCCCCCATTCAGGTGTGGGGGGCTGGGCTCCCAATCCGAGGAATGAAAGACCTGCTGAATTGAGGATTGCTTCACCGACTCCCAAGGTAGCCTGTACGATAGTAGGTGAAAGACAGTTTGGAAGTATGGTAAGGAACATCAATTCAAAGTCCCCCGCTCCCAAAGCCTTCTCTGCCAGTACATAGTCACTCTCCTTCTCTGCCAATACCGAAGCTCTTACGACACGAGCATATCGGGGAATCTGTGAGATTCCGATGGCGACCATCGCATTGGTGAGCGATGGACCGAGAATAGAAACGATGACTATCGTCAACAGGATATACGGGAATGCAAGCATGATGTCGATCAGACGCATGACGATCTTATCAAAGATTCCTCCATAATAGGCCGATGTCACACCGATAATGATACCGAAGAAAAGCGATATACCTACGGATACGACTCCGATCGTCATTGAAATACGAGCCCCATAGATAAGACGGGAGAGCATATCGCGACCCAAATCGTCGGTACCAAAAGCGTAACCGTCAGTAAACATGGGAGTCATCCTAGCTGCAACATCCTGGATCAAAGGGTCTCGTGGCGCGACCAAAGGGGCGAATATCGCCATGAGGATGAAGACCGAAATAATACCTAGGCCAACCATCGCACCTTTGTTCTTCTTAAGATGATACCAAGTCTCTTGGAGCGGAGTGGGCTCTTTGATTCTTGGTGTTTCCACTATTTCAGTTGTTTTCATAATCTTTCCCCTGTCGCTCACTGCAGTCGAATTTTTGGATTCACCACGGAATAGAGAATATCCACGGCAAGGTTGATGAGCACGAAGAAGGTGGAAATGAATATTATTCCACCCTGTACGGCAGGAAAATCACGTGCTCCGATCGATATGTATATCCATCTTCCGATACCCGGCCATGAGAAGACCGTCTCGGTCAAGATCGCTCCACTGAGCAAGAGCCCGAATTGGAGTCCAATGACTGTAATTACCGGCAATAACGCATTACGTAGGGCATAACGGTAAATCACCCGTCGTTCCTTGATTCCAGCCGATCGAGCTGTCTTGATATAGTCTTGCTGCATTACTTCGAGCATACTGCTTCTTGTTGTCCTTGCGATAATCGCCAAAGGAATAGTACCCAACGCAATCGTCGGAAGGATCAGATGCTGGATTGCAGAGAGCAAGTACTTGGGAGTCCCCTCCCTAAACCACATGATGAATCCATCTATGACATAGAAGTTGGTGATTGGAGTGAAATAATAGCGGATGTTCATACGACCACCGGTTGGCAAAAGGTCCAGCCATACGGAAAAGACCATAATTAGAACCAATCCAAGCCAGAACACGGGCATGGAAACGCCTACCAGCGCCCCTCCCATGGTCGTATAATCGACCCAGGTGTTGCGTTTTATCGCAGATGACACCCCCAATAAAATACCCAATACTGTAGCGAAAATCATGGCATACCAAGCCAATTCTATCGTTGCAGGGAAACGTGAAGCGATCTCTTCAGCGATCTGTTGCCCTGAGGCGATTGATTTCCCCAGATCCAATCTGGCAACGCGCCCCAAGTAAATGCCGTACTGTTGGATCAACGGTTTGTCCAATCCCAGCTCAACCCGTAATTGGGCAACCTGCTCGGCATTGGCCCGTTCACCCAACATGATCCTCGCAGGATCTCCAGGGGCAAGGGCTATCATGAAAAAAACGAGGGTAATGACACCGAACAGTGTTGGAATGAGTAGTGCCAATCGTTTAAGAATGTGTTTGATCATATAATCCTCGAGATGGAAAGTATCAATACCCCAGGAAAACCCTTGGATCCAGGAGGCTCCGCCTCCTAATTCGCCCCAAGGGGTGAGGTATCGACCATACGTTTCTTATACTCGCTAGACAATGGCTCCATTGCATGGCTCCACTGCTTTCGCTTCGTTTGGAAATAAACAAAATATCAGACAATCACCCCCAACGACGGGGGGTGATTGTGCTTGATTCCACAGTTCGGGAAAAAGTCTACTTTTCCAACCAGACGTGCTTGAATACACGCTTTCCGGTAGGATAGAGAACAAAATCCTGGACATAGTCATGAGCAGGGACCGTTACGACAGAGTGGGCGATAGGAACCCAAGGAGCCTCTTCGTGGAAGACTTCCTGAGCTTCTCGATACAATCTGTCACGCTCGGCCTGATCGACAGTAACCTTGGCCTTCGCAGCCAAATCGGTGAACTTATCGTTTTTCCAAAGAGCGATATTTCCAGCCGGAAGTTCTGCTGCTGGAGCTGAAAGGAGAACCCAAAGGAAGTTGTCCGGGTCACCATTGTCACCAGTCCATCCGAGCATGGCACTTTGGTGTTCGCCCATATCGGTCTTGTTGAGGTATGTTCCCCATTCGTAGGAAACGATCTCAGCGTCGATACCGACCTTCGCCAACTGGGCCTGCATGATCTCTGCAACCTTACGGGCATCAGGGTTATAGGGACGTGCTACAGGCATTGCCCAGAGCTCCATCTCGAATCCGTTGGGATAACCGGCTTTTGCAAGCAATTCCTTGGCCTTGGCAGGATCGTACCCATAGTCTTCGATGTCATCATTGTAGGACCACATGTCTGGTGGAAGCGGATTCTTGGCGACCTTTCCTGCTTCACCATAGACTCCGTCAACAATTTCCTGCTGGTCAATGGCATAGTTCATTGCCTGACGGACAAGCTTGTTGTCGAAGGGTTTCTTCTGGGTGTTGAGTGCAAGATAACCAACGTTCAACCCAGCCTGCTGAATCAACTTAATCCCATCAGCTTCACGCATAGCGGGAATGTCATCATTGGCAGGGAAGTCAATCAGGTCGACTTCACCCTTCTGCAAAGCTAGCCAACGGGCTGTAGCATCGGGGATAACCTTGAGGATGAGTCTGTCAAGGTAGACAGGACCACCCCAATAGTCGGGGTTCCGGTCGAATACGATGTCGGAATCCTTGGTCCATGAGACGAACTTGAATGCGCCTGTTCCAACAGGATTGTTCATGAACTCTTCGCCCAACTTTTCAACAGCAGTCGGTGAGACGATTGAAGCGAAATCCATAGCCAAGTTGGCGATGAAGGGTGCTTCAACCTTCTTGAGGTGGAACTTGACAGTATTATCATCAACAGCGATAACTTCTTTGACGATGTTGTCCATATCCATGTAGCCCCAATACTTCCAAGGCCCAAGATCATAATATGGGTGGTCTTCCTTGAACTGACGTTCGAAGGAGAAAACGACCGCTTCGGCATTGAAAGGAGTTCCATCGTGGAACTTCACCCCTTCACGAAGGTGGAAGGTATATTCCAGACCATCGTCGGAGATGTCCCAACTAGTAGCCAAAGCAGGTTGGACAGCTGTCTGTCCCGGTACGAATTCAACAAGTGTATCGAATACCGCTGTGCTGGCATAGAATGATTCACCGTCGGTCTCACGACCGGGGTCCAAGCTGACAGAGTCTCCCGAACGACCGAAGACCAGGACTCCGCCCATCTTCGAATCATCGGCACCGGTAGGTGCTGCCTCTTGTGCACCGCCTGCGAATAGTGCAGCGGGAACAAGAAGCGTAAGAGCACAGAGAATTAAAAATGCTTTCTTCATAGCAACCCCCTAAAAAGTTTATTAACGTATTATGTAATATACCGCATAATAATACAATCTCTATTCGCAAATTGAAAGTACAAAAGTTATCTTAGGGTAACATCACGATCTGGATGCATATTAAAGGAGAGATTTAAAGCAAAATATAGCAGTTTATTAGAGTACCACAATAACTACGTTGCAAGATATACGTATTTATTTGCGCCTTCATAATAGAGCAGATTTTATCTGGATATGTGATGAAAATATCAATTTTCGATTTGTAAAAAAAATCTTATCAAGCATTTTTTTTCAAATGAATTTTAGAACCGACCACAAAAAATGATGAATTGTGGGCGGTTCCATCCTTACAGATTAGGTCAGTTCAGTCCTCTTCACCGATCCTGACAACACCCTTTCTGATAATGATATTGGCAAATCGCGCCGAATCACTTGTCGCTACAACAGCAAAGGCCTTCGATGCCCTCTCATAGAATTGTTCCCGCGGCATCGACTCCACGGAAACGGAAGCTCCGTGAGCCTCATCCAACAATTGTCGGTAGGTGCCCATCACATTCCCCTTGTAGTCAGTATCTGCCGGTATGAGCATCATTTTCACCGGATGCTCCACCGCATGGTCAATGGGGAAATAATGAAGAACCTTAGGCAACAATTGGGTAATGGATACTCCCTGATACGGCAAAAGGCGCTTCGCAAGAGATACCGCAGGGAAATTCCTATCAGCAAATACAATCTCATCACCATGTCCCATAAGCATCAGTACATGCATAAGGTCGGCCGAAATCATTGGATCGATATGTCGTAAAACCATGGGAATCTCCTTCTACATCAGTAGGTTCGGAATGGTCATAACCAATGCCGGAACATACGTTATTAACAACAGAACACCAATCATTACAACCAAGAAGGGGATAAATGCTTTCACCACATAACTGATCGAACATTTGGCGATTCCACACGAGACGAATAGGCAGACTCCTACAGGAGGAGTGAACAATCCAATCGCAAGGTTTACGACCATAATCACACCAAAGTGCACAGGATCTATGCCCAAACTAGTAGCGATCGGCAGAAGAATCGGAGTAAAGATAATAACAGCAGGACTCAAATCCAACCAGGTTCCGACAAAGAGCAATAATAGATTCATGATCAGCAGGAGAACGAATTTATTGGTTGTGATACCGGTGATGAATCCCCCGATCATACCAGGAACACCCTGTTGTGCGAATAACCAGGCTAAGGATGACGCAGTAGCGATCATGAGCGCGACTTGACCTGTAGTAAGTGCGACCTCAGCTAACATCTTGGGGATATCGCGGAATTTGAGTTCCTTGTAATAGAATTTGCCGAGCAGGAATGAATACAAAGCAGCGATACCAGCAGCCTCGGTGGGAGTAAAAACACCACCGACGATTCCACCGAGGATTATCACGATAGTAAGAAGAGCTGGAACTCCTTTGAGGGAAATGATGATACTCTGCTTGATTCCTACAAAGGCATCACTCGGGTAATTTCGCCTATGGGCAATGATTCCGGAAAGGATCATCAAGGCTACACCGGTTATGATTCCGGGAATAAGTCCTCCAAGGAACAGTTTTCCGATAGAGGCTCCTGAAGAGGCTCCATAGACAACCATGGGAATGGATGGCGGTATCATGACCCCGATGGTGGAAGAGGTCGCGGTTACTGCAACAGAGAAGTCCTTATCGAAGCCCCGTTCTTCCATTGCGGGAATCAAGATCGCTCCAACGGAAGAGGTATCGGATGCCGCCGAACCTGTGATACCGGCAAAGAGCATACTAGCAACGATATTAATGTAGGCCAGACCGCCTTTAAAATATCCTACCATGACCCGGGACATTGCTATAAGGTCATTGGTGATTCCTCCCAAGGCCATGAATCGACCGCAGAGAATGAATAGAGGAACTGCGATCAGTGTGAACGAATCCATCCCCGTGAACATCCTCTGAACGAATACCATCATGGGAACATCTTGTGTCCAAGCAATACCACCTACGGTCGCAAGTGCTGTACATATGGCGATAGGGACGTTAAAGACCATGAGCCCGATCATAATGATAAATACAATTGCAGCTATCATAGGTTTATATCTCCCCCCACATCCGAGATGACGACTGGCTTGGGAGTAGATTCTCCCTTTATATGCAGATACAATTCATTGATGCTGAGTATAAAATACAAGACTCCACTGATGGGCAACGACATATATATGTATTTCATCGGCATTCGCATGATGGGAGACTTCTGGCGTCCTACGATACCCAATAATTTAAAACCGAAATATGCCAACATGATGGCAAAGAAAATCTGGATGGCATAGATGAAGATTCGGTTAATGAACAAGCCTTTGGGTTTCATCTTGCTCTCAAAGTAGTCGATTCCCAGATGCATTTTCTTATACATCGTCAAGACACTACCTAAAAAGCAGTACCAGATGAAGGCGAATCGAGCCAACTCATCGGTCCATGAAAAAGGAACTTTGAAGAATATCCGGGTGAAGATCTGCATAAGAATGGTGGTAAGTAACAGTACCCCAACAATACGCACGATATATTCAATAATGTAGTCATACAGGACATGGATCAGTTTCTCCATTTCCCAACTCCTTTGTATACGCACATAAGGGGACAGGATTAACCTGTCCCCTCTCGATAACTAATCGATTATTTCAAGAATGCATCGATGATGTCGCCACCAATCTCGTCACGATATTGTTCGTAGATAGGTGAAACAGCTTCTGTGAAGGAACTCTTGTCTTCGATATCATTGACCTTCATACCGAGAGCAACAAGTTCGTCGAGAGTAGCCTGCTGGCTTTCCGAGTCGAGTCTGGTTGCATAAGCACCAGCTTCCTTACCTGCAGCAACCAAGACATCCTGGATGTCGGAAGGAAGCTTGTCGAAGTAATTCTTATCAAAAGCGATGATGTTGGGAGTAATGTTATGTGCAGTAAGCGAAACATAGTCGGTTACTTCGTATTCTTTTTCAGAAACGATGATACCAACTGAGTTTTCCGCACCATGTACGACTCCAGTCTGCAATGCCATATAACGTTCAGCAGCTGAAAGGGGGACAGGAACCGCACCGAGCAATTCGAAGGTTCTGGTCATGATAGGGCTCTCCATGACACGGATCTTCATACCATTAAAGTCGGCTGCAGTCTCGATTGCATTACGGGAGTTGTAGATATTTCTGGGAGAACGGATCATCCATCCAAGAATCTTCAGACCAGTGCTCTCTTCCAAGGAGGCAGAGAGTTTCTCTTCCAGTCCACTGCCAAGCACACTCTGAAGGTGTTCAACATTTTTGGAAAGGTAGGGAAGATCGAAAACCATGAACTTGGAATCGAAACCAGAGAGGACAGCTGTATTAATCTCTGCCGCCTGGAGACTTCCCATCTGCATCTGTTCAATATAGTCGCGGTGAGCACCAAGCTGAGCACTGTGGAAAACCTGGACATCGACTCTTCCATCGGTTCTCTCCTCAACGAGTTTCTCAAACTCGAAGAATGCCTTTACACAGTTGTCTTCGGGGTTGGATGGGGTTCCCATCTTAATAACATACTGACCCTTTGCATCAGCAGCAGGAGCCTCTTTACCTCCTTGAGCAAATACCACCGATGAGAAAAGAGCTAGGACCATCAGGAAAACGAGCGTCTTTTTCATGTTTTCTTCTCCTTATTGTGTGACAGGTGGACTTTTCCACCTAAGAATTAAGCAACATGTCTTACAACATGTTTTATAAAGCATACCATAGGTTCCAGAGAATGCAACATCTTTTTCAATTATTTTTGTACTCAAAACAGATGAGAAAATACAGCACTTATTAATCATTTAAAATATAAGGAATTATAAAATGATATACATGCTCACTACCTCTTACAGTATTACAATGACTTGCTAGAATCTTCTGTGAGATTCTTAAATCATTCGTGATAATAGAACACAGGTATTCTTTTTATTGATGAATTTTGTTGACTTTTACTGTATTCGATGCAAGGATATTAACAACAGGTATGCTACATGTGGCATAAGTAAAGATAACCATGAATCAAGAAGCTAGTGGAGGGTATATATGTGGGAAATGGTGAACAATAGAAGAGTATTATTCGGAGAAAACCGAATCGATGAGATTCCCGGAATCTTGAAATGGTATGGACTGAAGAAAGTCTTTTTTGCTTCATTCAATTCAAATCCAGCGATCCGTCAGCGTATTTGTGAAGGCTTGGAGGCTGAAGGCATCGATTATGTCATCTATAACAAAATAAAAGGTGAACCCGATCTAACGGTCATAAACGAAGGTCGTGATGTGTTCGTGGAAGAAAAATGCGACTGCACTCTTGCGCTTGGTGGAGGAAGTATCATCGATGCCGCAAAAACCATAGGAATGATGGCAACCAATGGAGGCCTTGTCGAACAGTACCAGATGGAAGGAAGACAGGTAACCCAGGTACCTCCATTCTTCCTTGCGGTTCCTACAACCGCGGGAACAGGAGCTGAAGCGACTAAGGTAGCTGTAGTAAAAAATAACCACAATGGACTAAAGAAAAGCCTCTATCATAACACCATGATCGCCGATGTGGTGATACTTGATCCTACTGTAGCTGTAGGTATGCCAAAAAGGCTTACCGCTGCCACAGGCATGGATGCACTTAGCCACGCGATTGAATCCTATGTATCTCTGAACGCCACACCTATTAGCGAAATGAACGGTCTTCAAGGTATTAGACTGATAAAAGAGTCTCTTGAGGTGGCGTATAACCAACCTGAAGATCTTAAGGCTCGAGCAAATATGTTGTTGGCTAGCTATTTCGGTGGTTGTGCGATTTCGGCTGGTATCGGAATTGCTCATATTATGGCACAGCCCATTGGAGCGATGTATGATATCCCCCATGGTGATGCCTGTTCTATCTTCCTTCCTCTGGCGATGGAGTACAATTTGGATCATGCCACCGAGAAATACGCAAAGATTGCAGAGGCTCTTGGTGTCGCTGAGCATGGAGCCCCCGCAAAAGAGAATGCCTTGGCTGCTATTGAAGAGGTAAAACGCATCAGGAAAAGCATAGAAGCACCCGATTCACTCAAATCATACATTGGTGATAAACCAGTGGATTTGGACTTCATGGTTGAAACTGTACAGAAGACAACTGGACATGTCGCATGCAATCCGAGAAAAATTGACGAGCAGACATTCAGAAATATTTTCAACCTTGCATTGTAGAAAATAATCGGATACGTTTTCAGAGAGGAAACCATCGTGGGAACTACAAAATTGTTGTATGAGAAAGTATACGACGCAATCAAGTCAAAAATTCTCTGTGGAGCGTATCAGGAAGGAGACTTACTCCCATCTGAACGTGAGATCGGCGAGCAGCACAATGTAGATCGTACTACGGTAAGAAAAGCATTAAAGCTTCTGGTTGAAGAACGCTTGGTCGTAAAGCAGGCCGGGATAGGAACAAAAGTTTCCCGTCCCGATGCACAAGAAGAACAGAGGAACAGGGGAAATGAGACCCATAAGAGAACCGCAAACGGCAGTAAAGGGACTATCGGGTTTTTCCTCCCCCCCTCTGTTCATAGAACCGATAGGATCAGCCAACCATTCTATTCTTCGTTGTTCTACCACACAGAGCGTGTGTGCAGGACAAACGGATATGCATGTTTTTATTCCTCTTTGGATGAGGATGATGATTTTTTGACACTATTGCAGCAACAGCGGTTTGATGGAATTATTTTTGTGAGCAATACCGCTGACAAATTCATCCAGATGGCAATCGATAGGCACATTCCTTGCGTATTGGTAAATGAATACAACCCCAAGATCTGTTCATACCTACCCGACAATATCAGTGGAATGATAAAAGTTTGTGACCACCTGATTGGGTTGGGACATCGGAAATTTGCACTGATTACAGGAATTAGTTCATATCTGACTTCAAGGGAACGGATGATCGGTTGTACCTATGCATTTGCGAAGAACAACATTGAGGCACCTTATGTAGTGAGTTGTGACTGGGAACCGGATACGGCCTACTCTATCACCAAGGAACTGCTTCAATCTGTCGATACCCTACCAACAGCAATAGTAGGATTCAACGACAATATCGCAATAGGATGCCTTCGTGCGGTCAGCGAGTTGGGATTACGTGTTCCACAAGACATCTCTATCGTCGGTTTTGATGACGTTGAACAAAGCCGCTATGCGATTCCAGCTATCACCACTGTCCATATCGGAGTAAAAGAATTGGCTTTGGCATCGATACAAGGTCTTTTCTACCAGATGCAAAATCCTTCAGCGATCACCTCCTTGCGTTCATATGTACCCTGTTCTCTCGTAATTCGGCAATCTTCGGCAAAAGCACCCGAACATCCCATTCACATAGGTAATTGATATATGAAACAGATACAAACCCTTTTACTCCGCTGCTCACACTTCAATCCAGACCAGAAAGAGTTGGATAGGTTAACCAAGACATTTCCTAAATTGGCTATTACTATGGTCGATGAATCCTCTTATACGACAGAACAACTCGAATCAGCTGAGATTGTGGTCGGCTTTCCAAGACCTCAAGACCTGCCTCATGCCAAAAACCTGAAATGGTTACAAACTCCCAGCGCAGGGGTCGGACCGTATGTGGACAAGGATCTCTACCAGAGCAAAGATATCATGCTGACCAATGCGGTTGGTACATTTGGACGCCAAATTGCCGACCATACCATAGGTATAATCATTGGACTTAACCACAACCTATTCACCTATCATGATCAGATGAAAGATAAGCATTGGGAGCGTTATTTCCCTACCAGCGATATCTGGGAGAGTACCATCCTCATTATCGGATTGGGTGATATCGGGAGCAACTTAGCAAAACGGGCAAAAGCACATGAAATGCATGTTATTGCAATCAAGAGGACGATGACTGACAAGCCTGCATATGTGGACGAATTATATACGACAGATTCTTTAGATCAGGTACTTCCCCGGGCTGACTATGTCGTGGTTTGTACCGCCTCTACACCGGAAACCGAAGGTATCATGCACGCAAAACGGATATCCATGATGAAGAAGGGTTCTTACATCATCAATGTAGCCAGAGGGTCTTTGGTCGATCAAGAAGCCGTTATTGCAGCAATTGAGAGCGGACATTTGGCTGGAGCTGGTTTTGACGCTACAGAACCCGAACCACTACCACGAGAGAGCAAACTGTGGTCTCTACCCAATGTCTTCATCTCTCCCCATGCAAGTGGTATGTCACCTAGCGATCCCCACCAGGTGTTTGAGATCTTTTACGATAACATGAAGCACTACCTTGGAGACCGGAGAATGAGAAATCTTGTAGATTTCGACCTTAAATACTAGAGGGTTCGCTACCGATTTTCTTACTGTGAATTTCGCATGAAATCCAGCACATCAGCCATATGGTACACACCAGGACTCTTTCCCTGCAGGAATCTTGTAGCCCACATTACGCCCCTTGCAATGATCGAAGAATCTTCTTCACGATGGGTAAATTCCAATCTCTCCCCATTCCCTGCGAAAATCACTGTATGATCGGACCTATAGGACCCACCCCTCAGCGAATGTATCCCTATCTCATGATGTTTACGAGTATTGGATCGGTTCTGTTCCCTCCCATATTGGATGACGTCCTCTGGTATATCTCCCTGCTCTCTTGCGATAATTGAGGCTATCGTATTTCCTGTACCGCTTGGGACATCGGGTTTGGATGCACCATGAAATTCGATAATTTCAATATCGAAATCCTTGCCCAAGTATTGAGTCGCTACTTTAAGAATTTCCCAAAATGCATTCATGCCGATACCATAGTTGTGTGATTCGAGAATCGGGATGGATTTTGCCGCGTCGCGAATAGCAACCTCCTGCTCCTCCGAGAAACCTGTCGTACCGATCACGACCGGCATTCCAATTTTCTTGGCAAGGGCTATATGGTGCAACGTAGCTGCAGGGGTGGAAAAATCTACCAGTATCGCATTCTCCGATGAGATATTCGCCAAGTCGGATTGTAGAACTAATCCAGGTTGTAGTTCTTTACCGATTGTTGAACTCCTCGGATTGCCCAAGGCACCGACGACGGAAATGTCCTCATGTAGAAGAGCTTCTGTGAGGATTTTAGTCCCCATCCGCCCCATTGCGCCTGAAACTATGATATCGATCATGTGGCCTCCTGTCTTTCCCCTCTACCATGACACATTAGCCTAGAACAAGAAAAGACTCTTTTGCGCCCAGTGACACTTTTTCTGGGATTGGTTGCATTTCAGATGTAATTGAAGTGTGGAAAATGCATGAACAGAAGATGATTAGGTAGACAAGCGACTGAAGGGAGTCGAACCCCCATCACGAGCTTGGGAAGCCATTTAGACCTTTTATCAAGCTTTATCAGAAATAATAACGAGTGATCAATATATTTATATTAAATAAGTAATTATAAGTACTTAGTTAATCAAATTTAATCAAGATCAATTATCCTCCATTAATGATTATTAGAAATTTTGTTGTCATTTTGTTGACATAGATAGAAAAATTTAATTCAAGCTTTCTTTGGTGATCCATATGACACAACAGACGCTTCAATATTTCAATATTCTTCCTGATCTGATATCTATTCGTGTCGTGGCATATTATCTGTCAACGTGTAAATATAGATTTGCAACGTTGTAAGAATCTGGATGATATAACAATGCTACATCTCGCATGGAATACGATCTACTTAAGTAGATTATAAACCCAATCTAATCAAGTATTAAAAAACTAAATCGGATAGACTAGCACAGAGGAATAGTCAATATTAGTTAATCTCACCCACCAGTTTCCTTATTATCTTTCCTACTAATCATTGTTTTCGTTAGGTCAACGATGAACTTTTGTTGATTATAATTGTTTGATAAAAATGGATTCGGTAAATCTTTTATGAGTTGTGGATAAAGGGAAGCAATAAAATGATATTGTAGTACAATTAACTGATTGGAAGGTATCACCACATCTTTACCTTCTACACATGCTTGAAATATAGGTAATACAGAAGACTCAATATTTTCTCGTGGATATTTGTCTTTATTATTACCAATCACAAAATCAGGATCATGCATTGTTTGTAATGAAGCTTTATCATTCGCATAAATAAAGCAAAAGTAAATTGTACTAAACATATCATCAGAAATAATCTTATGTAGTGGTAGATCAGTACCAAAATTAGTTAAGCGTGCAAATAAGCGAGCTGCTTCAGATGCTTTTTTTATAGATATTTTTAATTTCCCATCAACAAAATTCATTTGATCAGTCATTAACTCAGGACAAAGTTCAAATGTCTCGACAACCGGAAATTCTTTAGATGATTTCAAATAGTGTAGAAAGTCTGGCTGTTCAACAACGATAGAGTTGAGTGTGTGTGTCAAGAGAAAAGTAAAATGCAACAAGGACTGCCCAACATCAGTAGTAGTGTGATAAGTTTCGGATGTATCTGAAGATTTCGGATTAGTGTCAATCTGGGACATATTATCAATACGATTATATTGAATTAAACCCTTATCCAAGACAACAATACCCGACAGGTGATGTTCTGCGTTCAATTGTAACCTGAGATCATTAAATGCACGTGTAATAGTTTTTAAGGTACCATCTGAAGAGTAAGCAAAGCAGAAACCAGCTGGTCTAAAATGATTTGAACGAAGAGTAAAAACTGGATTAAGTGGAATTGGTTTCTGAGCAAGGGTTGCTACGCTCTTATAATTTTCTATGACTTTGCCAATTTCTGTTTTAGTAAGTCGTGATTTGACTTCGATAACACAGACTACACTCTCAATTGGTACGAATACTTGTTCTTCATTATCTTTATGATCTTGGCCAAACAAACGAATACAATTTATTCTATCATAGATAATAATATCCTGCTGGCGACTTTGTCCCCCTTCAGCATTGATAATTATACCTGAAGTAACTGCATATCTAAATGGAAGAAACTTCCTTAGATAGTTTATTACCTCCAATTCTCTTTGTGCACCTCTAGAAGGGTAGTGTTCAATTTTCGCTGTAGAACCATTGAAAACGTCTCTCATGTGTTTTGCAATGCTATCAATTGTAACGTTTATCAAAATTCGAACCTCCTGAATAAAAAATGTAATCTCCTCAATATACCACTAATTAATTTAATCATAATAATTAAAAGAACGATATAACTATAATTCGAAGTAATGAAAAAGTTATTTAATGAAACAACTTTTTCATTATGCAAAATCCCCTGTTATCGTATGCTCAGCTGCACAAAAAAATTGATAAAGAAGTGCAAAAGGAGATAATGATGGCAAGGAATCCATTTGAACTGAGTGTAGAAATCAAAGATATGTATGCAGATCGCAACGAACTACATAGTAAAAATACAAAACCAATCAGTATAACAATAATAATTAAGGTGTCTCGATTTGTGGTATCCCATGTAGTGAAGATCGAAGCAACCATACATGGAAACTATCTAGAAACATACTCTCAGAATAAATTGCTCACCTTAAAACCCACTATTAATAACCGTCGTTGACGAGACAATAAAGGGGAAAATTAAAAATAGGAAAGAATCAAAGTTCTGGCTCCCAGTAGTTGGCGCTACCGAGAGCCAAGGAAGGTTGCACGAGGCGAACCCACCCTAAGGATGTCTATAAGATATGGTAAGTTCCCCTTGTTAGCAACCCTCACATCCACGGAGGGAAAAATGATGAAATTGCTAACACTAGACGAAGCTGTAGAACTGCTTCAAGTCAGCAAACCAACATTGTACAGATTCACATCTCAACGAAAAATTCCATTCATCAAAATTGGTGGAAGTATTCGGTTTAACGAAGTGAAGCTGATTCAATGGTTGGAAGAAAAGACAGTCGAACCAGGGGAATCATATGGACGAGAAGCAATATGATTTATTCCCTGAAAAAGAACCTAAGAAGAATATGGAACAAGAGTCGAAAGACTCCACTGGTTTATCTATTGTTCCATATCTCGCCGTTTCGGCAGAAACCGGTAGTAATCTACCTGTCCAAAGCAATCGAGACGAATGGAAAAAACTGTCGAAAGAACAGAAGTATTACGTTCGTAATGAAAACAAATACTCGTATAAAAGATTAGTATCAGACTTCGAAAGAAGAAATGGGTATCCATTGTCATGGCAATGGCACCATATCAAAGATGCCTTCTATCGAGAGCGTGGGGAAATCACCTATAAAATGGAGATAACTCACCATGCCTTGATAGTTAAGAAAAATATATATCTCCCACCTGTAAGGAGATCGCATAACGAGAGGTCGAATATTATTGAATATTCGATGAAAAGTAGAAAAAGATTCTTTGAAGCTTTATTGACTATGGATTGGGTAAATATACCTCAAGACACTATACGAGAACTTACCCTAACCTATCCTTCGATTTATCCGAAGGATGGAAAGATTCTGAAAAGACACTTGGATGCGTATGCCAAACGTTTGAAAAAGTTTGGCAACGCTTATGGAGGAATTGCATTTCCTTGGAAAATGGAATTCCAAAAGAGAGGCGCTCCTCATTTTCATTTGATATTGATCTCAGGAAGTCCAATCCCATTGGAAGAATTACGAGCATGGGCTTTAAAGTCTTGGAATAACCTAGTAGCAAAATGGATCACTACAGAAGAAGATCATTCAGAAGAGGAGAAAAAAATAGCAATAGAGAATCACAGAAGAGCAGGTATTGAAGCGGATATCGTCCGAAAAAATGCTAAAGGCTTAGTCTGTTATGTTGCATGGTACATCGGAAAGAACAAAGGAAAAGCAAAAGAATATCAACACGAAGTACCGAAAGAATACGAAAACGTCGGTCGTTGGTGGGGTTTCTACGGCAAAAATTCTGAACTGCTGAAAATCTATAAAAGAGAGATGGTCATATCAGAAAAGGAATACGAGGAATATAAAGAGAGGATCTTAGAAACATGGAGACAACAGGGAAAGAAATATAAATATAGAGGCAATCAAAGAATGAGCTTATATAGCTTATAAAATAGAGGAAAAGAAGTGAAGGAAAATAATTAAAGTTCGCATAGATTATAAATTATATACCTGTAAAAAATTAAGAATGTTAATCAACTGGATGCATGGTATCATAATATTGGGGGAAAGTCATGCAGATTAATAATCCATTCAGTACTACTAAAAATTACGGAGAAATGCTCAGAAAAATTGCCTGTTACAGTACGGTTGTTGTATTTATACTATTAACAATATTACGATCAATTTTAAATGATACAGACATAATCAATAATCAAATATTCCAGAAGTGGTTAAACGTTAAGATAACGGTTTATTCGATACAACTTTCGGTTATAGACGTTACACTTGCAATTTTTGTAGGGGTAATAACTCGGGTAATTAAGCTTCATGATAGATTATCGACATTACTAAGGATAAGAAAAAGATTTGATATTCAGCAAATACTAAAACCAATTATAAAAGAATGCAGTCCGGAGAATTATCCAGAGAAAAAACAAGGTAAAGCCATTATTGAGAATCGACATAAGCTAATGAGAAAAACATTCTATAAATATGCTTCAGGCAATCCAGAGTATCAACATATAGACCCGCATTTAATTGAAATGGCTTTAGACCAATGGACATATTTTTGGATTCTTGAAGAAGCCATATTCTTTATAACAATAGCAAGTATACCTTTAATAATTTACAAAAAATACTTCGCGCTAGCAATTTTCGTCTTAATAATAATCTTGTTAATAGTGATAATGAAAGCCTCATACCAAAAAAGTAAGATTTATGCAAAAGATGAAGTAGAAGAAATTATCAGTGATATAAATAGAAAGAAAGAAATTTGTAAAGCAATTAATGAAATACTTAATTAATAATAAGATAATTAAATCACATAACACAGCAAAACCGTATATACAAGCATCCAAACTAACAATTGAATATATTAATAGAATCGAGAGTGTTAATACAATTGTAGACTATGGATGCGGAAAACTAAGATATACCTACTATTTAAGAAAAAAGTGCAAGCAATTAATTCTGGTAGATTCAGAAGAGCAACTTGCAAGAAAACAAAAGCTATTTGATAGGGAAATTTCAATCCGTGAATTAGTAAAAAATGATAAAGATATCAAAGTGTTAAATGAACAGGAGTATGCAAAGTCTCAGGATAAATATGATATCATCTTTATTGCTAATGTTCTATCAGCAATTCCAATCTTGGAAGAACGACACAAACTATTAGAAAATGTTAAAAACAGCATCACTCAAAAAGGCTATGCAATATTCATTAGCCAATACACAGATACATACTTTAAAAACATATGCTATATGCAAGGCGCAAAGGAACATTTAGATGGATATTTAGTGAATAAAGGTAAGTGTGCAACATACTATGGTATACTACCACCGGTAAAACTATCCAATATATTAGAGGAAAAAGGATTTAAAATCTTACAATCAAAAATATTAGGTAAGTCAGTATATATTAGAGCAAATTAAAAGAGATGATTGATAACATCAGAATACTTGATTATAGATTTTGATAAAGTATTATACTTTGGATGATCATACCTATCCGTCATAGAATCGGATTTATGTCCAGTCATAGACTGTAACACCTCTTTTGGTAACAAAGGGCGTAGAAGCGTGTTGTATGTGTGTCTGAAGCTATGTATGACAAGGTTTCTATTACCGATTTTAATCTTAGCTCGTTTCAATGCACTTTCAAAATGTCGAGCCATAGTTTTTCTCGTCACTGGTCTAGAACGATCACTTCCAAAGAATATGAGATCATCCATCTGATCGAAAGGTGATTCCTTCAACCAATTCTGTAGATAATCATCAGCCTTTTTAGAAAGTAGGACAACTCTTGAATGTCCTGTTTTCGTAGTACCGAAAGAACCATTATCTTTAACAGCCCTGTCGATACGTAATCCATTACGCTGATCATTCCAAATAATATACTTCCATTGTAAAGCTCTGACTTCGCCAGATCTTACTCCAGTGGTGGCAAGAATGTAAAACAGATAGGCATATTCCTTTCTTCCCCAGATAGAGATCATTTTATTAATATCATCTGGAAATAGCTTTCCCAATTCATCTTTAGTGAATACTCCACGTTCCTTGGAGTTGATAGCTAAAGATTCTACCGTAGCAAGGTAGTTGATAGGAATTACTCGTTCTCTCTCCGCTTCCTTTAAAACTATTCTGAACGTATAGAGAATATGATTCTTTGTCTGGTTGGATAGCTTTGTTTTCGATTTATGATTTGTCAGTCCAATCAGCCAGTTCTCGATCTCTACCCTATTCAATGACTCCAATTTTCGGTTACCGAATTTTGGAATGATATAATTATCGAGATGACTCCTCCTAGAACGAGCAACACTCACTGAGAATGATTTGCCTTTCGCATGTTGTCGTTGTATCCAAGGACAACTCCCCCACTCAAAAAACTTATCTGTATATTTTTTCAAAGTCATCGACTGGGGAGAAAGAGAAGATATGAAATCCTCTGCTACTTGTCGGGCTTCACCTTTCTTGGTTTTACCAGTCGCTTTGTACACTCGTTTACCATCAGCATTGTAATAGCAGAAGTACCAGCTGAATTTCTTGTTGTCAGTAAATCTCTTGTATAGGCTGTATTGTTGTCTCATGTGTCTATTCTGTTGTCAAATCTGTTGTCACGTCAAGCCTAAATGTATAACTAAAAACCCGTGCTACTTGTACACGGGTTTCACAATTCTTTAAATTGTAATGAATTATTAATTAAGCGACTGAGGGGAGTCGAACCCCCGTCACGAGCTTGGGAAGCTCGGGTAATAGCCGTTATACGACAGTCGCATCAATGTATGGGATGATACCCAAAAGAGATCGTTCTTTCAAGTCTCAAGTTCGAACATTACCTTTTGTTTGCACAGTTATTCTGAAACGAATGAATCCATGGAAGGTTGTGCTCACAAAGAATATGGATATATCAGTTTTTTTCTATTGCATCCAAAAGCGTTTCAAGTGAGAATAAAGCCAGTGTAATATTAATTACCAGGAGGATCCTATGAAAAAACTATTGATCATGTTGTTGCTCGCAGCTATGATCGTACCGGCAGTGTTTGCCCAAGGCGGTCAAGAAGAGGCTCCGGCAACCCCAGCTCCCGCTGCGCCAGCAGCTGCACCAGCTGCTCCCGTTGCTGCAGGAAGTGTAAGTGCCTATACCACATTGGAGGAACCGCTTGCAGCGGCATTGTTCGATCTCTTTGAACAAGAGACCGGAATCAAAGTGAATTTTGTCCGTCTATCTGGCGGAGAGGCTGTCGCTCGTCTTGAAGCTGAATCGGCTAATCCCCAGGTCTCAATCTGGGTTGGAGGTGTAGGTCTTGACCACATCACAGCAAAGACGAAAGGCCTGACCACCCCCTATGTTTCACGTTTCGCCAGCAACACACCCACACAGTATCGTGATCCTGAAAATTATTGGATCGGACTTTATGTTGGACCATTGACGATCGTCACAAACCTGGACAGAGCTGCTGAACTGGGTATTGAAGCACCCACTAGTTGGGCAGACCTCATCAAACCTGAATACAAGGGTTTAGTAAGGATGGCCAATCCAAATTCTTCCGGTACAGCTTACAACGTCCTCACCACCATGCGCTATGTAACTGGCGGTGAAGATCAGATGATCGAGTATATGAAGAAGCTCGACAAGAATATTGACCAGTATACTAAGAGTGGGTCTGCTCCTGGCAAGAGTGTCGCGATCGGAGAAATTCCAGTAGCTCTCGGGTACGCCCATGACCAGGTCAAGCTGAAGGATGCAGGTGCGAACATCAAGATCGCGGCGCCTTCAGAAGGTACCGGTTTTGAATTGGCTTCCATGTCTTTGGTAAAGGGTGGTAAGGATGCCGTAAATGCCAAAAAACTCTACGACTGGATCATTTCTTCTCCTGTAGCCCAAAAGAAATTTACCGAATGGTATGTCGTTCTTGTCGCAAAAGATGCGGTGAAACACCCCGAAGCACTCTCAATCAATGAAATCAAGACTGTTGATCAGGACTTCGCATGGGATGGAGATACAGTCAACAAGACCCGTCTGCTTGACAGATGGACCAATGAAATCGGGCAATATCGCTAAACATTCATGACCACAGCATTGTGCTGTATTGGATAGCAGATGTTTACTAAAAAAAGAATCATTCAATTTTGTCTCGTGGCGGTGATTTTCATCGCCGCGGACATTTGGATGTACAACACGCTCACCGATTCGTTCGTATCGTACGTTGAAGAACGTAACTACAACGAGGTGGGCTTGTTTGTACAAACCGCTCCAGAGAATAATGAAGACATACCAAATTGGCTACAGGGAGTATCGTCGATCATTCCCGATGCCCAAGCGATGTATTTTGACTATGATCCCAATCTGTTTACATTTGTCCCTTCCACAGGTGGTTCTCCGATATCCGAGCAACTGTGGAACCAATATGGACAGACTACCGAATTCACAGCTGCCATGGAGAGTGCCTACTATCTCGAGGCAATACAACTGACAACCCGTTATCCTTCAATCATAGACAATGATCAGACTACCGTACGAGTTTTTGTTGCCCCTATCATTGCGGAAAACGGGTATGAGGCAAGTGGTGCTGTCATGATACTGGTTCCAACCAGTGGCGCATCCGGTTACGCCAGACTATTGGGAATCTTCTCTGTTGGGGCTGCAATAGCGTTTCTCGCCGTTGCATTCGTTATCATGTTCACGAGAGATCCAGTTACAGGCTTCATGGTCTTGGGATTGTTCATCATTGTGGGAATATTTGTCGCATTTCCTCTCTTTGAAGCATTGCGACTCTCATTCTTCCGAAATAACCAATTTTCTTTGGATCGGTGGAAAACCGGTCTTTCTCCCTCCTACATAGTCGCTCTTTGGGGATCGCTTCGCCTAGGGGTCTCTACGGCAACGATTTCGACTATCTTGGGATTCATGATTGCTTTCCTTGTTGAAAGGACCTCCTTCAAACAGAAAAAGGTCATTTCAACTTTGGCAACCATGCCTGTCATATCTCCACCTTTTTCCCTCTCCCTCTCCATCATCCTGCTGTTCGGTAACAATGGTCTGATCAGCAAACAACTATTGAATCTGGGAAACGTATCCATCTATGGGCTGGGTGGGTTGACCTTGGTACAAACTATCAGCATGTTCCCTATCGCATTTCTGACCATAAGCGGGGTCCTGAGACAGATCGATTCGACTGTAGAAGATGCCTCACTCGACCTCTCGGCAACCCGCTGGCAGACATTCAAATCGATTACCTTCCCACTTACTGTTCCGGGTATCCTATCGGCTTGGATGCTGGTATTCACCAATTCTCTGGCCGATTTCGCAAATCCATTGCTTTTGGCTGGAAACCTGAGAGTCCTCTCTACAGAGGCCTACATGATGGTTACTGGGCGTATGAATGACCTCGGTGGTGGTGCTGTTCTATCCTTCATGCTATTGATGCCCACCGTCACAGCATTTATGGTACAGCGGTTCTGGGTAAGCAGGAAAAGTTTTGTCACGGTCACTGGAAAACCTTCTACGACGCTCACGGAACTTACCACCGCACCGGTACGGAGGATTTTGACTACGTTGACCTGGGCTGTATTGGGCTTCATCCTGATGCTCTATCTCACTATCATAGCAGGGTGTTTCGTTAGGAACTGGGGCATAGATTACACCTTCACCTTGGAGAATTGGAAAGCAATACCCGATAGTTGGGACTCTCTTACCTCGACGGTGACACTTGCTCTCATCTCTGCTCCTATTGCAGGGCTTATAGCCATGGCGGCAGCCATGCTCATCGTAAGGAAAAAGTTCCCAGGGAAACGATTGCTTGAAGTCTTGATGATGACACCGTATGCGGTTCCGGGAACGTTAATCGGTATTGCATACGTCATCGCATTCAACAAACAGCCACTCCTACTCGTAGGGACCGGTGCCATCATCGTAATTAACTATGTGATCAGAGAGCTTCCGGTCGGGCTGGAGAATGGTATCACGGCTTTGCACCAAATAGACCCATCGATCGAAGAGGCGGCACAAGACTTGGGAGCGGATGTTCCCACGGTATTCAGAACCATCGTATTGCCGCTTGTTCGTCCAGCTTTCATCAGTAGCATGTCTTATACGTTTGTCCGTTCGATGACTGCTGTAAGTGCTATCATATTCTTGATCTCAGCGAAGTGGTATCACCTGACAATAAAGATCCTCAGCTATTCGGAGAATCTCCGCTTCGGTCTTGCGAGTGTTCTCTGTACGGTACTCATCATCATCGTACTTGGCGTTTTTGGACTCCTACAGGTGCTGGTGAAGGACGACAAGTTGACCCAAAAGACTATCTCAACGCGATAAAGGGACCATTATGGAAAAGAAAAGTGTTTCAGTTACATTGAAAAACGTCACCAAGAAATTCAAGGATGTAAAAGGTAAAGCCGATGTCATAGCTGTAAATGGAGCCGAATTCATTGTGGAACCCGGCGAACTGGTGACGCTTTTAGGCCCTTCGGGTTGTGGTAAGACCACGACACTGAGAATGGTCGCTGGATTCGAACTCCCGACAGAAGGGAAGATCCTTATCGGGGATACCGATGTCACCATGCTCCCACCCAATAAACGCGATACCGCGACCATGTTCCAGAGTTACGGTCTGTTTCCCCATATGAGCGTGTTCGATAATGTCGCCTATGGGTTAAAACTGCGCAAGGTAGCCCCAGATGAAATCAAAAAGCGGGTGAATGAATCCTTAGACCTCGTTGGATTGGCAACCTATGGAGATCGTGCTCCCGGTAAGCTTTCGGGAGGGCAGCAACAACGTGTCGCCCTAGCCCGCTCACTTATCGTCACACCATCGGTATTACTCCTTGATGAGCCGTTGTCCAACCTCGATGCACTGCTTCGTGAACAAATGCGCGTAGAGATCAAGAGAATCCAAAAGACTCTGGGAATCACCGCTATCTATGTAACCCACGATCGCGTAGAGGCTATGAGCCTTTCCGACCGTGTCATTGTAATGAAGAATGGATTCATCCGTCAGATCGGAGCTCCGGAACAAATCTACGAACAGCCGGATACCCGATTTGTAGCTGGATTTGTGGGAAAGGCAGCTTTTTTCCCGGTTGAAATCGGCAGCAAGGAAACCGACTATTGGTCATGCAATCTTGATGGAAAAGAGGTCAAAGTCGCCCAAGCTGCCCCAGATGTGAAAACTGGAGACAAAGCTGTATTGATGGCTCGTCCCGAATCCCTACGATTGACTGAAAAAGGGAAAGGACATCTTGATGGAAAAGTTCGTATGAACGTCTATCTCGGCAATAGTCTGGAATCCTTCGTATCGACCGCCTACGGGGAAGTACTTGTGCAGATCGATGATCCCCATTCCAAAAAGGTATTCAAAGAGGGACAGGAGGTCTCTATCGACTTCAGTCCGGATCGGGTAAGGATTCTTGGCGAAGACGAAAACTGACCGTACCCTATTCCGACTTGTTACCCCCAAGGTTTTCCCTTGGGGGTTTTCGTTGACAACTGGAGTTGCGGGGGGTACACTGATTTACAATAAGATAAGTAGGGGGTTTTTATGGCCACTGTAGAGTTGAAAAACATTACAAAGGTGTACGACGGTAATGTCAAAGCCGTCGACAATGTGAACATCGATGTCAAGGACAGGGAATTTGTTGTTCTTGTTGGACCTTCCGGGTGTGGAAAATCGACCACACTCCGTATGGTAGCCGGTCTAGAGGACATCTCAGGCGGCGAGTTGTATATCGATGGCAAACTGGTGAATGATGTCCCACCGAAAGATCGTGACATCGCAATGGTATTCCAGAACTATGCACTGTATCCTCATATGAGCGTCTACGACAACATGGCGTTCGGACTCAAGATCAGAAAGTTTCCCAAAGAGGAGATCGATCAACGTGTACGTGAGGCAGCAAAGATTCTCGACATTGAACAATTGCTTGATAGAAAGCCGAAAGCTCTTTCCGGTGGACAAAGACAGCGTGTAGCCGTAGGTCGAGCTATCGTCCGTAAGCCAAAGGTGTTCCTCTTTGATGAACCACTTTCGAACCTCGATGCCAAATTACGTGTACAGATGCGTGCCGAGATTTCTTCATTGCACAACAGACTCAAGGCCACCATGATCTATGTTACCCACGACCAGATCGAAGCTTTGACTATGGCAGATAAGATCGTTGTCATGAAGTTGGGTATCATACAGCAGATCGGCGGTCCATTGGAGATGTACAATGATCCCAACAACAAGTTTGTCGCAGGGTTCATCGGTAGCCCACCCATGAACTTCATGACGGTAAAAATCGCAGCGGAAGGCAAGCAGCTTTTCGCCGATGAGGGTTCATTCCGCATCAAGCTTACTGAAAAGCATAACAAGCTTTTGGCCGACTATGTCGGAAAGCAGGTGACCTTCGGAATTAGGCCAGAGGATGTGAAGTTCTCCGATGATGCCATTGAAGACACCACAATCAATGGAGAAGTCGGAGTCGTAGAGCCCCTCGGTAGCGAAACCCATATCTATGTGACCGCGGGTAAACATCAGATGATCGGTAAGATTGAACCACATATCGTGCTCAAAGTCGATCAGAAGATTAGCCTTATACCCGATTTGGAAAAGGTTAAATTCTTCGACTATGAAACTGAGTTGGCTATCCGCTAGGTACATTTGATCAAACCACTATGGCTGCCGTAGAAGTCCCGAAGACCAAACGGCAGCCTTTTTTATCACCAGAAACGATATTTGCGGTTCTATAGGCCAATGGAGGTAACTTGATGCAGGATTCACGAAAGGCAATCATCGCTTGGTCATTCTATGATTGGGCAAACAGTGCATTCGCCACTACAGTAATGGCAGGATTCTTCCCAATATTTTTCAGTTCGTATTGGTCGGTTGCCCATAGTGCACAACAGAGTACGTTCTACCTAGGGCTGGCCAATTCCCTTGAGGCTATTCTGGTTGCCATATTGGCTCCTATCCTCGGTTCCATAGCCGATAAGGGAAGCTTCAAGAAACGTTTCCTCATATTCTTCACTTTCCTAGGCTGTGTGATGACCGTTGGTCTTTGGTTCGTACAGGCAGGCATGTGGCCTTTAGCAGTCATCTTCTATATTCTGGCCACCGTGGGCTTCTCAGGTTCACTCATTTTCTACGATGCCCTCTTGCCAGCTGTGGCATCCGAAAAACGGGTCGATTTCGTCTCATCGCTCGGGTATGGGATGGGTTATATTGGAGGGGGAACTCTCTTTTTGATCAACGTACTCATGTATCTGAATCCCTCTTGGTTTGGCTTTGCTGACGAAATTGCGGCAGTTAAGGCTGCATTCGTTTCAGTAGGTATCTGGTGGGCTGTATTCACCATTCCCCTGATTGTATTCGTGAAAGAACCACACTTCGCTCATGCAAAGCGCTCCAAGCGGGCGGTCAGGGATGGACTCCGCCAGTTTGCTGTGACATTCAAGGCTATCCGTGATCTTAAGGTCGTGGGAATTTTCCTTTTGGCCTATTGGTTCTATATCGATGGTGTAGATACGATCATTCGTATGGCGGTAGATTACGGGAGTGCAATCGGGTTCCCTGCGTCTTCACTCATCGTTGCCCTCTTGATAACCCAGTTCGTAGCATTTCCCTCAGCGATTGCATACAATCTACTGGGTAAGCGCATTGGGGTAAAAAAAGCTCTGCTGGTAGCCATAGCAGCCTATTGTTTCATTGCCGTTCTTGGATATTTCATGTCCGAAATCTGGCACTTCTATGCCCTAGCCTGCATCATAGGACTCTTTCAGGGTGGTATCCAAGCACTCAGCCGCAGCTATTACACCCGAATCATTCCAACAGAGTTCTCAGCGGAGTTTTTCGGTTTCTATAATATGCTGGGCAAATTCGCAGCTATCATCGGCCCCGTACTCATTGGTGTGGTAACACTGGTAAGTGGAAGTAATCGACTGGGTATCCTTTCCATCATAATACTCTTCATCATAGGTGGTGTATTGTTATGGAGAGTCGATGAAGCAGAAGGTGCGACAAGCTTAGCATCATTTAGGAGCAGTATGGCGGCCAAGGAGCTGCAAAAGGTCTCAGATTGAAGAATGGGTGTCGGACAATGCCGACACCCATGTGGAATTCCATTCTTTTGGGAACCTACTTCTTGTAGATCTTCCTCTCAGTATAGGTGGTATGCAACAGGTGGTGCGATTTCTCACTGAGTGGTGCTCCCAGATACTCCTTGTAGATCTGCTGGATCTCTGGATTCTGGTGAGAACAACGCACTTCACTGTTGGCGTCATCAGTATAGAGGGCAGCGATCCGCTTCTCCCTGATATCATCGGTAGATGCATAGGGCTGACCACCACCGCTTATACAACCACCGCGGCAAGCCATGACTTCAATGAAGTGGTAAGGGGGTTCCTTTCCTGCATCCCGAGCATCACGGATTTCTTCAAGCAATGTACTGACATTAGCCATACCATGTGCGATAGCAACCTTCAGCTTGGTTCCCTTCACATCAACCTCACCAGAGCGGACACCCTCCATTCCACGGACAGCCTCTACATTGACATCAGCCAAATCTTCACCTGTCATCAGGTTGTATGCAGTACGTAGTGCAGCTTCCATAACTCCACCGGTATTTCCGAAAATCGTTCCTGCTCCAGCGTATGCACCGATCGGGCTATCAGCCTTCTCGTCTTCGAGTTTGGTGAAATCGACACCAGCAGCCTTGATCAAACGGGCAAATTCTCGAGTGGTGAGAACCAAGTCCACGTCGGCATAACCGGAAGCGTACATATTCTCGTCGCGGGAAATCTCAAATTTCTTAGCTGTACAGGGCATAATAGCAATCGAGTAGATCTTGGCAGGATCGACCTTAGCATTTTCTGCATAATAGGTCTTGGTAATAGCTCCCTGCATCATCATTGGGCTTTTAGCCGAAGAAAAATTGGGAATCATGTCCGGATAATACTTTTCCATATAGTCGGTCCACGCTGGACAGCAGCTGGTTATCTGGGGAATGGCTCCCTCTCCAGTAGTAAGCCGTTTGACCAACTCAGAGCCCTCTTCCATTATGGTGAGGTCTGCGGAGAAGTTGGTATCGAAAACCTTGTCTGCTCCTAGACGGCGGAGGGCTGAATAGATTTTACCGGTAGTGATTGTTCCAGCGGGGAGATTGAAGGCCTCTCCCAAGGCAACACGAACAGCCGGTGCAATCTGCACAACCACATGCTTGTCGGGATCCGATACGGCACGAACAAAGTCCCTAGTTTCGTCTTTCTCGAATATTGCTCCCACAGGACAGTGGGCGGAACATTGACCACACTTGATACAAGGGCTATCGTTCAAGGGAAGGCCAGCGGCAGGTGACATGACAGTTTGGTCACCACGGCCGATGAATTCCAATGCATAGACTCCCTGCATTTCCTGACAAACCTGAACACAACGACCACACTTGATACATTTGGTAGGATCGAGAACGATCGATGTGGTAGAGCGATCCTGGGGTAAATCCACCAGACGGACCTCGTAGGGTTGTTCGCGTACGCCGAATTCAGCGGCGAAACGCTGCAACTCACATGTCCCGTTCCTTGCACAGGTAAGACATGAATTGGGGTGGGTAGACATGATCATCTCAATAACCGTCTTTCTGATTTGGTACAATTCGGCATCGTGGGTAATAATCGCCAAATTCTCCTGAACCGGTGCTGCGCAAGCACGCAACAACTTGGGAGAATTCTCCTGTTTCACGACACAAAGGCCACAAGCAGCCCATGCGGGAAGGTCGGGATGGTAGCAAAGGGTGGGAATATTTACATTCGCCTTCTTGGCAGCTGCCAGGATGTTCGATCCCGCTTCAATCTCAACTGGCATGCCGTTTATCGTCATATGAACAGTATTCACTGGTATCCTCCTCAACACGCGAAGTCTTAACGGACTTCGATCGCTCCAAACTTACAGGTCTCATAACACACGCCACATTTGATACAGGCAGCCTGATCAATGACATGGACCTCCCGTCGTTCACCTGAAATAGCCACTACAGGACACTTTCGGGCACAAGCCGTACAACCGATACACTTGTCTGGAAGTATGTGGTAACTAATAAGGCTCTTGCACTTGCCAGCGGGACATTTCTTATCCACAACGTGGGCTACATACTCGTCATGGAAGTAATGGAGTGTGGAAAGAATCGGATTCGGCGCAGTCTGTCCGAGGGCACAGAGTGAAGCCTTCTTCATAGCTTCTCCAATCTCTACCATCTGATCCAGATCATCCATCGTAGCATTACCCTTGGTTATCTTGTCGAGTAGGTTAGCCAACGATCTACCACCGATACGGCAAGGTGAGCACTTTCCACAGGATTCATCGACTGTAAAGTTCAGGTAGAACTTGGCTACATCTACAATACAGTCATCTTCATCCATGACAATCATTCCACCACTACCCATCATGGAACCGAGCTTGGTGAGACTGCCGAAATCGATTGGAGTATCGAGGAAGTCCTTAGTGATTACTCCACCGGAGGGACCTCCAGTTTGTACTGCTTTGAACTCCCTGTCGTTTGCAATACCACCACCGATATCGTAGATGATCTCGCGGAGGGTTGTACCCATGGGAACTTCAACGAGTCCGGAGTTACGGATCTTTCCAGTAAGGGCGAAGACCTTGGTTCCGTGGCTATCGGGAGTACCGATCTGGCTGAACCAATCTCCCCCTTTGAGGATAATCATACAGATATTCGCCCAAGTCTCTACATTGTTGATCACGGTAGGCTTGCCCCAGAGTCCCTTGACTGCTGGGAACGGAGGTCGTGGAACGGGCATTCCGCGCTTACCTTCGATAGATGCAAGGAGTGCTGTCTCTTCTCCACAAACGAAGGCTCCTGCTCCCAGGCGGATCTCGATATCGAAATCGAAACCACTGCCAAGGATATCCTTACCCAGCAGTCCATATTCCCTTGCCTGCTCCATGGCTATCTCTAGCCTTTTTATAGCAAGGGGATACTCGGCTCTAATGTAGATATAACCCTGATTCGCACCGACAGTCTTTCCTGCGATCGCCATTGCCTCCAGAACGGAGTGCGGATCGCCTTCCAGGGTAGAACGGTCCATATAGGCACCGGGGTCACCCTCGTCTGCGTTCACGACTATGAATTTCTGATCCGATACAGCCTGCTTGGTGAAGTTCCACTTCATCCATGTGGGAAATCCTGCACCACCGCGACCGCGGAGACCGGCAATCTTCAACTCATTGATCACATCGTCAGCACTCATATCGAAGAGAACCTTCTCCAATGCAGCATAACCTTCCCTTGCAATATACTCGTCGATATTCTCGGGATCGATAAATCCACAGTTGCGTAAGACGATACGGTACTGTTTCTGGTAGAATTCTATATCCTCGACCTTGGCGTGTTTCTTGTTCCCCTCTTTCACATAGAGAAGCCGTTTTACTTCACGGCCTTTCACGATATGTTCGGCCACCAGTTCTTTGGCATCTTCAGGTTTTACCTGGACATAGAAGGAATCTTCGGGAAGGATCTTTACGATAGGACCTTGTTCACAGAATCCGAAACATCCGGTCTTTACAACCTGGACCTCATCGGAGACGCCTTGTACTTTGAGTTCCGAAACCAAGGCCTCATAAATGTCGTTTGCTTTGCTGGATTCACATGCTGTTCCTCCGCAAACCAAGATGTAGTTTCTAAATGCCATTACTTGCCTCCATCCTTGAGAATATCCGTAGAGGGACGATCGAACACATGGTCTGTAACCATCTTGTTGCGCATGATATGATCTTCAACGATAGTCTTTGCCACAGCAGCGTCGACCTTTCCGTAGATAACAGGGGGCATTCCCGGTGTGAGTACTTCTACAGTGGGTTCCACGTAGCACAATCCCATACAACCGGTCTGTGTTACTGAAACATCTGTGATATTGTGGGCATCCAATTCCTTTAGGAATGCATCAAGAACCGGCTTTGCGCCAGCAGCTATACCACAGGTTCCCATACCGATGATGATCTGAGAATTCTTACCAGCGATATCGCGCTTCTGGATCTCACCTTTCTTGGTGTCCCTAAGCTTCCGTAATTCCTCCAATGTCATCTTAGCCATTGTAGCCTCCTCATCCGGGTCATTTAAATCAACCTCGGTTCCGTATTTCATCCAAAGCAGCCTCTTGGGACTGCAAATATGTTCTCAACAGTTGCATCGCACCGCTCGAATCGAACGATCCCAACAACTCCTCTAACTCTGAACGGTCCAGTTCGAAAGCATCCATATGGCCGTCCAAGTCCAATTTTCTGTGGACAACCAATTGATATGCTCCGGGGAAAGAAACCATCGACAAGAGTGTCGATACCATGTTCCCCTTCGGTGGACAGTCGATATGGTCCAATGGAAAGGTAAACCGTACCGTAGTCCCTTTCCCTAGTTGCGATTCCAAGGAAAAATCTCCCTCGACCGCATCCACCGCCTGAATCAGGAACGGAATCCCCAATCCCACCTTTCTCTTGGCATGCTTTATGCCATCGGTATAGAATGGGTCGGTTACCTTCCGACGGACATCGTCTGCCATCCCTTTACCATTATCCTCCACCGTGAAAGTTATGGTCGTCCTTCTCTCATCGATATCCACTTGAATGGAATCGGCTCCCGATTCCACCGCATTCTGGTAGATATCGGATAAGAAGTCACACAAGGATGCGTGCATGCTACCCCGAAAATCAGTTGAATTTGGCTATGATGCCTGGCAACTGATCCTTGGTAACCTTACCGAAAACCTCTCCACCCACAGTCAAGACAGGGGCAAGGCCACAACAACCTACGCAACGAACACCCTCTAGGGAGAATTTTCCATCCCCGGTGACGGCTCCCACTTCAATTCCCAAAAGACTGGTCAACTCCTCAACGAGCATTTCTCCACCCTTCAGGTAGCAAGCGGTTCCAAGGCAGACCTGGATATTATGTTCGCCAGGTTTTGTGGTCTTGAAGAAGTGGTAGAAAGACAACACTCCATAGATAGTAGCCAACGGAATATCCAATAATTCGGCTACCTTATCAGCCGATTCACGGGATACATAACCGAACTCTTCCTGCACACGGTGCAGTACCATGATCAGATTGCCCGGTTTCTTTTTCCATTCTTTGATAAATGCAAGTAGATCCTTGGAGAACTTGGTATCTTCTTTCATAGTAGACTTGGAACCTCCAGTACTCAGTATTCAATTATCTATTGTAGCGGTTAAAAGTGAAATACTCAATATATATTTGTTTATCGGTTTGCTAAATTTTATGTTTTGCTCAATTTAATATCCGAGATATTGTATTAAAATGAGATTTATTGTATAATTTTTCACATTAAAGGGGATTTAGTCATGAATAGTGATATGATAATTCGCATAACCAGGTATTATCGCATCCTGAACAGGTTGCGTTCACTCGGTTTGGAGAAAGTTTTCGCACATAACCTCGCAGATGCTGCGGGTGTATCGGCCGCCGTGGTAAGGAAAGACTTCTCGCTTTTGGAAATCCATGGCCAAAAACGGGGTGGATACGAGATCCACGATCTTATCGCCAGTCTGGGAAAGATCTTAGGTAAGACAGATGAGCCGCAGAATGTCATAATCCTCGGTTGTGGAAGAATCGGGAAGGCTCTCATGCACTACAACGGTTTTGAGCCGGACGGTATTAAAGTGGTAGCCGGATTCGATTCCGACCCCCTTGTCTACAGTGACAGCACCCACCCGGTCCCCGTCTATCCGGTAAGTAGGATTGAGGAGGTTGCCAATGCGTTCGACGTCAAGGTTGCTATCATCACGGTACCTGAATCGGCAACAGCCGACAGTTTCCAGCGTCTCATGAATGCGGGAATCCGCGGTGTGCTGAATTTCAGTCCTATTACTCTCAAGCCTATCAAATGTGAAGATGGAACTGTTCCCATAGTCCACAATATGAATATCGCCTTGGAGTTGGAGCAGATCTTTTACGAACTGCAATTTCCCAAGAACGACTGACACGCTATCTACGTATAAACTTTGACTTACCTGCCCGCCAGCGTTACTGCTACAGGCAGGTGGTCTGAAATCCCACACTTCTTTTGGACATTCCAACGATCCGGATGTCCATCGTCATCCAATAATTGGGAGTTCGTTCCCACATAGCCCCGCGAAAATTCCAATCCATAGGAATCGAAAAATGCGGGAGAGAGCAGGATCTGATCGAAACTCTCCCAGACTCCCCCGTACCAATAGGATCCTTCGACCGTATTCATCAATGTCTGTGAGGAGTCCAGCCACCATGTATACCATCCACCCTCGGTAGGAGTGGAGCCTCCGACGATAAAGGACCCCAAACGCTTGTATGATTGTGAATCGGCTGCCTGGACGGGAACCAATGCCGTTTGAAAAACTTCATCTTCACGGAAATAGGCATCGGCACTTTCGTTGAAATCCCCAGCTATGACCACAGGAAGCAGGGGATTCTCCTTCATTAATTCTTTTACACGGTCATTGATCAGGTTCGCCAGATCTATCCTAAGAGGCTCGGTCTCCTCTACCCCTTCTCTACGGGACTTAGCATGGAGCGCAAAAAGTACAATCCGCTCAGAACCGACATCTATCTTCACTTCCAATGCTGAACGGGTGGATGCTCCCCGATGGACGCGAGCCTCCACAATAGGGAAACGGCTCGCCACTGCTGTCTGGATAGCTGATCCACTATCGGCAGTAACCGCATACCACTGATAACCACGAGATTTAAGCGGACCTTCCAAAAGATCTTCCAGAACCCCCACATGTTCTATCTCCTGTAAGGCAAGGATGTCGGGAACCCCGCCATGGCCTTGGGTAATTGCTCGTCCAGTCTGTTCCAAACGACGGGCATAGGCTTGAGCAGACCAGCCCTGTTCAGGGGTATATTCGGGATATTCACTTCCACTAACCAAAGTATCGAAGAGGTTTTGAACATTATAAGTGACAATCGTGAGACCATCGGAATCGGATGGGTTTCCAGCCAGTTCACAACCACAACTACACAGGCAGCAAACCAACATAAGTGTACAAACTGCACTCACCATAGCGGTATTCCGCGGAGAAGAAAGTCTGGGCATAGGGTATCACCTCCTAAGGGTATCTACTCCATATACCGCGACAGAGTCGATTCTACTGCATATTCTTTTTCAGTTGATACGAAAAATAGAGTACTGCAAGGGCATCATCTCCATCTGTCTGGGCTCGTGGCATGCTTTGAGATTCCAAAATTGCCTGATACAGATGTCGCAAACGTGAGTCACGGAAGGTGAGATTGCGGGTCATAGAGAAACAGATTGCCCAGATTCGGGACCATTCGCGGTGCTCGAACGCACTGGATATTGCACCTCGCTGCTGGTCTATCTCCACTACATCGCGGGCCTCCTCCAAGAATTCGGAAAGGTAATCGTCAGCTCCAAGGTTTTTCTGTTCATAGAGGTCGGAGAGCGACGGGGAGAACTTTAGAAATTGGGCTAGCACCGCATACCGTGTTTGGCGGAAGGTATCACTCCTTCCCTTTTTCGCAGCCAAGAAGAGTTCTTCAAAGAAAACTCCCTCCTTATCCATGATATCGCGGGCAATCAGGAAGTTCAGCTCCTCTGCAATGGTGGTTGAGAGATCACTGATCGATTCTACTCGTGAGAGGTAGCGAGAATCACGGGTCACCCTGGCAAGCGATTTCGCAGCTATGGAACGATTGAGGACTGAACCATGTTCCAACAAATAGATCAGAGCCCGCTCGGCCTTCTCATTGTGTACATAAGCTCCAAGGGCATAGATTGCCTCTTCCTGCGTATATGAATCGGTATCGAAGGCATCTCGGATCAGATCATCAACCAATGCCAATCGGGGCCGGTCGAACAGGCCACGAATCACCTCTGCCTTATCATTCGAAAATGGAGAGGCGAGCGTTCTCCGTATTTCGCTGGTCGCCACACCTGTCAGATTGGTTCCTAAACTAAGGAGTATCGATTTCCGTTTAATGGGGTCGGTGGCCTTCCCCAGACGATCCATATCAATAAATGCCCGTATTCCGTGTAACGAGAACATAATCTGGGCTGCAGCTTTGGTGGAATAACTTCCCTTCTCACTCAATGAGGCTGAAAATACCAATCCAAGGATCGAGAGGCTAAGGGCAAGGGTGAAGGTGAGGATATAGGCATTTCCAAAATGGAGTGCCCCTATAGTAACGGTATGAGCTAGGCGGGTCCCCTCTGTCGCAAGGGCGCCTCCTGCCAGACCACTGAACAAGGCAAGAATCGCAATGACAAAGTTGACCATGGAATTGAATCCGACTCCCTCATCATCGGGTATCACACCTGCCAACAGGCGTCGTATGAGGATACTGATCACACCAAGGAAAAAGTTGCTCAGAAATCCCAAGATGAAATACCAGTACATCGCTGCTCCTACAGGAACGATGATCCACCCGATCAAACTTGCCACCAGGGCAAAACCGTTGGCGATTATCAGTGGGCGGGAACCTAAGCGATCGCTGAAGAATTTAGTGAAGCTTCCCGAAAGGACGACCGCAAGGCTTACCCCGATGGTATAGAGGAAGATGATATTCGACCGTAGCCCGACCTCCTTGGTGAGAAAAGCGACACTCATACCTAAGACAACCGTCACCATCATATAAGTCCAATAGACCAACAGACGTACTCGTGAGATACGTTCCCCCATAGCCTCCTTGAAGATAACGAAAATGGTCCGACCTTTACGGTATTCAATATTAGTCCTACAGGGGATCTTGCTCAGGTGGTGCGATGCTATGGTATTCGCTATTACACCGATCATCTGCAGTGCAACCAGACCGACTACTCCGCCGAGGCGTTCCAAAGAGGTTACAACGAAGTTCAGAAATTTCGCGACTATCGTAGAGGATTGGAATGCCACATTGGTATTGCCGATTACCCGCCCTCGGGTCCGGTTGCTGGTGATATTTTTGAAGGTATAATCATAGAGGACAACGCCCAACAATCTGAATAGACAGAACAGGGTATAGACTATGAGTAGCAGTGCGACGGCAGGAGACCCTTCGATCCACAGGAGGGGGAGATAGAGCACGCACACCAAGCCGCGCAATACCCAAGTGATAGTCTGTATTTTCACGACATTCTTGTCTTTGAATATGCGTGACATCACCGGGAGGATTATTCCGACGATATACATGGCTGATGCGATATACCCGAGGGCAATATTACCGGCTCCGAATTGGACAGCCAGGATATAGACGATGGTATCTCCCAACATACTGAAGCCCAGGCCATTCCACACTTCGGAGTGGTACAGTCTGTTCTGGCCTATCCGTTTTTCGGCTTCAGATAAATATTTTGTCAGGACCATCGTTAGCATCCCACCTCAAGGGCACCCTTACCGGGGTATCGGCTCTGGGAGGGAGTTCCTCAGATTTCGCTTCTATTCTCCACTACCCGGCTTATAAGTCCGTAGGAAATGGCTTCTTGGGCATCGAGCCAATAATCCCTATCGGTATCCCGTTTCACCACTTCTATCGGTTGCCCTGTCTGGGCTGCAACTATGGCATTCAGCCGATCACGCGTGCGCTCCAATTGTTTTGTATAGATCTCTATATCGGTGGCTACCCCCTCCATCCTACTCATAGGCTGGTGGATCAGGTAGCTGGAATTGGGAAGTCCCAAACGACGCTCTGCGGGAACAGCGAGCAGGACCAAGGTAGCTGCACTGGCAATCAGGCCCATACCGATCATATAGACCTCATTCTTCACGAATTTGGCCATATCGTAGATTGCGAATCCGGCATCCACATCTCCACCTGGAGAGTTTATGAATATCTTAATAGGTTCGTCACTCTCAGCTTCCAGGATCAACAGTTGTTTTACCACCTTCTCGGCGCTCTCCTTGTCGATTTCACCAGAGAGCATGATCGAACGTGTCTGTAAAAACTTGTCCGAAACTACATCTGCGCCATTCTCTTTCTTCTCATTCTTATCGGTATCTGCCATTATTCTCTCCACATCGTCCGGAATCCCGGATTCCCAAAGTATACGGAACAAATCGGTAAATGAAAAGACTCTGCGGCCTTCGGGATACGTTACTTTCTATACGACTGGGGAAGAGTTGCTACTTTAGGCAGGGTAGATTATAGTTGCGCTATGAAATGTGCCACAGTTGCCATAATAGGCCGTCCATCCTCAGGAAAATCGACATTGGTGAACACGATCTGCGAACGCAAGGTGTCCATTACCGCATCTACCCCGCAAACAACAAGAAATGCGATTAGGGCTATCTTTACCGATCAGAGGGGGCAGCTGATCTTCACCGATACTCCCGGTTATCATACGAGTGAACAGACTATGAACTTGCGTCTGCAGGAGACAACCCGGTCAGCTTTGGGAGATTCGGACGCGATCCTCTATATGGTGGATCCGAAAAGACCTGCCGGTGCAGAAGAACAGGCTATCGTTAGATTGGTACTTGCTGCAAAAGTTCCCGTTGTTATTGCTATTAATAAGAAGGATATAGCCAAAGATGCCGAGATCGCTGAAATGCGTAAGTATATTGCTGAACATTTCAGCGGAGAAACACCGGTCCTAGAGCTTTCAGCAAAGGATGATACGGGTGTGGATGAGGTGTTGATAGCGTTGTTCAAGTTAGCTCCTGAAGGTGAATTGCTCTATCCAGAGGAGACCTATACCGACCAACCCATCGAGTTCAGGATTTCCGAGATTATCCGCGAAAAGGCAATTGCCTTGGTGACCGAGGAGCTGCCCCACGCAATCTATGTGGAGGTTGCCGATCTGGAATATTCTGAGGAGTCCGCTTCGATCTGGATCCGTGCTTTCATTATCGTTGAACGGGAGACGCAAAAGGGAATCGTGGTAGGTCATGGTGGTTCGGGTATTAAAAAGATCCGCCAAGGCGCTTTCAAGGAGGTCAAAAAGCTATTTCCCGGTATGCAGGTACATCTTGATCTTAGGGTGAAGGCACAACCCAAGTGGCGTAAGAATAGTATTGTGCTCGATCGTATCCTGAGATAGCAATCCTTGAGGGGGAAGTCTCCCCCTAGGCTCCTGTCGTCTTATCGTCGCCTCTGTTCTTGTTCCCATTCTGTCCACAAGTCGGCGTCGGACGATGCGTAGCCACCCCCTCGCTATCAGGGTAAGCGAAAGCCCTCCTTACACCGGAGGGCTCTTTGCATGAGAGTATGAATCCCACAATCAATTCATCTACAGATAGCGCTCCAATATGGGAAGGACCTTCTCCTTGCCGCAGGTTTTTATGAAACCCGCAAGTTTGGGTCCGCGTTCCTTGCCGATCAGAACTCCATAGGAGGTCTTAAATAGTTCGGGAGCTGCGATATCGCATCTCTTGGCAATTGCGTAGATCTCTTCGCTAAGTTGCTTCTCATCGAAATCGTTCAAATGCTGGACTGCACCATGGAGTTCACCAATCGCCTTCGCCTGGTTTTCATCGAGATCCATCAGCGGATCGTCTTTTCCACGCAAGACCCAGCGGAACTCCTCAGGGCTGAATTCACTGATCCAATTCCAAGCACAAACACAACGCTGTCGCAAGCGTTCCACCTGTCCTGGGGTGACATCGGGAAGACTCGCAATCACAGCATCCGCATCACCGCTATTAATCTGCAGAAGGTTACAAAGGTGTCTGAATGGTATTTGGTAGGAGACCTCACTGGGAATCTCCTTCACTTGCGAAAGTTCGTAGATCCTCTTCTCTTTCGCCTTTCGTTTCTCGTTCACCTCTTGTAATCCGAAATAGATACGCTCGCAAGTATCGTAGTCCTCATAAATCTTGAGTACGTCAAGATCGAAGGAGATGGCAAACTCGGTATTTGGACGGGTTCCGACAAAGAGATAGCGGGTCACTTCAGGTGTATAGACCTCTAGCACATCGGGAAGGCTCACAACCTCACCGGATGACGAGGAGATCTTTCCCCCACGACCTTTAATGCTGATAAAGTCATACTGAAATGAGACTGGAGGAGTACTTCCGAATACTTGGACCACATGTTTGGAGGTATCGAAAGAACCTCCCTCACTATGGTGGTCCTTACCTGCGGGCTCGAAATCGACATCTTCATATGCCCAACGCATAGGCCAGTCGATACGCCACGGAAGTTTGGCGGCACTGGTAGTGCGGAGATCGATGGTTTCACTCTCACCGGTCTCATCATCACGGTAGGTGACTCCCCACTGGCCATCCCATCCTGTGATGGTGGTGGTATCCTTGCCGGTGAAGTTGCTGAAAACCGAGATAGGATACCAATCGTCGGGAAGAGGTGTGGTCCGATATTGGTCCAGGATAGCCTTTATCTGATCCCGTTTCTCCATTGCTGTACGCATACCCTCGGCATAGAGGGAACTGCGATACCGCTTAGCCTGGTAGAGGTACTCCGGCTCTATCCCGACAACGGGAAGCAGCTTCTCGACTGCCTTCTCATTCGCTTCTGCGTAGTTGTCGTACTGTCCAGTGGTATCGGGTACCAAGGTGATAGGTTTCCTGAGGAATGTCTTTAACAAATCCGGATCAGGCATATTCTTGGGAACTTTTCTAAATACATCGTAATCATCCCAGGAATAGATGAACCGTACGTTGTGGCCTTTGTCCCGTAGTGCACGGACAATGAGTTCCACGGAGATGATCTCGCGGAAGTTTCCGATATGGACTGTACCGCTGGGAGTTATTCCCGATGCACAGGTATAGTGGTCCTTGGGACCCTTCTCTCGAACTATTTTGTCGGCGTATATATCCGCCCAATGTAAAGATACTGGTTGCTTGCTCATGGAGCCGATTATAGCGGGGACGCTATGAAGGTATCAAGACTGACAGCCGATTTTTCCCTATTACTCCATCGAATCTTTGCTATTTTGTCTATCCGTGATTATAATCATCATATGAAAACCTTTCGATTGGTTGTACTTGTGCTTATATATGGTCTTTGTACGCTGGCACTACTTCCGTCTGCTGAATCGGGAGTTTCTCCATGGTATGAGGAGGGCATTGCATCCTGGTATACAAGCGATCCCGATGGCCCGCTCACAGCAAACGGGGAACGTTTTGATCCTAATGCACTCAGTGCCGCCCATAAGAGTCTCCCTTTCGGAACAGTAGTACGGGTACATGATAAGAGTACTGGACTCCAAGTCGATGTCCGCATCAACGACCGCGGTCCCTATGTGGATGGGAGGATCATCGATCTTACTCCGGCCGCAGCTCGCGTGATACAGATGTATGAGCGGGGTATTTCTCCGGTAACCTTGGAGATTGTCTACGAGCCGAAGGTTCCTGAATCGCAATACAATCGACCTGGAGATACCGGTTGGTACAAAATCCAACTCGGTGCTTTTTCCAATACCCGGCGGGTATACGAATTGTACTCCAAGTTGCACGATCTTGGATTCAAACCGGCAGTGGAAATCATTGATGAACGCTTGTTACGTCTCTCGATCCGCTGGATACCGGAAGATGAAAAGGATGCAAGCCTTAAGATTCTCAGCAGCCTTGGGTTCCCTGATGTCCTTCTCAGAGGTGAAGAATTCCCCTATTGAAAATTCTCTGGTTCTTGATAGCCGTGGAATGTTGACAGTCTTCGGGATTCTCCTTATTATCACCAAAGTCGGGCCTATAGCTCAGTTGGTTAGAGCATCGGACTCATAATCCGTGGGTCGAAGGTTCAAGTCCTTCTGGGCCCAATACAAGAACTCCTTGCGCTGCAGGGAGTTTTGTTGTTTTCAGTGACATATCCCAAGTCGCACGTCTAAGCTCATGAACAGGAAAATACCAAAAACTGTACCAAAAACGGATACCGATGCATTCAGTAATGGCAATCTGATGTGATGGAATGTATTACTCCACCTCTCATCTACTAAATTTCGGCTTGTTATCTCCAACTGTGTTAAAAACTCGTGAACTTATTATGTATGAATTGCGTTCATATGCATCTCCAAAATGAATGGTATGCAAGAAAGGCCAGATCATTCCAATCTTTAGATGAGTATTAGCCACATCACCCGAGGATCCTCGACTACCCGCAGCTTCCCTGATTAATAATCCCAGTTATATTTCCTTCGAGACGGCTCTTGCCTATCATCACATGATTCCGGAACGAGTCCATGAAATTAGGAGTGCTGGATTCCGATTGGCGACCAAGTAAAAAGCTTTACTTGATGCTCTAACAGAGATTCGCTGTTCTTGATTACGATAATGTAAAAAATGATGTAGTTTCGTTCATTCCCAACCCAAGAGTACTGGATGTATGGAATAAGGAATTCTTTCAATCCATAATAAAAGAGATGCTTGCTGCCATATGACTTCATAAAATGCTACTTGGAGTAAAAATGGGGGAACTCCCCTTTCCGTTTACTGGATTTTTTATTAGTTTTCAAAAACGCAGTCTTTTATCTCCAATATTAATCCATACATGATGAATTCTATAAAAGGTTGTTTATTTGGAATCAAACTATGATAGTGGTATCACTGTCTGCCCCGATTCCATGATTGGACTAATTGATTGTGATCTATTTTTTTGAGGTGGCTATTATTATGCAGATTTCTGACAAACATGTGGTAAGTATGAACTACACACTGAAAGACGACCAGGGAACAGTTCTCGATACATCGGAAAATCGCGACGTACTGAGATTCATTGTCGGTGCAGGAATGATTATTCCAGGACTGGAAAAAGAACTTCATGGCAAGGAGAAGGGAGACAAGTTATCGGTAACCGTAGAGCCTAAGGATGCTTACGGCGAATATGATGAAAGTCAGATGATCACAGTTTCCAAAAGCCAGTTTCAGGAAGGCCTTGATATTAAAACAGGCATGCAGGTCCAAGCCCAAAGTCAGGACGGCCAAGTCCAGATTTTGACTATCAAGGATGTTGATGATGACAATGTGACTCTTGATGCCAACCACCCGCTTGCCGGACAGACACTTCATTTCGATGTCCAGATCGAAGATGTCCGTAAGGCTACCGAAGAAGAGCTGAGCCACGGTCACGTACACTGATTCGCAATTCAGTTAGCCAAGTTCGCTGCATCGCGAAAATGTTACAAGTATGAGACCGTCGGTAATCCAAATACAAGGATTTAACAGGCGGTCTCAGAATTTTATCTACTCGTATTTATAAAGACGGGCATGAAAGAACGGTGGTTTTTGCACCTAAGGATAAGTTGATGTACGATCGAACATCATATTTTGGTGGCTAGAGTGTACAATTTTTATCAAAAACTGGTGATTGCACTGCACAAATTAACCAATCTGATTTTATAAACCAATATGGATTAACTATTTGAATATTATCAACGTCGTTTACATAACGTAGATATGGCATTCATAAGAAATTTGGAAACCACAATTTCTTGGGATACCCGGCTCATAGGAATCAAAGGTGCAAGAGGATGTGGCAAAACCACGCTACACTTACAGCATATCAACAAGATGTTCAAGAAAGCTATATCCAAGGCTCTCTATGTAAGTTTGGGTAATATCTGGTTCAGTAATAATAGACTTATCGATCTTGTGGATCATTTTGCAAAGCAAGGGGGAACACATCTATTTTTGGATGAAGTACACAAGTACCCCGACTGGTCTATTGAGATAAAAAACATCTATGACGAGTATCCCTCAATCCATGTGGTCTTCACCGGATCGTCATTGTTGGAAATTATCAAAGCCCGCTCAGACCTCAGTCGACGTGCATTGATTTACGAGTTGCCAGGATTATCTTTCAGGGAATTCCTACAGTTTGAAACTGGCTTTGTGTCTCCGAGTTATTCATTGATGGATATATTTCAAGATCATATGAGAATCACCCAGACGATCGTATCTCAAATAAAACCATTTGTATATTTCAATAAATATCTGCAGTATGGCTACTACCCATACTATCGTGAAGGAGTGATAGATTACCCCCAACGACTTGGGGAAACGGTTCTCATGATAATGGAGCAGGAATTACCCATGTTACGTAATGTTGAACCTTCATATATTCCCAAGTTGAAGCAACTATTGGCCATCATAGCAGAATCGGCACCTTTTGTTCCGAACGTAACGAAACTTAGTGAACGTATTGGAATCAATCGACAAACATTCATCACCTATCTCGCGTATTTGGAGCAGGCAAACCTCATTCATCTTCTCTACCGGGAAACTCGCGGAATCGGATTATTACAGAAACCAGATAAAATTTATCTGGATAACACAAACCTTATGCATGTATTGGGAACAACTAACCCACCTATCGAGTCCCAACGTGAAACCTTTATGATCAACCACCTTTCGAAAGTAGCTACCGTACGATACTCACAACAAAGTGACTTTTTCATCAACAACACGTTTACAATTGAAGTAGGCGGCAAGAACAAAACACGGAAACAGCTTCATGGGCTCAATGATGCCTTTATCGCAGCTGACAACATCGAGCATGGACTTGGCAAAACCATTCCTCTTTGGTTGTTTGGATTCTTGTATTAAAATTCAAGCACTATAGTTCATTTTTCCATTGTTCGAGGCTTTTCTTAGCTCCCGTGTAGTATCGGATGCTGAGAGATATATATTCATAATCGATAACTTGTCCTGGACCGGTTCCATCCAAGCTGTTACGATATGAACCCAAGAGGCCTTTACAACATGAAACATATCCACGTTGCCGCAGCAATCTTCATTGAAAATGAAAAAGTCTTCGCAGCACAACGTAAAGATTCGGGTGAGCTTGCGCTTAAATGGGAATTCCCTGGAGGCAAACTCGAATCTGGAGAAACCGGGGAAGAAGCTATTGTCCGGGAAATCATGGAAGAACTTTCAGCAACCATTGAAGTAGAAAAACACCTGATGACCGTGGAGCACCAATATGATTCATTCAGTCTCACTATGGACGCATACCTGTGCACTGTAATCGATGGAGACCTAAAAATCGGGGAACATATCGATTGTAGATGGCTAACTTCGCAGGACCTCTATTCTGTCGACTGGGCTGCAGCAGATATTCCTATTGTGGATACATTGGCAACATATCTAGCGTAGACAGCTTATGGTAAAAGATAATTCTCTCAGCCCATGAATTGCTGGTACTTTCGTTCCAAGAAATTACGATCAGGCCAATCGGCCCTTCGTCTCGGGAGAATGATTTTTTTGCTATCCAACGCCTTAAGCCCATATTGTAGCATCGGACCGTCACTTTCAGACAAGATATCCTCTCGTACATGAACTGTATAGTCAGGATCTATTCCAAGAATGTTATGATCAAAGGCAGCATGATGTATCTTACAAAGTGAAAGTCCATTTGTAATCTCAGGTACACCGTCTTCATCCGAGTCGGGAATAATATGTGCAGCATCGAGTAGGTTTGGATGGTGGAGGTTACACATGGTGCAACGTTCGCTATAGGCATGAAGTACTAATTCACGAAATGCACTTTGATGAAGACGATGACGAGTCTCCACCATTGCATATCGTCTTACATCTGCTGATGAGACTTGAAAATCTTCCCATGAGGTATCTGGTTGGAGATTATTATAAGCAGGTTCTATTACGGCTTTAACAAAAAGTTTATCCGGATAATCTTCAATAATGAGCACCGGCCATATTGCTTGATAGTGATGATTGAGAACTTCTTTAAAAAATATAAGGGGAGTTCTTGTTTCGAGTGCCCGCCTCATATTCCGATTATCTCGCTGATTAGGATCGGTACCCCTGTATGCATACGTAATGGTACCATCTTTGCCGATACCATCAAGATTATATGGCCCATTGGTTCTAGATGTAATAGAAATCGGACACTCAAAACCCTTGGGAGTCCAGATTCCTGTCTGGCCTTTAAGTGTTATCCGTCTTCCATGCCACTCGAAACCTTCAGCAAGAAACTTACCAGAAAAAACCGAATTGTACATCGCAAGATCAGAGAGATATCTGAAAGCTGCAAAACGAGCTTCTTTTTCCCAATTCATGTACACAAGCATACAGCAGGCCAAATCATGCGTAAAGAATATTCTCATAGCAGGTATGGTTTAATTAATCATGTATGGTAATTTGACCTGGGAACATACAGTAAAGCACTCCCCAATTTCAGCAGATTTGTACGACTACATCACCGGCTGATAGCAGATTTCAGATATCCTGCCAATGCAGGGTCGACACAGTACACATAGCAGCCTTTCATGCCTCTAGTCATGAGAGTACGGTAGGTATTACGTATGATTGTATCAATCTCTGAGAGAGCTTCACTATCGCCTTTTCTTGCCGGACCGATGAGCCCGGTAAGCGACTTATCCGACTTAGCTCGTTTGGTGAAATCGGTAATCACGGTACCCTCTTGGTACCGAAGATCTGCACCTATAATCACCCCTACATAACTGAATTCCAATCCTTGGGTAGTATGGATACATCCGACCTGATCGATGGATCCAGTGGAAATTGCATAGGTACGGTCACCACTAAGATTCCATGGCATGGCAAAACCATCGATTTCTATATCAGTGCCCTTGTCGGGATTCTTTTTGGTTACCCATTCCCAACAATAGCCAGCTACCAAGCGGGCTTTACCATCAATATTATTCTTTTCACGAATGAGTAGTTCCAATTCATGGGGACTGTCCAACACACGGAAGTCGTAATCGATCCCTTGCAACGTAGTATTGGCTGTATCGCGAATTTGCAAGGTATTATCGAGCCATGCGAGATACCCATTAGAACCATTGCAGCGGAATTGGCTCACCAACTCATCTTCAATAACCTCGGCTCCAAGAACTTTTGCCCACTTTCGGATAGTTTCTCTGCTACCATAGTCGAATGAGGTGACCTTCTGATCTTCATCGATGAAAAATACCGAGAGACGGGCAGCTTGAATTATCTCCATGACTTGATCTTCTCCCCGAACTACCGGACCTTGGCGACCTTGTTTGTTCAAACGATGAGCTTCATCGACAAGTAAAGCACCAAATACATTCTCTTGGGCACCAATGAAGGCTCCGGAGCCCTTGAACAGGTTGCCGATATACCGTTTTTTCATCGCTCCTTCAGAAAGCTTTGCTTCGAAAACATTACGAGGAGCGCTATTTTTGGTAACATAGGCACAGTATTGTTTTTCTTGGAGCAACCTGACTAGCAAATTGATAGCGACTACAGTCTTACCGGTTCCTGGACCACCTGAGATTATAGCTACCCGCTTCCTAAAATCTTTTGTGCACAGCTTGGCGAGGGAAATGATTCTTTGGAATACCACCTCTTGTTCATCTATGAGCAGGAATTCTCGTTTCCCTTGTATCATAGAAAGCAATGCATCCTGTAGACTTTTCGATGGACGGATATCGCCATTCTCTATATAGACAAGGGTCTGTTTACGATCACCCTTGCGGATAAATTGTTTTATGAACTGCTGAAGCTTCCGGGCATCTCCCCGGCAGAAGACGGGAGCCTGGTCAATAAATTCCTTGAAATGGGGCAAGAATAGGGGATCTTGTTCATCAGAGTTTTCATAATTATGTAAGTAGGCGCATGGAGAGAGGTGTATAGGAATATCCTGGACATTCGCGTTGAAATCACTAATGAGTGTCTTATAGCTATAGGCTTGGTAGGATGGATGCACCGTGGTATGTGGACGGCCTTGGAATTTGGTTATGACTTCATGGGATAAATCGGGAGAACTTACTGCGAGAAGTTGATCAATGTTTTCTATCGGAAAGACCTCGCTCCATTGCTTCAGCTCCACGATAACCGCATGATGTCTTTGCTCATCATCCAATCCAGAGATGATGAAATCGACTCTCTTGGAACTCTGGGGAATGGTGAACTCGATTGCGACTCCCGCATCTTGGGGAATCCCGTCATCGTGCAAAACCTGGGACATGTACATCATGGAGTGCTGCCATGAACGCTTCTCACTGGCACCCACAGAACGATGTAACATGGTACGCATTTGTTGCTCAATCTTATCATCGATAAAACCATTGAGGACATCGTCGAGAAATTGACTTTTTTCGCCCTGGTATACCAACAAGGACAACTCCTATTCACTATCCAAAACTATTTTTCATAGAGTTCGGTATATTTTTTTATGTGTTCCTCTCGCCTTCTCCACCGGATATTTTCTAGCATTCTTTTCCATCTTCGCCAGAAATGCAGTTTTGATATCGATATCAAGATCATGACTTAGAAGGAGTACCCAATAGAGGATATCGGCTAGCTCCTCTCCTATCTCCCGCTTTTGTCCTTCCATGTGATCGAGTACCTCCTGGGTACTTTTCCACTGGAAGTGCTCCAACAATTCCGTAGCCTCCAAAACCAAGGAAATAGCAACATCTTTATAAGTGTGGAATTGTTTCCAGTCCCGTGCCTCACGGAATGCAAGGATCCGATCGGTCAGCTCTTGTATTTCATCCATAGTGATTTCTCTCTTGTGTAGGTAAGCATAGCATAATTCCTGTTATACAGGACCTATTTTTATCTAATAATTAATGATGCAAGTACCCGGTATAAAATCTTATGGGTTGCAGAAAGGTCATTCCCAAGTGAAAGTTCTTGTCAGATCTTTGAAATATGACCAATTCCCTGTGAGATGTCGATATCTTCCAGCCACTATACCTGGACTGATTGCAAGATCTTGTGCTAGATCAATGATTTCTTGACGAGTTGTGATATGTGCAATTACCGCATCAAATTTCTTTGGAATCAATGTATTCGCTGCAAAACGATCGGCCTTTTGTTCTTCACTATCGGTAGAATTCTTTCCAGCGATATAAAGTCGTTTCTTTTCTCCAAATAATACATGGTACGCCTCATGGTAAAAGGAAAACCAGAATATGTCCTCACCTTTTCCTCGCAGGTTCAACAATATCATCACTTTATCCTGCGAAAGCCATTTTGAAGCACCATTCCAGGGAACTTTTTTAAACTCCCTCACCAAGGATAAGGCAACCCCTGCCCGCGCACATGCGTCTCTCAATTGGTCAAGAAATTGCTCTGGTGCCAAGACCGTCATTCTTCGGATTTCATGCAAGACTTGTTTGAATAGATCTTTGTTGAAAGGTTCACATACAATCTTACGGGCTTCGATTTCACCTAGGCGAAGCCATGCGGAAGCAGCCCCAATGTGTGTTTCAAAGCAATCAGAACGCCTGGCAGCTACTTCTGGATTTGTCCAAACATCGTGCCAAGCATCAACATTCGAGACACCATAGAACCTCAATGCCTCTCGAGCAATACTTGCAGTATCAGAAACATCAGGTAAGACCCCTCGTGCTTTCAACTCAAGAATCGGAATACTCTTCAACCATTCTTTGCTTTGTTCCAACTCTCTTGATTGTATGATCTTACTCAATTGTTCGCGATATTGCATTTCCAGATTGTTCCACATTCGTGCAGGAACACCAGTAACCATTTCAAGCTTGATTGCCGTTTCAAATGTTATCGGTTGAAGCCCTTTCATAATACGAACGATTGTCTGTTCCGTAAGACCTGTCCTTGCGGCAAGTTCCTTTTGTGTCATCGACAATCCATCAAGTACTTCACGTAACGTTTCGCCTGGTGCTATTGCATAATCCGGGTCATAACCGAAGGTTTGGTTTCTATTTTTCTTCTTACTCATCTCGAGCCTCTTCTTTGATTTTTCTTATCGTGGGTATCTTCAATTGCCAGGACTTCTATTTCAGTCACAGACTGACGATCAATACCTCCATCTTGCTTCATTGGCATAGGGACATGTGCTGGTTTAAAAAGCAATCGATACGGGTGTTCGACGTCCACAGAAAAGACACCCTTTCTATTTTCCAATTCGTGACATCTAGTCGGTGGTAGATGTGAAAGATCTTCAAGAGAACCAGCAGCTCTTATTTCCATGAGTCTCTGTCCTAGTTTTTTTCCCAGTCTCTCTCCGAAAGCTTTATTCATTTCACGGTGAACACTGCATTGCCTCTGTAGTTTCTTCGTACTGAAAATGATCTCCATCGCCCTTCCTTGTACAATATGATTAACATATCATGTTAACCAGTTATTTGCAATACAATTCCTATGAATAGGTAGCACCGCATCGTCCGCCACCGACTTGCAAACAGTATGGGAGCAAGGGATAAGGTGGCGATATAGACGATAGGAGCGTAGGGAAAGGCCTTTCCCTGCAAAAGACCTCGATATCATCACTCGCTCATCAAGCACTGGAGATAAAGACACTTTTGCATACTCTTCCTATTAATATACAAAATTCTGCATATCCAAATTGACAAAACCGTAAACTACCAATAGATTGGGAGGTAATTTTGGGGAATATGCATGGAACAACAAACGCCTGTCTCACTAACAGAAGAAGAACTCAAAGCACAAGAACTCTTAGGTGAAAAAGAAGCCGATAGCAAATTGCGGATCTATACTGGACCATTAGGACAAACGATAACCATTCTATTTTTGGTCTGGGCAACATTCCAAGTCTATGCGAATACATTGGGAATGGTTGATGCCATGTCACTGCGAACCTGGCACCTCTTCTTCCTCCTCGGGTTCACCTTCCTTCTCTTCCCCACCTTCACAAAGGAAAAACGAAAGAGAGCACTACCCCCCATCTGGGATATCGCCCTTTTGGCAACCACCATGTTCGTCTTCGCATACCTTTTAAAGAATTACACCGAAATAGCCAAGCGTGGAGGCTACCTGTTGACGGGAGACCTCATTGTAGCCGGTATCACACTTGTTCTCCTATTTGAAGGTGGCCGCCGGGCAAGCAAGAACTTGGCCGTCTTGGGTCTTGTTTTCCTCCTCTACAATTTCCTCGGCATGCTCATCCCAGGAGAACTCGGACACGTTGGATTCAGTCTCAAACGTGTTCTTAACCATATGATCTGGGGGAGCCAAGGAATCTTCGGCGTAGGAATCGGCGTAAGTGCAACCTATATCTTCCTTTTCGTACTGTTCGGATCGTATCTGAAATACAGTGGATTCAGCCAATTTATCAACGATATCGCACTGACCATGGTGGGAAGAAGTGCCGGAGGTCCCGCCAAGGTAGCCGTCCTTGCGAGTGCATTGTTGGGAATGATCAATGGATCTGCAATCGCCAATGTCGCTACAACTGGGACCATTACCATCCCTATGATGAAAAAGACCGGCTATAAGAAAGAATTCGCAGCTGCAGTCGAGGCGGTGGCTTCCACCGGTGGACAATTCGCTCCCCCTATCATGGGAGCTGTTGGCTTTGTCATGGCCGAATTCATGGGAGTCAGCTATACCACCGTATTGCTCGCAGCCTGCATACCGGCATTCCTCTATTATCTTACCCTCCTCTTCGCTGTCCACTTCGAAGCCAAGAGATTAGGCCTTTCAGGATTGAGCAAGGAAAATATTCCCCAAGCCCTGGAGGTGCTCAAGAAACAGGGCCACCTCATGATTCCACTCGTTGTGCTCCTTGTGATGCTCAGCCTTGGCTACACTCCGCTATTCGCCGCAGTGGTATCTATTTTCGCCACAGTCGCAGCATCGTGGCTCCGTAAAGAGACCCGCATGACATGGTCTACCATCATAAAGGCTACCGTCGAGGGCTCCCGATCCGCTATCACCGTTGGCATGAGCTGCGCAATCATCGGAGTTATCATCGGAACCGTATCCCTCACCGGTCTTGGCTTGAGCTTTGGGTATATCGTCCTGAGAATCGTAGGAGAGGGGCAGCTCTATCTTGGAGGACTCATGGTCATGATTATGAGCATAGTCCTTGGAATGGGGGTTCCCGGAGTAGCCGCCTATGTTATCGTATCCACTGTCTCTGTACCAGTACTGATACAGGCAGGGGCTATCCCTATGGCAGCACATATGTTCTGCCTGATCTATGCATGTCTATCGAATATCACCCCACCAGTCGCCATGAGTAGTTACGTAGCTAGTGGAATAGCCAATTCAGACCAGACTAAAACCAGTCTCATCGCTGTGAAACTCGGCCTTACCGGTTTTGTCCTCCCCTTCTTCTTCCTGGATAACCCGATATTGCTCCTCGGTACCGTTGCAGACATACCGCTCATGCTTACTCTCCGGGCTATCGCAACATCGAGTATTGGGGTAATCGCCCTATCTGCCGGATTACAGGGATATCTATTCCGAAAGCTTCACACCATAGAAAAAATTCTACTTATCGTCTCGGGTTTGTTGTTCATAGAGACGAAGATGATCACCGACCTTATCGCTTTGGCAGTATTCGGTTCGATCACAGTCATACAATTCATGCAAAAAAGATCACTTATAGGAGAAAAAATATGAAAAGAATCAGTGTGATGATCGTACTTGTGGCACTACTGGTGCCATCAATGGTATTTGCTGCCGGAGGGCAGGAAACAAGTGCCCAAGTCGAAAAGACGGTAATCAACTTTCCTACCGCAGCGACGACAGGAGCCGTTTATCCTCTCGGGTCAGCCATGAGCAATCTGTGGAATACCAAATTGCCCAACGTTCGTGCCAGTGCTCAAGCGAGTGCAGGTGGAATCGCAAACCTCAACATGCTAGCTGATGGCGAAGCCCAGCTCGGAGTAGCCGTAACCTCCATCATGTATGAATCATTCAATGGAATCGGTTCATTCGAAGGACGTGCAAACCCCAATCTTCGTGTTATGATCGGACTGTACTCCAACCCAAACCAGGTGGTGGTTACCGAAAACAGCGGCATCAACTCCCTCTCTGATTTGGAAGGAAAGCGATTTGCCTCCGGTGCTCCCGGATCCACCACGGAAGTCGAGACAGCGATCCATCTGAAGACCAGTGGAATCAACTATCCCGATGCCTTGCGTGTCCAGTATGTCGGTTTTACCGAAGCAATCGACCTCATGCGCAACAAGCAACTTGACGGAGCTTGGATCATGGCTGGTATCCCCAATGCGGCTGTTACCGAAATGCTCTCCACAGCTGGTGGAAAGTTGGTGAATATCGAAGAGAGTCTTATCGAAAAACTCAAGAGCCAGTACCCTTGGTACGGTGCTTATACGATTCCGGCAGGGACTTACCCAGGGCAGGACGATGATGTCCTTACCTCCGCTATCAAGATCACTATCTGTACCGATGCCAGAGTCGATGATGATGTCATCTACGATCTAACCAAAACCTTCTGGGAAAACTTCGATGAGTTGAAAGAGACCCAGGCTCCCCTGAAGAAGGTCAACCCGGCAGAGGCTGTCCAGGATCTCGCAGGTCTCCCCATTCATGAAGGAGCTGCCCGCTATTACCGTGAGATCGGCTTACTGTAGATTTATCCTTTTGAAGGGAATATCCCTCCCGAATCAAACAGGACCAGTGCAGCTGGTCCTGTTTCAACGTTAAACGAAGTGAAAGTTTTTCATAAGAAAGCAATACCTTCCGTGTGTCCTGAAATGAAGAGAAGATATTTCATTTATGTTTTTCTTATAAACTGGAGACGCTCCCCTCTTTAAGAATAGGTCTTGAGTAGTTGGAAGAAAAGCATATGTACGTATTTGCCTCCCCTTCAAGTTAGGTTACAATAGGGGCCAAGACAACCTAATGGAGCTGAAAATGGAAAGAAAGTACATGAAAGTTAACCCTTCAGATACGGTCCTGGTAGCTTTGGCAGACTTACCCACTGGAACGGAAATCAGATGGGAGGGAACGGAATTTGCGCTGACTGAACCTATTCCGAAAGCCCACAAGTTCGCCCTTACGGATATAGCTCCCCGCTCCGATGTCATAAAATATGGTTCACCCATCGGAGCTGCTACCCAACATATCCAACAAGGTTCGTGGGTCCATACACATAACCTCAAAACCAAGTTGGAAGGTCTGCTTGACTATGCATACAATCCCTCCAAAAATGAATTCGCGGGCAATAGAAGTACTCTTGATTCATTTATGGGGTACCGTCGCGATACTGGATTGGTAGGAACCCGCAATGAGATATGGATCATTCCAACGGTATCGTGCGTCAACCATACTACCGATGCCTTAGCTAAAGCTGCCACTGCCCGCTTCGGCGATTGCTGTGATGGTATTTTATCCCTTCCTCACAATACAGGGTGTTCTCAAATGGGAGATGATGCCGAAATTAGCCAACAGATACTCAAAGGCATTGTCCAACATCCAAATGCCGGTGGTGTGCTGTTGGTTAGCTTGGGATGCGAGAACAACGATCTTGACCACTTCTTACCCGTCTTGGGCTCTTATGATAACAGAAGGTTAAAGACCATGGTCACCCAAGAGATCGTTGGCGATGAGATCGAAGCCGGCTTAGCCCTTATTGAAGATCTACTTCAGGAGATGAAGGATGACCAGCGTTCTGAAGTCCCCGCTTCCGAGTTGATAGTCGGCTTGAAATGTGGCGGGTCCGATGCATTCTCGGGTCTTACCGCGAACCCCCTGTGCGGTCATGTATCCGATCGTCTAGTAGATCATGGTGGAATCGGTATCCTTACCGAAGTACCGGAAATGTTTGGAGCGGAACAGTATCTTATGGACCGAGCCGATAGTAGGCAGACCTTCGATAGGATCGTTTCGTTGATAAACTCGTTCAAGCACTATTATTTGGACTGCAACATGCCAATCTATGAGAATCCCTCACCCGGCAATAAAGCAGGAGGTATCTCAACATTGGAGGAGAAATCATTGGGGAACATCCAAAAAAGTGGATCATCACCCATCACCGATACCCTTACCTATGGACAACAGGGAGAAAAACCTGGAATCAATCTACTGGAGGGACCAGGAAACGACAACGTCTCCATCACCAACCTTCTGGCATCGGGAGCACAAATCATCCTTTTCACTACCGGTAGAGGCAATCCCTTGGCAAGCATGGTGCCTACGATAAAGGTCTCTTCGAACTCGACCCTTGCCAATAATAAGCCGAATTGGATCGACTACGATGCCGGCAAAATCCTCAATGGAACGTCCTTTGCAGATGCGACCGAGGAACTATGGAAGCTCGTTCTTGATATAGCATCGGGAAAGAAAACAAAGGGAGAATTGAACGACTACCGGGCTATCATGGTATTCAAGAAGGGTGTCTTGCTTTAACACATCTGGTGGTTTTCATCTAAATTTGCGATACTGGGAACATGACCAACAGCATAACAACACACGTTGCACCACGACAGGCAAATCTCCATACCCACTCATGGTATTGTGGCCATGGTACGGGAGAACTTTCCGCATATATACAATCGGCCAAAGATGCCAATCTTGCACTCTTGGGATTCAGCGAACACTGTCCGGTTCCCGACCACCGTTGGAGAAATTCTCGTATGGATTTTTCCCAACTCGACGTATATGTGCAGGAATGCAGGACTTTGCAAAGGAAAGAGAAGGATATAACTATCCTCTGTGGTTTCGAATGTGACCATGACCCGCGATATGTTTCTTGGTATAGGGAACATCTTCACGAGGGAAACCGAGCTGACTATCTGGCCTTTGGTGTCCACTATCTGGATACACCCGAAAAGAACGATACCTTCGTAAAGAAACTTTCCTCTGATAAACGATGGCTCCATACCTATACAGACCGTTATATCAATGGAATCCTTTCTGGAAACTACCACTTCGGTGTACATCCAGATTTGTTCGGTATGTTCTATACTACGTGGGACGCAGAAGCAATCAGTTGTTCGAAAAGCATCCTTGAAGCGGCAGCAAGTCAGAATCTTCCCCTCGAGATCAACGGATATGGTTGTAGAAAACCTATGATAGATACGACCGAGGGCAAGCGACTGATGTATCCTATGCGACAATTTTGGGAACTTGCTACAAATTATGATGTACCTGTAATCGTGAATAGTGATGCACACCGTCCGGAGGATCTTAATCTCCATGGAGTAGGAGCATTTGAACTTGCCGATGAATTAGGTCTGCAGCTATCAGGCTGGATAGTCGAACGGACTACTGAAAATTTTACTACCCTCTCTTGCTCAAGTAGCGCTACACTATAGGCGACAAAGGAGGGCTTGTCCATGAGATACCGAAGCCTCTGGATTGTCCTTATAAGTGTGTTGCTCCTTATCTCCTGCACCACCTCGACCGACTCTATCGAGAGTACCACCATCGTTTCCGAGCAACCTGTGGTAGAAGAACAAATAGAGGATGCCATCCCAATATCTGAAGAATCGAGTCCATTACGTATCACATGGGAGACTACTGGTGAACCTTGGCGTGGCATGTATGGCCACAGGGAGACGGTATCCCTACCACCAGGAGGGTATGCTCGACCATACGATGGTACTGACATATTTACTCTCGATTCGAGTATTGGAAGCGCTGCTGTTTCTATGGGCCTGATTACCTATGAAGCTGGAGGTGAAGTCACTATCGAAATCCAGGAAGGTCCTGAATATACCAAGACAGATTCCTATGAGGGTTGGAACACCGTATTTGTGTTCATAGGTGACGACGGCTTCCCCATCGAAGAAGATCTTGAGGGTGTACTTATCATAGAAGAGCCTATGGATGAGAGTGAGTGGCTGGCCACAGTGGTAACCCCTACTCATTTCACTGTTCATAACGATACTATAAACATTATTACCTACTTGGATATCTTCACCAACGATATGCTGGCGGTGGATGAATTTGGCACGAACCTTCTTGCAGGACAGCCGCTACTCCCCTCCGAGACTAGAGAGATTCAACTGGCAGACCATCCGGATCTTCAAGAGGCTATCCTCTACCGTTATGGTCAACTATTCCATGTCCAAGCCCAAGATGCCATGATGAACGCCTACTATCGTGAATGGTATCCCGATTTCGATTCTTTGGATCTCATACTGACTGCAGGCGACCGTTATGAGCCAATCGTGGATGAATTGGAGCAAGAGATTTTAAACATCGAAAACCAATGTGGATACGAGATTGTAGAACTCTACCTACTGACACCGGAAATGGAGGAGAATCTCGATTTCAGTTGGGAACTATTACAAGGAGAGAGTCTATACGATTATCAGAGTATCAACATTCCTCTGGAGAAGATGCCTTTTCTTGAAGAGTTCCTTGTATCGGGAGATACCCGAAGCCTTTTGGTAGTCGCCTATGATTTGGATGACTATATGTTGGTAAGAGAATGGTTCCCCTTGGTGGATCCTTGGACTATCGTACTCACTGAGGATGATTTTTTCGAGTGATTCCTTGGATTCTATTCCCGAAGGAATCTATCGTTTGATTGATGGTTAATTTCATTGAATCTGCGAAAAAATCTTGAATTTGTTGCATTTTGTTGTAACATGGAAAGAGACGGGTGGTGGTCCTTTCGGCACTACCTGGAGAGCTTAACGGCGATGTGCCATACCAACACTACGTGCCACAGGTCTCGTCCCACGAACAGGAGGGGAAAATGCAAATAATCGGAACATCCTTGAATAGAGTGGATGCCAAGGAAAAAGTGACTGGCCAAGCAAAATATACTGGCGATCTGGTCAGTCCTCATGCCCTGGTAGCCAAAGTGCTGCACAGCACGATAGCCAACGGAATGGTAAAATCCTTCGATCTTGAAGAAGCATGGAAAGTTCCCGGTGTCATAGATATCGTTACCTGCTTCGATGTACCCGATATCGATTTTCCCACTGCCGGACATCCGTGGTCGACCGAAAAGAAGCATCAGGATATCGCCGATAGGAAGCTTCTCAATACGAGAGTACGATTTTATGGAGACGATGTAGCTGCAGTTATCGCAGAAAATGAGATAGCAGCTTCGCAAGCAATCAGGAAGATCAAAGTAACGTACGATGAGTACATGCCTATTCTCTCAGTTGAGTCGGCCATGAAACCGGGAGCTATGGCTATCCATGAGGAGCGCCCCGACAATGTTGTGGTCCACTCGAACTATGAAGTAGGCAATTTTGAAGAAGCGATCGAAGAGCCGGATCTCATAAAAATTGAAGGCGATTACCAAACCCCAATCGTATCACACTGCCATATAGAGAACGCGTTCTCATTCGCCTACATGGAAGCGGGGAAAATTGTCGTGGTAAGTTCCACCCAGATTCCCCATATCGTGCGACGCATCTGCTCGCAAGCATTAGGAATCGGTTACGGCGATATCCGTATCATCAAACCGTATATCGGAGGAGGCTTCGGAAACAAACAGGATGCCCTCACTGAACCATTGAATGCCTTCCTCACTACCCGAGTGGGAGGTCGTCCGGTAAAACTGGAATATACACGCGAAGAGACCTTTGCCTGCACACGAACACGACATGCTATGCAATTCCACATTGTTTCCTATGTACGTAAAGACGGGACCTTCGCAGCACGTTCAATTGATGCCTATTCCAATCAAGGCGCCTATGCTTCCCACGCCCATGCCTTGGTCGCCAATGCGGTGAACGGTTTTAGGATGATGTATCCCGTTGGAGCCATTAAAGGAAACGCCTACACGGTATATACCAATATGCCGACCGCCGGAGCGATGCGTGCTTACGGTATCCCACAAATCGCATTTGCACTTGAAGCGCATGTGGATGACATCGTGAATAAAGCTGGTTTCGACCCCCTGGAATTCAGGAAGAAGAATATGATGCAGCTGGGATGGGTAGACCCGATCACCACCATTACCTGCCATTCCACTGGTTTGTCCGAATGTATCGAAAAAGGCGATGCTTACCTTAACTACACCAAGAAACGGAAGAAATATGCCAAACAAAGCGGACCCATAAGAAAAGGTGTCGGGATGGGCATTTTCTGTTACAAGACAGGCGTCTATCCTATCAGTTTGGAAACTTCAGCTTGTCGCATGCTTCTGAATCAGGATGGTTCTGCACAGCTACAGATGGGAGCAACCGAAATTGGACAAGGTGCCGACACAGTCTTCAGCATGATGGCTGCCGAAACACTTGGTTTCACTATGGACAAAATACATATCCTTAGCAAACAGGATACCGATGTAACGCCCTATGATACGGGTGCATATGCATCCCGGCAGACTTACGTATCGGGTATGGCGGTAAAGAAGACAGCCGAATCCCTGAAAAAGAAAATTCTTGAATTCGCAGGTACCATGTTGGACAAGGATGCTTGGGATTTGGAGATACAGGACAATCAGGTGGTACATAAAAACCAGGATAAACCGCTCATTTCGGTTGCCCAGGTTGCCGAAGAGGCCTGTTACAGTCTGACTCACTCAAACCATATTGCTGCCGAAGAGACACACCATTGTAGCGACAATACCTATTCGTTCGGAACGTGTTTCGTTGAAATCGAAGTCGATATCCCCATGTGCCAGATCAAGGTCTTGGATATTGTAAATGTGCACGATTCTGGTCGGATCATCAACAAACAGACAGCCGAAGGTCAGGTCCATGGCGGAATGAGTATGGGGTTGGGATACGGTCTTACCGAATTCCTGAAATTCGATCCAAAGACGGGTCGCATGCTGAATGACAATCTGCTCGATTATAAACTTATGACGGCTTTGGACACTCCTGAACTTCACGCAGAATTTGTCGAAACAGTAGATCCGACAGGACCATATGGGAACAAGTCCCTCGGAGAACCACCGATCATTCCTGTGGCTCCAGCACTGAGAAATGCGCTTCTCAATGCTACCGGGGTTGCTATCGATTCTATACCGCTCAATCCAGAAAAACTCTTTTTTGCCTTCGAGAAGGCGGGACTTTTCAATTAAAGGGAGACCAAGATGTACGATTTCAATACACTCTACGAAGCTAGTTCTGTGGAAGAAGCCCTGAAACTAAGAAAAGAACACCCTGAAGCCTTGGTCCTTGCCGGTGGAAGCGATATTTTCATTAAACTCCGCGAAGGTAAACTGGCTGGCTGTAATCTCATCAGTATCTTCAAACTCGACGAATTACGTGGAGTCTATATGGAGAATGACGGAACCTTGCTCATCAGGCCGCTTACGAGCTTCTCGGGTATTACTTCCCATCCACTGATCAAAGAACACATCCCGGTACTTGGAGAGGCCGTCGATCAAATCGGAGGACCTCAAATACGGAATATCGGGACCATTGGAGGTAATATCTGTAATGGCGTAACCAGTGCCGATTCGGCTTCAACACTCAAAGCCTACGATGCCATATTGGAGTTGTCCAGCGTAGATGGAGTGAGAAATCTTCCCTTCGCCGAATTCAACCTTAGCCCTGGCAAAGTGGATCTTCGTGCTGACGAAATCCTTACCGCCATTCGAATTCCAAAGGATAGTTACGAAGATACCCATGGGCACTACATCAAGTATGCTATGCGTAAAGCAATGGATATCGCAACGTTGGGATGTTCTGTGAATGTGAAACTTACGAAGAACAAGAAAAGCATCAAACGGTTGCGTATAGCATTCGGCGTGGCTGCCCCGACTCCCATTCGGTCATTCACCGCAGAAAAAAGTGCCAATGGACATACGTTGGATACCGAGTTGCTTGATCTTATAGGAGAAGGAGCTCTCTCGGATGTCTCTCCCCGGAGTAGCTGGCGGGCGGCAAAGGAATTCCGGCTGCATCTGGTGAAGGAGCTTGCACGACGGGCAACCGTAGCATCTATCGAAAAAGCTGGAGGCAAAATCAATGGCTAACAAACTCATTACGTGTACCATCAATGGTAAGAAACGGGAATATTATATCGATATCCGCTCCTCTTTGACCGATATGTTACGGGGAGAGGCAGGATTGGACAGTGTAAAACACGGTTGCGATGTCGGTGAGTGTGGAGCATGTACCGTACTGATTGACGGTCTGCCATTCAACTCCTGCATCTACCTAGCAATTTGGGCAGAAGGTAAAGACATCTTGACTTTGGAAGGCCTGAGCAATGTGAAAGGAACCATCAGCGATATTCAACAGGCATTCATTGATGAAGGCGCTGTCCAATGTGGATTCTGTACGCCAGGGTTCATCATGTCCTCCATCCCTATCATTACAAGGAAAGAACCCTCCACCAGGGAGGAAATCCGTAAACAGGTCGCAGGAAATCTCTGCCGATGTACAGGATACGAGAAGATCGTAGATGCTATTGAAAAAACTCAGAAAAAGAGGATTGCTGAACGAACGTAGACCAAGCGACTCGTAGTCTCATGGTTATCCATGCTGGAATGAAAGGTATGCAAGTAAGCTTTCGTTGGGGAATAGAAATTCTCAGCCTACCTCCGCTTCACTCTCATCTCCGCCATCTTCTACATCGGTACTGAGGATTTTGTCCATTTCTGCCAGTACCCCCTTGGTATAAGGACCAAAATCAAATAGCGGGCGTAGACGCTTGAATAACGGTCGTACGAAGTGACGTAGCTGGCTTTTATCCTTCTCCTGGGTTGTCTTGTGTTGTAAGGCCAAAACAGTGACAGCGGAGGGAGAGAAGTAGGTTCCTACCTCACGGAAACCAAATTTCTTGTATAGTTTGATGGTCTTGGTATCATCCGAAAATACATCAATGATGACATCCTCTATACCCTTGCTTCTTGCTAAGAGAAATACCAAGACGATCAATCCAATAGAAACCGAAGTATTACGCATTTCCGGTAGTACCGCGAGACGAATGATCTCAGAACACTTCCTGGAATGCAAGACGGCATCGGCATCGAAGTAGCGAGATATCGGAAGTGGCCAAACAGTATCGGAGGTAATCAAAGAGACCGTTCCCACAGGTTGTAGACCTTTGAAAGCCAGAATATGGGTGGCTTTCTCGTCCTCTGCCCTATGGATCGTCTCCTCCATATAGCCTTTTTCTCCAACGAGAACTTTTCTCTGGATAAAGAAAACATCATTCATGCTTGCCTGATCGGTTACCATTCTGAAGCGGATCGCTTCCCTACCCGCCTCATTGAGAGGAAATATTGTCGTAAACTCTGAACCCACATTGACCTCACTCCGTACCCGAATTCGACCGCCCATCTTCTCAACAATCCCATAACAATTGCTTAATCCCAATCCGGTACCGGTACCTGGGGCTTTAGTTGTGAAAAAAGGTGTGAATATTTGGCTAAGATGCTCCTCAGGAATACCACACCCCGAGTCGCTTACCCTTATATGAACAAATTCATCCTTCTCAAAACAAGTCAATGTGAGCGTGCCATCCCCGTCCATAGCTTGGATTGCATTTACAATCAAATTAAGAAACAGTTGTTGCAAACTGCCCTCATTGGCTTCGATAATCGGCAGGGCATGATAATTCCGCTTAACGGTAATACTGCTGGAATCTATACCGCGCATCGCCAAACGGAGAGAGAATTCAAGCACTTTGATGATATCAACCTGTTGGAGTTCCCTTACCTCCTCCTTTCGGGAGTAGATAGAAAGTTCTTTGATTACATCGGCTGCTGTCTTTGCATAGGAGAGGATATCGGAAAGATACTCGTGATGTGGCGTAGACTCCTCTACTTCCGATAGCATGACCTCCGCCGTTCCATAGATTCCTGCAAGAGGATTGTTCAACTCATGAGCTATCCCAGCCGCCAAAGTACCGATACCAGCCATCTTCTCTGTTCTCACCAGCTCCTCTTGAAGGTTCTTCTGCTCGGTTATGTCATTGATAATCTCAATAAAGACACTCTTGGAGTTTTCAGGAACTCGAACATTGTGGAATTGGAAAGAATAGATACTCTCTGCAACCTCCGCTTCAGTCTCCTGTACCACACCTGAATGAAGACATTCCAGTCCTTGGCAAAAGCGACAGGGTTTGTTCCGCTGGAAAAACGCTCTATAGCATTTGCTTCCGATGAGCTCTTTCTTATTGTTTCCGAACAGCGTTACTGCAGCGGTATTCGCCTCTTGGATGGAGTAATCGATATCAATGAGACATACAGGTGAGGCGATTCCATTAAAGATAGCCTCCAACTTGTTCTTGCTCATGGTGAGTTCATCACCCTGGACTTTCAATTTCTCAAATGAGAGGGCATTTTCCAGTGATAGGGAACTCTGGGCTGCCAGGATCTCCAAGGCTTCCATCTCAATCGAAGTGAGCATAGACTTCATTTGACTAAAGCCGATCAGGATATAACCGGCAATCTGTTTGCGGAAAATAAGGGGAATGATCACATCGGTAGGAGGAAGTTGCGAACCTACGATAAATTTCGGCTCTTCAGGTTTGAGACTGATAATCGATGAGATGTTTTCACGGCTTAACCTCTGAAGCGTCTCATTGACCGAATCCGAGAAGGAAAAGACTACTTCGTTACCATCATGGAGCTCGGTCGGGCAGTTGCTGTTGGCAATGAGAATAAATTTATCGGCATCATCAATACGCTTGGCGACAAACAAGACCCACTCTGTCTTCAACCCAGTACTGAGATTCTCCACTACCTCGTGTCCAAGTTCCCGAAGATTGACAATCGTAGTCAACCGCTTACTCAGCTTCTTGATCGTGGTCTGATATGGATGACGTCGTGGTATAAGTACATTATCGACGATATAGGTAAAGAAGTTACGGATAGGCTGGAAAATAAGAACTGTGGATATACCAAGGATCATCGAAAGTTGGAAGACATCTCCAGGAACGAACGATGGATTGAACAATCTGATGATTGAAATGATAAGGTAATATGAGATGGATGCAATTATTGCAAGGATTGTTGAATATATGATCTTGAGACCCAAACGAGAGTAGTTGATCAACTTAAATTTATAAATGGTATAGAAGAGCAACATCGCGTTGATTGTCGCAGTGAAGATATCAATAGGATATTTTCCGAGAGCAGGAAAAATATTCATGAATGTACCTACGAGCATGATCACCACACCAACCAGAGGAGGTAGGAGATTGCTATGGCGGCCTTTCAATGGTTTTCGTTTTGTCCTAAAAAGCAGTACTCCTAAGGTAAAAAGCAGGTAAACATAGCTTACCGAATAGGCGAACACCGCACCTGGACCCAACTGATAGAAAAAGACGCCACTACTGGTGAATCCGGCATCATGGACGATGTTCCCGGTAATATTCAGGTAGGTGAGCGGTATAATGAGTAAATAACTGGAATAGATGAACCGTCTGATTATCTTGGTGTGTACTTCCAGGATGTCCAATATGAAATTCCCCAAGGCGAAAGGAACAGCAAGCAGACCAATCAACATCACCTTATTCCAAAACAGTGGCGTGAAGACTGTACTATTGAGGTGCATCATCATCGATCCGAAACTCCAGATGGAGACGAAAATCATGTAGAGCTGGAAAGACCAATAGAAACGATCCTTCTTATACTGGAGAAAACCAAAGCTGGCAAAGGACACATAGAGGATGAAGGCCACAGCGGGAATGATGGTGGAAATATCAATGATCATGCGAAATCCTTTTTGTACTATCCAAATGTACGCAACTTGTACTATTATAGTGGAAGTCTATGGAATTTATCAAACTATTTATAGTGGGATTCGCAGGATATTTATTATCTGGATTCCATGATGTAGCGATGTTGTACAACAAATCTTCACTGAAGAGAATCCTCTCTTTGGGTTTCTTCATTACGGCTATTCCCTATGTATATCTATTCGCCACCTATACATCACCCCATGGCAAGGCAATCGTCCTAACTACGATCCTGCTGATAACCCTTTTCGGTCTCCTGCTTATATATTCGGTTTTCATAGAGACAGCTCTTTTTTCATCGAAAGCTGGAACTCTCTATAGTGAGGGAACCTACCGTTTTTCCAGACATCCTGGATTCCTCTGGTACACCAAAATAAATGTACTGGTTGCCTTCTATTTCTGGAATTTCCACATCACGCTACTCTGCGTGGGGCTGATTGCCTGCAATCTTATCCTTATAAGCATTGAAGATATCATTCTCTTTCCCAAGTTATTTCCCACCTATAATGACTATAGGCAGAACACTCCATTTATCATATCACTAAAGAATCTATATTCTGGGAGAAAAGGCCGATGAACAAGCACATTGTTACAACTGACGACGATCCGGCAATCCGCAAGGTCCTACAACTGTTTCTCACCAAGGAGGGCTATCAGGTTACTCCTTGTAAAAATGGACATGAGCTGGAGGATGTACTCTTAGCCAAAGGGGAGACTATTGACTTGGTTCTCTTAGATATTAAGATGCCAGGTCCCAGTGGTTTCGAAATGCTCGAAGTTATTCAGCGAAAACACTCGTCAATTCCAGTCGTAATGCTCACTGCGTTTAATGATCTGGATACAGGAATGAAGGCAATTAGGGCAGGAGCCTCCGATTATCTGACAAAACCTGTCCGAAGGGAAACTCTTCTCGCTTGTATTGATCGGACCATATCCAAATCTGCCCTACAGAAAGAACGGGAGTCCAGACAATCACAAGAGAAAGATTATCAGAAGGGATTGGAAATAGAACTTAGCCGGGCAATGGAGGCACTCAAGAATACCACTAGAGCAACACTTGAAGCATTCTCGGAAACCATTGAACAGAAAGATGCTTATACCAAAGGACACTGCAATAGAGTCCGCAACATATCTGTAGCTCTGGGCAAAGCCTTAAGATTATCACATGAACGATTGGCTATACTCGAAGGCGGGGCACTCTTGCACGACATTGGGAAAATTGGCATCTCAGAGGAAATACTCAATAAGAAAGGCAAGTTGACGCAGATGGAGTTTGATATCATCCGGATGCACCCGATATCTGGTGAAAGGATAATCAACCATATCGAAATGTTCCAACCGTATCGACCGATTATCCGCAGCCACCATGAAAGGATGGATGGAACAGGCTATCCCGATGGACTGAAAGGTGAAGAAATTCCATTCGATGTTCGTATTGTAAGTCTAGCTGATGCTTTTGATGCCATGACAAGTAATAGGGCATACCGTTCAGCTCTTCCGACCGAAATAGCTGTTGAAGAAATAAAAATATGTTCTGGAACTCAATTCGATCCTGAAATCGTCGAGGTATTTATGGAGAAGGAAATTTTCCTCTTGTAACGGTCAGCTCTCTTTCCGTACTGAGACAGAGACATCAATACGTACTTCAGTCTTCATGGAATTGGAGATGAGACAATATTTTTCGGCTTTTTCCAGTAGTTTGATGGTCTTTTCCACATCTGAATCCTTCCCGACAACAACTTTCGGATATATCGTTATCTTTGTGAACTGGAGTCCACCTTCGCCCTTCTCCATGGTTCCCTCAGCCTCGGAAGTATAGTTAAAGAATTCCAACTTCGATTTCTCTGCGATCGAAAGAAATGTAGTCATAAGGCAGATTTCTGCAGCTCCTACAAAAAGATGCTCAGGAGACCAGATATCGGGATGTCCACCAGGAAACTCAATCGGTGTTGCGACTTCAATATTCGGCATCCCCTTGGTTGCCAACTTTCCTTTTCTTTGCGTGCTCCATTGTACTTGAGTATGGTACGTATGTATATCGCTCATAATAATCCTCACTTCATGTTTTACCAAAAAATATAGGTAAATTGTACTCTATCGACTACAGCAAGGAATTCTTAGCACCCTTTCCTCCGATATGTTATACTCGCACCATCCGAAACAACAGGAGGACCCCCTTGGACCCCTTGAAAAAACCACCTTACAGTTTCAGCGAGCAAGATATCATCGCAGACATGAAAACCCATGGAGAAAATGGATTATCAAACCAGGAGGCATCTCGCCGACTGGAGGAGTTTGGCCCAAATGCGATAGAGAGTGGAAAAAAAGTCTCAGCTTGGAAGATTCTCCTTGCCAATTTGAATAATATCATTGTCTATCTCTTGGTGGTTGCTGCTGCAGTAGCCTTCATCATGGGAGATACAGTAGAAGGGATTGCGGTTATCGTGGCAATTCTTATTGCGGTCTTCTCTGGATTCATTTCCGAATTCAAAGCCCAAAAATCGGTTGAAGCCTTGCAAAACATGGTGAAGACGATAGCGAAAGTAATCAGGGATGGCTCAATACGGGAGGTAGAATCAACCGAGTTGGTACCCGGTGATCTGGTATTCATTGAAGAGGGAGATTCCATTACCATAGATGGTCGGATTATCCGCTCTACAAACCTGGCAACCAATGAATCTGCCCTGACTGGAGAATCAGAGCCCGTAGAAAAAGAGTCACATATCATTGAAGAGAGTGAGGTATCCATTGGTGACAGGACAAACATGGTACATGCAGCAACAGCCGCCACACGTGGAAATGCTTATGTGATTGTTACCGGTACTGGAATGAAAACCGAAATCGGACGTATCAGTGATATGTTGGATCAGCAAGAGGAATCAGATACTCCACTCGAAGAGCAGCTCGATCGTCTAGGCAAGACTCTCATCATTATCTCGGCGGCAGTTGCCTTTGTGGTAACGATCGCTGGAATAATAACCGGAAAAGAGATCTATGAGATGATCAAGATAGGTATCATCCTTGCAATAGCCGCTGTACCGGAAGCACTTCCCGCAGTATCGACCATTACCCTGGCTCTCGGCATGCGAATCATGGCAAGACACCATGCCTTGGTGAAAAACCTCCCAGCTGTAGAGACTCTCGGCTCTACTACAGTTATTTGTACTGACAAGACGGGCACCCTTACTGAGAACCAGATGACGGTAACCCAGGTATACCTAGCGGACAAGGCCTTCTATTCGGTAGAGGGTAATGGATACGAGCCAAAGGGGACTTTGTATCAGGAAGGAACGGAAATCAACCCCACCGAACATGACAATCTTCTTGCTTTTACCAGAGCAGGTGTCCTTTCAAGTAATGCGACTTTGGTAACTGATGGAGATTATTCAGTAATTGGAGATCCTACAGAAGGTGCGCTCATTGTTTTGGGAAGAAAGCTTTCTATAGACAGGGATAGTATTGAAGAGGACAATTACCGTCGTATCGGAGAAATCCCCTTCGACTCAAAGGCAAAATATATGGCTACCGCCTACACACACTCCCAAGGAAAATCCATCTATATCAAGGGAGCTCCCGATGTATTGGCCGAGCTCTCAAAGTGTAGCCCGGGAATCGCCAAGGATCTCGAACAGGCAAACGACGGTTTTGCTTCAGAGGGGATGAGAGTCCTAGCCATAGGACACCTTGCCGATTATCGGGGAGATGGATCCGAATCCTCTATGCGGAAGGCTTTGGGAGAAGGCTTTGAGCTTCTTGGCCTTGCTGGGATCATCGATCCTCCACGTAATGATGTGAAGCAAGCCATATCTGAAGCTCGTCAAGCAGGTATCAGAGTCATCATGATAACAGGAGACCATCCCAAGACGGCGAAAATCATCGCCAGCCAGATTGGAATGGATATCGAAGGTGAGGTCATCACTGGGAAAGAAATGGACAACATGTCTGAAAAGGAACTTACCCAACGAATACGAAATACCAGCATTTTTGCACGTGTATCACCCGAGAATAAATTGCAGATTGTTCACGCTCTCAAGGCCGAGCATGAAATAACAGCGATGACAGGCGATGGAGTCAATGATGCTCCCGCTCTCAACGGTGCCGATATCGGTGTTGCTATGGGCATCCGTGGTACCGAAGTCGCAAAAGAGGCGTCTGATATGATCCTCACCGATGACCGCTTCTCCACTATTGTCGATGCGGTACGCGAAGGAAGAATCATATTCGATAATATTGAGAAATTCGTATACTTCCTCTTCTCGTGCAACTTCATCGAGATATTCGTTGTCTTTATAGCTATTGTACTAGGGCTTCCTATGCCGATCTTGGCTTTGCAAATTCTCTGGCTCAACCTAGTTGTGGATGTCTTACCAGCCATGTCCCTAGCTTGGGAACCGGGTGAGAATGGTGTCATGAAACGTAAACCTAGGAATCCAAAACAAGCTATCGTGACCCGCTCATTCCTTGTCCGTGTCTTGGGCAATGGTGCACTCATGAGCGTAGGAGCCATGGTAGTCTTCATTCTTGGTATCCGGTCAGGCCTACAAGAGGACACGGTAAGGACCATGGCATTCACCACGATGGCTCTTGGTCAGATTGCCCATATCTTCAATGTACGGGAGAAAGATTCTTTTGGGTTCGACAAAGGGATATTCCGCAACCGATTCCTTGTTATGGCATTGGTTATCTCTCTTGGACTACAGATTATGGCAATCTACTTACCATTTCTCAATCATGTATTGGAAACCACTCCTCTTTCCGGCATCCAATGGTTTGAGGTTCTAGCTGGGGCACTCATTCCTATGGCACTTATCCAACTGTGGCGGGTTTTTTCCACGAAACACGCAAAGGGAGAAATACATGCTTAAGAAACTTATATACGTCGTATGTATCATGCTCGTTACACTTGGATCACTCCCTGGCGGTAGTTTCCAGCAATATGAAGCAAGCACTGTAGCAGGCGATGATTTTAATTTCCCTACTGACGCTTTGGATAACAAGCCTGTCCTGTTCGCGTTAGCTATGGGGACAACACGCGAAAGTGGAGAAATACAACAAAAGCACCTTCTCCGATGGGATAGTGAAATCAAGGTCCGAAATACTCCCTTGAAGACATTGGCGTTCTATCATTTCCCGATTATAGAAGCTCCTCGATTCATCCATGGTGTGATTCGAAGAGGTATTGGAAAAAGCTACAAAGATATCGTTCTGGAAGAGCTGGCAGCCGTGATCTTCATCAAAGATACCGAAACTTTTGCCGAACAAGCAGGAATTCCATTGGATGACCAAGCTACAGTAGTCCTTGTCCTTCCAGATAACACAATCGCAGGTTATGTAAAAGGACCATTTTCCCTGGAATCAATGGGAAAGTTGGAACAATTGTATGACCGATTCATTAATCGGTAGTGGGAGGAATCCTGTAATAGCCTATATCAGATGTAATGACGAATCCCAATTTCTTATAGAGACCTAATGCACGTAAGTTGCTACTATTCACATCCAATACAATAGGCTTCCGTTCAGAGAGAAGTAGGTTAATAATATTTGAAAGAAAGACGGTCGCTATTCCTTTTCGCTGGTGTGAAGGATCGACAGCTACCGTATTAATGGAAATCCCCTTTTCATTTCTGCTGACAAAACAGGATGCCACAGCAATACCTGCCAATTCACCAATATACCCAGTCCTTTGCACAGCTCCCATAGCCGCCCGTATAAAACCAAGCGACTCATCATAGGGATCTTCGTAAGCTGCTGCACAGAGCGTAGCCATCGATTCTATATCGGACGATACTGCAGGTCGAATAACAACGGAGGTTCCCGTATGTAGTGAGTCAGTATCTTCTAGCAGCATCGAATACTCATGAAAAAGATCTTCGCCTTGTAGCGAGGCTATGAAATACCTCCCGCTTTCCGATTTATTGTCACAGAGAAGTAGCGTATCTTGTATCTTGAATCGAGCTAAGTTAGCCATCGCCAGACTAACCATCGATTTTCCGATACCCCGACAACGATATCCTATGGCTACACATACTGCAATCTCACCTTCATTGGGTTGAGGAGCAAATATGGTAGTTACACCAACTACTGTATCGCCGACAGAAGCTACCACATAGGCATGCATATCAGAGTGAAAATTTAAAGCTTCATCAAATCCGATGCCAGTTTCAAGTCCTTCACATTCTTCAACGGATTCTTTGAGTACCATCACCTGGGAAAAGAGGTCATCATCAAGATGTTTGTATGTTCGAATAGCAATCGTATCTTTTACCATACTCTATTTTTACCAGAAGAGTCCAATTTTGCTAGCCCTAATTTTTGCAAGTCACTTGCATTTTGTATCAACCTTTCATATATTTCTGAAAGGAGTCCACAATATGAAAAAGACAGTAACAACCTATCTGTTGCTCATTCTGATTGGTATGATGCCATTATTAGCTAGAGGAACCACAGAAACAGAAGAAACCGAGAACCGAAAACCTACTATCGCAGTGAGTATTGTTCCACAACAGTATGTGGTCGATCAGATCGCTTCTACCTTTGTGGATACCGTTGTACTGGTTGGACCTGGGCAGAATCCCCACTCATACGAGCCTACCCCGCGACAGATGGCGACGTTATCCCAAGCAGACGTCTGGATAACCAGTGGTACAGATTTTGAAACGGCATTGATACCAAAAATCTCGTCTATGTATCCCGACCTCTTAGTCATCGATGGAACTGCGGGAATAGAATTCCGATATCTCGAAGAACACGATCATGAGGACGAGGAGGAAGAACTCCATGAGGACGAGCACGATAATGAAGGCAATCTCGACCGCCATTCATGGTTGGGAAAAGAACCCATGAAGATCATGGCACGCCACATTACCGATGCGTTAGTCACCATCGATTCCGAACATGCTACAACCTATAGGAACAATCTCCAATTGTTTCTCTCTCAAGTTGACGATCTATTCGCCCAAATGGAGATTGAATTGGCGCCACTGGCGGGAAGTTCTGTACTCGTATACCACCCCTCTTTCGGATACCTCCTGGACGAGTTCGGCATCGACCAAAAGGCTGTGGAGACAGGCGGGAAGGAACCGACTGCTAGAAACCTTTCAATGCTCATCTCTGAAGCAAAGGAGGCCGATGTCCCAGCAATATTCGTCCAAGCACAATTTCCTGTCAATGCAGCACAGAGCATTGCCGATTCAATCGGTGCAATGGTACTACCTCTGGACCCACTCGCATACGACTGGATAGAGAACATTAGACTTATAGGGGAGACTCTAAAACGTTCTCTCATAGAAGATGGAGGTTCACAATGAAGACCAACCGAATTGAACCACATAGCCACCCCGATAGGCCAATCATTCTACAATTCCAACACGTTCTATTCTCATATGGCAATGTCCCGGTACTTGAAGAGGCTTCATTCCATGTCCACGAGGGTGAGTTCGTAGCTCTTGTCGGTCCTAATGGCGCAGGAAAATCAACCGTACTCAAACTAGTCCTTGGTCTGATAGAACCGGGCAAAGGAAGTGTACGTCTGTTCGATGCGCCTGCGAAAACTGGACGGGAGCGTATCGGGTATGTACCTCAACATGCCGATTATGATCCTACTTTCCCTATCACAGTTGAGGAGGTTGTCAGAATGGGTAGAATTAAGCCCTTCTTACGAACCTATTCTAAAGAGGACCGCATAGCTGTTAATGAAGCATTGCAGGATATGGAGCTTACAAATCTTGCCCAGAGACCCTACCATGCGCTTTCGGGAGGACAGAGACGGCGGGTACTGGTTGCACGAGCCCTCAGTGCAAAACCAGATATGTTGGTATTGGACGAACCAACTGCAAATATGGATGCAGAGAGTGAAAGACGTCTTTTCGGTGCCCTCGGAAACCTTAAAGGAAAAACAACTATCCTCATAGTGACTCATGATACCGGCTTCGTCTCTTCACTCACTGATCGTGTACTCTGTGTTGGAGATGTCGGGCCGCAAAAGGTTGGTAGGACCATAGTCCAACACCGTATAGAACCCACGAAGGATGCACCAGCACAATTGTTTGGAGGAGAGGCTTTGAAAGTCTTACATGACAGCACGCTACAAGACAGTTGTTGCTGCTCCGATGGAGGCCAGTCATGAGTGGCTTTATAGATGCACTGTTCAATCCATCGATGCCCTTTGTGAGAAATGCTTTGTTCGCAGGTCTTCTTTCATCGATTTTGTTCGGTATCCTTGGCACCATTGTCACCGTGAGACGGATCGCTGGTCTTGCTGGGGCAATAAGCCATGCGGTACTTGGAGGAATCGGAATGGCACTCTACTTGGCAGCAACAGGGATTATTCCCAATCTTCCACCTATCGTTGGTGCGATAGTTTTTGCTGTACTCGCCGCTCTGGTCATAGGAATGGTATCCATGCGTGCTCAACAGAGACAAGACACTGTCATTAATGCGATTTGGGCCATAGGAATGAGTATCGGGGTATTATTCATGGCAAAAACCCCAGGGTATACCGATCCTTCGAGTTATCTGTTCGGTAACATCCTGCTTATCTCGAGCCGAGATCTGGTATTACTGGCAGCTTTGGATCTTATCGTGATAGTCTTAGTATGGCGCTTTTATCCACAATTGGAAGCGACCTCTTTTGATGATGAATTTTCCCAAGTCAAGGGAATTCCCACCAATGTAGTATTCTTGATCCTCCTCAGTATTACAGCCATTGCCATTGTCCTATTGCAAACCTTCGTAGGAATCGTCATGGTAATAGCCATGCTCACGCTTCCTGCCGGCACAGCAGGTTTTTCAGCACGGAATATGTTGTCAATGATGTTGATGGCTTGGATCTACTCCTCAATCTTCTCTATTGGAGGATTGGTTGCAGGGTGGTCATTCGATCTTCCCGTCGGTGCCATGGTAGTTGTCTTCGCAGGAGCAGTATTCCTCTCCTTCTCAGTGGCTAGGATGATGGCGAGAAAAAACCGAAAAACCAAGGAGACTCCCTAACCATGACAAGGGCGAGAAAAGCTACACTCACAGTTATTCAACAAGCCGAAAAACCGTTGTCGGCAGGGGAAATTCGAGAGAGGATAGATATCGTCTGCGATCCTGTCACCATCTATCGCACCCTCCATTATCTTGAAGAAAAAGGATATACCGATTCATTCGTTCTCCATTGCAGTGAGCATGGGACGGAACGGTACTATACGGTATCGGAGCAATCGGATTCTTTGTGTTGTCATCACCATTGGTTCCATTGCGAACAATGCCATACGTTCATTGACCTTGGGGATTGTAGGATAGAACCTCTCATAGAAAGTTATCAAAAGGATTTTGGACTGAAGGTCTCGAGCCACACCCTTTACCTTACTGGATTGTGCCCCCAGTGCGCTTCACAGAGAGGAACATGACCAGTGATGCTATGACTCCTATAACGAGTAAAACTGAAAATATGATCACCTCAGCTGTTGCAAGGTGAACACCAGAACGATACATCATCAACATCATCGCAAATAAGGCCATAGCCATCGTCGCCAACTTGATGAATAGGACTGCACCCAAAGTCGCACCCAGGGTGCTTTGTTTTATCATCAATATTCCAGTAATTATTGCAGCCGGAACTACTACACTAAGATCACTAGCTTGTATCACCAGTGTCGTATAGTGTTCAATACCAACAGGAGCGGTACCCTCCATTAGGGCAGGTACAATCCTCCCTATCCACATAAGCGCAAGCAATATTCCCATACCAATCAAATACCCTCCAAGAAATCTTCTTGGATACCCAACTTTAAGGGAATCGGCAACCTCCCGCTCCTCAAATGACCTAAAAGCTATGATGAAAGCGAACAGAGAAAGACCGAACAGTACTACATAGAGAAGAAAAAGTGCATTGTACATAGAAAGATATGAATATGATGCATAGGTATAGAGCATATAACCTAAAGCTCCCGCCTGTAACATTTTCCCGTGGAGACTTCCCTTTCGCATCAGATAGGTGCCAACAAGGAGCAAGGGTACGCCGATAAGAAGAGTAACTGCATCTTGACCACGGGCTTGTGCTGCACAAGAGATCGAATCACGAGCATAGAGACCGTTCCCATCCAATACAACTGTCTCACCATATAGAGAAACTACACTCTGAGGTATATCCCCTACAGGTGAATAGGAGAGCAAACCAAATCCAGCGGCTATCAAAGCTCCAAATGCTATCATTACCGACAAGACAGACAGGGAACGAACATGAGTTGACATACCAAATCTCCTTACCAGAAGAACCCTAGAAAGATATGGTTATCCTGTCAACAGAATTGTGGTAAAACGAACCACTTTCATCAATCGATTTTCCTCCGGATCGGCTCATCCCAAAGGTCCAAGGTATCCGCAATAATATCCACAAGTATTTCCATAACTGTGTCAATCTCCATGCTTCCCTCATAAGGTCCGAGCTCATCATGCTTGTGGGCATCGTAACGTGCGACCATGGCTGGCGAAAGATAGCCACCCTTGCCTCCAGTGAATTCACTGATCCGTTCTCCTGTCAATTGGGAGAGCACCCTGTAGTCGGTTTGTTCGATTACTACGCTCAAGATATGTCGATCATCCCGATCGAAAACCGCAAGGGCATAGGGGAATTGTAAGAATCCATCACCATGGGCATTGGAAGGATGTATCTGTTCGAAAGCCCGCACCTTTGACCGTGGCCAAATCCAGACCATCCCATATCGATCATGGGGATCGGGCATCGCTGGCCAACGTAAAGTATCCACAAGATCAAACTTCTGTAACGTATGATTTTCCATACCATGCCTCCCTTTTGCACTTTCTTGTGGAAACTATACCATATTATTGACCACATCAGTGGGAGCGCTTATGATGAATTCATTCCAAATCTTTTATATAAGGGAGCCTCCAATCATGCAGAGCCTTGTTGAACAACCGATTCTTCTCGCCTTCATAGCAACTTTGGGTACATGGGGTCTTACTGCATTAGGGGCTGCTATGGTTTTTTTCTTTAAGGAGATCAAACCACATGTCCTGAATATGATGCTTGGTTTTGCCAGTGGAGTGATGATAGCTGCCAGTTTCTGGTCACTGCTCGCACCTGCAATCGAAATGGCTGAGAGCATTTCCCCGATTCCCGCTTACCTTGTAGCGGCAATCGGTTTTCTCGGTGGTGCAGCATTCCTTTGGCTGGCAGACCAACTAATACCCCATATCCATATGGACTCACAAAAGGGAGATAAGGCAGAAGGACTTCCTACCCATTTACGAAGAAGCATCCTTCTCGTACTATCTATCACCTTACATAATTTCCCCGAAGGCTTGGCAGTCGGAGTCGCCTTCGGTGCTGCAGCCTCCGGCCAGAGTGATATAACCGTACTATCGGCAATGGCTGTTGCTATTGGTATAGGAATCCAGAACTTCCCCGAAGGAGCAGCTGTATCTGTCCCATTGAGAAGAGAGGGGCTTACCCGCAGAAAATCGTTCATGTATGGACAGGCTTCTGGCATCGTGGAACCCATAGCCGGTGTGCTCGGAGCTCTTCTGGTAACGACCATGCAGCCGATCCTTCCCTACGCATTAGCCTTTGCTGCGGGAGCGATGATTTATGTCGTGGTTGAAGAACTTATACCCGAATCGCAACAGGGAAAAGACCACTTGGGAACTCATCTGGCTACATTTGGAACAATTTTAGGGTTCACGGTAATGATGATCCTAGATGTGGCCTTGGGTTGAACATAGCGTTCAAACACGTTCCACAAGATTCGACACGCTGAGCTTTCCCAATGTTTTTATTCCCCTTTCATTTATCTGGGAGGCGATAGAGTCTCCTATCGTATCCAAATTCTGTTCCAGATAGACCTCTCCATACAGCACCTCAACCAATTCAACGACTTTCAAATCATCGAGAGGTCGAGCAGGTACATAGGCGGTTCGTGTAGGGTTGGTAGGGATGATAAACTTCTTTTCAACCAGAAGATCAAGCACTGAGTACAGTTGTCGTTCGTTCATGAGCAATCGATCTGTAATATCCCGAATCTTGGTCTCCCCTCCTCCATTTCGGTACTTTTGCCCAATCACCATCATAATATTCACCCCATTTGCCAATTGTTCAGCTGGTGATACCGGTTTAACCAATGTCGCTTTCTCCGGTTGGTACTGATGGACATAACTCACCTCAACAGCTCCGAGAATTACAATCCAAATCATATAGATCCAAAGGAGAAAAAGGAAAACAGCAGCAAACGAACCATAAATCACAGAATAGTCAAATCCTTTCGCAATCAGCATGGAAAACAGGGCATTCACTACATACATGCCCGCCGTGCCCACCAAGGCACCGATTGAAGCGCTGGCGGAACTGACTCTGGCATTGGGAGCTATCTTAATAATGAGAAAGAGGAATAGCCAACCTATTACCCAGGGGCCAAGAAATCGGATGATGATCAAAAATGCATTGTCATAGATATTCCATCCGAGGACTTTCACTACCCAGGAACTGAATAAAGACTTTACACTGATATAGGCACCTAAGAGGATTGCCCCCATGATCAGTACGACCAAGAAACCGGCTGAACGACGGACAACACTCATATTTGTCTGGGCAGATCGGTAGAGTTGGTTCACGACAGCCCAGACTTTATTGAATAGGAGGATAGAAGTTACAATAAATGAGACAAGACCAAAAATGCCCAATCCACTTGCATTTCCACTGAATCGTTCTATCATAGTGACCAGCTGTCCACCCGCCATATCTCCGAAAATTGCGGTAAAAAGCTCGGTTAGGAGATTATAGAAAGGCTGCAAAACATTGAATAGGGACAAAAATGCAACCAGGAAAGAGATAAAAGGTACAATCGAAATCAGCGTTGTGTATACGATGCCAGAAGCCAGAATGGATATACGGTCCTTGAGAAATTTGCCATACCAAACTTCAAGGAATATGATCAACCTTTTAAAGACAGATGGACCTGATGTTTTCTTCTTTCTCATGACACTTCCCGTTACCGGTTTTTTCTTGACTTATGGTATTCAAGCCACCTACCCAACAGCTTGTGGATATCCTCACGGTTTTTCTCATTAAGCAACTCATGACGGGCACCTTTGATGAGATTGATAGTCACCTCCCGTAATCCGGCATGCAAGTAGCTTTTATACACTTTCTCAACTCCTTTACCATACCCTCCCACAGGATCATTCGCACCACTGATGATAAGCATAGGAAAGTCCTTGGGAATTCTTTTCATAAGACGCTTACTATTCGCCATTGCAATGCCATCAAGAAGGTCAATGAAAAAGCGGGAGGAGCAAACAAATCCACAAAGAGGATCATCGATGTAGGCTTGGACCTCTTGCTCATCTCGGCTGAGCCAATCGAAGCTGGTCTTCTGTGGTTGAAAATCCCTTCCAAAGGACCCAAAGCTGAGATTATCCAAGAATGGGTCTGCTTTACGTCCACTGTTTTTCAATGATCGCATTTGCGCAATAAGTTTTCCGACTACTCCAAGCAGACCTTGGCTAGCACCTGTTCCGCTTATGATTGCACCTCGATACAATTGAGGATGCAATGGAATGAGAGACCGTACAAGAAATGATCCCATACTATGTCCCAATAGAAACAAGTCCTTTCCTGGATGGTTCTTATGTATCAATTCATCCAACTCATACCCATCCTCGACGACGCGTAACCAACCTCGCTTGTCAGCGAACCACCCGAGTTCATCATCACTGGCAGTCATTCCATGGCCGCGATGATCCTGGGCATAGACGGCTATACCAAGGGAATTGAGATACGTAGCGAACCGATCATACCGGGCGCTGTGTTCCGCCATACCATGGTATATATGCAAGACCGAATGGATATTATTGTTCTCAGGTAGCCAGACACGGTAAAATATTTCCTTACTGTCACTGGCAAGCAGATGGTTGGTTTCCATGTTTTCCTCCGCTCCTATTGTAAGGCGGGAATCGCTAGTGGGCAAGCTGATGATTGGCTGTAGATTAAACAATATCCCGCGTGAAAAAGCACACGTTGAAATTCGCTTTTCCAACGTGTGCATAAGTTGTGGATAATTGTCAGATACTTGCCTATCGTCCCAGAGAGTCGTAATCTAATGGCATGGATCGGATTTTAGTGTTTTCGGATATACATGGAGACATGCAAGCAATAGACAGGATCATCTCGAAAATTGAACATGAACAGGCAGACCATATTCTGTTCGCTGGCGATCTCGGAATTGATAGATTAGCAGCAAAAGTCTCGAAACTACGCCATCTCCCCATTGCATCTACCTTTGTTCGGGGTAATTGTGACTCCGCTTGGAGTTTTTCTGAAGCTGCCTTCCCATTACCTACTCAATATGCCGTTTTACATATGGGGAAAAGAATCATTTTTTTGACCCATGGACATCTCATTCCCAACTGGGAAAGTGCTCCTGTAGCACTTGCTTCAACCGATATCTTCGTCAGCGGACATACTCATAGAAGTCTTCTCGAACATCCCAAAAAGCAGCCAATTCATTTGAACCCAGGATCGGCTTCATCACCAAGAGATCGAAAAGCACCAACATATGCGCTGATTACCCCTGAAGGAATTGCCATAAAAATCCTTGCGACCGGAGAAATTTTGGAACAGATGAAATTGAAGTAAAAAAACCTATAGATGGGATCCTGCGGTAATCGCTACCTTTACATACGGTCGCCATACTTCCACCATTTTCAGATCATAAACACCGAATACTTGGATAGCTTCTGTGCTTCCATAATGTAGCCCTGCAGAAATTTCCAACCCATAGGCTACTCCTTGGTACTGGAGCCTGCCATCGGTAAAGAAACGTAATCCTGCTTGTACATCAGCCAAGAATTTTATCGCAGAGAAACTACGGACTCGTCCATTACTATCAATCACAGAATCGGTATCGTCCTCCATCACAAGCACACGTTTGAGACCTAGAGCGCTACTAACGAAGGGACGCATCCATCCCAGACTCAAACGGGAAAACTCATAATCGCCCCCGAGTGTCCATATGGAGACGATCTCCCGAGTCCTCTCATCACTACTCAGAGGCACCATCTTGAACATATTGGTAATGGAAAGACTCAGCTCATCAATAATCTTATAGCGGAGAGAGGTTGCCGTCATTCGCTCAGGAATGGTCATGCCCATGGAGAGGACGACATCATTTCGTTGCCATCGGATATTTTCTCCCAAATCAATATCGAACCCCAATCCTCCATAACCTTGTAAACGTTCGAGATACCATTGGTAAGTAAAGGAGATTACCCCAAAGTGCCAACGTAATAGCCCAATCACCCCAGTCTCACTCATCGTCACCATTTCATGGGTGAACCAATCGTCATACACATGAGCCCATACATACCCCAGACCAACTGCGAAATCACTTACCGAAGAAGTCGATTGGCCGACTGATATATGGGTAGAGACTGAGCTTTTATAAGAAAGTGCGTGGGAAAGTTCGACTTCAGCACGAAAAATCAAATCAGAGGAGGAGAACCAGGGAGCTTTCTCCTTGTACACGAACGCAGCCATAGATCCCACATGGGGACTCACTCTCAGATTATCACCTTCATAGGGCAAATCCACCAAAGTGATATCAAGCACTTCATGAACTAGATTCTGTGCATGATCCAACCCAAGATTTCCCGCCATAATGACACCCACGTAGGGAGCCAGATCGATCATCATATCGGGCTCTCCATCGCCTATATGGAAATGGAACAGTCGACCTCCTTGCAATATAAATTCATCATAACGCTTCCCCTCTTGGGATTCCCGATCACGAAAGGTCAAACCAAAGATCGATGAATAGACTTCCCATCCACTTTCGTGGTGGAAAAGTATCTGCATCCCATACGAACGCAAATCATCGGGGTTATCAGAGAGACCAAGTGTAACACTATCATTGAAAACAAGGCTGGATATGCTAGAGGGACGATGTTCAGCAGCAAGCGAAGAGACAAAAAGTGACAGCATCAGAATAACAAGAGGCAATTTCAGGAATATGATCGATCGAATAGTTCTTGTAGTCAGATTTCATTCCTCCTCGATCTCTCCCAAATCCAAAGTTCTCATCAGTTGGTAACGTGCCGCCATCTGTTTGAAGGGAATCGTGACCGATTGTTGGTGATTACTCTGTGGATCTATCATGAACCGTTGAGGAATATTCGCTGGATATCCCTCGATACCATTGATTTTACGTTTGAGTGATACAGCACGCCGACCAACATCGAGAATATTACCAGCAGTCGACCCTACACCCGTAAAATGAGAGACAATAGCAGCAATCAGTTCCAAATCTATGAGAGACTTTGCCTTGGATGGCCAGTACGACATCTTAGAGAGAATAAAAGCCTTAAGATTGTTTCCTCTCCCTTCAAATAATAGAGGAATGATAAAATCATCACACATACCGATAGAACGCATCATGGCAAGCAAATTTTCCTGAATAACCACCCATTCGGCTTTTGCACGCATACTAACGGTAGGTAGCCAAGGAAAGATCAATTCTGGTATGAGAGGAAAGTCCTCCCGCATTCCAGTGAAGAGAGCTTGGCCCCAAGCACCTCTAGGATCGAATGGAGTCATTACCCTACCATGGACCTGACTGTCTGTTGCCCTATTTGCAAGAGTCATACCGTATCCCGCTTGATGCCCTATCATGTCGATTATCTTGGGAATCCTCTCGGTATCACCATACGACAACTGAAGAGACTCATCATCGTCGTTATCACGATTTTCGCTCATCAAGCTACCAATGACAACTCCAGCAGCGATCGGATCCAATCCAAGCTCTATACACTGGACTCTCCACTGCATCACCAACATGGGGTCATAATTGCCAATATTCGATCCCAATGCCATCATCTCCAAAGTATTTGGGAGTGGCAAATCTTGTCCCCCGGGACGCATGACATATCGTTTGCAGCAAAGGGTGCACTCACCGCATGTAGCAACTTCCAAAGCAAACTTCCTCGCACATTCGCTACCACCTAAATGGAACATGCGGGGATCAGTTCTTTTTGTCAGTCCTTCGACCGCAGCAAAACCCTTCATACGGGCTATTTCCATGAGCTGGAGAGGCCCTGATTTGGAGTAGGCTTTGACATACCGACTCTTATCAAGCACGTTCTTGATTTCTGCAGAGACTTTCTCGAACTCCTGCACATTGAAGGGACTATAGGCGACTGAACCACTGGAAAGGACAATTGCTTTGATATGTTTCTGCCCAAGGTTGGAACCGAATCCATGACGGTCCAAAGTGGTTTCCTCACTTACCAAGGCTGCAAACGGCACAGCATTTTCTCCTGCTGGACCTATACAGATGACCGCCATGTCGCTATCTTCATGCAATTGGTCCAATGTTTCACCAGTATACTTGCCAATAAGTTTTTCAGAAGGTCGAAAATCAACCGAATCGGGGGTGATGTGCAAGGTCATCTGTCTTCTAGCGACACCCTGTAATATGATAGCCTGCCAGCCACAAGATACCATCGCGTGGGAAAAGCTGGAAATTGCTGTCGAACTTTCAACAAGATTGGATGCTGGACTACGACCGATAATTGAGAGTGTAGAGGAACAAGAAACTCCTGAACCGGAGAGAGCCCCAAGCGTGATACAGAGAGGTTGCCCAGCGACAGGTTTATCAAGAACGACATGTTGGGACCAAAGATAGAGCCCGAGTGCTTCACCTCCCAAATATTTTTCAAATGTGAAACCGGGTATGAGACGAACCTCCCATTGTTCGGTAGCAAGGTCGATTACGAGATATTGTCGTCCTCCGCCCACTTTCGTCATTTTTCACCTCTTCTTTCATCCAATCTATCGACAGCTTCCCCGCCTGTCAATCATGGGTATCCACTAAACTCCTTTAGGCCATCGTGTTGTACCTTGCAGAACACGATTACACCTATTAGAATGATGTAAGAGGTGGCAACCCCATGAGACGGCTTCGGGTCATTCATACATTGGAAACCCTTTGGACACGAATTGGACTTTCTGCCCAAATTGACCCTCTAGTTAGACTCGAATTGGATTCGATTCCAGACGGAACTATCATTTCCTTCAGTTGTCAGGTCGAATGCTCGGAGTATGTATTGGAGCTGGTCAAATCCGATCTAAAGTTTACCAAGGTTACCACAGACCTCCCCTCCCAGTCGAAGATCCGGATCCATTGTACATCATTCCAACGGTTATATGAGTTATTCTGCGCCAAAAGAATGCTATCAGAGATTATCGCAACGGGAGATATCCGGGTTCAGGGACCAAGCCCATTAGTGATGTCTCTCATACGACTTATCCAACAAAGTTTGCCATACACTGGAGGCATGAAAAAAGCGCGTGCGATTGCAAACGATGTATTTCCACCTTTGGAATACCAAAAACGGCGGATTCGCTATCTCTTCGAGAAGATCCGTACGAGAGGAGTGAAGACATGACGCCAGAATCAATACACGGCCCAATCTCTTCATTCCAAGTAGCTACACCAATCACGATAGGTAGAATCGCTCTGAATTCCTTACCTGGACTATTGGTCGACTTGGCGGTAGAAAATCCCTTCTGGATACTCCCAGACGAAATTGTTCAACAAAGGAGTATCAAGAAAATCCTCTCCCATGTTTATGGTAAAAGCCATATCGATTGGGAAAGCAATAGCTCAATCATAACCTCATCGACGAATGTTTCGGATCTTACAGAGATGGGGCAATATATTCGAAAACAAGGTCATGATGGAATCCTACTCGCAGGAGATTCCGATACATTGGGAAAAGGGAAAATTGCAGCACAAGAACTCAAGACAATTGTCGTTCCTTGTGGCGAGAGTGACTGCTCCGAATTCTCTGTTCAATTCCCCTCCCATACGATTGGAGACGGACGCTTGACGCGTGCCACAACACCAAAGAATGTGGCAAGAACCGTATGTAGTGCACTGATGCATATCTGTACATCCTTGCTGGAGAACGAAAATCCCATGTTGATGGGTATAGCAGAATCGGGTCTTCAACATGCTCACCAGACAATGGAACTCCTCCTTGAACCAGGGCTTACCGGACAACGATGGATCGATTGTACACTATTCGCGATCTCCACGAGCCATGCGGCGGGAATATGTGCACAAAATAGGGGAGAATCCACTATCATCAATTTTTGCAAACACCTGGCTATTTCAGGTCTTGCAGACCAATACCAAACCACAGCAGCAATGCTTCCCGCTGTATTCTCACTCATAGATAAACAACATCGCCCACTCTACACACATATGAAGCGATTATTGAGAGGGATGGATCCAATTGAATTTTCCAAGGCATGGCTCTCTTTGACCGAACCGAAAGGAACCGACCAAGTATTGCAGCAACTTTGCGGTGAATTGAAAAGCCTTTTTATCGATAAAGACCATGAGGAAGAATTGGTCTCTTTCCTAGCTCACTTTCCCATTGAGAGGAGGTCGTGATGAAAGCATTTGTCGACTACTCCCTTAAAAATCGGGTAAGAACAATATTTGGGAAGGATGCCGTGAGGCTACTTCCAGAGCTACTTGCCTCCCTTGGATGCCATAACCCTCTAATAGTAATGAGCAACGGTGCAGCATTGATTGGTGATAAGGATCTACTGGTATCTGGGTGGGAGCATCCTACCCAGACCCATGTGAGTATCCCGTCAAGTTTTTCTATTTTATCATCTGAAGAAATCACAAGCGAGACGACAAGAGAATTGACGAGACTCTTTAAAAAACAAGGCAATGATGGAATAGTCGCTGTTGGTGGCGGTACAGTAATGGATCTGGCTAAGACCGTAAAACTCTCAATCCATGGAATAGACGCGACAGACGAAAATAATGAAGGATTCACCTTACAGGTGTTTGACACTCCCTGCCCTCTCATTCTCATCCCTACAACAATAGGCTCTGGAAGTGGTGCCACCCAGGTAGCCTATCTGAACGATCGTGAGCATGGACGTATTTTGCGATTTGAGCATTTCAATCTATTACCCGATGTTACTATTATCGATCCTAAAATGACAAAAGCCGTTTCATCGCTGCAGACTGCAATGGGAGTTGCAGCGATTCTCGGACGTGCTATGGAGTCCTTGACCAGCACGCTATCTGTCCAACTTACAGAAACCTATGCACTTCAGGCTATTAAATTATTACAAAAACATGCATTCCGAATCGTACACTCCCCCCATGACTTGGAGGCGAGAGAAGGGATTGCTGTAGCCTCCCAAATGGCTGGATATGCAGCCTCTACAACGAAGGCTGGTATAGCGCACGCATGTGCAATCGTAATAGAGAAGTTTGTCGGAATACCCTATGGGCACTGTATGATGATCCTACTGCCCCATGCACTGCGATACAATTTACGTGGCAATGAAATGATCCTTGCCAAAGTAAGCAGTGAAATCGAAGTCTCTAAGGATGACGGAACCGAAGATGCCTCTACTACTGAATATGCCGCTCTCGCAACCATTGATTGGGTATCTCAATTTTTCGATAGCCTAACGAAATCACTTTCTACTCCTGCTCCTATGCGATTCCACGACATTAGAAAAACAGAGGGAAAAGAGAGACTGATCCGGCCAGAACAATTGGAAACACTTGCCCAGGCTATCCACAATTCTGTTGATTTACTGACCAGCCGTCATACCGCCAATACGCAGGACATCATCAGAGTACTTGAAGCTGCCTACTGGGGATATCCTCTCGACCAGGACATGGTTCGATACAAATTCAAACAGGATCTGAGAAGGTAATCACAATGGAGCACATTATCAATTTACGCTTTGGGAATAAAAAAATCGAAGTACCCTCTGGAACCCGCGTTTCAGCTATCGTCTCCCATGAACTCAAACTCAATTCGAGTACTCCATCTTATGGAGAGAATCCGGTGATTGCCCTGCGCATGAATAATGAAATCCTCTCCTTTGGTGCAAAATTATCGGTAGATGCCGATATTGAACCTGTAAGACTATTCTCCGATCTCGGGAAACGGATCTATAGACACACACTGAGTTATCTTCTCGCCTATGCCAGTGAAAAGGTTTTCCCACAGCGAAGATTGATTGTAGGTCATGCTCTGGGAGATGGGTTCTATTATACCTTCGATGGTATATACGCATTGGATGAAAATGATGTGAAGTTACTCGCAAAGGCGATGAGGGAACTGGTTGATGCCAACCTACCTATTCACCAGGGTACTGTCTCCTATAATGATGCATTGAGGCATTTCAAAGATAAAGGATATTTGGCTACAGAGATGTTGCTATCCTACCGAAATGATCCAACATTGGAATTGTTTCGCTGCGGAGAGTTCATGGATATCACCTATGAACCACTTTTGCCGTTCACTGGTTTGGTTGAGATTTGGGAACTCAAACCATATGGAGACAGGGGAATGCTTCTTCGTTACCCACTATCGAGCGACTTTCTCCATATCGCAAAATTCAGAGACAATCCGCTCTTGTTCTCAGTATTCAGGGAGAATAAGATATGGGGAAATATCCTCAAAGTGAATTGCCTGGGAGAGATGAATAATATCTGCGGCTCGCAGGAAATATTTACTTTCATACGTATGAATGAGGATCTGCAACATCGGAGAATTGCCCAGATTGCCGATATGGTGGAACAAAAAGGCACTGTAAAGGTTGTCTTTATCGCCGGTCCCTCATCCTCTGGGAAAACAACCTTCGCTATCCGATTGTCAATCCAATTACGTCTTCTTGGATTCAACCCTATCCAGATATCTCTGGATAATTATTACCGACCTAAGGACCAGGCTCCCTTGGATGACGAGGGGAAACCAGATCTTGAAGTGCTCCAAGCATTAGATCTTCAGTTATTCCAGCAAAACCTCAAAGATCTCTACGCCGGGGAAGCGGTAGATTTACCCAAATTCGATTTCAGGGAAAATGGAAGACGATATTATGAAGGGAAACCCATTAATCTCAAAAACAACACCATATTAGTCATCGAGGGTATCCATGGTCTCAACCCCATGTTGATTCCAGGAATCGACCGGAGCACGACATTTAAGATCTACATCAGTGCTCTCACACAACTGAACTTGGATGACCACAACCGGATTTCGACTACAGATAACCGCATACTCCGTAGAATTGTCAGAGACAATCGGACGAGAAGTACTACAGCCCAACAGACATTGGAGATGTGGCCTTCGGTAGAACGGGGAGAAACCCGCCATATCTTCCCATTCCAAAACCAAGCTGATGTAATGATAAACTCTGCCTTGGAATATGAGCTGCCGGTACTCAAACCTTATGCAGAGCCATTACTTAAAACAGTTAAACCTGAAGCTTACGACGCATATCCGACAGCCCGAAGGCTTTTGGGATTCCTTGAGAATGTGTATCCGATTCCGGCAGATCTGGTTCCAAGTGACTCGCTGCTACGCGAATTCATCGGCGGCAGCGAGTTCCACTCAGAGTGTCATACATCGTAGATATGCTTGAACTCGTCAAACAGTTGTTGGACCTTGAACTGGCATTTCCCACAGACGGTTCCATAACCGGTAATATCACGTAGCTCGTCTAAAGTCGTAGCCTCTTTACTCTTCACAAGCTCCTCAATTCTTTGGTCTGTAACATTCTTGCACTCGCAAATTACTTTCGCTACCCTCTTTTTATAGGGATTCTCTCGACCCTGTTTTTCCAAATAATCGTCGATTGAAGCTCGTAAAGCCTTATCTCCCAATACTGAACAATGGAATTTGTGTTGCGGCAAACCTCCCAAACGATCAGTAATCATTGCTGGAGTCAGCTGGTAAGCCTCTTCCAAGGTCATTCCGATTGCAATTTCAGACATCATGGAGGTACTAGCTATAGCACTTGCACATCCATACGTCTGCCACTTTAGATCGGTAATCTTGTCATCCTTGACAGTAATACCTACCTTCATTTGGTCTCCACATGCCATAGACCCTACGAGGCCTTCGCCATCAGGAATGAAAGTGTCATCTTCCCATACATTCTTGGGATTCATGAAGTGCTCTTTTACTGTATCTGTATATACCCAAACGGAACTATTCTTATTCATCTTGTAGAAATCTCCCTCAGCCGCTTTATAATAGGCGGCATTTTCTCGAGAACATAATCGATATCATCTTCAGTATTGAACCTACCAAGACTGAATCTGATTGAACCATGCGCCAATTCGACATCTAGCCCACTTGCCAGCAAGACATACGAGGGTTCCAAAGAACCGGTCGCACATGCGGATCCTGTCGAGACAGAAACTCCCTCGAAATCGAGCATCAGGAGAATTGACTCCCCCTCAGCTCCCGCAAACGAGACATTCAATGTCCCAGGTAGACACTCGGTAGGATGACCATTGACCACCACGTCAGGAATTCTTTCCTGTAATCCTTTCCTGAGTTTTTCACGAAGTCGCCATAAGGTAATTCGTTCTTCGGTTGAAGTCTCTATAACCAGATCGGCTGCAATTCCCATTCCTACAATAGCAGCATTGTTATAGGTTCCTGCACGTTTGCCGTCTTCCTGATGACCGCCCTTTACAAAAGCTTCGAAAGGTGCGCCTTTGCGGATATAGAGGGCTCCTACTCCTTTCGGTCCGTAAAATTTATGACCGGACAGGCTTAGATAGTCTACCCCCCATGCATGGACATCAACATCCATTTTCCCGATAGCCTGGACTGCATCGGTATGCATCAAAGCTCCGAACTCATGTGCCATCTTGGTGATCGTAGGAATATCCTGAATGGTTCCAGTCTCATTGTTCCCTGCCATGATAGACACAAGCAGAACATCTGGACCCAAGAGCTTACGGAAAGCATCCAGATTGACTTTTCCTGTTTTATCCACAGGTGCGTAGTCGATGAGATATCCCCTTTTCACCAAATAACGACAGGTCTCTATGATAGCAGGATGTTCAATTGTTGATGTGATGATACGTTTTCTTTTAGCACCATCATCAATCATTTCGCGTGCCTGCGCAAATACGGCATTATCGGATTCCGATCCTCCACTGGTGAAAATAATCTCGTGGGGATCGGCACCAATCATTCGTGCGACAGAATTCCTGGCGTCTTCAACCGCAGCTGCGGCAATCCTCCCGAATCCATGCATACTGGAAGCATTACCATAAAGATCGTAACTTCCCTGTACCGATTCAATGACCTCTGGGGCCATCTGAGTTGTTGCATTGTTATCTAAATATACTGTTTTCATGTACCTTCTCTCTTTAAAACATACGAATCTGGGACCCGTTGGGTCAAGTCACTCACTGAGTCACAATTAAAGAGGAAGGATCATCGTCTTCGCTGGAATCTCCACGATCTCCACTACGGGAAAATTCTATCTTTCTTCGAAGAGCAAACCGGAGATGTTTCGAGCGAGCCCATTGTACATAGGCACAGGATTCGGGTAAATATGATGCGAACATTGCGGCAAATCGGGAAACCCGTTTGCATCGGGATTGTTCTTCAAGTCGTTCAAAATAGATTTTGCACTGATGCGTCTTTGGATCATAGTGTTCACAGTAAGAATCCAGGTCATACATCACTGTCTTGCCGACAATGACCTTCTCATGACAACAGAGACCACAACGAGAACATTTTGCTTCCCAAGCAGCAGACGCTTGTCGCATGGATCAGACTCCCCTTCGCAAGAGTTCGAGGCTTTTCACAGTTTCCATATCAACTACAGGGTGGACCATGATAGGAGTAACAGAGATATAATGCTCTCCCAGAAGTTGATAGTCACTCTCCATTTCTGTTCTGACCAGCTCGGGAGGAACTTCAGTTTTCAAAGTAAGCGTCATCTCATCGCCGATTTCGATTCCATTGGCATCGAGTGTATCGTCTCCATACGCAAGGCCGAGTTTTGTCGAAGATGCATCATAACTGGTAGATCTTGCGGAGGAACTGCGTTCGACCACATCGAAATATTCGAGCTGTCCTATCATACCGACCTTCCATTTTCCATTCGGAGAAGGTGGTACATTGATATTGAGTAATACTTCCCGAGTGCAAAGAGGAAGGAAAGACGAAAGATTTTCAACCAAGAAAGTCGCAGCTTCCACAAAAGGATATTCACCACTATGTTTGTCAGCCCTTGCGGAAATGGCGATTGCAGGAATTCCCCGCAAAGCAGCCTCACTTGCAGCACCTACGGTTCCAGAATAGAGAATATCAGTACTGGCGTTATATCCATGGTTAATTCCCGAAATGACCACATCGGGAACTACCGGAAGCGCATTACCATTGAGACCATAAAGAACACAATCGGCAGGCGTGCCGCTACAGTGGTAGTGTCTTGCATCGTAACGGATGAATTTAATTTTCCCTTTGAGTGTCATGGCGTGGGATTGGGCGCTTCTCTGGTCCGAAGGCGCACAAACCCATACTTCATGGCCAGCTTCGAGTAATACCGTTTCTAATGTAGTGATACCAGCAGACTGGTAGCCATCATCGTTGGTCAACAGTATGATCATTTCGTATATGAGTCAATCTTAAGGCCTTCCACAGGTTTGTATGCACTCCATGTGGGTCTGAAACCAAAGATATGCTCGTACTCCTCCATTCTAGCGGTATACAGATCCAAGGAATCACGGGAAAGCAACACCAGAATAGTTCCGCTGGAACCTGTGGTGATCATGGTTGCGCCTAGACATCCATTGATTTCAGTGGCTCGCTTTGTAAGCCAGTCAATTTCCGGACAGGTGACTTCAAAAACATCCCGCAATCCTGCCTGTACCCTGCTTAGAACCTTACCATACATCACCATATCTTTTTGTGCAAGCAGACGAGCACCCTCACGAGCAAGGCGACTTTCCGAGAGCACGTAGAGACAAATCCTCTTCTCTTCCTCACTCAAAAGATTGACCGATTCCTTTACTTCTTGCTCCGAAATATCACGGACCAATCCACCGGGAAAAACTTCCCTGAACTTTTCGAAGGCTGCTTTACTCTCTTTCCTTCTTATAGCCAACTCTTCCCGTAACGCGTGGGGAGAAATTTTACTCTCCACAATCATGGGAATATAGGAACTGTCATCCTTTGAAAGGGGAATCCTCTCACTCGTGAGGTGATGGACATCAAATAGAAGTAAAGAATCTCTATTCACTTGCAACATAGCAAGAAAGGTAATAAGCCTACACTCTTCGCTGACGAACGAAGATATTGCCGAATATCCGATTGCAGGACAATCATCCAAATTCAATTCTGGATGAAAAATTTCCCGGAGTGCAATAGCTGACCCCAATGCAATTGCAGAGTCGACCATACTTCCATCTTTTGCCAACAACCCTCCAGAAAAGGTAAGATTGAAACCACCGGTGGAGAATCCTCGTGCATGAAGAATTGAGACAACACCTTTAATAATATTCGCCCACCGGTCTTCACGTCGGTATTTGATATTCTGGATATTGAATCTCTTACGATCCTTCATGGGGGCCATAAAAAGACGGACACTTTGATCTGAACGTGGCGAGATGGCCACTTCCAAAGAAGTCGTGGCAGCTCCACACAGAGTAAAACCCTTGCAATAATCGGCGAACTCTCCTAAGAATGTCACAATTCCCGGAACAGTCACTACTTTGCTTGGCTTATCCTCATATTCTAGTTCATGGAGTTCCAAAATTTGTTTCATATGGTCCTTTATGTCTCAATCTTAGGCCAAGAACAAGGAGATTGCAATAAAAAACCGCTTCCTGTACAGAAGCGGTTTCGTCTGATACTGATAGTATTATTTATCAGAAAGGCCGTATTTCTTCTTGAACCTTTCAACACGACCAGTCGTATCAACCAGCTTCTGGGTGCCGGTGAAGAACGGGTGGCATGCACTACAAATTTCAATATCGAGGTTTTTGACGGTAGACTTCGTCTCAAACACATTCCCGCAAGCGCAGGTAACCTTGGTCAATTCGTACTTGGGATGGATTCCCTCTTTCATTTCTATTCCTCCAATATCTATACTGCTACCCTCTGCTACGGCTGTGTGCCTTGACAGAAGGACGACTTCATTTTCCCTCTCCCCTACATGACTCCGGTGTTCATGGAACGGAGAAACGCCTCATTATTCTTTGTTTTCTTCATTTTGTCAATGAGGAGCTCTGTCATCTCGATATCTTCCATTGGATTGATGGCATTCCGAAGCGCCCAGATCTTTGCTGTTTCTTCCTGAGAGAGCAAAAGATCCTCACGTCGTGTTCCCGACTTCTTAATATTTATAGCGGGATACAATCGGCGCTCAGCCATACGTCTATCAAGAACTATCTCATTGTTTCCTGTTCCTTTGAACTCTTCGAATATGACTTCATCCATGCGAGAGCCGGTCTCAATCAAGGCAGAGGCAATGATCGTAAGACTTCCACCATGTTCAATATTTCGTGCTGCTCCAAGGAATCGTTTTGGTTTATGGAGTGCATTGGAATCCACACCACCGGAAAGAATTTTTCCCGAGGCTGGAACAGTCTGGTTATAAGCACGGGCTAATCGTGTAATATTGTCCAACAATATAACCACGTCTCGTTTATGTTCGACCAAACGTTTCGCTTTTTCAATCACCATTTCAGCAACAGAGACATGACGGGAAGCCTGTTCATCGAAGGTTGATGCGATAACCTCGCCTTTTACTGTCCTTCGCATATCGGTGACCTCTTCAGGACGCTCGTCAATGAGCAGAACCATGAGGTAGACCTCCGGATGGTTGGTTGATATCGCATTTGCGATCTTCTGCATAAGAATAGTTTTTCCGGCACGAGGAGGTGCAACAATCAGGCTTCGCTGTCCTTTTCCGATTGGACAAAAGAGATTGATAATTCTTGTAGAAATATCGGATTCTTCAGACTCCAAATTCAATCGGGAATCGGGGTATAGGGGTGTCAGGGAATCGAACCCTGCTCTAGCCCGCGCAAGTTCAGGAGCTTCAAAATTTATCGACTGGACCTTGATCATCGCAAAATACCGTTCGGCATCGCGAGGAGTTCGGATTTGCCCTTCTACTGTGTCTCCAGTTTTGAGACTCAACATCTTTATCTGCGATATGGAAACGTAAATGTCTTCTGGACCACTGAGATAATTGTTTTGGGGTGAGCGAAGGAATCCATAGCCGTCTGGAAGAACTTCCAAGGCTCCATAAGCCATGATAACACCTCCAGCTGCGGTATGAGCCTTCAGTATTTCCACAATAAGTTCCTGACGTTTCAGATCCAGTATTATTTCTTGAGAAATGCCAAATTCCAAGGCTTTTTGGCGCAATACCGGTAAGGTTGTCTTAGTCAGATCGTTAACTGTGATCCTTGGTGCATTTGGGTCTTCCACGTAGATTTCAACGGGAATATCCTCAACCTGTGAATTCGATCGGTTGTTCTGACGATTATGATTATTTTTCTGATAATTTTGCTTTTGCCGACCGTTCTGTTTCCCACCTTGATGGGGTCTAGATTGTGGTCGATTAAATTGCTGCGGTGACGAATGTCCCTGATTTTGGCTTTGGTTTTGGGGTTTCGGTTGCTGGGAAGGAGTTCTATCCTTCGGGCTCTCCTCAACCGCAGGAGGCGGAACTACATCATTTTGTTTCTTTCTTGGTGGACGACCTCTCTTCTTAACTGGAGGTTGCCCGCCAGAATCAGTAGCACTAGTAGATTCTGATGCAGGTTCTGTGTTCGCAGGTTTTACCGATTTGATCTTAACCACCACTGGCGAAGACGCATCAGCGTTTTTTCGTCTTACGACACGCTTCGGTCCTTTCTGTGATCCAGAAGATTCCGAGTTCCCTTCTCCGGGAACTGCGAACAGTTCAGGACCATTGTCATATTCTGATGTCATTGATAATCTCCAAAGAATCGAATCCACAGGGATACGAGCTTGTTGTTAGCTTTGTCTATTTCGTTCTTGATGTATGATTTCGCAGGAAATCTTTTCTGTTTGGGTAGGTAAAAGGCAATCCCGCGGGATACATTAAATATATTGCCACGTTCTCACGATGTCAAGCAAGTCGTCCCCTTTTGCATAAAAGTAAGCAAGCAAAATGGCTGCAACGGCAGCCCTTCTTCGTACAGAACTCCTTCCATACGAGCTGAATTGGATTTTTACTGCACGAGAAGTTCTTGTATCATTGGCAAATCCAAGCCATACCGTTCCCACAGGTTTCTCGACTGTACCACCATCCGGACCGGCAACTCCGGAGATTGAAATAGTCAATGTCGCCTCCGAACGTTCTAACAATCCTTGAGCCATTGAGAGGACGGTCTCCTCCGATACAGCTCCGAACTTTTCGATGGTCTGCGGGGGAACTCCTAGCAATAATTCTTTAGCGCGGTTAGCATAGGATACGACAGACCCCCAGAACCAGGCAGAACTCCCAGCCTTGTCGGTCATTAATTTCCCAACTAACCCGCCCGTACAAGATTCTGCACTGGCCAATAAGCCTCTATCGTTAAGAAGTTGACCACTGAGTAAATCCATAACTTCGATATTTCCCTTGAAGAGCAAACCGACACCCAACCGCTCTCCTATGGCTTGCGCCATCTGTTCCCGTGATTCAGAGGATCCCCCATTGAGATAGAGACTAATACGGTATTCTTGCACACGTGTGCCCCAAAGAATGGCATCACGGGCACATTCGGCACAAATTTCCTCAAGTTTTGATTCTGGTGTGAGGAAACACGAAAATTCATCACGACCAACCGAATTCTTTCCAATCTTATCGGCAAGAGTAGGGAGAATCCTACCATAGAACATTTCATGCATTTCCACAGGAGGTCCTGGCATGGCAAAACATAATACATCCCTCATGGTACCGTCTTTTTCTCGAACAGGAATTAGCCCAGAGAAGCCAGGAGCGGTTCCTTTGGGATTCGGAATGACCTGAAAGCCTTGAGGAAAACAAACTTGTCGCTGGTTCGCGCCTACTATCCGATCACCAATCCTCTCATAAAGAGACTTATAGGCATCTTCATCCTGCACGAGCGGTACTTTTGCCAGATCAGCAACCACCTGACGGGTCATATCATCACTAGTTGGTCCAAGTCCTCCGGTAAGCAGGACAATTTCCGTCTCCTGAATAATCTGTTCCAAGATGGAACCGAGTGACCCATCGTCAGGAACAATAACAATCCGGTTGACTTCATAACCGAGATTAGTAAGTTCCCTAGCCATGAGATTGCCATGTTTGTCGCTGATGATTCCCCGTGTGATTTCAGTACCTATAATACAAAGAGAGACTGTCGCATGTCCGTTAGCCATTTTGCCGTTCCTTTCTCCAACGAATGATACGAGACACCGCCCCAAAGGCAAGCAATCCGATAGAAAGGTAGATAGCTATGTATGCGAGTATATCGACATAGCGAGTATAAATTGTGTGTCCAGATCCAGAATGAACAGGAACATCATAGATATGCCACCCACGGGTGAAAGGTTCCATCGGATCCACAACCTCTCCCGTAGGAAGAATTACAGCCGTGATACCGGAGTTGGTTCCACGGACAGTAGAACGCCTATTCTCAATCGATCGGAAAACAGCCAATGCAAGATGCTGCATCTCTGCAGACACGGCACCCGACCAACTATCGTTGGTCATATTTACGATAACATCGGCTCCATTTCGGACAAATCCTGCAGAGAGATACCCGAATACATCTTCAAAACAAATTGGCGTTGAAAATTTTACACCCTCATCGGTTTCGAAGACAACTGGATCATACCCTTTCTCCCACCAATTGTAATCATTCGCAAGAAGCAAGTTATACAACCATGGCAGCTCTTTTTCATAGGGAAAATGTTCAGTGAACGGTACAAGATGCTGCTTGCGATAGGTGTTCTTTATCTCACCACCTTCGAACATAATCACAGTATTGTAGTCCTTTCGGTTCCATGTTCCATCAGGTTTGAGTGGTGAGGCATCGGGATCATCCAATACACCCTCGGGATTACCGGTAAGTAATGGGACAGGCAACGATTTACCAAAAGCTACGAATTCATCGACTAGGTCAGCAGTAGCTTCGTCAGTCTTATAGGTAGTATGCCAATAGACAGAGGGCACGAATGCAGTTTCCGACCATAGGATCATGTCTGGATCTTCCTGTAAAGCTTGTAAGCTCATGGTACGAAGATTATTGAAATTCCGTTTATAGGTTGTATACCCACCTTTCCATGAATCAGCACTATGTTGGATGGTAGCAACTCGCCACGTAAGTTCAGGTTCATTTGAATTCCAATTCGACATACTGATAAATCCATACGAAAGGACCAACACGATGATCACACCATAAGTAGCAACCAGGGGCAAATAATTTTTTAGAAATGTTCCGAATGATTGGCGGACAGCGGTAAATTGGTCGGCGACATACCGTCCTAGAAACGATTGGGGCAATATCATGATGAATGTAATTACCCAGATTCCAGAAAATTCTGCTATCTGAATGAAAGGCAGGTAGAGGTATGCTGCTGAACTGATCGTCCCATAGGGATATCCTGCAAACCAGGTCTGACTAAGATAGGAATAAGCAACCCAGATGATCGCTTGTACAAGAAAACCATACCGCTTGAACCAACGATCAGCAGCTTTAAGTGCTGGAAACAGCATCACCATCTCCCCACCCTTAATTATGGGGACCAGCAAGATTGCGAGTGGATGGAAAGTGGTGAGCCAATAATTGAAACAAGTATAAAAGGCGAACCCGAAAATGAACCCGTAGAAAGGAATGGCTCTCCAAGTAGTCTGGCGGATAACCGCAAAAAGGGGTATCAGTGCAAAAAATGCAATCGCACCGAAACCCTTTTCAGACAGGAAGCCAGGGAAAGCAAAAGAATAGACTACTGATATTGCTATCAGTATCAAGATTTCGAGGCCATAGGTTCCAAAGCCTCTTTTTCTATTTACATCCACAGGTATCCGAAATTATTTTTCTTCGCCTTGGCGAAGCTTCCAGACAAAGTCCTTCAACTCTTTTCCAGGCCTGAAGATTGCAACGCCATGAGTGTCCACGGCAACAAGCTCTCCAGTCTTGGGATTGCGAGCCCGATCACGACCTTTCCTCGTGCGGACTTCAAAAGTACCGAATCCACGAAGCTCAATAACACGGTCTTCTTCCAAACCACGTTTGACTTCTTCGAAAAATTCATCAATCACACTGTGTACATCGGGACGGTTGAGACCAAGCTTGGTCTGGATATTCTCGATAATTTCAGCCTTTGTCAATTTATTGTTTGCCATGGACCTTCTCCTTATAGAATAAACAGTTGACGAGGATGCTACTCCGCTTTATTCAAAGCGTTGTACTGTGCAGCCAGTCTGGATTTCTTTCGAGAGACGGCATTGGCATGAAAAACGCCTTTACTACCGGCAGTGTCGATCAATTTGATAGCCTTATCAAACTTCTCTTTTGCGAGATCTTTGTCTTGGGACTGAGCCGCAAGCTGGAACCCCTTGACCGCAGTACGGACTGCACTTTTCGTCTCTCTGTTCCTCAATCTTCGTTTTTGATTCTGGCGCTCTCTTTTAGCGGCCGAGCTGCTGTTGAACACGTAATACCTCCAAAGGTTTCTCAATTATATAAGTTCAAGGGAATTATTTGTATCTCTGAACCAACGGATACACAAAATACCATACTCCGTAAAATCGGTCAATACAATAGTTTGTATCAATTCGAGAGAAATTCGTCTAGATAGTCGCGGTCTACTTCCCACCTAGAGTGCTCATTATTGAAATTTACCGCTGAAAAAGGAATGGTCAAATGCCGACCCTCTGGTCCGATAAGTGAAATCTTGCGTGAAAGTAGATTAACTTCAGTAATTTTCATCAGTTCATGCTGAATTTTGAGCCGACTACCCTCCTGTGGAAGATTGCGCTTCTCCTCAACATAGAAATCATATTCATAGGAAAGACAGCAAAGTAAGCGTCCACAAGGGCCCGATATTTTTGTCGAATTCAATGAAAGATTCTGCTCTTTCGCCATCTTGATCGAAACAGGATTGAGTTTGTCGGTAATTGCATGACAACAGAAATCCCTACCACATACCGCTAAGCCTCCAAGCACTCTGGATTCATCGCGCACTCCGATTTGCCTCAATTCTATCCTGATGCGGAAAACAGAAACTAAATCCTTAACCAAATCACGGAAATCGACACGGTTCGCTGCTGTGAAGAAGAAAATGACTTTTGGTTCACCAAACAAATAATGAGCTGATACCAATTTCATGTCGAGCCCATGAGAAAGGACTTTCTCTCTGCAAAGGACTAAGGCCTCATCCTCCATTTTGTTAAGCTCAAGATAACGACTGTAGTCATCCTTTGTTGCCAAACGTTCAATCCAATCTACATCTCCTGTTATCTTGACTGGCTTCTCACTCCAACTCTGTACTTTGGTATTGTTACAATCTGAACAGGAAGCACAGGGACTCGGCTTTGGGTTATCCGGGATATCGATTGGAATAGATTGATCCTGCTCCTCCAACCGCTGTTCTACCGGATGTGTTTCGACAACACCCTCAGGATCTGCCGATGCGGCAAGATCGGCATCTAATGGAAAGGTTTCGTCAAAAGAGTCCCCATGGAGACAAGCACCTTGAACCTCAGTGGAACCGGGTTCATATTGCCCCATATCCATTGCGGAACCTACCACCATCCCATAATCTAGCCCATATCTCGACGGAGCTATGACATGTGCGCCCCGTTCGAGTTTCTCTTCGGAGGCACAAACGGTCAACTCGTTTGACGATGGATTTTTAATCAAATATATGAATCCATATTCGGGCCTCTGGGTTTGCTGCTTCTGTTGTGCATCCCCATGACGGTCACCATGGTATTTTTTATCTTTTTTCATGAATATCCTTATTTTCTTAAGCAGGAATACATTACATCCTGCAAGATTAACCTACGCTATCATGAAGGGCTAAAATTGTCAAATATAAATCCTCCTTGACGGCGACATTGGTTCATGCTATCTTCATGTAAAGTCTATTGAAGACATAATTCTTATCAACATCAGGAAAAACCATGCAATTATTTGATACTCATGCCCATATCGGCCTGATACATGAAGACCAGATGGAGCAATTGCTCATCATACAACTCGCGAAACGAAAGTCGGTTTCCCATATCGTCAGCATCTGCAACAGTTTGCATGACTTTGAACAGGTATATGAAAACCTGCGTACAGCTACAGGAGTTTTCCATGCGGTTGGCGTATCTCCATCAGAAGTCACAAACCCTGGAATGAATTGGGAACACAAATTACAAACCTTTGCAAAACTTGACCGTGTTGTCGCAATCGGTGAAATCGGTTTGGACTATTATAGGAATTTTGGTGACAAGAATTCCCAAGTTGAACTGTTCATTCGCCAACTCGATATTGCCAGGAGCCTTCAAATGCCGGTAATTATCCATAACAGGGAGGCGGGCAGAGATATCCTAGATATCTTAAAAACACGGTTAGGCGAACAAGGTGGTATCTTCCATTGCTATTCCGAGGATTGGTTCTATGCTAGTGAGGCTTTGGATCTCCCTATGTTCTTCTCCTTTGCTGGAAATATTACCTATAAGAATGTACGGCACTTACATGAGACGATAGCAAATCTTCCTTTGGATAGAATTCTGATTGAGTCGGAAAGTCCATTCATGGTCCCCTCTGCTTACAAGGGCAAGAGAAATAAACCGGCGTATCTGGTCGAGACAGCCCAGGCAATAGCCCAGATAAAGCAGCTGTCACTGGAAGAAACAGCCCAGGCTCTATACGAGAATAGCCTAAGGGCTTTCCATCTTCCTGCAGACGTATAACGGAACATATGGCACACGGAAAAACTAACGTAACTCTCTATCATCCCGTCAATATTGGAAACATCACGATTGACGGGAATCTATTTCTTGCCCCTCTAGCCGGTTATACCGATAGAGCTTTTCGATCTGTCTGTATCGAGCATGGGGCTTCGTTCACCTATACTGAAATGGTAAGTGCCGAAGGCTTGGCGCGCGGTAGCGAGCATACCGAAAAACTCCTAACGAGAGCTGAGAACGAACCTTTACTGGGTGTCCAAATTTTCATGGATGAAGCCTCGGTAGCCCAGAGGAGCATTGAGAGACTGCAACTTTCCAACCCAACGGTGGTTGATATTAATTGTGGTTGCCCTGTCCCCAAAGTCGTTAAAATTGGAGCAGGCTCAGCCCTGTTGAGAGAACCACAAAAAATCCATGATATTGTCGCTATACTTAAAAAATCTATGAACGTCCCAGTCTCTGTAAAGATCAGACTTGGATGGGATGTACAAACCATCAATTATTGGGAAACTACCGATGCAGCACTCTCCGCAGGAGCCGATATGATAACCATGCATGCTAGAACAAGAGCGATGGGTTATTCCGGTACTGCAGATTGGGAAGCTTTGGCAGATCTAAAGAGCTTTGTCACAAAAAGAAACCCGCAGGTGCCGGTATTTGGATCTGGGGATTTGTTTACTCCACTTGCCGCCAAAAATCTTCTGGAACAGACACATATTGATGGAGTCATGTTTGCGAGAGGGGCTCTGGGAAATCCTTTCATCTTCACCGATACCTATAACCTTCTCATACATGGGGAGGATGCTCCATTCCACCAAGTCGAAGAACGGGTTTCAGTTCTACTTCGCCAACTGGATCGTATGGGAAAAGATGTTGGAGAGAGACTAGCGTGCCGGGAAATGCGTAAGCATGCCGCCGCATATCTAAAGGGAATTCCTCATGCATCCAAGGCAAAGCAAGCCTTAGTCACTTCCAGTTCTTTCTCCGATTATGAAGAGGTCTGCAAGGAACTCGTTGAAGAATCACGGAATGCTTGGTGAATCGCTGAGAGTTGACCTTATCAATCGTTACATGGTAGTTTTCATGGAGTCCCGTTACCACTTATGGGGGAAGGAGAAGACATGAGAGTTCTTGTATTGGGCTCTGGCGCAAAAGACCATGCGATGACTTGGTTGTTTTCCCAAAGCAAATTCATCGACGGTCTCTATGTAGCCCAGGGAAATATCGGTACATCCGCGATAGCAGAGAATTTATCGGACGTAGATCCCTCATCACCCGAATCGGTATATGCTGCCTGTAAGAAGCATGGAATCAATTTCGTATTCGTTGGAACCGAGGCTCCTCTTTTCACAGGAGTAATCGATTATCTGAACAATAGAGGAATCGATACGTTCGGGGCTCCAGGTAATGCTTTGAAACTTGAAGGGGACCGCTATTTTGCCAGAACCTTCACAGCAAGACACAATATTCCTACTCCACCCTATAAGATCTTTTCCGATGAAGAATCGTTATCGAATTATCTGCAACGCCATGAAGGCGAAAGCTTCGTTCTGAAGCGAAATGCAATGGCCCCCAGCAGGATTATGATCGATTCGAATGATTATACAACCCTCATGACTTTCGGAAAGGAAATCCTGCAAAAGGACAACCTACTTGTTGAAAACCATTTGGATGGATTGGCAATAACTATAACTGTATTCACCGATAATAATGGATACCTTATGCTACCCCTCTGCAGCGACTATACAAAAAGTGAAGAAGGTGGTGCCGGAGCAGCAACCGGTGGAATGGGTTCTATCTGTCCAGTACCTCTCCCAAAATATGTCCAACAACAAATAATCGATCTTATCATTGAACCAACTCTTTACGGCATGCAAGTTGAACAGTTTGCCTATAAAGGGGTTCTTACCCTTAGTGTTATACTCACCGATAACGGACCAGTACTTGTTGACTACCATGTACGTTTCAACGACCCGGCAACACAGGCTATTGTACCACTCATAAAGTCTGACATCATCGCAATTCTTCATGCTATGAAAGAAGATAGAGTAAAAGAATTTGAACTTGAGGTATCAACCAAATCAGCTGTTGCAGTTGTTGTAGCTAGCCAAGGGTATCCAGACAAGCCGGTCATTGGTAATGAAGTAAAACCGTTACCGAATATTATCCGAAACAACCTACTGAAGACCAAACCAATGGTTTTTTATGGTGCTGTTATGGAAAAGGAAGGGCGTGCTGTTACCACTGGTGGCCGTAATGTGACCATTGTCGGTATTGGACAAAATATTATCCAAGCCAACAAGCAAGCTTATGAATATATCGATACGGTCCAGTTCGAAGGAGCCTGGTACCGTAACGATATCGGTAATAAGTTTTTCCAAGATTAACTATTGGTGTACAGGTTGTTGTCGTCTGAACTCATATAAAAGAATTCCAGTTGCGACAGAAACATTCAAGGAATCGACATGTCCCGAGGTGGGAATCGATATAAGATGGTCACACCGTTTCTCGACCAACTGCCCAAGGCCATCTCCCTCTGAACCCATCACTAAGACAGTTCTCACTGGAAATTTCGTTGCATAGGAGGGAGCGCCCCCCATATCGGCACCATAGACCCAGAAATTGTGCTTCTGGAGTTGTTCGAGTTCTCTCACAAGATTGGAAACTGATGCGACAGGAACATATTGAGCAGCTCCACTTGATATACGATTGACCGTTTCATTTGTCTGCGCGCTACGCCTCTCGGGCACAATTACCAAATCAACGGAGAACTGATCGGCACTCCTAAGTATAGCACCCAAATTATGTACATCGGTAATGCTATCAAGTGCAAGCACCACAGCTGGCTTATCTTCAGGTAATGTGGAGAGAAAATCCTTCACCGATATGGAGTTTTGTTTTACCGCGGAACCTTTCCTATCACGAGTCACACCCAATTCGAGCATAGCACCTCTGTGATCTGCATTCTGCGTCATTCGGTCCATTTCGATCTTCGCGATCTTTCGAATAGCCACCGAGCCATTTTGACGAGCCAAAGACTCCAGTCTAGTGTTTCTTTTCTCCATATTTCTACAAATGAAGAGAGTACTCCCTGCCGGAGCCTCTTTTAGAGCCTCTTCGATTGCATGAAATCCAAATATCCTGTCAGCCATAAAACTCCCTATTCGGTAAATGGTACCGGCTCGGGACGCTTGTTTTCTCCCAAGACTTCAGACAACTGGTTCAACAGTTTCTTCGCTTCACGATTTAACTTTCGCGGTGTCTCGATAACCAGTTTGATATATTGGTCTCCCCGCTGGTCTGACGATGAACGCAACTTCGGAACACCCCTATTGCGTAGACGAAGAACCTTCCCATGTTGGGTCCCAGCTGGAATTGCAACCTTTACCCTTACATCGTCTATAGTCATCACCTCAATATCACCACCAAGAGCAGCTTGAGTGAAGGAAATTGGAATCTGACAGTAGAGATCATTTCCCGATCGTTCAAAATAGGAATGAGGTTTGACATTCACATAGACGAACAGGTCACCCGAAGGGCCACCATTTGGTCCTGCATCTCCCATCCCAGAGATAGAAATTCGATTCCCCGTATCTACACCTGCTGGAATAGTAACCTTGAGTTTCTGTTTCTTCCTCATTAGGCCTGACCCGTGACATTCGGTGCAAGGGTTCTCGATAATATACCCTTCACCATTACAGGTCGGACAAGTCGAGGCAATCGAAAAGAATCCGGAATTCCGTCTTACTTGACCAACACCATTACATGTCGGGCAAACTTTTTTCCCAGAACCACTCTTTTCTCCAGATCCATTACATGTTGAACAATGGACCTGGTGTGAATACGAGATTTCTACCTTAGTTCCAAAAACAGCCTCTTTGAAATCTATTTCGACATCATAACGTAAACTCGACCCTACAGCTGGACCACGAGATCCGTGCGAAGATCGACCGCCTCCACCACCGAAGAAGGAGCCGAAAATGTCACCAAATCCACCACCAAACAAATCACTGAAATCACGATACACATTTGAATAGTCTTGTGCACCACCATTTTCGACACCTGCAAATCCATATTGATCGTAAGCCTGTCGTTTTTGCTCATTACTCAATATCTCGTAGGCTTCACTAGCTTCCTTGAATCGTTCCTCAGCTGCCTTATCCCCAGGATTTTTATCCGGGTGGTTAGCTATTGCCAATTTTCGATAGGCTTTTTTAATTTCGTCTTGGGAGGCTCCTTTCGAAACCCCCAAGACTTCATAATAATCCCGTTTTGCCACGGTGCAACACTTCCTTCAGTTAAATTCGTTTAGTCGACAACTTCGTAATCGGCGTCTTCGACACCATCATCAGTCTTTCCTTCTGAAGCCTCAGCAGAAGCGTCTCCATCACCTTGGTCGGATCCTCCCTGCTGGGCTGCTGTAGCTTTGTACATCTCTTCTGCCAATTTGTATGCAGCCTGTTGAAGAGCTTCGGTCTTCGACTTGATATCCTCCAACGAATCGGAAGACATGGCACTCTTCAAATCAGCCATAGCACTCTCGATCTTGGCTTTTTCTTCATCAGAGATCTTATCGCCATAATCCTTCAAAGACTTTTCGGTCGAATAGAGCAAACTATCAGCTTCGTTACGAACTTCAATCTTCTCACGTTCCTTCTTATCCTCTTCGGCGTGAAGTTCGGCATCCTTGACCATTTTTTCGATATCGTTCTCAGATAATCCGGAAGAAGACTCAATTCGAATTTTCTGTTCTTTACCGGTACCCAAATCCTTGGCACTTACGTGGACAATACCATTAGCATCGATATCAAAGGTAACTTCAATCTGGGGAACACCACGTGGTGCCGCAGGAATTCCTATCAAATCGAATTTGCCCAATGTCCTGTTTTGACTCGCCATTTCACGTTCACCTTGCAACACATGGATCGAGACTGCGGTCTGTCCGTCGGCAGCGGTTGAGAAGATTTGGCTTTTCCTTGTTGGGATTGTGGTATTCCGTTCAATCAGCTTGGTTGATATACCGCCCAAGGTCTCAATGCCAAGAGAGAGAGGAGTTACATCAAGCAGGAGTACATCCTTGACATCGCCTCCAAGAATACCTCCCTGGATAGCAGCACCCATGGCAACTACTTCATCCGGATTCACTCCGCGGTGGGGTTCCTTTTGGAAAATCTCTTTCACGATTGCTTGGACAGCAGGAATTCTTGTTGATCCACCAACAAGAATAACTTCATCGATATCGCTAGGAGACAAGCCGGCATCCTTCAAAGCATTGAGACAAGGTTTTCGACTTCTTTCCACTAAACCGGAAACCATCTGCTCAAAGCGGGCACGAGTTAGGTTTATCTGCAAGTGTTTCGGCCCAGAGGCATCAGCAGTTATGTAGGGAAGATTAATCGAGGTGTCCTTTGTACTGGAAAGCTCGATCTTTGCTTTCTCTGCGGCTTCACGCAATCTCTGCAAAGCCATCTTATCTTTCGACAGGTCGATTCCAGATTCCTTTTTAAAGCTATCTACTAACCAATCGATAATAATCTGGTCAAAATCATCTCCACCAAGGTGAGTGTCACCATTTGTCGATTTGACTTCGAAAACACCATCACCCAATTCTAGGATGGAGATATCGAATGTTCCACCACCGAGGTCGTAAACAGCTATCTTCTCTTCCTTACTCGCATCCTTGCCCAAGCCATATGCAAGAGCCGCTGCAGTAGGCTCGTTTACGATTCTCTTAACATCGAGACCAGCAATTTTTCCAGCATCTTTGGTTGCCTGACGCTGAGCATCGTTAAAATAAGCTGGTACAGTAATGACAGCCTCTGTTACGGACTCACCAAGATAATCTTCCGCTGTTTTTTTCATCTTCTGAAGGATTGCAGCAGAAATTTCCTGTGGGGAGTATTCTTTATCCCTAATGGCAACACGAATCTCATCAGAAGGCCCTGCCTTGACATTATAAGAGACCTTTTGCAGTTCTGATGGAACTTCGGCAAACCGGCGTCCCATAAAACGTTTGATTGAAGAGACTGTGTTTTCCGCATTGGTTACAATCTGGTTCTTCGCAGGTTGTCCAACCAAGCGTTCTCCTTTAGCTGTAAATCCTACAATAGAAGGAGTTGTTCTCTGTCCTTCCGCATTCTGGATGACTGTAGCGTCTCCATTTTCCATGACTGCGACACATGAATTTGTCGTTCCCAAGTCAATTCCAATTATTCTACCCATGGTTCTTCTCCTTGAAATTCACCATCAACATTTGTAAACAAGATATGGACCACAAAATACCCACACCTTCATTTCTATTTTATCAAATAAATTAAAGCGGTTTTCCAACCTTAACTTTCGCTGTCCTCAAAACCCTATCATGAAGATAATAACCCTTTTGCAATTCGGCAAGGACTGTTTCGGAGTCAAATTTTTCATCTTCTTCCATCATCATTGCCTCATGTTCATGGGGTGAGAACTCTTTACCGACGATTCCATCCATCCGCTTAAGACCCCAGTTCCGATCCAAGGTGTCCAACAATTGTTTACGGATCAACTTTATTCCTTCAGAATAGGTCTTTACATCGACAGACTGTTCGCCAGCATCAACTGCACGATCAAAATCATCCAATATGGGAATGAGGTCATTTAAAAGCCGTTCATTCGCATACTGTACAGCGGTCTCTTTCTCTCGCACCAAACGTTTGCGATAGTTATCCATATCAGCAAACTTTCTCAAATAGGTCTCTTTCTCTTCCACCAATTCTTTTGAAAGGCGCTCTACTTCTGCTTCCAACTCCATAATGCGCGCCTCCTCTGGAGAAATTGCCGATTCTTGCTGTTCTTCTAAGTTTGCTACAGCTACAGGCTGTTCGGTCACAGTTTCCTGCGGCTCTGCATTTTTTTTCTCTTTCTTTTCTTTTTTGCTCATGTCTTACCTGTACATACGTATTTCTATTTACTACCAAAGTCGTGAGTTCATTCATGTTACTGCATGATCCGCCATCCACCCTTGGCAGTCCCATCAAACATACTCACTAGGAAAAGGTACCGTCAAGTGATTTATATGAATCTCTTTACACTATGAAATGCGGGTGACTTTAATCGCTGCCTCAACAAAATCCCGGAATAAAGGATGGGGAATGCTTGGCCGACTTTTAAATTCGGGATGGTATTGCACACCAACGAACCAAGGATGATCAGGAATTTCAACAGCTTCTACCAACAATCCATCGGGAGAGAGACCTGAGAAACGCATTCCAGCTTTTGAGAGAGCATCACGGTACGTATTATTGAATTCGTAACGATGTCGGTGGCGTTCATCGATCATTTCTTTCCCATATGATTTGTACAAAAGCGTATCATGATCCGAAATCACACACGGATAAGATCCCAACCGCATAGTACCTCCCATTTCCACTCCTTCTTGGTCAGGCATCAAATCCACCACTGGATACTTGGTATTGGGATACCATTCAGAGCTACCAGCTCCAGCAAGTTTTGCTACATTGCGTGCAAATTCAGAAACTGCACACTGCATGCCCAAACAAAGTCCTAAAAAGGGGATCTTCTTCTCACGGGCATATTGAATTGTCTTGATTTTACCCTCGATTCCTCTGAGTCCGAATCCACCTGGCACAACAATACCGCTGACTCCCTCAAACTGTTCATTGAAAGCATCCTCGTCCATTTCCTCAAGGATCTCTGAATCGATCTTGATCAATTCGATTTTTGTCCTATGATGGAATCCCGCATGATTCAACGATTCAACCACACTGATATAGGCATCTGAAAGTTCTACGTACTTTCCTGATAAGGCGATTCTGACCTTTCGTTCAGGGTGCCTTCGATTTTCAACCATAGCATGCCAATCAGACATATGACGAATACCTGCTTCCAATCCCAATCGTTGTAGCACAAGAGCATCCAGATTTTCATCTTCAAAAAGGAGAGGAACTTCGTAGATTGAAGGCAAGTCTGGATTTGGAATTACAGCCTCTTTCTCCACATCACAGAACATGGCGATCTTATCTGCCATTCCTGGAGGCAAAGGTCGGTCGGATCGGCAAATGATAAAATCGGGATGGATTCCGATACCTCTTAACTCCTTCACACTATGTTGCGTTGGTTTTGTCTTCAATTCTCCGGCAGCAGCAATATAGGGAACAAGTGTTACATGCAAATATAGTGTATCTTGTTTGCCAAGATCCCGTTTCATCTGACGGATCGCCTCAAGGAATGGCTGGCTTTCGATATCGCCAACCGTGCCACCGATTTCTACCAGCACAATATCAGCTTTAGTAGTTTCTGCTAGGCTATGGAGTCGACTTTTAATTTCATTCGTGATGTGGGGTATAACTTGGACCGTACCTCCGAGATATTCCCCTTGACGTTCCTTCTGAATTACGGACCAGTAGACTTTACCAGCTGTAACATTGTTGGCTTTGCCGATGGAAATATCGAGGAAACGCTCATAATGCCCGAGATCGAGATCGGTTTCAGCACCATCGTCGGTAACAAAGACCTCTCCATGCTGATAGGGGCTCATTGTTCCCGGATCAAAGTTGATATATGGATCGAACTTCAAAACGGTAACCGATAAACCTCTACTTTTGAGCAGACATCCCAACGAGGCTGCAGTAATTCCCTTGCCGAGAGATGAGACTACTCCACCTGTAACGAAAATAAATTTTGCCATACAACCACCCTCTCTAATGATGCGAAAATTAAGTCAACGGTGGTTTGTTTTTTGGGGATACCGACCAACCGTTGCATTACGCACCGGTCTTCGGCAGGTAGGTACAGGACATTCTCAAATTTTTGCCGATTCCTCGGTACTTGTGGAATGTATCATAGAGAGGAAGTTTATCGCAATACCATCGACAGATCTTTAGACAAACTCTTCATCTTCATCTAGAACGATCTCTTCTTCGTCTTCTTCGGGTTCGTAGTGTGCAGATTCTATTCGTTTTCGTTTAGACTTATCTTCGTCCAGTTCAGGTTCCTCATCCAGTTCAGGTTCCTCGTCCAGTTCAGGTTCCTCGTCCAGTTCAGGTTCCTCGTCCAGTTCAGGTTCCTCGTCCAGTTCAGGTTCCTCATCTAGTTCAGGTTCATCGTCTAGTTCAGGTTCCTCGTCCAGTTCAGGGTCCTCGGAAGGGGTAAACAGTGGGACAACCTGATCCAAATCAACTTCATCAGCGATAATTTCAGGATTATCCAGACGTGCCCTAAGTTCCATCTCGCGACGCTCTTCTTCTTCAATAATCCGTTGGCGTTCGCTAAGAGCGGCATCCAATTCATCTTGCGCTTGTTTTAGAGTTTCCTCGTTTGTGGCTACCAAATTTTCCGTTTGGGAAAGCTCTTTATCCAAGGTTGACTTACGCTCTGCCAGTTCAGCCACAGCTACTTCCAGTTCTTCGCGTCTTTTGGATATCGAGACGAGATTCTCATCATGTTCTCGTATAGAGTCCTTAGTGGTTGAAACCTTTTCAACCAAATCATCAAGAATTTCCATAGACTGAGAAGATAATCGTTTGACCACTCCCTCGAGAAGTTCAGTCCTATTGTTGAGTTCGCGCAAAAATGCCTGAACTGTGGTTATCATTGTTTGGAAAGTTGCATCCGTATGATTGAGGGAATCATCCAACAGCATCTCAATCTTTACTTTGGCATCTGCAACAGACTCTTCCATCTGCTTCTCAGTTCTCACCTGATGCTGTTCCAACATATGGTGTAATCGTTCTTGCATTTCACGAAGGCTCTCTTCGGACTCAGCGATCTTAGCGAGAGAATCTTCAATGGTCACATGAACAGACTCAACTTTTCTGACCTCGTCCTTGACCTGTCTGGTCCTAAGTTCCGCCTTCTCTGTCATTGCTCCTAGTTGACCTAAAACTTCGTGATAATACGTCAAAGTCTTCTGTAGTTCTTCCAAATCATCGGTATGTTCGAGCAAACCCTTCCGCTGTTGTCCTATCTGATCGATCAATCGCTCCATCTCGAGTCTACTTTTTTCAAGTCGACCTTCAACATCTTCTATAGTCTCGTGCAGTTCTGTTTCGGCTCTTTTAACTTCAGTGATATATTGTCCAACATACTGACGCATGATTTCCAAACGCCGATCTTTCTTATCGGCATTCCGTAGAGTGAAAATAATGATCAGTGTGAGAAAAAATAACCCTATCGAAAGGACAATTGGTACCATTTCCCACATCACAACCCCCTATTGGAGCATTTTTTCAAGTCGCTCCATAAACTCAGAGTAATTGGAGAAGATCATATCTGCATGCTGACATCCACGAGAGGATCTGTTCATTCGATTCTCTCTCTTGGCCGAAGGATCAATCAATGCTGTTTTCATCCCAACACGAGAGGCCCCGAACATATCCTTCCTACAGCTGTCACCGACATACAGAACATCAATCGGCTCAACACCCATTTTCTCGCATAGCATCAAGAAAGGCTCAGGATGAGGTTTTAGATACCCTGAATCTTCGGTACATATAGCATATTCAACCAGATCATCCACTTTCAAGGCTTCCAGTTTACTCCCGATCGGAAAATCCGAAAGAGCTGCTATCCTCATCCCCTGAGACCGTAAGGTTTCAAGAACTCCTCTCATTCCGGCATATGGAGGCAAAGATGAAAAAGCTTTCCGCCAGTTGGCATAAAACTGTTTTTCTATCCTTCTTGCCATCTTCTCCACACGTTCTCCCTCAGCCTTGCTCATGGATTGATTACTCACCCACGTTGCCTGACGTAATCGGAATCCCTGACTATCCGGAGGAATAGTCTTCTCCGCCTCCTCTCTACGCATATGTTCACGGAAACGCTGAATACGCAGAGCAAGGAGCGGGGATGGGAAGAATGAACGTACCAACTTCAAGTCGGTAATCCACTTTGGATATAAAGTCCCATCTATATCAAAACAAACAACTTTGATTTTCATTACAATCTATTTGCGGGAGTATTTCTTCGTCGTTCCTTCAACTCTATCTCGATAGGAATTTGGGGAAACCCGAGATCTCGGCGGATGCAATTTTTCAAGTATTGTACATATCCTTGAGGAAAATCCTTTTTCCTATTTACAAAAAAGAGGAATCTAACAGGAGGCGCACTGACCTGAGTCCCATAGTAGACCTTGAAGTGACCTCTTGAACCTCTAGGTGGTTGATATGCTTCCGACCAATCACGGAGAAAATTATTCAGTTGTGCCGTCTCTATCCTCTTGTTCAATTGTTTCCAAACCGACCAGACACAATCGAGCAATTTCCCAATATCCACTGCTCCGGTTGCACTGATGGGCATTATGGGAGCAAAAGAGAGAATGGGAAAGAGGAATCGTGCCCTATCTTTAATGGCATCCAATTCATTTTCAACGCCCTTAAGTAGATCGATTTTATTGAAAACCAGGACTACGCCCTTTCCTCTTCGAACAATCAGCTGTGCGATCTTCTTATCTTGGTCTACGAGCCCGGTAGTGACATCGATCATAAGGAGGACCACATCCGCCTCATCGATAGTCTTTATAGCGCGGTTTACTGAATAGTACTCCACATCTTCATCCACCTTGCTTTTTCGCCGTATTCCCGCTGTATCGAGAATCGTATATGGAGTTCCCTTGTACGTAAAGTCTCCCATAATGACATCCCGAGTCGTTCCAGGGATATCACTTACAATAGAGGTATCCTTTCCTGTTAGAAGATTCGTGAGGGTGGATTTCCCTGTATTTGGTTTTCCCAATACCGCAACCCGAACCCTCTCTTCAGTTTCAGGGGCCTCATCAAGTTCAACCATCTCCAACATTTCGAGCAAGGTCTCTTCCAATACGTCGATACCTAATCCGTGTGCAGAAGACATTCCCACGACTCGTGGATATCCAAAACGATGATAATCCCAAACAAGATTGTCCCTCACCGGATCGTCTATCTTGTTGACCGCAATGATGACCTTATCGGAATATGGTCTCAGGGTATCTATAAGCATCTCATCTTCTGCAGTCACTTCAGTACAATCCATCAGCATAATGATGGCATCTGCGATTTCCAGAAGACTTAGGCTTTTTTGTGTTACCAGAAAGTCCAAGCCCTCCTGATCAAGCTTGACTCCACCACTATCCACCAACAGTACAGGATGGTTTCCCAATAACCATCTTTCAGGTATGGGATCTCGCGTTACCCCTGGCATCGCATCAGTGATGGCTCTTCTTTTTTTTACGAGTCTGTTAAACAGAGTCGATTTGCCGACATTCGGCCGGCCGATAATTGCAATAATTGGTAGTCCCAGCTCACGCAGTGACAAAGTCTCCGAATCTATCATGCATCCATTCCCTTACATATGTATTGATATTGATGAACGAGTCCATCTTCATCACCTTTTCGACCAATTCCTTGGCTTCTGCCAATGTAATAGAGCGGATGATGTTCTTTATCTCCAGTAAACTCTGGGGACTCATGCTTAACTCGTCCAAGCCCATTCCCAACAGTAAAACAGTTGAGAGTGGGTCGCCAGCCATTTCACCGCACATAGCAACGGGAATTCCGGCATCATGTCCTTTCTCCACAATCATTCTGATCAATCGCAGAACGCCTGGATGGAAAGGTTGGTAGAGATAGGCTATCTTATCGTTTCCCCTATCTACCGCGATAGTGTACTGGATCAAATCATTTGTACCTATCGAGAAAAAATCAGTTTTTGGTGCGAGCAAGTCGGCACACAATGCAGCGGATGGAACCTCTATCATTGTTCCTACTTCGATATCTTCATCGAAAGGAATACCGGTTTTCCTACATTCTTCCTTCACTTGCTCCAATACGAGCAGTACATTCTCAAGTTCTTCGGGGCCGCTGATCATTGGAAACATGATCTTCAACTTTCCGTAAGCACTCGCTCGTAACATCGCCCTGAGCTGGACTCTGAAGATGTCCTTACGTGAAAGGCAGAACCGTACTGCACGCCATCCAAGGATAGGATTATCTTCTCCCAACCCCTCCATTCCGGGAATAACCTTGTCTCCTCCGACATCGATTGTCCGTATGGTTACAGGTCCACTCTCTTTTGCACGCTCAAGAACCCGTCGATAGGCTTCGAACTGTTCATCTTCAGAAGCTCCTCCTGGTTTCAAAAAGAGAAATTCCGATCGAAATAATCCTATGCCATTAGCTCCATGATCCAATACAGAATCAACTTCATCTACAGTTTCGATGTTTGCTTTAAGGGAGACCCGATGGCCATCCTTTGTAACAGCCTCGAATGACGCAAGCTCATGCAACTCTTGTTCATGCTCAACCCATCGAGCGTATCTGTCGCGCATCTTCTTCGCTGAAGCGATACTCGGACGAAGAGAGACTTCCCCAAGATTGCCATCGACAATTATCTCGTCACCTTTGGCAACCTTACTGGTAATATTTCCCAACCCAACGACAGTCGGAATCTGTAGAGCCCTAGCCAAAATAGCAACATGACTAGTCCTACCGCCACCATTTAAGGCAATTGCCTTAATATTGGATGGATCAAGAGTCAGCGCCTCAGAAGGAAGAAGGCTATCTGCAACTAAGATTACTTCATCACTAATGGCTGCGAGATCAGGTCGTCGTTTTCCCATCATTTGTCGAATGACGCGCCAACCGATATCGTAAAGGTCGGCACTCCTTTCCCGGAGCATCGCATCTTCGGATGATTCCAAAATCTCAATAAACCCCGAGAGGACCTGTTCCACAGCCCACTCGGCACAGATATGCCCCGTATGGATGAGATTCTCGACTGCATCGGTAAAGTCGGGATCTTGGATCATAAGAAGGTGGGTCTCCAAAATCTTTCGGTGATCCTCGGCTATAGCCGCTTTCCCCATTCCTTCCAATTCCTCGGCAACAGTATCGAGCGCACTTTTGAACCGAGTCAGTTCAGATTCGGTTTTCCCTTCATCTATTGGCTGATGGGGAACCACGAGCTTTTCATGTACGTAGAGAAATACCCTACCGATACCAATGCCCGAAGATGCTGCGATACCTTTTAGAATCCTCATATATGAAATTATCATACGGGGTTTTATCCGCTGTGTAAATAGATACTCGCATTAGGTATCGGTTCTGTTGTATGCTTAGGTATGGACGAAAACCCGAATAATTCAAAACAGCCATGGCTCTTATATGGGTGGTTGGTTGTCATCATTTTCTCTGTGGTTCTGGTTCTGGTTACCCTACCGAAAATGCGCATGGCTATCCATGAATCCCAGATGGTTCCCTTGGTATCGTCCTATTTGGAGCAAGCCAGAAATCAGGATGACCCCATCACGGAAATTCCTTTACAGTTCCCTATCCCGGTAACAAATTCACATGAATTCTCCTACGTAACCTTTCTCGTTCCAACTGAAAACAATCCAAACACCCATGCAATCGTTGAAGCAATTCTCCACGGACCAACATCTACGGCATTATCAGAAGGAGCCATTAGCCATATCCCAAAGGAAACCCAACTAATCGGGTTGACAGTTTCCAACGATATTGCATTCATCGACCTCTCTGATGAGTTCCTTCAAGAAACTCCGTGGGAATTAGCATCGCATGCGTTAAAAATTGAACAACTGCGAAGGAATCTTCTTTCCAATAGAGAAATCAGGGATATGGTTCTGCTCATCGAAGGCAAACCTATAGAAGAAATTATTGAGGAACGCCAATCAAAAGCTCAATAGTATTCCTATAAACAGACTCATCCATTCTAAGGCCTGGTTTAAGCAAAGCCAAGAATTCGCGATTCCCTTTCCTTCCTTGTATGGGAGACTCGATTATCGCCTCTATTCCTACATTCTCTGTTGCTAACTGCGCATAGACCAAGAAGAGGATCTCTTTAATGGTTTCACCATCATCGACGACACCCGAAAAACCATCTGTCCCTTTGGGGATTTCAAATTGAGGTTTTATCAAGGATATCAACCATGAATCTTTGGTCAATGAGAGGATATGACTGGCAGCGCCTGTAATCGAACGAAAGGAGAGGTCCGCAACAGCGGCATCAGGTCGAGGGTCCAGCTGTTCAACTTGCATGATATTCTGTCTTTCATGGACAATCACTCGGGCATCTGTCCTCAATCGATAATCGAGTTGGTTGTACCCCACATCAACAGCGTGTACCGCTCTGGCTCCAGATTGCAATAGACAGTCAGTAAAGCCACCAGTAGAAGATCCTGCATCAACAAACACAAGACCAGAAATACCTATGTTCCAGGTAGTCAGAGCATGTTCAAGTTTCAAAGCACCTCGAGAAACATACTTGGAGAGATTTAATCCAACTACTGAGTTCTCAGGAAAAATTGCTTGAGAGTCCACACAGGTCTCTCCATCGACTATTACCTGTCGGCAATCGATAAAAGCCCGAAGTTGCATTTTATCATAGTCTGGATATTGTTCCTGCATGAGCTTGATTAATGCTTTCTTCTTTCGTTGGGTAGCCATAACAATAGCCTTATAATCCAAATTGCTCACTAATTCTTTTGATGGATACGGTTTTCCCGGTATCAGGATCAACAGAACATACCACTCCTTGTAGATATGAAGGGGCATCGAGAATTTGGTTCCTTAAAGGTATTTGGGTCAGTTGACGTTCTATAGCGATATTCGGATCTGAGCCAATTACTCCACCAATAGGTCCACTCAACCCTAAGTCGGTAATATAACCTGTTCCCTTGTCCAAAATCCGTTCATCGGCAGTCTGCACATGCGTGTGGGTTCCTACCACTACAGAAACCTTTCCATCGAGATAGGCCGCCAAAGCTTCTTTTTCCATTGCCGATTCGGCATGAAAATCGACGAATATCAACTTTGTCTGTCTTCTCAGCTTCTCAACTACAGCAGCTCCTGTCTGGAAAGGACAATCGATTGGAACCATTTGGTGTCTTCCTTGAAGATTCACTACTCCTACAGAGAGACCTCCAATTTCTAGGACCGTATAGCCATGCCCAGGAACCTGCGCTGGATAGTTTGCCGGTCTAAGGATACGTGTATCCTTATCGAGAAATGGTCTTATCTCCTCACGCTGCCAGATGTGATTGCCTGTTGTAATTACATGGACACCCAATGAAAAAAACTGACGAGCCAAATCTTCCGTAAGTCCGAAGCCATCTGCCGCATTTTCACCATTGATCACTACTAAGTCTGCCCGTAATTTCTTAATCAGTTGGGGTAATCCCATAAAAAGGGCTCTGCCCCCGGGCTGTCCAATGACATCCCCGAGTAACAGAGCCGTAATTGTTCGTTGTTTAGACATACAATCCTTATAATCAGCGAGCGTATTCCACAACACGCATCTCTCGGATAATAGTAACCTTAATTCGGCCAGGATAGCGTAATTCGGCCTCGATTCGACCAGCTATACCCTTTGCGATATCTTTTGCACCATCATCGGTCACACTATCGTTATTGACCAAAATTCTCAACTCTCGACCTGCTTGTATTGCATAAGCCTTATCAACACCAGTGAAACTTTCAGCAATCTGCTCCAAGCTCTCAAGTCGTTTGATATAGTTATCCAAAGTCTCTCTTCTCGCACCGGGACGGGCTGCCGAGATAGCATCCGCAATCTGGACAATAACCGATTCGATGCAGGAAGGTTCGATATCATTGTGGTGTGACAGGATCGAATTGATCACCCGGGGATCCTCTCCCAAACGTTTGGCTAGATCAGCACCCATCTCAGCATGGTTCGCATCACCATCCGATTCTATACCTTTACCGATATCGTGCAACAATCCTCCACGTCTTGCGATGTCCCTATCCGCACCTACTTCAGCAGCTATCATGCCTGCAAGAACGGCCACTTCCTTTGAGTGGTTTAGGACATTCTGACCATAACTAGTCCTAAAGTGAAGACGGCCCAAAGCTCTTACCATCTCTTGGCTAATGTTATGGATTCCAAGGTCGAAAATCACTTTTTCTCCCTCTTCCATGATCACCCGAGTAATTTCTTTGGTAACTTTCGCAACAACCTCTTCAATCCTAGCAGGATGGATTCGGCCATCTTGAACAAGCCGTTCTAATGCAACACGGGCGATTTCTTTTCGAACAGGATCGAAACAAGAAATCACAACGGCTTCAGGAGTATCGTCAATAATGACATCAACACCTGTAAGTGTTTCGAGAGTCCGAATATTCCGACCTTCCCTTCCGATGATTCTTCCTTTCATCTCATCGCCTGGAAGGCTTACGGTAGTGACGGTGACCTCTGAACTTACTTCCGTTGCAAGACGTTGTATCGAAGTAACAATGATATCCCTTGCTAATTTATCAGCACGTAATTGGGCATCTTGCTCAATTTTGTTGATAATTACCTGAGCATCACGTTTAGCATCGTTCTGCAAAGTCTCAATTATTGCCTGTTTGGCCTCTTCCGAGGTCATTCCTGCAACCCGTTCCAATTCACGTACCCAGTTCTCTTCCATTTCACTCAACGTTTTTTCGCGCTGGGTACACGTAGTCTCTTTGTCTACCAGTTGCCTCTTTTGGACATCTAGTTCCGCTTGTTTTCGTTCTAAATTTTCTTCCTTCTTCAACAGTCTTTGTTCTGTTCTCTGAAGCTCACTTCTGCGTTCTCTCGCCTCACGTTCTTGTTGCTGTTGTTCTTTCAACAACTGATCACGAGTCTCAATGAGAAGCTCCTTACTTTTAGCTTCTGCCTCTTTTATCGCTTCCTGACTCAATCGAACAGCTTTCTGCTCAATTGATGTAAGCTTGAACCTCGCATACATCCAACGAATTAGCCAACCTAGAATGATACAACCAAGACAAAGAGGGATAAGTACAAACATATTCATAGTAATTCCCCCATTGTAATGAAACAATAATACGGGAGGAACTAAACGATTGTCAAGTGACAGCAGTTAGCGAATATGGAACACTTCAAAATTTCACCAAACATAACTCTTTCATTTATATATATTAAGGCCACCAACTGAGGTTGGCGGCCATTAACGGTTGTTTGTAATAGATTACAAGAGCGACCAAGTTGTCAATTATTCTTCGGTCTTCTCTTTAGGAGCCTTTTTCGACTCCTTTTCTTTCTTTGGTTCTGCTTTCTTCTTTGGCTTCTCAGTCTTTACAACCAACTCAAGAATTGCCATTTCAGCAGCATCACCCTGGCGATTGCCAGTCTTCAATACACGGGTATACCCTCCGTTACGATCACTGAAAAGCGGTGCGATCTGTGTAAACAATTTGGCGAGTACCGCTTCATCTTTGATATCACGTGCAATCATACGACGGGAATGGACCGAATCGACTTTCGCGCGGGTAATCATCTTCTCAGCCGTGCGCTGCACTTCCTTAGCCTTCGCTTTGGTTGTCTCAATACGTTCGTATCTGAAAAGCGAGGTCACCATATTGCGCTTAAGCGCCTTTCTCTGGCCGGAACGTCGGCTCAATGCATTAAAACCAATCCTATGCTTCATTCTCTTCTTCCTTGTTCCCTGGTATTCTGATCGAGTTCTTCAGGACACTGTAATCGGTCATACCAAGACTTAGATTCCATTCCTTCAACTTCTCTTTAATCTCAGACAGAGATTTCTTACCGAAATTCCTTGTCTTCGCAATCTCTTCCTCAGTTTTCTTGGTAAGATCACCGATGGTCTTGATATTAGCGTTCTTCAAGCAGTTGCTTGAGCGGACAGTCAACTCCAACTCCTCAACCGAGGTGTTGAGCAATTTCTTAATCCGTTCTTCCTCTTCATCCACTTCATCGCTGCTATTTACCAAACTTTCATCAAAATTGATGAAAATCGAGAAATGATCTTTCGCAATCTTCGCAGCTTCGGCAAGTGCATTCTCCGGAGAGATACTACCGTCTGTGAAAACATCAAGAATGAGCTTGTCATAATCATTACGTTGTCCAACACGGGTTGGTTCGATTTCGTACTTGACGCGAGTCACAGGAGAGAAGTTCGCATCTATTGGAATAGTACCAACTTCCTCAATGTACTTCTCATTGACTTCAGCGGGAACATATCCTCTCGACAAGTCGATCTGAAGTTCCATTTCAATATTCGCATCTTCCATCATGCTGAACAGGACCATGTCCTTGTTCGTGATTTCAACATTGTTCATCTCGAGATTCGCACCGGTAACGACTCCAGGTCCTTTACATTCAACCAAGAGCATTGTACCTTCGACATCCTCAGGCATCTTTACCTGCAACTTCTTGATGCGGGCTATGATATCCGGAATATCTTCAACAACTCCAGGAAGCGGTTCAAACTCGCTTGAAACAAGGTGGGGAACCCCATCCTCATTGAAGCTGGTGAATTTCACGGCTGTAACGGCGTATCCCTGGATGGAAGAGAGCAGAATCCTTCTCAATGTATTGCCGACAGTGGTACCATAACCACGCTCGAACGGATAGGCTATGAACCTACCCGAATCGGGTTCTACCAAGCTATGTTCGAAGGTAATTCCTTTCGGCTTCTTAAATCCTTTCAACAGGTTTTTACGTGCCATGTTTACTCCTTAACGAGAATAGAGTTCTACAACCAGCTGTTCTTTAATATCGGCGACTTCGGAAACATCCGAACGTCTTGGAACCGCCAAGAACGATCCTTTCATGGTATCGGGATCGAGTGAAAGCCATGGTGCGACACCAGACTTCGAGAACTCCTTAAGATTTTCCTTGATGATGATCATTTTCTGACCATGTGGTCCGATTGCAACTTCATCACCAACCTTTACACGATAGGAGGGAATATCGACCCGCTTGCCATTGACAAATACGTGTCCATGATTGACCAACTGGGCAGCTTGGTTACGACTGTTGGCAAAATGGAGTCTGAAGACTACATTGTCCAACCTACGTTCGAGCAACATGATGAGGTTTTCACCTGTTTTTCCTGGAACGCGAGCAGCTTCATCAAATGTAAGCTTGAACTGCTTCTCGAGCATGCAATACATTCTCTTCAACTTCTGCTTCTCCCGAAGCTGCATTCCATAGTCGGTCATTTTCTTTGAACGTGCACGGGGATCCTTTCCTGGTGTACCAGCCTTCTTTGCTATTGGGCATTTACCAGTGTGACAACGTTCTCCCTTAAGAAACAACTTTGTCTTTTCTGCACGGCAATATCTGCACTTTGGTCCTGTATATCTAGCCATCTTATCACCTACTCCTTATCAGACTCTTCTGGTTTTCCGCGGACGGCAACCATTGTGCGGGATGGGAGTCACGTCTCTGATGCTTCTTACTTTAAGACCCAACACACCTAAGGAACGAATAGCCGATTCACGACCAACACCTGGTCCTTTCACGAAAACGTTCACCTCGCGAAGACCATAGTCCATAGCCTTCTTTGCAGCGGTTTCGGCAGCTGTTTGAGCTGCGTAAGGAGTAGACTTTTTAGCACCCCTAAAACCGAGACCACCAGCACTCGCCCAAGAAACTGCGTTTCCGGTCAAATCGGTGACTGTCACAATGGTATTGTTGAACGTCGCCTGAATGTAGACATTTCCTTCGTATACCGTCTTCTTGACTTTGCGTTTTGCTTTAGCCACTTTCAATTCTCCTTATTTCTTCTTACCGGCGACGGTCTTCTTTCTACCCTTTCGGGTTCTTGCATTCGTCTTGGTCCTTTGACCACGAACTGGCAATCCCTTCCTATGTCGCAAACCACGATTACATCCGATATCCATCAGACGCTTAATATTAAGAGCTACTTCGGTCCTCAAACGACCTTCTACCTTGTATTCACTCTCAATAAGTTTTCGCAATTCATTGACATCATCAGCGGACAAATTATTCATCCGTTCATCGGGATTGATGTTGCCTTTCTTACAAATCTCCTCTGCGGAGACTCTTCCAATTCCGTAAATATAAGTCAATGCAATCTTTACCGCTTTGTTTGGTAAATCAACACCTGCAATTCTCGCCATTAACTGGCCTCCTCTCACATGCTGCTGTCAGCTTTATCTCTGTCTCTGCTTGTGCTTGGGATTTTCGCAAACAATGCGAACCACCCCAGCCCGTCGAATGACTTTGCACTTGTCGCACATTGGTTTGACACTTGCCCGTACTTTCATTTCATTTATCTCCTATAGATTCCTTGCTTTTATCTTTCCCTTGCTCGTGAGCCCATCGTGATGGTGCATCTTCATGATACCTTCAATCTGGCTCATGGTATCAAGATCGACACCAACCATAATGATCAAAGATGTACCGCCGAGCAACATCGCCACGGAAGCGGGGAAATTGAAGAACTTCTGCACCACCGTAGGAATCAAGGCAATGAATGCGAGGAACAATGAACCAGGTAATACGATTCGGTTAAGCACTTTGGTAAGATACTCTTCCAACCTTTCGGTACGTACACCAGGAACAGAACCACCATTCTCCCTGATCTGCTTGGCCATTTCGATTGGGTTCAAACTGACCTGGGTATAGAAAAAAGCGAAAGCAATGATCAGCAGGGTGTAGATGATCAGATAGGGTGCGCCCTGCGGGTCAAGCCAATTCGCAACCGCTTGCAACCATCGAATTTCAGGTCCCAAAGATGCAGCTATCTGCAACGGGAATGAAAGCAATGCTGAAGCGAATATTACGGGAATGACTCCGGAAGGATTGATCTTGAAGGGTATGTATGTGCTCTGTGAACCATACATCTTCCTCCCGACCACTCTCTTCGCATATTGGACCGGAATTTTTCTCTGACCACGTTGTTCGTATACAACCAACGCCACGACTGCCGCGAACATGGCAAAGACAACCAATACAACGATAGGATTGAGAATCCCGGATTGAACACTTCTGAACAATGTTACCAACGAATCGGGAATTCGGGCAACAATACCGGCGAAAATCAACAATGAGATGCCGTTACCGACTCCTCGTTGGGTGATTTGGTCACCGACCCATACCAAGAACATGGAGCCTGTAGTTACAGACAACATGGCAATCAAAGTAAACGGAAGAACTCCTAATGTCATTACATCAGGAATCGAATTCGCGTATACGGTAACCACGTATGACTGGACAAGACAAACCAATATAGTTCCATAACGGGTGTACTGTTGCATCTTCTTTCTGCCTGCGGAATCTTCCGTAAGCTTCTTCAAACTGGGAACGACCAACATCAACAACTGGAAAATAATCTGAGTTGAGATGTAAGGCATGATTCCAAGCATGAATACAGAAAAGTTGGAAAAAGCTCCACCAGCAAAGAAATTCAAGTACTCGGTAAGTCCGATTGTGCTCGAATTACTCTGTGACAGGAAGTAGAGTTTCAGTACTTCAGGATCGATTCCCGGGATTGGGATAAAAGCCCCAACCCGGAACACAACAAGAAACAGGAAGGTCCAGAGGATCTTTTCCCTGAGTTCTTCGATCTTGAACATATTCACTAAGGAGTTAGACATTGCGATCCTCTTTTTTATCTGATTTCGCCACCTGCCGCATTGATCTTCTCGACCGCAGCTGCAGATATCTTGAGTCCTTCAAAGATTACTTTCTTCGTGAGCTCTCCATTGGCAAGGACCTTGGCTTTGGCATTAGCGCCTTTGACCAGACACTTGTCCTTGAGCGAATCAATGTTCACCACTTCACCATCTTCAAACCAGTTGGAAACAGCATCCAAAGAGACCACTTCGTAGTCCTCTTTAAATGGATAATTTGAAAATCCACGACGGGCTACACGTCTGTACAAAGGCATCTGACCACCTTCGAATCCAGGTCGTACTCCACCACCACTTCGGGAATTCTGTCCATTGTTACCACGACCACAGGTACGACCTTTCGAAGAAGAGCCTCTACCTACGATCGTTTTCTTAGTATTGGCACCAACAGGTGCTTTGATCTGTCCCATGTTACATCTCCTCGACTTTCACCAAGTGGGCAACGGCACGGACCATCCCCTTGATTGCGGGATTAACCTCATGCTCCACAGAGCTGCCGATTTTCTTGAGTCCAAGAGCTTTTACGGTCTTCCTCTGTGCAGGAAGGCTCCCGATAACACTCTTAACCAACGTAATCTTCATCTTCTTTGCTTCTGCCATGGATCTACCCCCACATCTCGCTCAGGGATTTACCCCGGCTTTTTGCGAGTTCCTTGGCATCGAAAAGGCTTTCCAAGGCAACAAAGGTCGCCTTAACCGTATTGACACTATTCTTGGAACCGAGAGACTTGCTCAAAACGTCCTTGATGCCACAAGCATCCATAACGTGACGAACTGCACCACCAGCGATTACACCGGTACCGGGAACAGCAGGTCTGAGCAATACACTCGCACTCTTGAAATCTCCGACAATTTCGTGAGGAATGGTATCTTTGACCATAGGAACGGTAATCATACTTTCCTTAGCCTTTTCCACAGCCTTCCTGATTGATTCGGCGACATCATTGGCTTTACCGGAACCATATCCGATCCTACCATTCTGGTCTCCAACAACAACTAGAGCTGAGAATGAAAACCGTCTTCCACCTTTTACAACTTTGGAAACCCGATTGAGTTTTACCAACTTCTCTACGAATTCGCTGTCTCTATTTCTATCTGACCTATCCACCATATCCCCCTAGAATTTGATTCCGGCTTTTCTGGCACCGTCGGCAATACTCTTCACAATTCCATGGAAGAGGTATCCATTGCGGTCAAACACAACAGAATCAATCTTCTTCTCAAGGAGTCGCTTTCCGACCACTTCACCCAGCTTTGCTCCATCGGCAACCGTATTCTTCAGATCACGCATTTCAGCTTCCAAGCTACTGGCTGAAACGATAGTGTGCCCTGCAACATCATCAATGACTTGAACATACATGTGACTATTGCTTCTGAAGACAGTCATTCGCGGTCTTGTTGCGGTACCGGAGATACGCTTTCTGATATGAACCCTACGCTTTGCGCGCTTTCTATTCTTATCCAAAACTCTATTCATTTGTTCACCCTACCTATTTCTTACCGCCAGACTTGCCGACCTTTCGCCGAATAACCTCATCCTCGTATTTGACACCCTTGCCCTTATAAGGCTCAGGAGTTCTCAGAGATCTGATTTCCGAACTGACCTGACCGACTCTCTGCTTATCAATACCTGTAACCACGACTGTAGTTGGATTTTCACAAGCAATCTGAACATCGGAAGGAATCATGAACTCAATTTGAGTAGAATACCCAAGGTTGAGTGCCAAAAGATTACCTTTGACTTCAGCACGATAACCAACTCCGCTGATAATCAGTTTCCTGGTATAGCCAGAGGATACTCCAACCACCATATTACTGATCAGCTGACGATACAAGCCATGAAAGCCTCTGCTTCCCTTGCTGTCATCTTTTCTGGTCACCACCACTTGATCGCCGGAAACCTCGATTTCCACTTCAGGACGGTAATTCTGAACCAGTTTCCCTTTCGGTCCCTCAACGGAGATGACACCATCAACAGCTTTGACAGTTACTCCCTTGGGCAATGCTATCGGTAACTTACCTATTCGAGACATAGTTCACCACCTTACCAAATTGAACAGATCAGTTCACCACCGACCTTCTTCTCGCTAGCTTTCTTACCCGTGATAATACCCGAAGAAGTGGAAACAACAACTACACCATAGCCGTTGTAGACTCTCGGCATATCGCGATATCCAGAGTACACACGCCTTCCGGGTGTGGAAATCTTGTCGATACCGTGGAGAACCGGGTTCTGCTTTTCATCATATTTCAAAAATATCCGAATCATATTTACGCCGTCTTTATTGACAACTTTCTTGAAATTCTTGACATATCCTTCATTCTTCAAAATCTTAACAATCTGAAGCTTCATTTTGGATGTTGTAATTTCAACCTTCTCATGCTTAGCCATGCTAGCATTTCTGATTTTTGTCAGCATATCGGCAACAGGATCACTTATAGCCATGTTAATCTCCTACCAGCTGGATTTGGTAACGCCAGGGATCTGCCCTTCACTGGCAAGCTTCCGAAAGCAAATCCTGCACATTTCGAATTTCCGCATATAACCGCGGGGTCGTCCACAAATCTTGCAGCGGTTGACCTTCCTGGTACTATACTTCGGCGTTCTGTTCGCCTTAATAATCATTGATTTCTTTGCCATCTTGTTCTACTCCACCTTATTTAGCAAAAGGCATGCCCAACTTCTTAAGTAAGGCGAAACCCTCTTCATCGGTCTTGGCCGAAGTCACGATAGCAACGTTCAAACCACTAACACGCTCGATTTTATCGTAATCGATTTCAGGGAAAATGATCTGCTCGGTAATTCCGAGTGAATAATTTCCATTACCATCGAAAGCATTGGGTTTGACGCCCTTGAAGTCTTTAACACGCGGCAAGGCGATGCCAATCAGGCGTTCAAGGAAGAACCACATGTTATCGCCACGAAGTGTTACGACAGCTCCAATCTCCTGTCCTTCACGAACCTTGAAGTTTGCAATGGACTTTCTAGCTTTCGTCTTGACCACATGCTGACCAGTAATCTGCTCAAGTTCTTTGACAGCAGCATCAAGAAGCTTCTTATTGGCAATAGCCTCTCCGACACCAACACTGACAGAGACCTTTTCGATTCCAGGAATTTGCATCTTGGACTTATAGCCAAATTCAGAGAAGAGTTCAGGTGCAACCTTTTCTTTATAAGTCTTTTTCAAATTTGGTATAAACTTTTCCATCAGATCACTTCCCCGGTTTTCTTGGCGTATCTAACCTTACCGCTCTTCTCATCAACCTTCATGCCGATTTTCGAAGTCTGACCATTCTTCAATAAGAAGGCAACATTGGAAACGTGAATCGGTGCCTCGATTTCTTTAATGCCGCCTTGATCCTGTTGGGAACGTCTTTTCATGGTCTTCTTGACCATATTGACTCCCTGGACGACGACCCGCTGGCTCTCATGGTCTATCTTCAGGATACGACCGGTCTTACCCTTGTCTTTTCCTGCGAGAACCTTGACGTTGTCATTCTTCTTCAGTTTCATCTTACAAACTCCTACAACACTTCCGGCGCAAGAGAAACGATCTTCACAAACCCACCCTCACGAAGTTCGCGAGCAACAGGCCCAAAGATACGCTTACCGCGCGGGTTATTGTTGGCATCGATTACAACACAAGCGTTGTCATCGAACCTGATATAGGTACCGTCAGGTCTCCGGTATTCTTTCTTAGTACGGACAATCACAGCCTTCAAAACGTCACCCTTCTTGATGGCGCCATTGGGGAGTGCGTCCTTAACAGCAACTACGATGATGTCTCCAACTCCAGCGATCATTCTATGGCTTCCACCAAGAACCTTAATACACTGAACCCGCTTGGCACCACTGTTGTCTGCTACGTTCAAATATGTCTGCATCTGTACCATGACGTTGCTCCTTACTACTTCGCCCGCTCAATAATCTGCTCAAGGCGCCAGCACTTATCCTTACTGATAGGTCGGCATTCCACCACACGTACGGTATCACCAGTATGGGCGTCATTTCTCTCATCATGTGCCTTCACTTTCTTAGTGCGGGTCACATACTTTTTATAGAGAGGATGCAGTCTTCTAGTCGAAATCGCCACAACAATGGTTTTGTCCATTTTGTCGCTCGTCACCATTCCGGTGTACCTTTTTTTATTAGCTTCCATTAGACGCGAACCTCACTTAGTTGGATTTTGTGCGTATGCCTAGCGCATACTCGTGAATGAGGGTGTTGAGCCGAGCAATCTTCCTTCGGGTAGTTCGCACAGCCAACGGATTCTCCACATGTCCAAGGACTTTCGCCATTCTCAGGTTCAAGGCCTCTTTGCGAAGCTCGTCCCTCTTGGCGACCAATTCCGCATAAGTCAAATCAGTATATGAATTCTTCATAACCTACTCCACTTCCCTTCTCATGATGAACTTCGTCTTGATCGGGAGCTTAGAGGCTGCAAGCTGCAAAGCCTCGCGAGCGAGCTCTTCATGAACTCCACCCATCTCGAACATGACGGCACCAGTCTTAACTACTGCAACCCAACCCTCAGGGCTACCTTTACCGTTTCCCTGGCGAGTTTCTGCAGGCTTCTTGGTGAAAGGCATATCCGGGAAAATCCGAATCCAAACCTTACCACCACGTTTGATATGACGGGTCATTGCAATACGAGCAGCTTCGATCTGGCGGTTGGTAATCCACTTTGGTTCCGTAGCCATGAGACCAAACTCACCGAAAGCAAGATAATTGCCACGATGTGCGACTCCGTCCCTCTTACCCCTCTGCTTCTTTCTATATTTGATTCTTTTTGGACTCAGCATGATGTACTAACTCCTCGCCTCAACGCTCTCGGCCCGTTCTCGTGCGGACTTGCGCACTAAAAGACCAGCGTCGTCTTTCTTCGATTTGTCAAGAATCTCGCCATTGTAGACCCACACCTTGACACCAATCGCACCAAAGGAGGTGTTGGCCTGAGCAAAACCATAATCGATATCGCTTCTTAGCGTGTGCAATGGAATTCTTCCATCTTTCAACCATTCGGAACCAGCAATTTCCTTACCACCAAGACGCCCGGAAACCTTGATCTTGACACCCTGAGCACCAGCTTGCATAGCCTTGGAGATCGCCATCTTCAATGCCCTGCGGTGTGAACCACGATTGGTCAACTGCCGAGCGACATTCAACGCAATCAACTGAGCATCAGCCTCAGGCTTCTTAATCTCCTTGATCTTTATCTGCACCTTCTTATCGGTTAGACCCTGGAGTCTAGCGCCAAGCTTCTCAACATTCGAACCTTTGGATCCGATGATGATACCAGGCCGGCTAGTCGAAATGGTCAACGAAACACGTTGGGGTTTACGAACAATCTCGACATCAGAAATCTCAGCTCCCTGAACTTCAGGACAGGAAAGCAAAACCTTCCTCAGCTTCAAATCTTCATGCAAGGTTGCCGCATACTCTCTAGGATCGACATACCATTTGGATTTCCAAGTTTTATTGACTCCTAAACGAAGTCCGATAGGATTAACTTTCTGGCCCATTTATTTCCCCACCTTTTCGTCAAGCACAACAGTGATGTGACACTGTCTCTTCAAGAGAATGTCGCGTCGTCCGTGTGAACGCGGCCATACACGCTTCATGCGTGGACCATCGTCGACAAACAGTTGAGAAACAATTAGCTGTTCTTCATCAAGCTTTTTGTTCTGGCTCATTGCATTTGCCGCAGCAGACTGAACAACTTTCTTGATAAGCGTCGCACCCTTCTGGGGCATCGCATCAAGAATAGCCATTGCCTCTACGTATGGTCTTCTTCTCACCAAGTCAGCAACTGGGCGGACTTTTGAAGGTGAAGACGGCAAATACTTTGCGCAAGCTCTAAAACCTTTTTTCTCTTCCATATTCAACACCTACTACTTTCTGGCTTTCTTATCTGAAGCGGTATGCCCCCGGAAGATTCGCGTGGGAGCGAATTCACCGAGCTTGTGCCCAACCAAATTTTCAGTTACGAAAACTGGCACCCATGTCTTACCGTTATAGACAGAAATCGTATATCCAACCATCTCAGGTATAATCGTAGAGGTGCGGGAATACGTCTTAATCATCGGTTTTTGTCCCGATTTGTTGGATTCTGTAATCCTTTTGTAGAGTTTCTTCTCAATAAAAGGACCTTTTTTGATTGACCTAGCCACTTTCTCTACTCCTACTTCCGCTTCTTAACAATGAAACTACCCGAAGGCTTGTTCTTCTTCCGCGTCTTGTGACCCTTTGTTGGCAAGCCCCAAGGAGACACAGGGTGACGTCCGGATGCAGTTCTACCTTCACCACCACCATGTGGGTGATCAACAGGGTTCATCGCAACACCACGGACCTTCGGTCTTCGACCGAGCCATCTAGCCCTACCAGCCTTACCAAGAGTTACGTTCATATGGTCATCATTGCCTAAGGCTCCAAGTGTAGCCATGCATTCGCTGAAAACCATTCTCATTTCACCAGAAGGCAGTCTGAGAGTAACATAGTCGCCCTCTTTTGCAACAATGGTAGCACCAAGTCCGGCACTTCGTACCATCTGACCACCCTTGCCGAGCTGTAGTTCAATATTATGGACAGTTAAACCAAGAGGAATGTTCTTAAGAGGAAGAGCATTGCCAACCTCAAGAGGTGCGTTTGGACCACTCATGATCTTTGCACCGACCTTGATACCCTTAGGGGCTAGAATGTAACGCTTCTCTCCATCCACATAAGCTACCAGAGCGATATTCGCACTCCTGTTGGGATCATACTCGATAGTCTTCACCGTTCCTGGAATATCAAACTTATTGCGCTTGAAGTCAATAATTCTATAAGCACGCTTGTGGCCACCGCCTCGACGGCGAACACTGATCCGTCCGAAAGAATCACGACCTGCATTCTTGGAAAGTTTGGTTGTCAGAGACTTTTCACTCTTGGTAGAGGTAATCTCATCGAAAACCAAAGTCGTCTTCTGGCGAAGGCCAGGAGTATATGGTTTGTATTTCTTAAGTGCCATGCTTTCCTCCTAGAGTCCTTCGACGGCCTGGATGACATCACCCTTAGCCAACGTCACGATAGCCTTTTTCCAATCACCAGTAGTTCCGGCGATATGGCCACCCCTACCTCGGGTATACTTAGGCTTTCCCTTAACCGACACGATATTGACCTTCACAGGTGTAACGGAGAACAACTCCTTGACAGCCTGAGAAACCTCGAACTTGTTAGCTCTCGGGTCAACCTTGAACGTGTATTTCTTAATTTCCAATTCCCGTGCTAGATTGGATTTCTCCGTCAACACAGGTTCAATAATTACTTGATCTGCTCTCACGTTAGACCCCTTGTTTATCGCCGTAGAACTCGTTCAGATTCGTCGCGGCGCCCTCAAGCATCAAAACCTTCCTTCCATACAACAACTCCTTAGCGGAGAGCCGATTGTAGGAAAGCACATGCAAATAGGGAATGTTTTTCGCAGCACGGCGCATCATGACATCATCATCCTTGAGGATGAGGATCGTTCTCTTGTTATCAGTTACGAAGTTCTTCAAAATTACGGCCAATTCCTTGGTCTTACCACTTTCAATGGTGAAATCTTCGATAACTGCAAGCTTTTCTTCCTTTACAGAAAGTGAAAGCAACGACTTCAGGGCAAGGCGCTTCACCTTTTTGGGCAACGTATAGCTGTAATCTCTGGGCTTCGGTCCGAAAATCGTACCACCACCTCTCCAGATTGGTGACTTCTTGTCACCAGCTCGGGCATTACCCGTACCCTTCTGCTTGTATGGTTTCGAGTTGCTATAACTGACTTCACCCCGAGTCTTCGTGCTAGCGGTACCGACTCGACGATTTGCCAATTCGTTATTAACTGCATGGTAAATCGAGCCATCACTCACCTCACGATTAAAGACATCGTCATTAAGGGTAATAGTCCGCAACTCCTCTCCTTTTATTGAAAAGACCTTTGTTTCCATTTCTCGCCTCTACTTCTTCTTCGCTTTTTTCACGATGACTACGCTCTGGGCGGGTCCAGGAATCGCTCCTTTCACCAAAAGAACCTGCATCTCTTCATCGACACGAACAACACGAAGATTCTGGACAGTCACTCGGTCTGCGCCCATACGTCCAGCCATTCTGGTTCCTTTGAACGTACGTGCCGGAGTCGAGGACATCGCAGTACCACCGATATCACGATGGAACTTGGATCCGTGAGTCGCGCGTCCTCCAGCAAAACCGTGGCGCTTCATACCACCTTGGAAACCTTTTCCCTTGGAGGTACCGACCACGTCAACAAAAAGGACGTCCTTAAACACATCTACACCGAGAACATCACCTACTGCAGCTTCCTTATCAAAGTCACGCATCTCGACCAAAGTCTTCTTAGGTGCGCAAATATCAGCAAACTGCCCGGCATATGGTTTTGTGGTTTGGTTTTTCTTCTTGTCAAAAGAGCCCAAAACGCAAGAACTGTATCCATTCTTTTCAACGGTACGATTCTCGACCACCACATTGTCCTCTATCTTTATTACAGTCACAGGGGTAAGACGCCCATTGGCATCAAAGACCTGTGTCATTCCTATTTTTTTTCCGATAAGCCCTAACATCTCTTACCTCAACTATTACTGTTTAATCTCTACATCCACGCCAGCAGGAAGCTCAAGCTTCATGAGGGCATCCATGACTTTCGATGTAGGGTCAAGAATGTCAATCAGCCTCTTGTGCGTACGCATCTCGAACTGTTCTCGAGACTTCTTATTCACATGGGGCGATCTTAGAACAGTATATTTGTTGATACGAGTCGGGAGAGGTACGGGGCCAGAGACTTTGGCACCAGCCTTCACTACTGTCTGCACGATAGCCTTAGCGCTCTGCTCTACGAGCTCAATGTCAAAACCCCTCAGCCGTACCCGAATTCTATCCTTAGCCATCATTCCTCCAAAAAACGGGTCTTGCCCGCATACTGTTTAGTGCGGGCAAGACAATTAGTCAAATTATTCGACGATCTCGATGACCTGTCCAGAAGCGACAGTCTTGCCGCCTTCACGGATAGCGAATCTCAATCCCTTATCCATAGCGACAGGGTGGATCAGTTCAACATGAATCTCTGTGTTGTCGCCAGGAAGAACCATCTGCTTGCCTTCAGGAAGGTTTACAGTACCGGTAATATCGGTTGTTCTGAAATAGAACTGTGGGCGGTAACCAGCGAAGAACGGTGAGTGTCGACCACCCTCTTCCTTACTGAGTACATAAACGGTACCAACAAACTTTGCGTGGGGAGTGATTGACTTGGGCTTAGCAAGAACCTGTCCACGGACAACTTCCTTCTTGTCGACACCTCTAAGCAATGCACCAACGTTATCACCAGCCTGACCTTCGTCAAGAAGCTTATTAAACATCTCAACACCAGTACAAACAGTATCCTTAGTATCTTTGATACCAACAATGGAGATAGGATCATTGACATGGAGAATACCACGCTCAATTCTTCCTGTAACAACGGTACCACGGCCTGAGATAGAGAAGATATCTTCAATCGGCATAAGGAAAGGAAGGTCTACAGCACGCTCTGGGAGTGGAATGTAGTTATCCATAGCATCAAGCAATTCCTGGATGCACTTGGTCTTCTCTGGATCATCGGGATGCTCCATAGCCTCAAATGCGCTACCCTTTACAATAGGTGCATTATCACCATCGAACTGATAGGAATTGAGAAGATCACGCATCTCTTCCTCGACTAACTCAATCAAATCAGGATCGTCAACCTGGTCAGTCTTGTTGATGAAAACGATAATTGCAGGTACACCTACCTGACGAGCGAGCAAGATGTGCTCTTTGGTCTGTGCCATAGCTCCATCAGTAGCAGCAACAACAATTACAGCACCGTCCATCTGGGCTGCACCGGTAATCATGTTTTTGATGTAGTCAGCGTGTCCCGGACAGTCGACGTGCGCATAGTGACGTGCAGGAGTCTGGTACTCGACGTGACGAGTGTTGATCGTGATTCCTCTTGCCTTCTCTTCTGGTGCGTTGTCAATCTCGTCGTACTTCATAACCTTGTCGCCGCTTGCACGACCAGCATACATGGTAATCGCTGCGGTGAGGGTGGTCTTGCCATGGTCAACGTGACCGATGGTGCCTACGTTTACGTGTGGCTTTGTTCTGTTGAATTTCTCTTTAGCCATCAGATCCTCCTTGTGACATTCCTAGTCACAAAAATATTTGTATCATGCTCCATAAAGGCAAGACGCCTTTACCTTTCCAATAATGAGACAAACAGACTGATGGATTATGTGTATGAATGAAGGAGGATCCAGAGGTCGAAAAGTCGTTCAAACGCTTACCGACATAGTACAGATTTCAAAAAAGTCTGCAACTGGAACCACCTTATCATCCATTTTCATGATCCGGACGATCGGTTTGGCTCGGTCAACGTCCATACATACCTATGGACGCCTTTGCCAATATAGGATTTTTGCAAAGTTGTGTCAACACCTATTGGCAATTTGCATATGATTATCTAAAAAATAGTTAGGACGCCACATTGCTGGGCGTCCAACGTGTAAAAATCGAATGGTCTTTATCTGTTGTGGGATGAAAAAGCCTTGTTTGCCTCTGCCATCCTGTGAGTGTCTTCCTTCTTTTTGAAGGCAGCACCAGTATTGGCTACCGCATCCAGCAATTCAGCTGACAACTTTTCGCTCATCGACTTACCATTGCGGGCACGGGCAGCGGTGATAATCCAACGCATTGCCAAAGCCTCACGACGATTGTCCTTGATCTCAACAGGAACCTGATATGTAGCTCCACCAACACGTCTGGATTTAACCTCAACGACAGGCTTCACATTCTCAAGTGCCTTGATGAACATCTCGAGCGGATTCTCCCCACTCTTCTCTCCTACAACACCCAATGCATCGTAAATGATCTTGGTGCTGATAGACTTCTTGCCATCGACCATCATCCGGCGGATGAATTTTTCGACAACAACACTATTGTATACGGCATCAGGCAAAATTTCCCTTACCGGAGCGACTGTTCTTCTAGCCATTGTCTACCTCCATCAAGCCTTGGGCTTCTTCGTACCATACTTGGAACGACTTCTCTTCCGATCATTGACCCCTAGAGTATCCTTTGCACCACGAACAATGTGGTAACGAACACCAGGAAGGTCCTTGACTCTTCCACCTCGCATGAGAACAACAGAGTGCTCCTGCAAATTGTGGCCGACGCCCGGTATGTAGGCAGTGACTTCAATTCCATTGGAAAGACGCACTCTGGCGACCTTTCTCAAAGCTGAGTTCGGCTTCTTCGGTGTGACGGTCATCACTCTCGTGCATACGCCACGCTTCTGCGGACACCCCTGCAATGCAGGAGACTTTGTCTTGTTGACACTCGTTGTCCGGCCTTTACGTATCAATTGGTTAATAGTTGGCATCTTACGATACTCTCCCTTTATCTTCTTGACGGTCGGTCCCTAGTAAGGACCAACCGGACAGGACAGCCTACCGCCATCCCCATGTATACTCATCTCCAAAGTCAGCATGTAAAACCTCTATCGGTCATTCGGACATGGTGAAGAGGAACTATTCCTCGTCACCATCGTCCTCGGAGGTTTCACCTTCGGATATCATTTCTCCTAAATCGTCCGAGTCCAAATCATCATCTTCCTCGAACATTCCTACACGGCGTGAGCCCATAAGCGATTGCACCCTTTCCCCAAGGTCTATTGGATTATCTTCCTTAACCCGGATATTCCGATACCGCTTCATACCAGTACCAGCAGGAATCAGATGTCCAATAATTACATTCTCCTTGAGTCCGCGCAACACGTCTCTACTACCAGCTATCGCAGCATTTGTCAATACCTTGGTCGTTTCCTGGAATGATGCAGCTGAGATAAACGAGTCAATACTTAACGAAGCCCTGGTAATACCAAGAAGCATCGGTCGTGCATCGGCAGGTTGACCACCTTCAGCCACTACTCGTGCATTTTCCTCATGGAATCGATACTTATCGACCTGTTGCCCATGGATAAAGCTTGTATCTCCAACACGGATTACTTCAACCTTACGCAACATTTGACGTACAACAACACCAAGATGCTTGTCATTGATATCAACTCCCTGCAGACGATAGACTTCCTGGACTTCATCTAACAAGAATGACTGCAAAGCATTTTCACCCAAGATATCAAGAATATCATGTGGGTCGATCGGACCATCGCACAATCGCTCTGCTGCTTCGACATGGTCACCATCACGGACAAGCAGATGCTTGCTCATTGGAACCTGATGTTTGTACTCAGCACCGTAATCATCTTCAACGATAACGATTCTCTTTCCTTTCACAACTGAACCGAAACGAGCAACACCGGCCACCTGGGCAAGTACTGCCGGGGTTTTTGGCCTTCTTGCTTCAAACAGCTCGCCAACCCTTGGCAAACCACCGGTGATATCCTTGGTCTTCACACTCTCCTTGAGAAGTTTGGCCAGGATCCTACCTTTCTTCACCTCTGCTCCATTCTCAACATTCAAGTAGGATGCGGCAGGAAGGAAATAGGTTGCTAAAGTCTCCTTATCCTTTCCAATAACAGCAATTCGAGGTTGAAGAGTCTCACTGATATGGTCGGTAATCTTCTTTTCGATACTCCCAGTTTCAACATTAACCTCTTCCTTGAGGGTCGTGCCCAGCTTGATATCGATAAATTCAACAGTACCTTCATATTCAGCGATAATAGGTTCACTAAAGGGGTCGAACAACACGATAGTCGAATTCTCGGAAACATAACTTCCAATCTCAACTTTCAGTTCCGAACCGTTTCTCACATCCATCCGTTGTTCAGGAGCTACGACATAGAGGTTGTCACCAATTATTCGGGCTATTCCCAACTGGTCAGCGACTACAGGTTCTCCTTTCGCTTCCTTAAGCAATTGGGAACCTACGACGACCTTATCTCCATCGGCGACGAGAAGCTTCTTTTTGCCAATTGTATATTCACTGAACACACGAGAGTAAAAGATGAATCCTTTCCGCGTGAAAAGCTTCGATCCGTCATAGGCATCAACCAATGTGCCGGTAATACTATTCACAACTATGGGATAGTTGAATACAACCCTATTCTCTTCAGCACCACTGGTAGCAGTACCTCCGATATGGAAGGTTCTCATTGTGAGCTGGGTACCAGGCTGACCAATCGACTGGGCTGCTATGATACCGACAGCCTCACCGATGTCTACCGGTCTATTGGTAGCCAGATTTCTTCCATAACATTTTCGGCAAACTCCATGCCTGGCTTCACAAGTCAAAACTGTTCTGATAAGGACAGATTCGATTCCCGCTTCCTCAATCTCAATTGCCTTGGTAGCAGTTATCTCGCTATTTACATCGAGAATCAATTCACCAGTAATCGGGTGTTTGACTTTCTCCAGCGTATATCTACCAACGATACGATCCGACAAAGCCTCAACGATTTCATCGCCATCTTTCATCGCCGTTCGTTCTATACCGTTGATGGTACCGCAATCGTCTTCATTAATCACCACATCCTGGGCAATATCGACAAGACGTCTGGTCAGATAACCCGCTTCTGCTGTTTTTAGAGCAGTATCGGCAAGACCCTTTCTTGCACCGTTCGTAGATATAAAGAATTCGATGATCGAGAGACCTTCCTTAAAGTTCGATCGGATAGGGAACTCAATGATATCACCGGAGGGCTTGGCCATAAGACCACGCATTCCTCCCAGCTGTCTAATCTGAGTCTTAGAACCTCTAGCACCGGAATCAGCCATGAGATAAAGGGGATTGAATCCGTTCTGACTAGTCTTCAACTCACTCATGAGTGAATTGGAGATATCTTCAGTAGTCTTGCTCCACACCTCGATAACACGGTTGTAACGTTCATCTTGGGTGATATGACCTTGGCGATACTGTTCTCTGATCTCTGTCTGACGTTGGTCAGCAGCCTCTACCAGAGTTGATTTCGCGTCAGGGACAATCATATCTGAAAGACCGATGGTAGCTCCAAACAATGTTGCATATCTGAAACCGATGTCCTTGATGGAATCGAGCATTCTCACCGCAACTGAAGTTTTCTGGTCCTGAATCACCTCACCAACGAGACGTTTGAGTTCTTTGTCACCAAAACATAAATTCTGGTAAGAAATTTCAGGTGGCATCTCAGCATTGAACAATACCCTTCCTGGAGTTGTCTCGACCATAGAACCATCTGCAAGCTTATACTTAATCAGGGCATTATAAGAGAGGGATCCGGCGTCAATAGCCAAAATCAATTCAGAAATATTATCATAATACTTTCCAGTTCCCTTAGCGCCCTTCATCTCTCGAGTCAGATAGTTAATACCAAGAACCATATCCTGCGAGGGGAATACAATCGGCTTACCGTTGGCTGGATCAAGTAGGTTGTTGGCTGAAAGCATCAGTGTCCAACACTCAATCTGTGCAGCTTGGGTAAGGGGTACGTGAACAGCCATCTGGTCACCATCGAAGTCGGCATTGTATGCATGACATACGAGTGGATGCAATTTGATAGCCTTACCATCCACGAGGACTGGTTCGAATGCTTGGATTCCCAAACGGTGTAAAGTCGGAGCACGGTTTAAAAGAACAGGGTGCTCCTTGACTACATCATCAAGGATTGCCCACACTTCAGGAGTTTCCTGCTCAACCAAAGTCTTCGCTTTTTTAATATTATAGACAATCCCCTTCTGGACAAGCTTCTTCATGATGAAGGGTTTGTACAGTTCAAGGGCCATCTTTGAGGGAAGACCACATTGGTGCAGCCGCAATTCGGGCCCAACAACAATAACCGAACGACCGCTATAATCAACACGTTTACCCAACAAGTTCTGTCTAAAACGACCTTGCTTACCCTTGAGCATATCAGACAATGATTTTAGGGGTCGGTTTGACGCACCCTTCACTACCCGCTTTTTCTTCGAGTTGTCGAATAAGGCATCGACTGCCTCCTGCAACATCCTCTTTTCATTGCGGATAATGATATCTGGAGCATGCAAGGACATCAGACGGGTAAGTCGATTATTCCTATTTATGACTCTGCGGTACAAATCATTCAGATCACTTGTTGCAAAACGACCTCCATCCAATTGAACCATAGGACGTAATTCCGGTGGAATAACGGGAATAACTGTGAGAATCATCCATTCAGGCTTGTTCCCGCTATCGCGGAAGTTTTCAACAACTTCAATTCGTTTCAACAAACGTTTATCAGCCTTTTCACCTTTAGCCACCATTTGCTCACGCAACTCGGCCGAAAGGGCTTCGAGGTCCAAGTTTTCCAAAAGGATTTGGACCGCCTCGGCACCCATCATGGCTTGGAACGATTCACCGAACTGTTCACGTGCTTGATAATATTCATCCTCAGTAAGCAACTGCTTGTAACGCAAATCGGTCTCACCTGAATTAATAACCACATATTTTTCGTAGTAAAGAACCGACTGCAATGCCGCACGAGGTATATCGAGTAAGAGACTCATCCTTGAGGGAACTGATCGGTAATACCAAATATGTGAAACGGGAGAAGCCAGGTCAATATGACCCATACGCTCACGTCTTACCTTAAAATGGGTTACCTCTACACCACAACGGTCACAGATTACACCCTTGTAGCGAATGGATTTGAATTTTCCACAATAGCATTCCCACTCTTTGGTCGTTCCGAAAATCTTCTCGCAGAAGAGTCCGTCACGTTCCGGACGTAGAGTCCGGTAGTTGATTGTCTCCGGCTTCTTGACCTCACCGTAGGACCAAGCCCGAATCTGTTCCGGGCTGGCCAATTTTATCATGATGCTGTCGAAATCCTGAATTTCCTTCATCCGAAATCTCCTGCTTAGTTAATCGAGTTCCGCTTATTGATAAGCTCTTCATCACGTTCCGTCAAAGGAACTTGACGTCCCTTGGAATCGTATACCGACATATCGAGCGCCAATCCACGAACCTCTTGGACGAGTACATTGAAAGCCTCCGGCATTCCGGCATTCGTAGCGGGTTCTCCCTTAACGATGCTTTCATATATCTTGACCCTTCCATTCATATCATCCGACTTGATGGTGAGTAATTCCTGCAAAGTATTTGCAGCACCATAGGCTTCAAGTGCCCAAACTTCCATTTCTCCAAGTCTCTGACCACCGAACTGGGCTTTACCACCCAATGGTTGTTGAGTCACCAAGGAATACGGACCTGTAGAACGGGCATGCATCTTGTCGTCCACCAAGTGGTGAAGTTTCAAATAGTAAATATATCCACAGAATACCGGGTTAACGAATGGAACTCCAGTGCGACCATCATACAAGGTTGTCTTAGAGGTTACTGGAAGATTTGCCTTCTTCATCTTCTCTTCGATATCCTCAACAGATGCCGATTGGAATACTGGCGAGGAATACCATTCATCAAGTTCGTGAGCAGCCCATCCGAGCTGAGTCTCCATCAACTGTCCAATATTCATTCGAGAAGGAACACCCAAAGGATTCAAACAGACATCCAACGGTGTACCATCAGCCATGTAAGGCATATCCTCTTCCGGAAGAACTCGGGCAACGACACCCTTGTTTCCGTGACGACCGGCCATCTTATCACCCTGTCTGAGCTTACGTTTCGTCGCAATAAGGACTTTGACCATTTCGTCAACGCCAGGAGGCAATTCGTCCCCTTCACTCCTCTTTAATCGCTGGATATCAATAACCGTACCCTCGGTTCCGTGAGGAACCTTAAGCGATGTATCCCGGACTTCTTTTGCTTTCTCACCGAAAATTGAGTTCAGCAACTTGAATTCGGGAGTAGTATCGGACTCTGACTTAGGAGTTACCTTACCAACAAGGATATTTCCTGATCGGACGACAGAACCGACGCGAACTATACCATCCTCATCCAACTGCTCCAGATTCTTCTCACTGGTATTGGGGATATCTCGAGTCAATTTTTCAGGTCCGAGCTTAGTCTCGCGTATATCGGTGGAGAATTCCTTAATGTGGATAGATGTATAGATATCGTCTTTGACAACTCGTTCTGAAATAAGGACTGCATCTTCATAGTTGTACCCATTCCAAGGCACAAAACCAACAAGAATATTCCTTCCGAGAGCGAGTTCACCACGATCTGTAGCAGGTCCATCAGCAAGGACTTCTCCGGCTTCCACGTGCGCTCCAACAGAAACTATCGGCTTCTGGTTGAAACAGGTATCTTGGTTCGTTCGCTCGAATTTCTGAACGATATAAGTATCCACTTCACCCTCGATATCACTCACATCAGGAGTAATTTCGATATGGGTCGAAGAGATGTAGCTCACCTTACCGGCGCGCTTAGCTTTTATTAGCACACCAGAATCATACGCTGTTTTCGCCTCCATTCCGGTTCCCACATAGGGAGCCTCAGGGAACAACAAAGGTACAGCCTGGCGCTGCATGTTCGACCCCATCAAGGCACGGTTAGCGTCATCGTGTTCCAAGAATGGAATCAATGATGCAGCTACACTGATGACCTGCATTGGGGAAACATCCATATATTTGACATCTGTAGCAGGTCGAGTGGTATAGTCACCGCTACGTCTAACTGGGATATCGTCTTCTAAGAAAGCGCCATCTTCAGCAAGCGGTGAGTTAGCCTGAGCAATGAAGAATTTCTCCTCATCATTCGCATCGAGATAACGGTATGTTTTAGAAACCTTTCCTTCGACGACCTTTCTATATGGGCTCTCGAGAAATCCGTGCTTATTCACACGAGTGTAGTTTGCCAAAGAGACAATCAATCCAATATTCGGACCTTCAGGAGTCTCGATCGGACACATTCGCCCATAGTGCGTATAGTGAACGTCACGAACTTCAAAGGACGCACGATCACGGGAGAGACCGCCTGGTCCCAATGCGTTTAATCGTCTTTTATGCGTCAATTCGGCCAATGGATTGACTTGATCCATAAACTGACTCAATTGGCTTGATCCGAAAAATTCCTTGATCGCTGCAACTACGGGTTTGATTGATACCAAATCCTGCGGTTTAACCTGATTGCTCTCCAGATTCATCCGCTCCCGGGCAATCCGTTCCATCCTAGCGAAAGCAGCACTCAATTGATTCTGTAATAACTCACCAACCGAACGCACACGTCTATTCCCGAGGTGGTCAATGTCATCGACATTTTCTTCCCCAATATAGACTTTGATCAAGAAACCCATGGTGTTAACGATATCTTGGGGACCCAAAACCGTAAGATCGGTACTCGCCTCTTCATCATCAACATCTTCTTCAGTACCGAATTTCTTATTGAACTTATAGCGGCCTACACTGCCCAGATCGTACCTTCGGCTTGAGAAGAACATATCGGGCAAATCTTTTTCAGCTCTTTCGATGGCGATCATTTCACCCGGCTGAAGCACGGCATAGATCGGCGAAAGGACATCTTCCTTCATCGGCTCGTCGTAACCCTCTTGGGTATATTTCGCATCTTCAACTTCAAAACAATTGATTATCATACGAGAATGCAATGATTCCGGATGATCTTCATCGACGATAGCAATAGAAGACAACCCATCTGCTACCAAGGCTTCTATATATGTAGGAGAAAGTTCATCTCCTGCACGAAGCAACTTTTTAGCATTCTTGCCACCCTTTGAGGAATAGATATCTGCATAGGCGATAGCTCCAACCAACTCATTATTGGCTTGAGCATCCTTAGCAAGCTCGACGATCTTGGATTTATAGAAATGAGCAACAATCTTTTCGCGTGAATCTAGACCAATCGCACGGAGGAATAGAGTTCCCAGGATACGTTTCTTCCGGTCAATCTTTGCGTAGATCAGCTCTTTTTTCTTATCATCAATCTCGAACTCCAACCACGATCCCCTATAAGGGATTATACGGGAGGAGTAGACTCCTTTGTCGTTCGAGAAAATTACACCGGGGGACCGGTGAATCTGACTTACGACAACACGCTCGGCACCATTGATGATAAATGTGCCGCGATCGGTCATCAACGGAATATCACCAAAAAAGATTTCCCGTTGACGGAGCTCGCCTGTACCGGTGAGCTCAAGACTGATAGTAGCCTTGATAGGAACGGAAAAGGTCCTACCCTTCCGCTTACATTCGATCTCGGAGAATTTTATGTTGTCGTAATCGATCGTATAACCATGATAATGTAGGCACATTTCACCGTTTTGGCTCTCGATCGGAAAAGTCGATTGAAACACCTGCTCCAAGCCATGGTTTGGATCAGGTTCCACTGAGTTTTTTAGACGATCGAGTTGGAGGAACCGTTCATATGAATCAAGCTGTATACCGACAAGATTCGGTAGTTCACATACTTCTTGACTATGGGTTCCAATGAAATTTCTCGTAATTGAATTGCCTTTGGCAACCATTGTTACCCTCCGGAGGTCTGTGTTGCGGAAGATTCGGACAGGAGTCCGAGAACCCACACATCGGAATGTAGAAGACACGACCGGCCACCGGAAATTCCCGGTGGCTAGCCCCTTCAGGCTGACGCCTGATCATACATGAAAAAAATCGAGTTACTTAACTTCAATAGTAGCGCCTGCTGCTTCAAGTTTTTCTTTGATGCTCTTTGCATCTTCCTTGGAGACGGCTTCCTTGATTGTTCCACCAGCGGTGACAAGATCCTTAGCCTCTTTGAGACCAAGACCGGTGATAGCACGAACTTCCTTAATGACAGGAATAGTCTTACCATCGGCGACACCCTTGAGAATGATATCGAATTCAGTCTGCTCTTCAACTTCTTCAGCTGCTGCACCGGCTGCTGCACCGGCTACTGCAACGGGAGCTGCTGCGGTAACATCGAACTTCTCTTCCATTGCCTTGATGAGGTCAGAAACCTCCATCACGGTCATGTTTGCGATTGCTTCCAAAATTTCTTCTTTAGTAGCCATATTATCTTCTCCTTGTATTTGTACGGTAATAGCAGGTCTACGTGAACGTGAAGACTAGTACCGTATTAATTTTCTGTATTTCCGCCCTTTGCATCGGCAACTGCCTGCAAGGTCCGTGCGAGTTTCGAAAGAGGAGCCTTCATGGTACCCATAAGGGAAGCAATCAACTCCAATCTTGTCGGCAACTTACTATAAGCCTCAATCTCTTCCTTGCTGAACAACTTGCCGTCGAGATAAGCTCCCTTGATCTGCAAAGGGGACCCCTTAGAAAATTCAAAGAGAATCTTCGACGCCAGGCTGGAAGCATCCTCACCACTGGTAAGTGCGACCGCAGTCGGTCCAACAAGATTATCGTTTGTACCCTCATGCTTCAAATCGCTCATGACGATTTTAGCAAAACGGTTCTTAACTACTCTGTATGCAGCTTCCTTCTCACGAAGCTGATTCCGGAGTGTGGTTATCTGCTCAACAGTCATTCCCCGGTAATCGGTAAAGATGAATCCATCATACTGAGAGAATTCGGATGTCATCTCCTGGACTGCATCAACCTTATGTTGGGCTTTTCGAGTCTGATATTCTGCCATTTCCCAATCCTCCTAGTTCTCTTTCACGTCAACCATGACGCCGGGGCCCATGGTGGAACTGAGTGCAACGCTCTTGAGGAAGTCACCCTTTGCATCGCTAGGCTTCCTTCTCAAAACTTCATGCAACACGATGCGTGCATTCTCAGCGATCTTGTCGGCATCCATAGACACCTTACCGATAGCCAAGTGGACAACACCGGTCTTGTCGGAACGGAATTCCACACGACCCTGCTTCAATTCAGCGAGAGCACCCTTGATATCGAAGGTGACCGTCTGGGTCTTGGGGTTGGGCATTAGACCTCGCCTTCCAAGAATCGGTCCCAATCGACCTACATCCTTCATCATGTCGGGAGTCGCAACAGCTACATCGAAATCCATCCAACCTCCGCGGATCTTCTCCACCAAGTCAGTATCTCCAACATAGGTTGCTCCTGCATCCAAAGCCTCTTGAGCTTTATCGCCCTTCGCAAAAACCAACACGCGCTTTTCTGCAGCAAACTGGTTTGGAAGAACAACGGTATCACGTACCGATTGGCTCTTTTTCAAGGAAAGGTTCATGGAAAGTTCGACGGTTTCGTCAAATTTCGCAAAAGCTACTTTCTTGACCAATTCCGCAGCATCGATAAATGTATACTGCTTCGTACGATCAACCTGCTTCAATGCCTCTGTGTACTTTTTTCCGTGTTTCATTTTGCCGCCTCCACTTCTACACCCATACTTCTAGCAGTTCCAGCGATAATCTTCTTGGCGGCATCAATATCGTTCGCATTGAGATCAGGAAGTTTGGTCGTAGCGATTTCAGTAAGTTGAGCTTGTGTCAACTTAGCGACTTTCTGTGTGTGGGGTACACCCGAGCCACTGGCTATTCCGCATGCCTTCTTGATCAGAACCGCTGCTGGCGGTGTCTTCATGATGAAGGTAAAAGAACGGTCAGCATATACAGTGATGACCACTGGAATAATCAATCCAGCTTCAAAGTTCTTTGTCTTATCATTGAACTGCTGGACAAATTGGGGTGCGCTCACACCATGAGGCCCGAGAGCGGGACCAATCGGTGGTGCAGGCGTAGCCTTTTGGGCTGGGCACTGCAATTTAATAACAGCAGTTACCTTTTTCTTTGCCATAATAATGTCTCCTTACACGGCAGCTCTAAGCTCCGCGCTGGTCTTGACGCCCCTTCAACGAAGAGGCTCCCACCTACCGGATCCATCCGGTGGGGAGAATGTAAAAAAAACTAACAAGTCGAACAGACCTAGATCTTCTCCACTTGCAAGAAATCAACTTCAACAGGGGTGGATCTTCCAAAGATACCGACCAATACGCGCAGTCGGCCTTTTTCCATATTCACCTCTTCAATAACACCTGTGAAAGACTCAAAAGGTCCTTCCACAATTTTCACGTGCTCGCCTTGACTGAAGGACTGCTTCGGTCGCAATACCTTCTCGGTCTTGATCTCACCGGTTTTCTGAAGGATACCCTTGAGCTCCTCACTGGAAAGTGGAACAGGCTTACGCCCTTCCAGAGACCCCACAAATCCAGTTACTCCCTGGATTCGCTTAATTTGCGAACAAAAGAATTCCCATTGATACTCGGGTAAATCCATCTGCACAAGAATATAGCTGGGAAGGATTTTACGCTTGACGGTTTTCTTAACACCGTCTTTAACCTCAACAACTTCTTCTGTGGGCACCTTGACATCGGAAACGACCTCGCTGAATTGCGGGTCGCTTTCCATTATCTTCCGGATGGTCTTTTCGATTTTATTCTCATACCCCGAATATGTATGTACGACATACCAGCCTTTTGCCATGACCTCTCCCTAGAATAACAGGTCGACACCCTGAACGAGCAGGAAGTCAACCAAGCCGAGGACCAGGGCAAAGATTGCAGTGGATATCAACACAACTTTGGTTGATGTCAGCACCTCATCCCGAGTAGGCCACACAACCTTTTTCAATTCAATATGAGATTCCTTAAAATAACGAATCAACTTCTTCATCAACCAACTCCTTGCACGGGAAGCGGACAGGTCAGGTAGGACTCGAACCTACAACATCTGGTTTTGGAGACCAGCGCTCTAGCCATTGGAGCTACTGACCTATTCGCCTCTCGGAACGCCTTGGAAGGCTATTTGATCTTCGTCTCGCGATGAAGGGTATGCTTGCGCTCAAACGGGCAGTATTTATTAAACTCAAGCTTTCCCGGGGTATTCCGCCGATTTTTTTCTGTAGTATAATTTTTCTGCTTGCACTCTGTGCACTGCAAGGCGATTTTTTCAACCGGCCCCTTTTTCTTACTGCTAGCCATCTTAAAAACTCCTTACCGGAAAAAACCGGCTACGCTCTAACGAATCATAGAGAAAAAAAGCCCTCGATCGGATTTGAACCGATGACCCCCACCTTACCATGGTGGTGCTCTGCCAGCTGAGCTACAAGGGCAAATCAGCGTCTAGGCGGAACACACAGGAAACCCCGTTCCGCGGTCGAGCAGATGTCAACGTAGCAAATCACCTGTTTTTTGTCAATAACATTACTCCAACATTTCACAAATCCTTTCCATTACAGAGTTTTAACTCTAATCCCAAGGATGTTGGTACAGTTGATTCGCCTACAGTATTGATATACTATTGCTTTAGATGCGACAACCCTATTGTTGCTGGAGGATTTTATGGGCACACAAGAACAGCATACTCGTTTTTCGCCAACAAAAGCGGCCATATCACTCGATTTTGCCGAACATTTGAAATATTCATTGGATGCCGACGAGTTTCATAATACCGATATAACACGATACACCGCCTTGGCATATGCCATCAGGGACAGGATCATCCATCAATGGCATAAATCACGGGAGACCCAAAGGGAAACCGGTTCCAAACGAGTCTACTATCTTTCACTTGAATTTCTCATGGGTCGCGCAATGACCAACAATATCATCAATCTTGGCCTTGAGAATGAGGTTAAAGATGCGATGGCCGATCTGGGATATGCCTATGAGGAATTGGCGGAGGTGGAACCAGATGCAGGGCTGGGAAATGGAGGTCTCGGTAGACTAGCGGCCTGTTTTCTTGATTCGTTGGCCACCCTGGATATACCTTCATATGGTTATGGAATCCGCTATAACTATGGGATTTTCAAGCAACAGGTCCGTAATGGATGGCAGACTGAACAGCCCGACAATTGGCTAAGGCACGGCAATCCATGGGAAATCGCTCGCGAAGACATCATTTTTACCGTTGGCTTCGGAGGTGAAGTCCGAACGCTCCGTGAAAGTGGCCGAGACCAGTATACATGGATTAGTGCAGATCAGGTGCAAGGTGTCGCTTACGACATGCCAATAGTTGGGTATGGTGGAAAGACGGTGAATACGCTTCGTCTCTGGAGTGCAAAAGCGACTGATGAGTTCAATTTCCAAGAATTCAATGAGGGCGATTATGTTGAGGCTGTGCGTTCCAAGATCCTCGCCGAGAATCTGAGCCAAGTACTCTATCCGAATGACACCTTGTACATGGGAAAAGAACTGCGCCTTAAGCAACAGTACTTTTTTGTAGCCTGCTCCTTGGCAGATATCGTCCGACGGTTCAAACGTCAGGAAACTTCGTGGAAAGAACTTCCAAAATTCGCTGCTATCCAACTGAATGACACGCATCCATCTCTCGCAATCCCCGAACTCATGCGCATTCTCATAGACTTAGAGCACCTGGAATGGGAAGAAGCGTGGGACATCACCGTTCGTACCATGGGATACACAAACCATACACTCATGCCAGAAGCCTTGGAAAAATGGCCATTGACCATGTTGGAGAGCATCCTTCCCCGCCACCTCCAGATCATTTTTGAAATCAACCACAGATTCTTACAGCATGCTGTTTCTTTCTTCCCTCTTCGTCCACAAGCCATAGAACGATTAAGCATTGTGGAAGAAGGTCCTTCAAAACAGATCCGCATGGCAAACCTTTCAATAATAGGCTCCCATTCCACAAACGGTGTGGCAGAACTCCACTCACGACTTCTAACTGAAAGGATGTTTCCCGAATTTTCAGTTGTTTTCCCAGATCGCTTCAACAATAAGACCAATGGAATAACCCAAAGACGCTGGCTATTGGATGCCAACCCCCTGCTCGCATCGAAGATCTCGGAAGCTATTGGAGATGGTTGGATTACCGATTACGAGAGAATCAAGGATCTGGAACCATTTGCTGAGGATGCCAACTTCCGCACAGACTTCCTTACAATCAAGCAAAAAGCAAAGGAACACGCTGTCGAATTCATAAAGAAGGATTGTGGACTCATACTGAGACCCGATTCTATGTTTGATGTTCAGGTAAAGAGAATCCATGAGTATAAACGACAGCTGCTCAATGCTCTCAATATCATATTGCTCTACCAACGGATCAAGGAGGGAAGGATACAAGATTTTTCTCCAACGACCTTCATATTCGGAGGAAAGGCTGCTCCCGGATACGTCAATGCAAAACTTATCATCAAGCTGATAAATAATATTGCTAAAGTCATCAACGACGACAGCGCTGTACGAGAACTTATTTCAGTCCACTTCCTTCCAAACTACCGGGTCACGATGGCTGAACGCTTGATTCCTGCAACAGACCTCTCTGAGCAAATCTCAACAGCAGGGTTCGAAGCATCCGGCACGGGAAACATGAAATTCATGTGCAATGGAGCACTGACCATCGGGACGATGGATGGCGCTACAGTAGAAATGGCTGAAGAGGTTGGAAGGCAGCACATGTTCATCTTCGGACACTCAGCTGATGAAATTGAACGGATGAGGGCACAATACGATCCGTACGAATGGATTACCCGAGACCCAGAAATCCGAAAGGTTATGGATCTTTTCCTTTCAGGTTATTTCAATGTCATGGAACCTCATATTTTCGACCCACTTAGACAATCTTTACTTAACGAAGATCGCTATTTCCACTTTGCAGATTTACGAAGTTATGCTGACTCGCATGATGAAGCAACTTTCCTCTATACCAATAACAAAGATGCCTGGGCAAAGAAAGCGATATTAAATATCGCTGCATCGGGGAAATTTTCTAGCGACCGCACCATTATGGAGTATGCGAATGATATTTGGAAAACTCGCCGGGTTCCAATCGATAGAGACCAGTCGGCTAGCTCCACACTCAAGGCAGCCCGAAAGAAATGAGAGCACAAAAACACCGAAGGTAAGAGCGCTTTCGCTTTAATGGCTTCTGTCGTTGTCTGGAATTGATCGTTAAGTGCGTACCCCCGTAATTGATTTTACGGGGGTCATCTTTTCAGTTCAACCAAGGAAGGAAGGAGGCAAACCAAGTCCCGAGACGACTGAAGAATGGTGCCACCAACAGTGCTGGAATAAAATTTCCTGTCTTGAATTGCCGTACATGGATAAGACCGAACGCTATCATAATCAGGAGGACTCCACCGGCAGCGGAAAGCTCAGCCAACCCAGCCTCCCCCATTAATGGAGAGAGCCAACTCCCAGCTAAAGTAAAGAATCCTTGATACACCAAGATTACGGCAGCAGAACCTATAACACCAGGACCATAGGCTGCAGCAAAAATGATTGCCATTGCTCCGTCCATCACAGATTTTATCAGGATCAATGTATAATCATTCTGGGTTCCTGCAGCAATAGATCCAACCACAGCCATTGCCCCAGAACAAAATAGTACAGAGGAATTTAAGAATCCATGTGCAAACAAAGAACCCGCTGACGTGTGACCATTAGGGGACGCCAACTCTTTTCTGGAGGTCTTCTTTTCCATCCAGTCTCCCAGTCGGAGAATCGCATCTTCTATCCCGATCAGATAACCGAGAAGTCCTCCCACGACGATTGAGAAGAGAAGCACGAGGTAGCTTTTAGTCTGTAAGGCCATCTGGATTCCAATTACAATGGTAACCAAACCTGCGGAGGTGAAAACAACCTCTTTGAATTGTTCTTTCAGTCGAGAACCGATAAGCAACCCAAGAAGTGAGCCAATTATTACTGAGAGACTATTGATATAGGTGGCAATCATGCATGCGAGTATAATCACAATGGCATACTTTTTGCAATCATGGTAGGCTATTAATGGAGGAAGAACCTTTTGATTACCGTTCTATTGGCTGCTGGAAAAGCTTCCCGGATGGGAGGACCAAAACTCATCCTTCCCTACAAAGGGAAATCCATCATACGATACTCACTCGAAGCTGCCTTGGAAAGCTCACGACAAGTCCTTATTATCATCGGATATCACGAACAACAGATCCTTCCACTTCTCGCACCCTATAGGAAGCTTGGTTCCGATCGCCTACGCATTATTAGAAATCCTTCACCGGAACTTGGACAATTTTCCTCTACACTTTCAGGGGTTGCGGAAATTCAGACGGATGAGAGCTTCACCATCGCGATGGGGGATTCTCCACTTATCACATCGGAACATTATCGACAGCTGGCTCCCTATCTTGAGGGCTACGAGGCTGTAAGACCCTTCTGTGGGGACATACCTGGACACCCTGTCCTGTGTGCAAATACACTCCGTGAAGAAATTCTCAAACTCCCCCCATCCTATTCCATGAGAGAGTTCCTAGCTTCAAGGAATGTAAGAAGGCTCGATACCGATGACCCGGCATGGATCACCGACATCGATACTCCAGAATCCTATGAACGGCTACTTGCTATTTCTTCTTGGGATTGACTAAATCTATACCACCTTCATCTCCGACCGTCAGTGTAATAGTATCACCTTCAAGGAACTCCCCGGACATGATCATTTTTGCCATCGGATTCTCCACAAGGGATTGGATACTTCTCTTGAGTGGACGCGCACCGAAATCCGGGTTATAACCGATTGTGGCTATTGCATCCAAAACAGTATCGTCATAGGTAATGGTGAGATTACGTCTCGCCAATCGTTTTGCAAGGATATCCAATTGCAGGCCAACAATCTTCCTAATATGACTCTTCTCCAAACGATGGAAAACGATAATTTCATCTATACGATTGATAAATTCAGGCTTGAATGCCTTTGAGACAACACTTTCGACCGCATGCCTTGCCTCTTCGAATGTCTTAGCAGAAAGCAACAGCTCACTGCCAAGATTGCTCGTCATGATTACAATGGTATTCGTAAAATCAACGATTCGTCCTTGACCATCGGTCAAACGACCATCATCAAGAACCTGAAGGAGAATATTGAAAACATCGGGATGAGCTTTTTCGATTTCATCAAAAAGGATTACCGAATATGGCCTACGACGTACCACCTCAGTCAATTGTCCGCCTTGGTCATAGCCCACATATCCTGGAGGGGCACCAATCAATCGACTTACCGAGAACTTCTCCATATATTCACTCATATCGATTCTCGTCAGAGCTTTCTCATCATCGAAGAGAAATGAGGCCAAAACCTTTGCCAATTCTGTTTTTCCTACACCTGTAGGACCGGCAAACAAGAAGGTCCCCAAAGGCCTCCTTTCATCACCAATACCAGTCTTGTTCCGCCGAATGGCATCACTTACTGCACGGATCGCCTCTTCTTGGCCAATAACTCGCTCTCCGAGAATCTTTTCCAGATTCACGTACTTTTCCATCTCCGAAGAGAGCATCTTCGTGACTGGAATGCCTGTCCAATTGGAAACAATTCTTGCGATATCCTCGTCCGAAACTTCTTCCCGGAGTATCCGTTTCCCTTGCTGTACCTTGTCCAACGACTCACTTTGGCTTTCAATCTGCTTAAGCAACTCGGGAATTAGCCCATGTTTGATCTGGGCTGCCCGGGCTAGATTACCATCTCTCTCACTCTGGATCTCTTCCTGTTTCAATCGCTCCAACTTCGCTTTATTGTCTCGGATACTGGCAATAGCCTCCTTTTCATTCGTCCATTGCATTTGTAGACTATCTTTCAAGCTCTGCAAGTCAGCCAATTCGGATTGGATCTTCCCCAAACGTTGGATCGATTTCTTGTCGGTTTCTCGTCCAAGAGCTTGGGCTTCAATGTTCAGCTGCAAGATTTTCCTCTCGATTTGATCCAATTCCACAGGCTGACTCTCTATCTCCATCTTCAACTGGCTTGCCGCCTCATCAACTAGATCGATTGCTTTATCAGGTAAGAAGCGAGCAGTAATGTAGCGATCTGACAAGATCGCTGCAGCAACCAACGCCTCATCCTTAATCCGTACTCCATGGTGGACCTCATATCTTTCCTTCAGACCACGTAGAATCGCAACGGTATCCTCAACGCTAGGTTCTTTAGTGTATACAGGCTGAAACCTCCTTTCCAGGGCTTTATCACTCTCGATATGCTTTCTGTACTCGTCCAATGTCGTTGCCCCAACCGCACGTAATTCACCACGAGCCAAGGCCGGTTTCAATAGATTTGAAGCATCGGTAGATCCCTCTGCTGCTCCAGCTCCCACTAAAGTATGCAATTCGTCAATGAAGAGAATAATTTCACCTTGCGAGCCGACAACTTCATTGATGACTGCTTTCAATCGCTCCTCGAACTCGCCCCTGAATTTTGCCCCTGCGATTAGAGCTCCAAGATCCAATGCCAATAAGCGCTTTGATGAGAGTGATTCAGGGACATCGCGAGAGACAATTCTCTGAGCCAGACCTTCCACAATAGCAGTCTTTCCTACACCAGGTTCACCAATCAAAACAGGGTTGTTTTTCGTTCTTCTCGATAGAACTTGCATGACACGTCGTATCTCTTCATCTCGTCCAATCACCGGATCAAGTTTCTGTTGTCTTGCGAGAGCAGTCATATCCTTACAATATTTTTCTAATGATTGATAACGATCCTCTGGATTCTCATCAGTTATCCGGTTGTTACCACGTACCAGTTGGAGGGCTTTCAAAATACCATCCTTTGAGACACCACGTTCCCTGAGCATGGTTGAGATGGGTGTATCCTCAACCAAAAGTGCAAGTAGCAAATGTTCGGCACTGATGTATTCATCCTTGAAGTTTGCCGCTTCACGTTCTGCAGCATAGAAAATCTCAGCCAGTTTCGGAGAAAGGGAGCTCTGTGCGGTATCACCGTATGCTTTTGGCAAACGCTCCACCATACTCGTAGTTTCCTGTTCTAGCATGGAAGGAGAGACCCCCAAGCGATCGAATAGGGGTACGAGTAGTCCATCCCGTTGCTGTAGTAGCGCAAGGAATAGATGTTCAGGGCCAATCGTCGGATTCTTGTATGCGTGTGCCAACGAGTCGGCCGCCTGTAAGGCCTCTCGTAGTTTGATTGTCATCTTATCAATGTTCATATATTACCTCTTGGAATTACAGGTACATCCATGTGTAATATACTGAGAGATTGATGCAAGGGCAAATTTTTTGACTATATCGAAGGGTCAGCGGATGAAGCGTTGGTCTGCTTGCGGCCGTATCAGCTCAAGATAGTTATTCACCAACTCCTTCGAACCATTGACATCGAATGAATCGAGGAAAGCCAATTGGAAACAAAAGGATTCCAAGAGAATAACTAGGTGTTGAGTTATCCGATTGACATCACATTGGACAACTTCTCCCATGGATATTCCTAATCGCAACAACCGCTTGAAGAGAATATGTAGCTTGGCAGTACGCCTGAGAATAATATCGGAGAAATCAGTCCCCTCTTTCTTCAACTGCAACATAACATCCATTAGAGAAGTAAGTTCTCCCCTATGTTGGGTGGAAATATCGATAATATCGTTACAGATTGTAAGGATACGGACAATTATCCCATCGGTGGTTGTCCATGCATAATCCGCATATTTCGTGAACATCCTACCAGTCACCAACTTCACAGCATAGTAGTAGATTTGTTCCTTATCTTTGAAATACTGGTAAATTGTCGGTCGAGATATTCCACATTCGGTTGCTATCAAAGAGAGGTTAGAGTCCCGATACCCCTCTCTCGCAAAGACCTTCAATGCTGTCTGCAGAATTTTCTCTTTCCGTTCCTCATGATCGATTTTCTTTGGCATGCTATCATTCCTGCTACTCTGTTCATTGGTTCTTATGTTACACTATACCATGATTTTGTAAAACACACTATCCAAAACAAGAAAGGCGGGAAGCACATGCAGTCAACTATCATATTTGCAGCCACAATCATCGTGTCGCTCCTGCTCTTTGCCATCGTAAGAACCTTAGTAGTCAAGGTAAGACTTTCCAAGAGACCTAGGCTAAGACTCAATACCACCCAAGAAGGAATTAATCTTCTTACGGTCGCTGAACATCTCGCAGAAGCGGTATCCTTCCAGACAGTCGCTCAACCTGAAGGACACGACAACCAAGAAACGAACAATTCGTTCTTCTCATTTCATCGTTATCTCGAACATACATTTCCTCAAATCCATAATAAGCTGGAGAGAATCGATGTTGGAGATACCAAGAATCTTGTTTTCTGTTGGAAGGGAACATCTCCAGAGAGGCCTCCTGCACTCCTTATGGCCCATCAAGATGTGGTTCCAGCTCAAGAAAAGGAATGGACGTATCCTCCATTTGAAAAAACCGTTGCGGAGGGGTATGTCTGGGGAAGAGGTAGTTTTGATGCCAAAGGACAATTGATAGCAATACTTGAGGCTATTGAGCAATTGCTCACAGACGATTTCCGTCCTTCTCGTACTTGGTATATTGCATTTGGCTGGGATGAAGAGACAAGGGGATCCAAAGGAGCCCGTTCTATCGTCAAATATTTTATTAGCAAAGAAATTCGCTTCTCCTACGTTCTGGATGAAGGTGGCGTAGTTACAAAAGGATTTGTTCCAGGTATCGACATACCTATCGCCGTGATAGGTATTGCGGAAAAAGGAAATCTCAATCTCAAGTTACGTTGCACGAAAGAGGGAGGACACTCTTCCAGTCCACAGAATCCAACTGCCGTGGGAACCTTGGCTAGGGCAATCTGGCGTTTGGAAACAAAAAGGAACAGAGTTCAATTCAGCTCTCCGGTAAAAATGCTCTTTAGAACTCTTGGAGAGCAAGCTCCTTTTCATCTTGCCATTCCCTTATTGAATCCATGGCTCTTCAAACCTTTGATAGTTATGCTATGCAACCATATTCCTTCAATGAATGCACTGGTGCGCACGACTCTTGCCATTACTATGGTAAAAGGAAGTTCCGCAACAAATATTATTGCGAATTCAGCCTCTGCAGTTGCGAATATCCGTACACTTCCAGGGGAATCTACAGAAAAGATTGTGGAAAGGGTCAAAAGAACAGTTGCTGATGATACGATCGAAATATCGGTGATTGATGATTCGATCCGCTCACGTGTTTCCCGCATTGATGGAGAAGGTTTCGAGATTCTCGAAAAAACTATTAGACAGGTTTTTGCTGCGGTTCCCACTCCTTATCTCATGACCGGGGGATCCGATGCTCTATACTATGAAGCTATCTGTGACCATGTCTATCGCTTCACACCTGCGATAATGAATGCGTCCGAACTGCAACGGATGCATAATGTAGATGAACGGTTCTCCCTAGAGAATCTTGGAAAGGCGATAGATTTCTACCAAGCTCTCATTATCCAAGATTCCCGGGAGTAACATATTGAATCTTATTGGAGTTTATCACTCATTGTTGCGACCATCACTGCTTTGATCGTGTGCATACGATTCTCGGCTTCATCGAAAACAACCGAATATGGACTGTGGAAAACCTCATCTGAGACCTCCATCTCCTTTAGTCCGAATTTATCGAAGACATCTTTTCCAATACTGGTCTCAAGATCATGGAATGCCGGTAGACAGTGCTCGAACAGAACATTGGGATTACCGGCGGCTTTCATCAATTCCATAGTAACCCGGTATGGCTGTAATAGAGCTATCCTACTGGACATCTTGTCTTCCTCTCCCATGGAGACCCACACATCGGTATAAATGATATCGGCACCTTGGACGGCCTTAAAAGGATCACTCTCCACGGATATGGTAGCTTTGGTCCTCTTGCAGTCATCGGCTAGTGAGTCGATCAAGGATCTCGAAGGGTTCAACTCTTGCGGTGTTGCTATCACATAGTCCATTCCCACTTTCGCTGCACCGATCATCAAAGCATTGGCCATGTTATTCCTTCCATCCCCAACATACACGAATTTCATCGAGTGCAACGGTTTCTTAAGATGCTCACGAGCAGTCATAAAATCCGCTAAAACCTGTGTAGGGTGGTCGTCATCGGTAAGACCATTCCAAACGGGAATACCAGAGTATTTGGCTAAATCTTCTACTAAAGCCTGACTACTTCCTCGATATTGCATCCCATCATAATATCGGCCGAGAACTCTGGCCGTATCTTCAATGGACTCTTTCTTTCCCATCTGGCTATTTGTCAAAAAAGTCACATGGGCACCTTCATCAAATGCCGCTACTTCGAATGCACATCGAGTTCGTGTGGAAGGTTTATCGAATAGCAATACGATATTCTTCCCCTCCAATAGCAAGTCGCGGTTACCTGATAGTTTTTTTGCCTTCAACTTGTCCGAGAGATCCAAGAGATACCCTATCTCATCAGAAGTGAAATCCTTCAGTGTGAGAAAACTTCTTCCTGTAAGTTTCATTGCATCAACTCCTCTGTTTCTTCCTGTCCAGTGGAGGGAACGGACTCCACCGATATTAGTTTTCTTTGAATCCTTTCAGTCCTGCGATATGCCAGATCAAGATCTCCCGAAGCTAAATCAAGACGCTTCTTCGTCTTTTCCAACAATTCGCCGAAACGCGAAAATTCTGTCTTAACTATGCCAAGGATCTGCCATACTTCACTCGATCGTTTCTGTATCGCCAATGTCTTGAATCCCATCTGCAAACTATTGAGCAATGCCGTAAGTGTAGTTGGCCCAGCAACAACGATGCGATGGTTACGCTGTAACTCGTCGACCAACCCCTCTGTATTCAGTACTTCGGCGTAGAGACCCTCCATAGGAAGGAACAAGATAGCGAAGTCGGTTGTCTCCGGTGGATCCAAATACTTGGTAGAGATATCCTTCGCTTCAGAGCGAAGACGTTGTCTAAGAGCTTTCCTTGCAACCTCAACCCCTTCGATATCTCCATTTTGTTGACACCCAGCTAGCCGCTCATAATCCTCTTTTGGAAACTTTGCATCGATCGGAAGCCAAACACCTCTTCCATCATTTCCCCTGTCAGACTGTTGACCAGGAAGTCTGATTGCAAATTCTACGCGATCCGAACTCCCCTTTTTAGTTGCGACATTCATAGCATATTGGTTTGGTGACAGTACATCTTGCAATATCGCATGGAGTTGAAATTCTCCTAGCATACCTCGGGACTTTACATTTGAAAGTACCCTCTTGAGATCTCCAACACCATCAGCAAGTGTCTGCATTTCACCTAGACTTTTATTGACTACTGAAAGTTGTTCACTTACCAACTTGAAGGATTCTCCAAGTCGGCGTTCCAATGTTTCATGTAACTTTTCATCGACGGTAATCCGCATCTGCTCCAACTTTCGTTCATTGTCTGAACGGATCAACTCCAGTTTGGCATCGATTGATTCTCGCATGGCAAGCAATTGCCGTTCCGTTTTATCTCCCAACTCCTGTGTCCGTACACTAACACTTTCCAGTTGTCTTTGAGTAAGAGACGCGATATCCGTAAGCGTCCCCACCGACTCTCTATGCGAAGATTGGAGCGATTCGGACATTCTCATCCTCATCCGCTCCAACCCTATTCGAACACTGAATAATGTAATCAATGACACTACCACCATAGCGATGATGCCGATTAGGGTTATGTACACGATAGACATGACTTTTCTCCTATCAACATCATAACGCTAGGTGGATGTGGGTGTAACCCCAAGTAACTAGAAAACCACCACAACTTCGCCGTTAGGATAGTTTTCGGCAACGTAGTCCTTGATTTCTTTGCTCTGCAAGGCTTTCACCAAAGCAGCGATGGCAGGATCGTTTTCACTTCCCTGCTTAACTGCAACGACATTCACGTATGGGGAGTCTGCGCCTTCAACGGCAAGACCATCCTGATTAGCCTTCAGTCCGGCAGGAATAGCATAGTTTCCATTGATTACAGCAGCATCAACATCATCCAATACACGGGGAAGGGAAGCGGCTTCTATCTCATGGAATTTGATAGCTTTTGGATTATCGACCACATCGAACACAGTAGCAGTGATTCCAGCACCATCCTTCAAGGTAATCAGACCTGCACTCTGTAAAAGCAACAAAGCCCGTCCACCGTTGGTAGGGTCGTTAGGGATAGCGATAGTCGCATCCTGACCGATAGCGTTGAGACTCGAATGTTTGCGTGAGTAGAGTGCAATCGGTTCGATATGAATTCCGCCGGCATTAACCAGATGATAACCCTGCTCTTCATTAAAGGACTCAAGGTATGGGATATGCTGGAAGAAGTTTGCATCTATCTGCCCATCTTCGAGTGCTTTGTTTGGTGTGACATAATCGGTAAACTCAACTACCTTGAGGGTAATACCTTCGGCAGCGAGGTCATCAACGATAAGGTTCAAGAACACAGCATGTGGTTCTGGTGTCGCGCCTACGGTCAAGGTATTCACACTCTCCTTGGATCCGGCGGCAAAGATGGATGAAACCACAATCAATGAAACCAAAACAATTGCAGCAATTTTTTTCATACTAAAATCTCCCTTTGATTTGTATCTAGTAGATGGAATATACGTAATTCTCAACGTTTCGCCATCATGCGGGCACTAATTTTATTTCCGACAACTTGGACAACCTCGACCAATACCAGAATCACGATGACTGATACCAACATGACATCTGGGCGGAACCGCTGATACCCATAGCGAATGGCAAGGTCTCCCAATCCACCACCACCAATCGCACCGGCCATCGCTGAATAGCCAATCAGATTAATGATGGTTAAGGTGATTCCCGATACCAATGACGGCATAGCCTCAGGTATCAACACCTTTTTTATGATTTGCATAGTTGTGGATCCCATTGCGCGGGCGGCCTGAATGACCCCCGGATCCACCTCCTTGACCGCTGTTTCTATGATTCGGGCTACAAACGGCGCAGCCGCTATCGAAAGCGGAACGATTGTGGCTGTGGTTCCAATGCTTGTGCCTACGATGATCCTCGATAAAGGAAATAACAAGATCATGAGAATAATAAACGGAAAAGAACGTAAGACATTTACGATTCTTCCCAGAACATTGTTTAAAACTGGTTTTGGAATGATTCCTCCCTGAGCCTCAGGACCAGTAATGCAGAGGAGAATCCCTAACGGCAATCCCAACACAAGGGAAAATAAGGTTGATGCAAATACCATTGCGAGGGTCTCAACTGTTGCATTCCAGACTAACGAGAACAACATGTCCATGGTTACTGACCCTCCTCTTCTACCAATATTCCCGACAGCTGAAGAGCAGCAACCGCTTTGTCAACTTCATCTGATTCTCCGATAATATCACAAATCAAGGTTCCCACATCTTCACCAGATACGCGTTGTACACCTCCAGCTCGGATATTGAATTCGACATCGTATGTCTTCTGAATCCTGCTGAGGACAGGTTCTCCTGTCGAATCTCCCCTGAAACGCAAGGTGAAACGGCCTCCTTCATCGGACCAACGGACCATATCGTCACGCTTGACCTCATCAGGCTCAACCAAAGGTGCAAGATTAGCTAAGAAATCCTTGGTTGTGGCCGAAGCTGGAGCAGCAAATACATCCAATACTTTGCCCTCTTCGACAACACTTCCATTTTCCAGCACCGCCACATGTTCGCAAGCATCCCTAACAACTTCCATCTGGTGAGTAATCATAACCACAGAAAGGTTCATTTTCTTTTGTAGGTCGCTAAGCAAAGTGAGAATAGATCTCGTAGTTTGGGGATCCAATGCACTGGTAGCTTCGTCACAAAACAGAACATCGGGATGGTTAGCTAAAGCTCTAGCTATTGCGACCCGTTGCATCTGACCTCCTGAGAGGGTACTGATGGGGGCCTTTCCTCTTCCAGCTAGTCCAACCACTTCAAGTAATTCTTCAACACGGGTATTAATGGCTTCCTTATGAACTCCAGCAATCTCCATGGGATAAGCAATATTCTCTGCGGCATTTCTTGAGGAGAACAGGTTAAAATTCTGGAAGATCATCCCAATCTTCCGCCGTTGTGCAATTAATTCATCCTTGGGAAGATTATCGACGCGTTTATCATCATAATAGATCTCACCGCTATCGGGTCGTTCCAAGAGGCTTATCAGACGTACCAAGGTAGATTTTCCCGCACCACTTTTTCCTATAATCCCATAGATTGTATTGGACGGTATGTTGAGAGAAATATCATGTACTGCATGCAGAGAACCATAGGTACGATTCAACTGCTTCATTGAAATCCTCATGAAATAAAAACCCCTTGGACAACTATTTTTCGAAAACGTACCACATCATAAAAGAATAGGCTAGGTTCTTCAAGCTGAACCGAGGGGTTTCTTGAAAGCACATACATAAATTTGCATAAACTTACAGTTTACTGACAAATGGAAGGTATACAAGTAGTCTTTCGTTCCCGGCACTCGCTCGGCAATGCAAGCAGGCTTTCGTTCCCGGCACTCGTTCGGTAATGGATCCACTTCGTGGCTCCGCTACGCTCACTCCGTTTGGGAATGTGAT
>NZ_JBMDYO010000002.1:0-501784 GCF_049310885.1 Pleomorphochaeta sp. DL1XJH-081
CTACAGGATTGGACCTGCCATTTCCATATCTATTTCACCTGCTCTTCCCCCCCAACCCCAGAAAAACTCACTGAGCCGTCTTTTGCGCACTGCCCTCCTTAACCCGCATCAAGTGACTTTCAACGGAGCAAAGCATGCGCTGTAGTTCATCCTTCGCAGATATCAACATATCTGCAGGGTAGTCGAAACCCTTATTTCCCCATTCATTCTCAAGACTTTCTAATCCAATACGTATCGCATCTCTTCTTTTATTGACAAGACTTGTGTTCTTATTTTTCTCACCCACACTTTTGGATGCTTTGGTAAGCTTATGTAGAGTCGATCCCAAAGATTTACGTATCAAATCACGAGTAGTACTATCCACGGTCGCCATGTAGGTACCGTCGGAAGACTTCCAGGCCTTCTTCCATGTTCTTACGCCCAAAACCAATCCTAAAACGATCTATTGGAGATTCGGCAAGCGGAGAACGATAGACTTTTGGTGGAAGCAACAGTACCCCGCTATTTTTGAGAAGATCCTCACAGAAAGCGTCAGCGCCCTCTAATCCTTTGTAAAGAGGGTACCCAACACAACCACCGTCAGGACGTTTCCATGAAAATAGCTCGGAAAACTCCGTAAAAAAAGCATCAAGTAGTTGGGCATTATGATCCACAAGGGCTCTATTTCGTTCAAGAATGCGATCCCTAGCTTTCAATGCAATAGTCGCAAGAAATTCACTTGGAGCAGAATTGCAGATCGAGAGGTAGTGTTTATACCGTTCCATTCGCTCGAGAAGTTTATGGTCCTTGGTAGCAATCCATCCGATTCGCAAGCCTGGCAATCCATAGGCTTTGGACATGACATTGAGCGAAAGCCCCTTTTCGTAAATATCCGCGACTTGAGGCAACCGCAATGAAGAATCCCGTTCAATAAGTCGATAGACCTCATCGCTGAACAAGTAGAGACCTCGTTCTCTGCAAAGATTCACCAAGTCATCTAATCGATTTCGCTCCAAGATGACACCGGTGGGATTGTGTGGAAAGTTGATCGATATCAATTTCGTATTCGGCCGTAGAGAATTTCTGATTTCATCGATATCCAGTTGCCATCCATCCTCCGGTCTGAGAGCTACTCCGGTAACCTCACAGCTCTCCATCGGTATAGTCTCCGAGGCCTGATAATTGGGAACTACCACAATCGCGTGATCCTCTTTGTCCAGAAGCACCTTCATTGCAGTATAGAGTCCCTCTTCGGCACCAGCGAAGCAGAGGATGTCCTTTGCATTGATCTCGTCATATGTATGGGCTATCTCTTCACGTAGTGCTGGAGAACCGAGAGTCTCGGTATAACCGAGCCAAAGATCGTCAAGAGTAGCCTTTTGTTCTACCGAGGCCATTTCCAATAACTGTGCTATACTCATACTCTCGATATCGGAAGCTGTCATATGATATCGAGCACGAAATTCCCACTGCGCTAAATAAACCTCAAGTTCAAAATTCCGCACGTAATCCTCCTTTAAACCAAGGTGCCTGGTACCAAATATCAGATTTGGGACCGTGGTAAACGGCCTCTAAAGCGATATCTATGGTATTGATCTCCATTTTAAGTGATAGTTGGCAGATGATAAACCCTTCTAGTTTCTTTAATGAAACACCTTCACATCAATCTATTGCTCTTAACTATTATTTACCTATCATAGCAATAAATTTACATTGGATTCGGGCCAATCTATTTGAAAAGTCGTCTCATGAATTTCCCAAAACCCCTACCTACGACCTTCCTACCTGCACGTTTCGCCATTTTTCTAGGACTCCCCGAAGAGACTGCTTGAATATCACCAAGTATTCGAGCAACTCGATAGAGAAAACCCCTTGTCTTATGTATACCCAAAATCCTCCTCCTATCAGGTACCGGGTACTGTTGATTTTACGTGATAACAGAATCATGATAAACCCTCTGTTTACATCAATCCTCATCCGCATACTGGAGCCAGTGTTTCGAATGATTTACTTTTTACTACCTCCTCATACTCATCCATGGTATAACCTACGTAAAACACCAGAGGGGAGGCTTGATGAGTCTATACACACTATTTCATCCGCCTGTGTTCCAAGGAAGGAAAAAGAATAAGGCCTATTTCGAGGGCTGGTACTTTAAAATGGTAAAAGATGGACAAGTACTCGCTATCATTCCCGGAATCTCTTTGGAATCTGAGGGAAAGAATAGGCATGCGTTCATCCAAGTTTACAGTAGTGCTTCACAAAAAAGCTGGTACATTACCTACCCCTTCGAGAGCTTCCATGCCGACAAGAGAAACTTGGATATTAGAATTGGAGAGAACCATTTCACGACCAACTCCATCTCCCTTCACATTGAAACAGAGGACCTTAGCCTTGCCGGACAGGTCAACCATGAAAATATCAAAGCATACCCGGTTACCATCACGAAACCTGGAATCATGGGCTGGTATGCGTATGTCCCATTCATGGAATGCTTCCATGGTGTAGTATCAATGCATCACTCGCTACAAGGAACATTGTTTTTGAATGGAGATCTGATCGATTGGTCTCAAGGAGATGGATACATTGAAAAGGATTGGGGAACATCATTTCCCAGTTCTTGGATATGGATGCAGTCGAATTGTTTCCCCTCTAAAGGAAACGCGTGTATGCTATCGGTAGCCAATATTCCATTCCTTGGAAAAACCTTCACAGGCTTCCTCGGTTTCGTATTCGTAGAGGGCCGTCTGATCCAATTCGGAACCTATACAGGCGCAAAGATCGTAAAACTTCAAAACGATGGGAAACAATCCGAGGTAGTAGTAAAGGATAAGAAATATACAATACGGTTTCTCGCAGAACTGGGGCCAACAGCCCATTTAGCAGCTCCACGCCAAGGAAAGATGGACCGCAAAATCCAAGAAAGCATAAAGGGGTCTATCTACTTGGAAGTAATCGACCATCGGAAAGGCTTTACCATCATTCAAGAAACAGGTAGCCATGCCGGAATTGAGCTGTGCCTGGCACCGTATATTAGTTCTGGAACCAACGAAATCCGCATATAAAGCAAAGAAGAGAACCCCCGGTTAGACTGATGTGAAACTAGGGGTCTTGTAGATACCAAAACCAATAATAATGTTCGATTTTTCTGATTAAGGTACCAGATTGCCACTCCACTGATCGTATTCGGCAATTTTATCAATGGGCTTTCTAATACGGGATGAGAGTTCACTCTCTCTATGTTTGTCGTTGAGGGATCCGATGTCCCCAGGATGGCCAACCACCATCATGATCTCTAGGACATACTCAGCATCGATTCCAAGAACCTCTTTAGCCTTATCGGCATTGAAGCCTACGATTGGATGTACATAGAGGCCCTCTTCAACCGCTTGTAGCTGATATGCCATAGCCGCCATTCCTAGTTCAAAAAAAGCGAGATCCCTACCACCAATACGCATACTCCAATCGGGATGGGTCACGAATGCAGTAATCACAGGTGCCTCTAAAGCCCAATAATTTCCTTTCGAGAGCGTCTCTTTTAGTGCTTCCAGCTGCTTCTTGTCGGTTACCGTAACCATTCTCCATGGTTGGTTGTTGGCACTCGACGGCGCAGTATGGGCAGCTTCAATCAACCTCTTCAGTACATCGGCGGAAACCGATTCTGGACCGATTGCCCGGTAAGCCCTTCTCTTCTCAATCGCTTGTAGCATTGCCATGGGATTCTACTCCTGTTTTCCATATTTGTATTATGTACAATATACAGCAAAATTCGCTCATCGGCACCTATTTCGATTCGTGCCAGTTACTGATATACTTAACCTGGCACCTTGGAGGAAGTATGAACTGGACAATTGAAGACGCCAACGAACTCTACCGCATAGACGAATGGGGAAACGGCTACTTTCATATCGATGACGACGGAGAAGTACACGTCCGATTGAAAGGAAAATCGAACGAATCATCCATCAGCCTGAAACAGATAGCGAGCGGACTACAAGAAAGAGGAATGAAACTCCCCGTATTGCTACGATTCAGCGACATCCTTGATGACCGAATCAAATACATCAACGAAAGCTTCTCCCAATCCATAACAGAAGCAGGCTACCAAGGAGTATACCGCGGAGTATATCCCATAAAGGTAAACCAACAACAACAAGTCATAGAAGAGATCTGCCACTTCGGCAAACAATACCACCACGGCTTGGAAACCGGCAGCAAAGCCGAACTGATCGCCGCACTAGCCTACATGGATGACCCCGAAGCCTACCTCATCTGCAACGGATACAAAGACGAAGAATACATAGACCTAGCCCTACGTGGAATACTCCTCGGCATCCAGACTGTATTGGTAGTGGAAATGCCGGGAGAAGTCACCGTAATCATAGAGAGAGCCAAAGAACTCAACATAACACCCAATATCGGCGTCCGAATGAAACCCTCGACCGTCGCAAGCGGACACTGGACCGATAGCGGAGGCGACAGAAGCTCCTTCGGCCTGAATACCACCCAGATCATACAAGTCGTAGACCAATTGCGTGAAGCCGGAATGCTCGACTGCCTGAAACTCCTACACTACCACCTCGGCTCCCAGATCCCCAATATCCACGACATCCGCATAGGAGCGACCGAAGCTTCCCGATTTTATGCCGGACTGATAAAAGAGGGCGCACCCATGGGCTTGCTCGACATTGGTGGAGGATTAGCCATAGACTACGACGGCAGCAGCAGCAATTCCAGCAACAGCAGGAACTATTCCATGAAAGAATACTGCGACGATGTGGTTGAAGAGATCATGACTATCTGTAACGAGACAAAGATCCCTCACCCTACCATCATCAGTGAATCGGGAAGAGCCCTCGTAGCTTACTACTCCGTATTGCTGATGAACATATTGGACACCAACGTATTCCGACCGAATATGGATTACGACCCCATGGACACCCAAAGTGGAAAACCGATGCCCGCATTGGACAACCTACGGTATGTGAAGAACATGCTCAATGAAAAGAACACCCAGGAATGCCTGAACGACCTGAACTACTACCGCGAAGAGATCAGAAATAAATTCCTCTATGGAAAAGTCGATATGCGCGAAAGAGCAGCCGCCGAACACCTGTATTGGACCATCATGGCACAGATATCCGAAATAGCAAAAGGACAAGAGTACCTACCACCCGAATTGATGAACCTAGATCACCAACTCTCCGATATCTACTATGGAAACTTCAGCGTCTTCCAATCACTACCCGACGTGTGGGCAATAAACCAACTCTTCCCCATCATGCCAGTCCATCTGCTCGATCAAAGACCAACTCGTCATGCAATACTCAGCGACATTACGTGCGATTGCGAAGGGAAGATCGATGAATTCATTGGCAGATCGGAAATCCAGAACACCTTAGAGCTGCATGCACCACCTGAAGATGACGACTACGTACTCGGCGTATTTCTCGTAGGAGCCTACCAAGAAACCCTCGGCGATCTGCACAACCTGTTTGGAGATACGAATGTGGTGAGCGTAACCTATGACGAAAGCGGCACGTTCAAACTCCACAATGAACTCGATGGCGATACCGTCGCCGATGTACTCAGCTATGTAGAGTATGAACCAAAGAAATTGGAAGCGCTTATCAAAGATAAGGCCGAATCGGCAGTACGGGATGGAAGAATATCTCCCCAGCAACGAAGAAAAATAATCACCACCTATACCGCAGGATTGCGAGGATACACCTATTACGAAACCGACCAGGAGGATTGACCGACAATGGAAAAGCGTATGAAAAAAAGACTAATCATAATTGGAGCCGGAGGAGTCGGCAATGTCGTGGCAAAAAAGTGTGCAAGAATGGACGATATCTACGAAGAGATCCTCCTTGCCAGTAGGACCGTAGCAAAGTGCGATGCCATAGCCGCAGAAGCAGGTCCGGTACCCATGAAGACCGCCGCAGTAGATGCCGATTCGGTTGAAGAAATGGTCACCTTAATCAAGCAGTTCAAAGCCGACCTATTAATCAATGTTGCCCTTCCCTACCAAGACCTACCGATCATGCAGGCCTGTCTACAGACAAAGATCCATTACCTCGATACCGCGAACTACGAACCGAAGGATAAAGCTGAATTTGAGTATTCTTGGCAGTGGGCATATCAGGATCGATTCGAAAAAGCAGGACTTACCGCATTGTTAGGAAGTGGATTCGACCCCGGTGTGACCAATGTATTCACAGCCTATGCAGCAAAACACTACTTCGATGAGATCCACTACCTCGATATCGTAGATTGCAATGCTGGAGACCATGGGAAAGCCTTCGCAACAAACTTCAACCCCGAGATCAACATCCGAGAGATTACCCAGAACGGGCGCTATTGGAAGGATGGCACATGGATAAAGACAAAACCCTTAGAAATCCACCAGGATATCGAATACCCACAAATCGGAGCACGCCCGTCATACCTGTTATATCACGAGGAACTCGAATCGCTGGTACAGCACTTCCCCACGATCAAACAAGCTCGCTTTTGGATGACCTTCGGACAACAATACATCACCCACCTCCAGGTACTGCAGAATGTGGGAATGACCAGTATCGAACCCATCGAGTTCCAAGGAATGCAGATCCAGCCGCTCCAATTCCTCAAAGCCGTCCTTCCCGAACCGTCATCGCTTGGAGAGGGATATCAGGGAGAGACCAGTATCGGAGTGCAGCTACGGGGAATAAAGGATGGTAAAGAACGTACCGTCTATATCTACAACAACTGTAGCCACCAGGAGGCATACCGGGACACCAAAGCACAGGCTGTCTCTTACACAACCGGAGTTCCCGCCTCAATAGGAGCACGGCTGATGGCGCTCGGGACTTGGCTTGAGCCAGGAGTGTGGAATATGGAACAGTTCGATCCCGACCCGTTCATGGAACTATTGGGAAAACTGGGCCTTCCTTGGGAGATCGAAATTGATGGAGAACTCGCTTTTGACCACAAGGAGTAGCCGATGCTAGATAGTTCCATGGTGGAACGGACTCCGGCATTCGTCTTGGAGTACGATCGATTTAAACAAAACCTCGCACTCATCGATAGCTTGCAACAGCGCATTCCAGCGCGCTTTCTCCTTGCGCTCAAAGGCTTCGCCATGTATGAAGTATTCGAGGAGATCGCAAAGGTCGCCTCTGGTGCTACCGCGAGTTCACTCAATGAGGCACGGTTGGCGGGAGAATACTTTGGTGAGGTGCATGCCTATTGCCCAGCCTACAATCCGCGGGAATTTCCCTTCATAGCAGCTATCGCTAAGCACATCACATTCAACAGTATAGCCCAGTACGAGCGCCATAAAACCGGGCTTGGCAGGGCAAAAGCCGGCTTGCGCATCAACCCCGAATATTCCACCGTAGAAACCGCTCTCTACAATCCTTGTATCCCAGGCTCCCGACTCGGAATTCCGGCATCCCAACTACAGAGCCTTCCTAAAGGTATCAGTGGACTGCACTCCCATAACCTCTGCGAGAGTGGAGCTGAAGAGTTACAAGGAACCCTAGGACAGATTGAACGACTCTACGGACATCTGTTGGAGGATATCGCATGGTTGAATCTGGGAGGAGGACACCTGGTTACCCGTAACGGTTATAACCAGAACCTTCTGGTCAAGACACTCACCGACTTCCATGAACGCCATCCTCATCTCGAGTTGATCCTTGAGCCAGGGGCTGCTTTCGTCTGGGAAACGGGGGTATTAGTCTCCGAGGTTCTCGATATCGTAGAGAATGAAGGGGTCATATCGATCATGATGGACACATCATTCGCAGCCCATATGCCCGATTGTCTGGAAATGCCCTACACGCCACGAGTGCGGGGAATGAGAATACGCCAAGCTAATGAGAAACCAGCTAATGATGAACAGATAATCCAGTTTGGTGGTAGCTCTTGTCTTGCAGGAGATTGGGTCGGCCAATACATCTGCAAAAATCTTCCTCAAGTCGGCGATAGGATAGTGTTTGAAGATATGATGCACTACACCATGGTCAAGACAACCATGTTCAATGGGATAGCTCTTCCCGATATCGCTATTTTCGAAGAAGGCGCTTACCGTGTAGTAAAACGTTTCTCTTACGAAAACTACAAATATCGACTTTCATAAGGAGACATACATGCGGCATCCGTGCTTTCTCGAATCAGAATTCCCCCAGACAACGAGTAAAGATGCACGTTTTCACATCATTTCGGTACCGTTAGAGAGAACTGTCTCCTACAAAGGCGGGACCTCCAATGGGCCGGCTGCCATCATCGCAGCATCCTCCCAACTGGAACGATTGGTGGAAGGTCTGGGAAGTCCAGGAGATCTTGGAATACACACCCACACCGCTATCGATTGTTCGCCCATGCAATCCCCGAAAGAGATCTTTTCAGCTACTGCAACGCTCATGAGAAAGGTAAGAGATCAGCAAGGAGTACCGATCCTTTTAGGAGGAGAACACAGCATCACCAATGGAGCAATTGAGCACATGGTGGCTGAAGGAGTTACCGATTCGGTAGGAATACTCCAGTTCGATGCTCATATGGATTTACGCGATACCTATGAGGGTACACCCGATAGTCATGCCTGTGTCATGCGAAGAGCGGTCGAACGTGGAATCCGGCTGCATCAGGTAGGAATAAGGAACTTTTCTGAAGAGGAGTTACGAGCAAGAGAGACCTATGGAGTATCGCATCATGATGCCTCCGAAATCTATCGTCTCACAAGAATGGATCAAGGTCTTTCACAAATTGGACTACCGTCGGATTTCCCGAAAAACCTCTACATTACCTTCGATGTCGACGGTTTCGATGCCTCTCTCATGGGTGCAACTGGAACCCCCGACCCGGGCGGTCTTTTTTGGTGGGATGCTATAGAACTACTTTATCGACTGACCGAAGGACGCACGATACTAGGTGCCGATGTTGTTGAACTGGCACCGGTCGGACTCTTGCACCATTGTGATTATACGGCAGCCAAACTCACCTACTTTCTCATGGGGCTTATAGCACAAAGAAACCGATACCCTCATGATCGTATTTCTTCTTGACCAAGTCCAACGCCCGCTCAATCAACTGAACAACGTGATCCTCGCAATACATGATCAATAGAAAGTTCTCCTCTGGCCATACCGCATCGCCAAGCTTGGGCGTCGTATTTCCCCAACCATGGGCGGTAGGGATTATCGTGTAATGTGCAGGCACTTCGAAGAGGGCGAATGCATCCAAGATATCCTGTTGTACCGCTTGGGCTGCCATAATTTCCACTCTACGCATCGTAGGCCTCCTCTTCCACCAGATTGGCGATATTCTCGATATCCCGTTTTACCTTGTCACGGTTGAACAGCCTGTAGAGCGTCGGAGTGAGGAAAATGGTCATCACAGTACTAACAGCCATACCACCAATGATGGTCTGTCCGATCGGCTGGATCTGTTCGGCGCCTTGGCCTCCGAAGAAAGCCAAAGGGACCATACCGAAAATAGTTGTGAGACTGGTCATCAATATCGGTTTCAGACGGCTTCCACCAGCCTCTATACACGCAGTCCTGATATCCATCCCCCTCCTTCTCAGAAGATTGATATACTCGATCAATACGATTCCGTTGTTTACCACAATACCTGCAAGAATAACCGTACCGATAGCCGAAATCAGACTGAAGGCTTCACCAGTGATCAGATATATGCCAACGATACCGATAAGCATGAGCGGCATGGAGAGCAAGATGATAAACGGATTTCTAAATGATTCGAAGAGACTAGCCATAACACCAAATACGAGGACGACGGCCAATGCGAGGATGATACCCACATGCCGGAACATCGCATTCATATCGGCAAAATCTCCACCGAATTCTATGAATACCGAATCATCATGGATCAGATTATCATCTATCAACGTTCGAATAGCGGTTTCAGCCTCGGATGACGAATAGCCATCTGCCAAACCTCCGACAACGTGGACGGATCGCATCTCATCCTCCCGATTAATCGAGACTGGACCGGTAGACCGACTGATGGAGGCGAAATTGGAGAGGGCGACACGCTGTCCGGTACTGCTTCTTACGAAAATCTTTTCCAGATCCACCTGTTCCGAACGATCCTCCTGTCGCAACATCACAATGACATCGGTCTCACTTCCATCAGCTTTAAGCTGTGTAGCGGTGATTCCGTTAATGCTATTGCTCACCTCTGCTGCGATGCCCTGCATAGTCAAACCATAGGCATAGGCACGTTCACGGTCGATCTCTATCTCCATCTGGGGAAGACCTTCATCGAAGTCGGTCCTGACTTCGGTGACCTGAGGCAGATTCTCAGCGATCAGATCCCGAATCTCTTGTGCAGTTGCAGCTGCGACATGTAAATCATCAGACTTCACGATCACATCCACAGGGTTCATATTCCCTAATCCCATAGACATGGAGGAGAAAGAGAATGATGCTGCAGGATAACCACCGAAATAGACTCTCAGCTTCTCTTGGATCGTCTGCATATCGTCTATCTGGTCATCACCTTCAGCCAACGTTATCTGGATCGATCCACTGTTGGTACCTCCATTGCCGAAGATTCCTCCCCCACCGGTAGTCACAATGATATCCTTGAATCCTTGGATATCCTCTCTCGCATGGGCTTCAATTTCACGCAATACCGCCTCTGTGGCTCCCAAGGTCGTACCTTGAGGTAAGGTTACTTGGAGAGAAACGCTTGTTTCGCTCATGGTGGGATACAATGTGGTATTCATGGCATTGAACGCCTGGAATGTGATTACTAAAATGATCGCAACAAAAAGTACGGTGAGCCATTTGTAATCGATACATACAGCTAGGACACGTTTGTAGCCCCTATCTAAGGCTTCGAAAGCCCATTCCATACCGAAGTCCATCCAACGCAGTAATCGGAGCCTGAGCGGCTTCTGTTTCCTGGTATAGATCTTCACATAGCTACTGGTAAGTACTGGAATGAGTGTAACTGAGACTACAAGAGACGATAACAGAGAGATGATGATCGTACCTGCCATAGGAGTTAAGATCTCTCCCAACATCTCCAGATTGTTACGTAAGAGGACAATGGGAACAAAAACACATACCGTGGTAAGGGTCGATGCGGCAATCGCCACAATCATCTCCTTTGTCCCCAACAATGCGGCGGTCTTTAATTTGGAACCACGCTCTCGGTATCGGAAAATATTTTCCAACACTACGATCGAACTGTCGACGGTCATTCCAAGACCAAGTATAAGACCGGTGAGTGTCATCAGATTCAGAGAATAATCGAGGAAGAACATTACCAGAACTGTAATGAGCATCGATATAGGAATCGATATGCCGATGATAAAGGTCGACTTTAGGCTTCTGAGGAAGATGAACAACACCACCATGACCAAAGCTACTCCGTAGAGGAGAGATTGATAGACGGTGTTAATGGTACTGTCGATCATTGTTGTGGTATCTACCGTTACATAAAGGCCGATAGATCCGGGAAGATCGTTCTCCAATTCAGCAATCGCCTCTCGTACTGCTTCAGCTACCTGGACACTGTTCGCATCCGACTCTTTGGAGACAGAGATATATACTCCCGGTTCACCGTTTATATAGACTTGGCTTTCCGCCTCCTTATATGCAAAGGAGACCTCTGCCAGATCGCCTACAGTCACCACTGCTGTATTAATGACCTGTCCCATGGCATTCATCTGCGGTACAGCAGTCACCATGGTTTGTCGTATCTCATCCAGATTAGTGAATTCGGCATTTGTTCGTACGAGGTAATCGATATTTCCTTCGGTAATCGTTCCACTTCCGATCTGATAATTCTGTGGATTGAGGACCTGTGCTACCTGTGACAAGGTCACACCATAGGCTTCCAACCTATTCTGGTCAACAGCAACCTTCACAAAGGCATCCTGCCCACCACTGACCGATGTTGTAGAGACACCGGACACACGATCGAGTCGGGTCTGCACGATATCCTGTGCTACGCGTCGCAAATCGTTGGCGCTCTGGCCAGAGCGACCGATTACCGCAATATTCATCACAGGCATCATATTGGTATTCAGCTTAAAAATAGTTGGGGCCGATGCTCCATCGGGGAGAATGTCGTTTATGAGATTCAGGTTGTCATCGATTGATCGGGTGGCTTCATCCAGATCTGTACCGTAATCGAACTGTATCATCACCATGCTGAACCCTTCCGAAGATGTGGAGGTCAAGGTATTGATTCCCCCGACATTGGAGATTACCCCCTCTATCCTCTTGGTAACCGTCTCCTCCATTGTTTCTGGACTTGCCCCACTGTATGAGGTGAAAACGACAACCATGGGAAGATTAATCTCGGGAAACAACTCGACCGCTAGGTTGGGAAGAACCACGAGGGCAAGTGCTGTTAACAGGATATAAATGACTATGATGGTGGTAGGTCTATGGACAATGGTATGGGTAAGACTCATGTACTATCCCCTTTACTCAATCTACAATCCGGACAGAGGCTCCGTCAGTAACCAATGTCTGTCCCTGAACAACGACCATAGTGCCTGTGGCCAAGCCTTCGACCACCTCCGCCTTCTCATCCACGACAAGACCTAGGGTGATATCGTTTCTCTTAGCAATATTGCTTTCATCTACAACGTATACGTAGGCCTGGTTACCGTCATAGAGAATGCTGGATCTTTCAACTACAATCGCATCTTCCACTTTCTCGGTATAGATGATTACAGAGGGAAACATACCTGGCTTAATCAATTTCTCCGGATCATCCAAGGTTATGCCAATTTCACGTGTCCTTGTCACTGGATCCAAAACGGGACTCAATCGTGTCACTGTCCCGGAAAACTGCTCCCCGGGATATGCTTTGAATTCAGCTGTAGCCTCTGTCCCGATACCGACCTGTCCGATATGACGTTCGGCAATGGCTACTTCGACTTCCAGACTATCGAGCATACCAAGGCGGATCAATGCAGCTTGAGGCGATACCGATGCTCCGTAAGCAAAATTGACAGCAAGAACGGTTCCATCCACTGGTGATTTCACCACAGTCTCCCTAAAATTCATGCCCGGTCGTGAAGGGTCGATTCTTGCGAATTCCTGATCGACGGTAAGAATATCTCCCACTTGCACATCAATGAAGGAGAGTTTTCCCGCCACCTCTGGATATACATCCACAGTCTTGGTATCAACAACATTTCCGTTCGCTTTTATATACGAGCGCAGGTCGTCTCTCTCTACAGGGTGAACGCTTACCGAGAGTATGCTTGCTCCATCCTCTACTTCAATAGTACTCTCGGCCTGACCGGGAAGAAGTTGGGATAAATTCTCAAACGGATTGATTACGGCGACAACAATCGCCGCGACTATAAGAATCAAGATAATGATAAGGCCTATGCGGCTCTTTTTTGGTTTCTGTTGATTGCTCATAAAAGCAAACTCCTTTGTATCGACTACAATTGTTCTATATCGATTTGCAGATCGTAAGCGAGGTCAACCAAGGCACTCGCATACTGGTAATGCAGATAGACGATTTGCTGTTCTACGGAGAACACATCTTGCTGTGCGTCCTCTACGGTAAGGTTGTCGGTATATCCAGCTTCATACTGCGTTAGGTACATCTGGTATACACGCTGTGCAAGTTCCAGATTGGCCTTTGCTACCTGCATCTGATCCTTTAGGTTCTGCAGGGTATTCACCTGGGTGATGATCGACTGTTCCAACTGTACTTTCGTTTGTTGGCGATTGAGCTCTAGTTTGGCTAGATTGTCTTCTATTTTGGCCAGAGAGACTTGGGTTCGGCTTCCGGGTATATGGCCATCGAGTGGTATGGAAACGGAGACGGTATATGTTGCAGAATCTGAAAAGATTTCGTTGAACCTATCTTTAGTACTCGAATTCCATAAGTTTAAACCATATTGGGCTTGAAGCATGAGTGAAGGCATCAAGTCAACCTTCTTCTGGAGCGCCATGGAATTTTGCATAGCCTCCCGATTCAATCTCATTAAATCCATACTATAGGTAGTTTCGATGTTTTTCTTCAAATCATTAACCGATGTTGAGAGCTCTACATCTGGCAACTCACCCTCCACGGCAACCTCTGCTTCGAGCGGGAGGCCAAGAAGCACCTTGAATGCCAACAGCTGACCTTCATAGGCATTCTCGCTTTGTTGTAAAGAGGGTCGAAGTTGCTCAACACTCAACTGGGCAGAAAGAACTTCGATCTCAGAGGCATAACCACTTTCAAAGTTTACCAAAGCCTTCCCATACTGTTTTTCAGCTAATGCAATATTCTTCTCTTGGAGTTCCAAGTTGGTCGTTTCAGCTAACAGATAGTAGAAAAGCTTTGTGACATTTCGCTCAACTTCCGAAATTGCCTGCTGGTAGGAAACCTGTTGGATCGAATAGTTTAAGCCATGGGAATCGAGTTGGTTCTTTAGAGCGGGATTCAATTGGAACTGGACAGATAAACCTGCGGAAATACCATTATTACCATTGGTTCCTGCTTTGATTATAGGATTATCCTGAAAAACAACTGCTGAACCACTATTACTCAGTGTTGCGTTAACCGAGGGTAGAAAAATATTCCACGCGGTATCTACATCCCGTTGGGCACCCTTTAGGTCAATCGCACTCGACTGAAGATTGATGTTGTTCTTACGAGCCATCTCAATGGCTTCAGGGAGTGTTACAGTTATTTCAGCTGCCTGTATGGTCGAAATCGCACAACACGATAGAAAAAGAAGTGCGTAAAGATAATGCAAAGTTTTCATAATGAATTACAGTAAAACTTACTCGCAATTTAATCAATAATTAAGGAGCAATTGAAATGTATCCATTATGAAACACTTTTCTGATTTTACATTATTCTTTAAGAATCCAAACTGTTGAATGGCCTTTCTTTATACCTCTACAAGGAGGAAAGCGGTTGCCCTCTTTCATGGTTACCGTTCTCTTTGGGTGGTCCTTACAAACATATACGCCTGCTTTTTCACAGGGGCTACCAGTTTTTGTACGAATGTCTTCATCCTCTTCAGGAAAGGCTGTCTTCTCTTGTTTTTCTGGTTCAGCATTCAATGGAGCACTTTCTTCGACATGAGGGATGACCGGAGAACTGTCTTTGCTATTCTTCTCCTGTAAATATTTGAACCACACCATAGCGATCAAAGCCAAAATAACTACGATGGCGAAAATATTCATCGTGGTGTTCGCCCCAGAGATTAAGAGGATAACAATAAGTACGACTACCAATCCTATAGTCAACAAAACTGGTTTCTTAAGCAATGCATCCATAATACTAAGCCTCCTGATTTTTGTGCGTATCAAACTTAACCGAGAAAACGGCTCTTCGAACCCACAACCTAGAGGTAAAGCATGTGCAAAAGGGTCAAACGACCATCCTATCTCAATTCCAATTGTACACTACGTAACGAAAATACACAAATGGAAACAATACATGTAAAACAGCCGCCCATGTTACTGGGCGGCTGGGAAAATCAGTTACAAGTACTTACTTGCTGTTGTACTTCACCATATAGTCGGTAAAGACCTCATCCAAACCAGGACCGTACATCACGATCGGCTTGTCGAGCATAGTGTATCCATCACCACCAGCGGCCATGAAGTCATTCGTAGCCAGCTTGTAGGTAGCGTCACGATCGATACTCTTACCATTGATAAGGACTCTCTTGATCCTACTACCAGGATCGCTGAATCGGCTATAGATGATTGCCATATTGGCAGTCTGCGGGAAGCCACCATTAGCTTCGGGCAATCTGGAATAGCCCCATTCGAGTGCATCATAGATATCCTGACCGGTAACTTCAACGACCACGACGGTATTGTTGAACGGCAAGACAGTAATGATGTCACCACGACTTACATCGCCTGCGGCAATCGAAGCTCTAATTCCACCACCGTTTGTGAGAGCAGCATCTGCACCAGTAGCCTCAACCATGGACTTGGCAATCATGTTACCAAGATTGGTCGGCTTAGTTCTGACGTTCTGACGCTCGCCTTCAAGCTTGACGGGAGTGTAAGCAACAATTTCGCTGGTAATAGAGTCCAACTTGGCTTTCTGCGATTCGACATAAGCAGTCACAGTAGGATCGGCCGGGACTTCGGTAATACCGAACATCTTAGCATAGTCGTTCTGTGAAGGATCTGCGACATCGGAAGCAGGAATCAGTAGAGCAGTCTCTCCGGCAGCCTTGCCATTGCGAACTGCAATCTCAACCAGACCAACGCTCTTCATGTATTCGCCGGCAGAGACAATCAATGTATCTCCGACCTGCATACCATTCTCAAGCACTGAGTGGCTGTGGCCATCTACGATCAGATCAATACCCTTTACATTTTCAGCAAGCATCTTGCTTGTCACGCCATAGGATCCATCCTCATCGAGTCCGAGGTGAGCAAGTGCAATGACATAATCTGCACGATTGCGAACCTCATTCACAAGAGCTTGGGCTCCATAGACAACAGCATCACTCATGAAGGAGAGTCCCTCAACATTCTTCGGATGAGTCTTGGTTTCAGTATCGGGTGTTGATACACCGATTACACCAACAGTAAATCCGTCGAAGTAGTAGAGCTGGTAGGGTTGGAAGACCATCTTACCATTCTCATCCATGATATTTGCGGCAAGAACGCGGAGATCAGAATACTGCTCAGCAAGCTTTGCAGCTTCGATCAACCTATCTTTACCATAGTTGAAATCGTGGTTACCGGGAACAACTGCATCGTATCCGAGAAGATCGAGCAGCACAGCACTGGTCTCACCTTCGAACAAGTTGGTGAGCAACGTACCATGAGAGACGTCACCAGCATCGAGCAAGAGATTCTTGTTCGTCACTGAACGACCCATGTTCACCAAAGTCGCGAGCTTGGCATAACCGACTTGGCTATCGCTTCCCTCGATACGGCCGTGCACGTCATTGGTGTGGACCACGTAGAGATTGAAATTCTTTTGTCCATCGAAAGACTTGACGATGACATCTTCATCAACATCAGGCTTTGCAGGGGCTGCTGGGGCTGGAGCTTTGGCAACTTCTTCCTTAACTGCTTCGGCCTTTGGAGCGGCAGGAGCGGGTTTAGGAGCGGTAACCTTAGCATAGGCACCCTTGACCATGTCGATAAATCCAGCTACTTCAGCGTCAGCGGGCACATAGCTGATACCAGCCCATCTTGCCATAGCGCTTCTTGAAGGATTGTCAACATCTGTAGCATTGATGCGGAGAGGAGTAACACTGGTTACTTCGTCATTCTTCACCTGAACTTCTACAACACCAACACTTGAGAGTTTCTCTCCAGCATTGACGATCAATGTATCGCCGACACGCTTTCCACCGGCGGGAGCCATAGCATCTTTACCGTCAACGATCAGATCGATACCCTTAACGTTCTTTGCAATAGCTTCACTGGTGATTCCATTTGCATTGCCGATATTTCCGAGAACGACGACATAGTCGGCGATTTCACGGACCTGATCGACTGCGAACTGGGCATTATCAATAATATCCTGGCTTAAGAAGGAAAGACCACGTGTTCCATCTACGGGAGCGGTGAGACCAGCGACTGCAACAACAAAATCGTTGTAGTAGTAGAGCTGGTAGGGTTGGAATACCCATTCACCCTTGGAATTGAGCACATTGGCACTAAGGACCTTAAGATCGGTGTTCGCTTCGGCAAATCTAGCTGCCTCAATGAGGTAGTCACTTCCGTATGCGAAATCTGCAGGACCCGGAGCCACTGCATCATATCCGAGCAGGTCGAGCATGGCACCGGCAGGCTCACCATAGAATTTTTCTACGATTGGGCTTCCGCTGGCGACATTACCGGCATCGAGCAACAAGGTCTTGTTGGTCAAAGAACGGCCGAATTTAACACCGGTTGCTAGACGAGCATAACCGATACCAGAATCGAGTTGACCCAAGACATCGTTAGTATGAGCAATATAGAGGGCAAAGTCATTGTAACGGTCGTTCGACTTGACCACCATATCTTTGGTAGGAGCCTTACGCTCTGCAACCACTGGCTTGATCTCTTCGATAACTACTTCAGGTGCAACCCAAGCCTCGACTACCTCTTCTTTTGGAGCGGTAACCTTAGCATAGGCACTCTTGACCATGTCGATATAACCGGCGACTTCAGCATCAGCGGGCACATAGCTGATTCCAGCCCACTGTGCCATAGGAGATTTCGCAGGATTGTCTACATCGGTAGCATTAATCCGAAGAGCACTTTCTCGGGTTACTTTGTTGTTCTTGACGTGCACTTCGACCACGCCGACACTGGAGAGCTTCTCACCAGCATTAACAATCAGAGTATCTCCAACCTTCTTTCCTCCGGCGGGAGCCATAGCGCCCTTGCCGTCAACAATAAGGTCGATTCCCTTTATGTTCTGTGCAATTACTTCGCTTGTAATACCGTTTACGTTACCGATATTTCCGAGCAGAACAACATAATCTGCCATCTTTCGGGCCTGATCAACCGCATATTGGGCCGATTCGATAACCGCAGGATGCAAGAAAGAGAGATCTTCGGTATCTGCCGGGGGTGCAGTTACACCAGCTACAGCAACAACAAAACCGTTGTAGTAGTAGAGCTGGTAGGGTTGGAAGACCCATTCGCCCTTGGAATTGAGCACATTGGCACTGAGGACTTTAAGGTCGGTATTTGCTTGGGCAAACCGTGCTGCCTCAATGAGGTAGTCGGCTCCGTATGCAAAATCGGCCGGTCCGGGAGCCACTGCGTCGTATCCGAGCAGGTCGAGCATTGCGCCTGCGGGTTCACCGTAGAACTTCTCAACCATCGCGCTTCCGCTTGCGACATTACCGGCATCGAGCAACAAAGTCTTGTTGGTCAATGAACGGCCAAACTTGACTCCGGTCGCCAAACGCGCATAACCGATACCCGATTCCAATTCGCCGAGCACATCGTTAGTGTGGGCGATATAGAGATCGAATTCGGTGAATCGGTCGTTCGACTTAACCACCATATCCTCAGTCGGAGCCTTGCGCTCTACAACTGCCGGGGCAGGTGCCGCAACCTCTTCCATCGGTGGGGTTACCACAGGTTCCTCAACTGGAGCCGGTGCCTCCTCAACTACTGGAGCTGGGGGTGGTGCTACTGGCTCTACAACTGGCGCTGCCGGTTCTATGGCTTCGACTTTTTCAGTTGTGCGGCAACTAATAAAAGCGAATGCAAGCAATACTACCAGCAGTGTCGTGATTAGACTTCTTGAAAGACGTTTCACGTGTTTCCTCCTCATGGACATTCTTTTGAGTCATTATACATCATCACTATAACACACACAGTAAATTCTGGATACAGAAAATTTGTCAATATCTGCCTTGTTGTCGATAAAAACCAACCTCCTCACCTTACAATACTCTGTATATATACCCTTTTAAATACTCAGATTCGGGAAATGAGAGCCTTATTGGGTGGTCCAAAGCTTGTCCCAAAGTCTCCAAAATCTGCACTTCTCTTCCTACATCCTTTGCTGCCCAGGCTAAGACAGTTCGCAATTGTTCACGCGAAACACCACCTGAACAGCTGAATGTAGCGATTATGCCTCCATCACGTATCTTCTGAATAGCCAATCGATTAAGATCCTTATAGGCGCGCAGGGCTCCATCCACCTGAGCTTTTGTCTGTGCCAATTTGGGTGGATCGAGTATGATCAAATCATATAATTGGGAGTCCATATCTCGTAAATACTGAAAGACGTCGGCCTGGATAGCCTTAAGATGCGAAAGCGAATCCTCGGTAATCGTATTTTTCCCAATATTCAGTTTGATATTTTGTGACAACTGCGCGAGAGCGGGAGCACTACTGTCCACAGAAGTTACCGATTTAGCGCCGTTTGCCAGAGCGTGCAAAGAAAAAGCACCCGAATAACAGAAGGCATCCAGTACATCCCTTCCCTTCGCATAAGCGGCAACGCTCACACGATTTTCCCGTTGGTCACAAAAGAAGCCACTTTTTTGACCACTACCGATAGTGATACCATAAACGATATCATGCTCTTTGAAATGGATATGATCGGGAGCAGGGGCATCGATCAATTTCCCATCGACATAATATTCAGTGGATTCTTTCAGTTGTTCGATCCCACCAAAAGAGCTATCTGTCCATACGATGATCACCGATGGATTGAGCATTCTTTGCAATGTCTGTACGAAGAGGAGTCTATGTGTCCATGCAACTCTTGCAGACACGATGCATACAATGCGGTCGCCATAGAGATCCACAGTCAGTCCAGGAATGAAATCGGCCTCACCATGGACAAGTCTGAAGGCATTCGTATGTGTCTGTTTGAACAGATCCAAACGCCTCTGGACCGAAGCACCCAAGGTATCCACCCACCATGTGGCATCGGGAATTTTCGATTTGTCCCAGCTGAGAAGTCGAATGGGTATATGGCTGAGTGCGTCATACCAACCGAAAGCGATAAAACGGCCTTCCCAGTCCTCTACCTGCACGATCGCCGGATCGTTAGGAAGTGATTTCTTAGATTCGGCATCTAGGGCTCCACTGAAGACCCAAGGATGGTGCCGCACCATCTGCTTCTCTTTTCCATTACGGATACGTACTGTAGTGATGGGATGCCCATCTGTGTGAATCAAACCCATACTCTGTAATCTACCTCAACTCATCGGGGAACACAAGGGCTTTACAATACGTAAAAAAAACCTGCACCGATTCAGTGCAGGTTCAATTCGACAATGCCAGGAAAATAGTTTACATCAAATCCTTGGGCTTGCGTGCGGTATTTCCGCTCTTCTCGCAATATGCCATGTGACGAAGCTTACCGTTTTCGAAAACGGACTTCATCTTGATCGTGCCGCCCCAGCGACTTGTCATTGTCTTCTCTCCGCCACGTCGGGCGTTCTTTGAAATAGGTCCTGCCATATGGGTATCCCTCCATCAATCGTTTCAATCAGCTCAAGCTACTATAGCAAATCATACATTTTTCGTCAAAGGTACTGCAAGGCATATCGACAAATATTGTCAAGATATCCTCTTTACCCTACACTCTACCCCATGGATAACAGACGGATATCAGGTAAAAAGATCATACGGGAAATCGCATTGCTACCTACCCATCTCTATAGATTGATTATCTCACCTTGGCTTCCACCCTCCTGCATCTATACCCCTACCTGTTCGAGCTACATGGTTGAATCGGTCCGTCGGCATGGAATTTTCAAGGGAACTGCCCTGGGATTCGCCCGAATCGCCAGATGCCACCATACCTTTTTTTATGGAGGGCCTGATCCAGTACCCGAGGAGTTCTCCTGCGAATCTATCAAGACTCCGTATAGGATCTTCCGTCGTCGAAAACATAAGCATACCCACAAGGAAGATTAAGATATAAACCGAATGAATGGTATGCAAGCAAGCTTTCGTTTCCTGCACTCGCTCGGCAATGTATCCATTTGATGGCTCCATTACACTCACTTCGTTGGGAAATGTAGCCTTAGCTGGTGATATCCTTTACAAAGGTGATCAGTACACGAAGGGCATTCTCATTGTGTCCGCCCTCAGGAATTACGATATCGGCAAATTCTTTCGTAGGTTCTATAAAACTGAAATGACCTGGTCTCACCACCTCCATATACTGGCGTACTACCGATTCCACCGTTCTCCCCCGTTCACTCATATCCCTATTGAGTCGCCTGATAAACCTGATATCGTCTGGAGTATCCACATACAACTTGAGATCGAGAAGATTCCTAATCTGTGGGTCGTAGAGCACCATAAGACCTTCAATAATGACCAATGGGCGAGGATCCACATGTACCCTTTCCTCTCTTCTACGGTGATGAACAAAGTCGTACTGTGGCATATCAATAGCCTTACCCGCTTTCAGATCGCTCAGCTGGCGGTAGAGAAGATCTGTATCAAAGGCATCGGGATGATCAAAATTATAGGCTGTAATATTCTCATTGCTGATATATTCTGCCGAGTGGTAGTAGTTGTCCTGCGGGATGAAAACGAAATCGCTAATCACCTCGCTGATTTTCCTGACTATCGTAGATTTGCCTGAACCCGAGCCTCCGGTTATTCCAATGATCTTCACATCCATTGCGACACCCCTTGTCAAAAACTGCAGCCATAGTAACCGCCTAGGGGGAACCAGGACAAGGGGTCAGCTCATTTTTTCAGGAAAAGTGCTTGTACAGCCCATGCCCGCAATAGCGGGTCCTCGACCATATACCAATTTCTCCCGAAGATCTCCGCAGGATGAATCCCGTCCCTCTTCTTAGGTGGCTCATAAATCTCGTGGTATGGAATCGGAGGCTCGTCACAAAAGAGGATATGATGGATCACTGGGCCGCCATCCACCGAATACCACTCTTCCCAAAAGGAGGCCTCCATTCTGTCGCCTTGGGGAACTGCATGGATGATATGGTAGGGCTTCTTTTGCACCACCATCCACCGATGACCCTCATATAGTTTGATATTATCCTCAGGATCCGGAAAAACCGTTCGCAAAGAGATTCCCAGTTCACCGAACATCTTTGCCATCTGAAACCTGTCTGGATTCTCCACGACATCCTCCCTGAATTGCGGTGACCGCCCGATTTTACCCGCAGTGTACCACGGTTATGATTCAGAAAGAGAGAAAAAAATGTAAGAAGTTTGAAAGAAGTATCGAAAAATGTACTAAGTGCTTGCAGAACCCCTTCTCAACCGTTTCGCCGTAACCGTTCTGCCCGATGTTTGATCCTGCTGATCTTGGCATCAAGATGGTGAATATCAACCATGGAATCGGATATCCGTTTCTTTAGCTCCTCACTCTTTTTTACCACAGAAAGAGCATCAGGAGCGTCTTTAGCCTTCTTTGTGATATCGAAGAGCGATTGCTGAAGACTCTCGTGTTCAGACCGCATTTTCTGCAAATCCTTTTCTAAGCGAACCACTTCCGCATCCATCCGCTCAATCGAATGTTTTCTGATATCACGTAGTGTCATCGGCACCCTCCACAATCTGTCGCAATTATAACACGACAATTACGGATTGATCATTATTCTTTTGCGTAGGCTATCTCGGTAACCACCTGGTGTACATCATTGATCAGGAGCTCTCCAACAGAGACCGCTCCAATTAGTGCAGCTCCAAGTCCAGCTCCGTCGGATACCTCAGGTACTATGGGAGACACACCAAACTGCCGCTCAAGCTCTTGGCGGAACAATCCATTATGTCTAACTGAGCTACCTATGGCGACCAGCGATTCAATGGCGTGGTTACTATCTGATACAAAATCTTTCAGCTCGCCAATGATTCCACGAACGGTTCCTCGCACTAAATTACCGATGGTCAAACTATCGATGCCTATATTCCCAATGTTTCCACGCACGAGAGGATTGCGCCTTGTTCCAGTAAGACGAGTGTCAATTTCCAGTGGTTCGATTTGGCTGTTCTCAGCTCCAACACGACGCATCATGGAGAAGACGGTCTGGTGATCTACCGGATGACCACACTCCGCAACTACAGAGGCAAAAAGTTTTTCGAGCACTTCATACGCCTTTCCAGCTGTTAAGGTAGCCCCGACATGTAGGTAACCCTGCCCCATGAAAGGACGAAGTTCCATCGACTCAGGACAGGCACCTTGATTACTGAACAGGGAAATCTGACCACTCGTCCCAATGCTTACTAGGGCAGCACCAGACCAATCGGGAACCATACCGAAGAAACCTGCCTGGTTATCTCCAACCGGATACGCCACCGGAATGCCCCCTTCACCATATCCAGCTACAGTAAACGGCTCACTTGCACCCAAAAATTGATACGAATCATCTCCATTAACCACTGCAAGAACTGCAGGATCGAATGTAGAAAGGACTGGATCGAATGCCCCATAGGTACCCAAACAACTGGGATCGGAAGATCGGAGCGGACTGCCAATCAGTCTTCCCGTAATGTACTCTAGGATTCCACAGTAGCCAACAGCCTCCTTTGGAACCTTATCCATCCTCCGGTTCGCAAAATGGCAGAGAAGCCCATATCCAGCAGGGAGGAGCGTTCCGGTCTGTTCAAAGAGGGCTTCTTGACTGCTTTTGCCAGCTATCTCCACCATCCCTCTTTGATCCAACCACGTATACAGTGGTGATACGGCCTCTCCCCTACCATTATAATAGAGGATACCATGGACTTGACCGGTCACACAGATAGAAGCGACGGGGTAATCCAAGGCCTCCAAAAGGAGACGAACTTGCCGCTCTATTTCCTGAGGATCTTGTGCATAGGCATAGGGCTCATCATTTAGATAGCGATCATTAGGTACACTACGATAATCGACTATCGACCGTTGCAGCATATCCAAAGCGACTAGAGTAATGTTAGTCGTCCCGATATCCAATCCTACGTGGACAGCGCGCTTATCTTTATTCATATCCATATCCTACCTTTCTATCTTATATCGTCGTATCGCCAAATCGTGTAGACTTTCGCATCACCAAATGTCCCGACAACCGGATTGTCCTACATGGTTGTTCTGGATGATCACGCCGCTCCATCATCATTTTCACAGCCTCCCGGCTTATTCTTTCGGTCGGTTGGGACACGCTAGTCAAGGGGACCCGTATCTGCGCAAGGTAACTCAGGTTATCAAATCCTGCAACAGCTACATCCTTTGGAACCGATATTCCCATCGCTTCCAAAGTCTCTTGAAGAACTATTGCAGTCCCATCATTCGAACAGAGAATCGCCTGCGGCTCAAATGCCAGGACTGTGGAGACGAATCGCTTGTCTTTGGGATTTCCCACATGGACTTTCTCCTCACGAACCGGAATGCCGGCATCGTAAAGGGCTTCACGGTAGCCGATTTGTCTCAATTTTATGGTGTAGGCAGACATGGGAGGGGAAAGGAAATGAATATTGCGTGCATGAGATTCCACCATATGACGGGTCAACAGGTAGCCTGCCTCGATATGGTCAAGACTTACTAAGTCATACCGGCTACGTTGGGGAAATTCATAGAGATCGGAGTCTATCAACACAAGTGGTATACCCGCATTCCTGAAGGTTTCTTCAATATAGTTGTTCGCCCTCTCTCTGAGGGGCGTGTACTCGATTGGAGCGAAAAAAACCCCATCTACCCCTAACTGGACATACTTGTTACAGATCTGCTTGATATCTTCCATAAGATTTACTGATGAGGGAACCACCACGCCACCCCACACCAAAGAACAATCGTAGGTTGCCAGAACCCTTGTCACCTCACTACAGATGATATCGAAGACGTAGTTTCTTCCCAGACTGGGAAAGATGATCCCAAACAGTCCTTTGTTCCGCTCAGGAATTCCATGGGAGTCTCGTTCATCGAGCCCCTTCGATGAGAGGAATGAGCCACTTCCTTGCTTACGTACTATGATATGAGCGCTCTCCAATGCATCGAGAGCTTTTCTTAATGTTGGACGAGAACAGCCATAGTAACGTGCCAGCTCTACCTCTGAAGGGAGACGGTTCGCGATATTGAACTCACCCGCATAGATCCGTCCCTTCAGATTTTCATAGACCATATCACTCTTTTGCACTTTCACAAACAGTACCTCACTCTTCATACTAGATACCTGTATCCATATTTGTCAAATAGAATTTTACATCTTTACCAATCCAGCCAAAGGTAATCTCTCTCCATTACAAAAGTGTCAAGTTGACAGCATAAGACCACTGGTCCACAATACTATACAGAGAGGTATCGTTGTCATGGATATGTTAACAATCAATTACGATAGCTTGTATGATCTCTTCAGGAAAAAACTTCTTTCAGTTGGATTCATCGAGCAGACAGCAGGACAACTCGCTACGATCTTTGCCGACAATACAAGAGATGGAATCATCAGTCATGGGATAAATCGCTTTCCCCGATTTATAGAACAGATTCGTGACCATTCGATCGATATAGATGCAAGACCTACACTTGTACGATCATTCGGAGCATGGGAGCAGTGGGACGGAAACCATGGAGTAGGACCACTAAATGCGACAAAATCCATGCAACAGGCAATGCTTCTTGCAGATCAGTTCGGCATAGGAATGGTTGCACTACGTAATACTACCCACTGGATGCGTGGGGGAACGTATGGACATCTAGCAGCTGAACAGGGGTATGCAGCCATATGTTGGACAAATACGACAGCGAACATGAGTCCATGGAATTCATCCACTCACACAATTGGCAACAATCCATTGGTGATGGCACTTCCTGGAATTGATCATCCTGTGGTACTCGATATGGCAATGAGCCAATACTCCTATGGAAAACTGGAGACCCTTGCCGCCAAAGGAGAGCGACTTGCATATCCTGGCGGGTTCGATAGCGAGGGAAAGCTTACCACCGATCCTCAGAAAATCCTGCAGACATCACAAGTATTACCTATCGGAATGTGGAAAGGATCTGGACTCTCCATCATGCTTGATCTGTTCGCCTCCATGTTGTCCGATGGCGCGAGCACGCCCGATATTCCCACAAAAGAAGACAATTGTTCCCAATTCTACTTGGCAATCTCTCCAGGTGATCACGAAAACAGAGATCAATGGATCCAATCCATACGACACTCCATTAAAGCTATGAAAATCCGTTGTGCCGACCAAGGAGAAACATTCACCTATCCAGGGGAGCATACTGCGTTGCGCAGGAGAGCGTCTCTTGAACAAGGAATTAAGCTACAGCAGTCGATGCTCGACAAAGTTCGCCAGCTCTAGATATCCGAGTTGACATGAGTGAATGGTACAGATTACTTGGCTTGGTCGGAATTGCCAATCTTCCATGGTTTCAAGACTAAGAGATAAGTCCCCACGAGAATAGTTGCTAGAACGGCCATGAATTGGAAACCGCTGGCAATCGATACCCGATCGGAGAGCAGTCCGACAAGAGGAAAGAGGATTATCATAAAGAGGCTAAAGACCATACTTTGGAAGGAGAGGATAGTTGCCCGCTGGGCACTAGGAATGAGTCTATTAAGATAGGTGCCTATGGCAGTAATCAACATCCCTTCGACGAACCCGGTGAGGATAAAGCAGAGAGAACCAGAAGGCCCGAGCACGACACCCCAAAGGCAGAATAGTACAAAAATCGGCATACTGCTGAGGACACCCCGCTCACCGATAGCCTGTTCAATCTGTGGAGAGCGCCAAGCGGTGAGTCCGGCGACAATTGCGTTGGCGGAAAAGATGATACCGATATGGAACTCAGTGAAACCTAGGGATATCCAGTAATTCTGCAGATAGAAAAAGAGTACAGTCAGAAAACAGAAAAGCAATTCGCTAAAGACTATAAAAAAGAAGATCCTTTTTTGCATCAAGACGATAGCCACACTCTCCGACACCTGTTTTTTCATAGACCGTCCAATGCGGATCAAAAGTCTAGTGCCAACCTCCTGCTGCTCCCTGTGTCCAACCGGTGGTTCACGAAATCCAATAGCGACTACAGCTGCAAGTGCAGCGAACAACGCCGATAGTCCGAATAATAATCTATATGACTCCAACGCAATGAATCCTCCCATAGCAAATGCGACAATCGCAGTCAGCTGATAGACCAATTCCTGACGTCCGGCGACATGCATATACCTACCCTCTTGAGAATCCATTAGCAGGGAGTCATAGACCAGAGCATCTCCAGCTCCCGATTCCAGATTGTTGCCCAAGGCAGTCGCAATGAAAGCTATCGCTTGGAGTAGAAAGGATTGCGAGAAAAACATGATTACCAGAGCGAATACAGCGGTACAACGACCGGCTATGCGGCTCGCCTTTCTTCCCCATAGATCGGCTACCACTCCTGTCGGGACCTCCATGAAAAGACTAGTCACATGGTAGATCCCTTCCAACAATCCCAACTCTAAGAGAGAAAATCCTCGAAGGGCAAGGTAGATCATCCACAGCCCATGGGTAAGATTGATGGAGGAGATTGAGGTGTATAGATAATTCAGTCCTATATTACGATGATAATTTTTCACAACGGGCAACAGTCTACTCCACCCGCCGTTGTGGTTCAAGAGAACCAAACGTGTTGCAATAATGGCTCCGAAAGGATACTGTTTTTTTACGGAGGATCGCCATGGTGACCAACTATCTGGAAAAGAGACCCGATGTCGAGAGAGCCAATTTCCTTGCACCCAGTGCGGACATCGTAGGAGAAGTCTTTCTGGCCAAGGATGTAACAGTGTGGTTCAATGCCACAGTCAGAGGCGATATGGCATCAATCAAGATCGGAGAGGGAACCAACATCCAAGACAATGCCGTCGTCCATGTGAATACCGGCATGCCCACTTCGATTGGCAAAGGTGTAACGGTTGGACATGGTGCAATAATCCACGCATGCACGATCGGAAACGATTGCCTGATCGGCATGGGAGCAATTATCCTAGATGAAGCGGTTATTGGTGATGAATGCCTCGTGGCTGCTGGAGCGCTGGTTACTCCCAGAAAACAATTCCCACCGAGGTCCCTGATTGTCGGATCCCCTGCAAAAGCCGTTCGTACCCTTACCGACGAAGAAATTCAGGATATCCGCGAAAATGGGAAACATTATATTGAGATGGGAAACAACTACAGGTAGGAAAGCAGCGCGCTCGGGGTATCGATCATGCCCAAGACCTTTCCTTCAGGCTCCATATTATGTCCACGGGAAAAACCGAATCCCCAATCAACCCCTACGAAATCGACATTTGCCGTGATCGCGCCATCCATATCGTGTGGTGTATCGCCTACCATCAGTACACGTGAGTGATCCTCCCATGCCAACTGCCGTAAGGCATGCTCTATGATATCGGCTTTTGTAAGAGATCCTGAGTGATCTGCTCCAGAAATCACCGAAAATCGGGAGGCCAAACCGAAATGTGCTAAAATCGTTTGCGCAAGATCCTCCAACTTCAAGGTTGCTACTCCCAACGTATATCCTCGACCTTGTAAAGTCTCGAGCAATTCGGGTATGCCATCATAGATACTTGCATTGAACATAGAACCCGACCGGGTGTATTCAGCACGGTAGATATCACATGCTTTGGGGATGGTCTGTTCATCCATACCGCAGGCCACTCTGAAGCAGGCTGCCAAGGGGGGTCCCACGAACTTTCGTAATTGAGTATCGCTCTGCTCTTTCAGTCCAAGAGCACGCATCGTATAATTGGCCGTGGAGAAGATTCCCGGCGAAGTGTCCAACAAGGTACCGTCAAGATCGAAAAGTATGATTTGGTGCATGCTGCGACAGTAGGCTATTTTGCCGATTTGCTCAAGCAGGTATCCACTACTCCAAGGTCCTAGAGAGTCGTTTTGGCAAGGCCAGCAGTACAATAATCAAAGCGACAAGGATTCCGAGAAATTTCAGAAGTGTGGCAATCGGTACCATCGTAGCAATCCAGGATGGTAGTCGGGGATAGGAAAGCAATGCCCAATCCACCCCCACATTCTCTATTAAATCGAATAATCCCGCTAAAACAGCAGCCCATCCTCCAACGATAGACAAACGACCTCCCATAGCTGCCTTGAGTACGAGAGAACGGAGGAAGGGATAGAACAATACAATGAAAAGATAGTCCAATCCATGGAACCACAAGTATGAAGAAAGCCCCTCTGACACCTGTGCTGCAATCAGTTCATGGAACTCTCCGGAAGATACGAAAAGACGAAGATCAAGTAAAAGGTTACTATTGACAGAGAGGATCCCAAAACCATCAGTAAGCATGGCTATATAGAGAATTGCGATCATCAGTAGACGTAATTTCATACGAAGAGCATACCGTACGGGAGTCCTGCCTGCAACTGGGATTCTTTCTCTGTCACTCCCTTTGTTGTTGGCAATTTGCTTCCACACGTGGTATGGTAATACGCAACACGCAGAAGAATGCACCATTATTCGAAGGAGAACTCCATGCGTTACATCCGGTATAGCTACCACGGAAAGATTGGCTACGGAATCTTGGAAGGACAACTTGTCAGACCGATTGAAGGTTCACCATTCGACACATACACCACAACAGAAAAGAGCATTGCTATTGAAAAAGTACGGTTGCTCTCTCCCTGTCTACCGAGCAAGGCTATCTGCATAGGGCTGAACTACAAAGACCATGCAATGGAGGTGGATATTCCCATACCCACATCTCCTGTCGTGTTTCTCAAACCTTCAAGCAGTGTGATCGGGCCAGAGGATACTATCATCTATCCACCACAGAGCAAGAGGCTCGACTATGAAGCCGAGTTGGCGATCGTAATCGGAAGAACAACCACTCGAATCGCCAAATCGCATGCTCATGAAAATATTCTCGGATATACCTGTGCCAACGATATCACCGCACGGGATCTTCAGGCTAAGGATGGCCAATGGACCATAGCAAAGGGATTCGACACTTTCCTGCCTTTAGGACCGGTGATCACCGACGAGATAGACCCAACCGATGTGGCGATTAAAAGTCGATTGAATGGGAAGGTCTGCCAGAGTTCTAACACCTCTCATCTTATATTTGATATCCCCTATCTCGTCAGTTACCTATCCCATATCATGACTCTCTATCCCGGCGATGTAATTCTGACTGGCACACCGTCTGGTATCGGTGCCATGCAGGTTGGAGATAGCATTGAAGTGGAGATAGAGGGCATAGGCATATTAGGAAACACCATCGTAAAACAGGTTTGATATCTGCCTCACCACAGAGGTTTTGCCCAGAACGATACAGAATAAGGAGAGAACATGATGAAGATACATGGAGCCGGTTGCAGTCTAATCGATACTATTTATATGAACTGCTCTTATGACGATAAAGCTTTCGCCCCTCTTTGGAGTAAAAGACGTGGTGATGGAGGGCTTATAGAGGGTGGCCTAGTGTTCACCGAAGACCTCGAACAGTATGCCGGCATGACCCATAAAGAAATTATCGAAAACATTACCGAAGGCAGGTCTCCCGATGTTGAAAATCTTGGAGGCCCCGCGGTGGTGGCACTATTACATGCTGCCCAGATTCTTTGGGACCTACAGGTCCAGGTGACGTTTTATGGAGCTGTGGGCAACGACCACCTTGCACAGATGGTCCGCTCAACCATAGAGAAGACACCACTTAAGCATGAATTCAAGACTGTTATGGACAAAGGCACTCCTACCACCGAAGTCTTTGATGACCCGACAAGACGAAATGGCAAAGGAGAACGGTCGTTCGTCAATACGATTGGAGCTGCATGGGACTATACCCCTGAAGACCTACCCGAGACTTTTTACGATGCCGATATTATTCTCTTGGGAGGAACGGCATTGGTGCCCCGACTTCATGAAGGTGTCCATATGATCCTAGCTAAGGCGAAGGAACGTGGATGTTTCACCGTGGTAGGTACGGTGTATGATTTTCGCAATGAGAAGGCAAATCCCGATAAACGATGGCCATTGGGAGAACACTCGTCGTACCAATATATCGATCTCTTGATAACGGATCAGGAGGAGGCTTTGCGCCTTACCGGTAAAGACGATGTGAACGAAGCCGCTATGGAGTTGATAGCATTCGGCATAGGAGCATTGATCATTACCAGGGGAGCACTGGATATGCTCGTCTGGTCTGGTGGAACTTCGATAAAAGCTCAGAAAATGGGACACTTGCCGGTAAGCGTCTATATGGATGATATGATGGCAAAAGACCCAACGCTACGCAAAGACACCACCGGTTGTGGGGACAACTTCGTTGGCGGAGTTCTCGTTTCTTTGGCAAAGCAGATGAAGAGCGGAAAGCAGGACATCGATATTGGCGACCTCTGTGCTTGGGGAGCCGCTTCAGGTGGATTCACCTGTACGTATCATGGTGGAACTTTCCATGAATCATCCCCCGGAGAGAAAGCAAGACTGCTCGAACCGGTAGTTCAGGCATACAAAGATTCCACAGGAGCATAAAGGTGAAACCGACTTTCGTACAATGGGGTGGAGGTAATATCGGCCGTTCATTCATCGGACAAGTATTTTCCCGCAGCGGATACCATGTAACATTCATCGATATCGACAGCAAGTTGGTGGAGACACTGAATGAACACAAGCACTATGTCGTGGAAGCAGTGTCACGAGATGGTCTGGAGAGGCTTCAAGTCGAGGATGTCAGTGCGTTACATGCCGATTGGCATAAGGAAGTAGAATCAGCAATCACCGATGCCGACCTTATGGGGGTATCGGTAGGAAAGAATGTATGGCCTCATATAGCTAGACAATTGGCACATGCTATTCTCGTACGTCACAAGAGGAGACCCGATTCTCCGCTCGATATCATACTTGCCGAGAATATCCACCATGGAGCAGCTTTTGTAACGCAATTACTGATTCCATACCTCCCGAAACATTTCCCCCTCTCATCATACGTTGGGTTGGTTGAAACCAGTATTGGAAAGATGGTGCCTATCCAGAAGGCACATACTCCTTTGGTCCTGAGAGCTGAACCCTATAATGAGCTGATCGTCGATAAGAAAGGGTTCCACAACCCTATTCCAGACGTTGCGGATCTTCATCCGGTTCATCCAATAGCAGCCTATGTAGACAGGAAGCTCTTCATCCACAATCTTGGCCATGCTACAGCTGCGTATATCGGGTTCAAAGCACATCCGGAACAACAGAGCATCGCTCAGGTTCTCGAAGATCCATCCGTATTCATGCAAGTTCGGAAGACTATGATCCAGTCTATGGAAATCCTACTTCATATCTATCCGAAAGTCTTTACCAGAAAGGAACTAGAACGACATATTGATGATCTTCTCATGAGATTCGGCAATCGAGCTCTCGCCGATACGGTATTCAGAGTTGGAAGGGATCTGAGAAGGAAACTCCGGTACGACGATAGGTTGATGGGGATTATCATCCGAGCTCAGGAAATCGGCATGGCTTGGGACAGGATCGGACAAGCGTATCTCGCAGCAATGGAATTCATAGCTCTCGATGAAGAGGGAAACCCCTTTAAGTCAGATGTTGAACTCATCGACGAATTAGAGGGATTACCTCTGTATGAAGCTATCTGCCTTGCTAGCAGTTGGTCGGAAAGTGATCTACCAGATCAATTGTGCCATACCATAGCTCAAGCTTGTGCCTTGATACCCAGGTATACTAACGGTCATTAAAGGAGTGCTTAATCTGTCCAGGTAGAGGCTCCGACTTCCACATGATCGAACACCATCTGGCAACTACCACCCTCTTTCGGTGAACAGGCATAGATTCCTACGGCTAGCGCTCCATGAAAGGCATGCAGATGGGCAATACGCATCTGTTGCCACTTCTTTCCGTTTTCAGAATACTCTATGAGCAGATCGGCTGCCTTGCTCTGTACCCTATACCACATGGTCTGTAACGATGCATCAATATCCACCGTTGCCCAATCGGAATACCCATGGCTGGTGACGACCGAACCTAACCGACTATAGGATTTCGTCTCCGCCTCTACAGAGACTTTTACCCAATTCTCTGAATCGATACGGACCATTACACCACCTTGGTCATATTGTGCATTCGCTTGCATGGTACAGCGCACCACCAATAAGAAATCACTCTCTACATTAGTCAACAGACAATGCCCATTATCCCTTCTAAATCCATAGTGGGTACCTTGCCAGAAATCGGTCTCTCCATTCGTGGTGACCGTCAGGACATCGCCATCCCAGCTATGTTGGGGTTCATGATACCAGATCCAAGCTCTACTTGCATCGAACATGGAGAAACTCCTCCTTACCCATAACAACCGTCTTATTGCATGGTAAGGGAAGAAATGGGAAAATGAAACTATTATTTATTGCAATTTTCCGTTACGAAGATAGTGAAGAACTCTGTTGGTTTGATATCATACGTGCCCCAGAATCGCTGGTCCGCAGTAGGTCGTTCCTTCACTTCCACCAATGCTCTTGTCCGTAGTCGCGTATAGACAAAATCACTGAATCGGGAAAGGAAGGCATCGGTATCATCCTCACCGATCTCCTCAAAATAGGGATACAACAACTTGAGCAACTCAATGCCGAAGGTCCGCACAGGTGTCCACTTGTTCGCCGTGTGAAGGAAAATCCTAAAAAGATAGTTCATCATCATGAAGGAGAGCATTTCACGCTCATCGAGAAAATAATAGAAAAGATCCTCAATATGACTGGTGAGGGTCTCCACATCCACCATATCCACAAAGGACCCTCCCGTGAGGGAAGCGAATAGGGGATAGCCATCTAGGGTGTTGATCGTAAAACACTCATTCTCTTCTAGGGAAACTACAAGATTGTCATACTCCAATTTTGTCAGAGGGGGCAGGTCGTCCAAGCCGAATTCTCCTGGGATCGTGGTAACCCCAAAAATCGGCTCCTGCGAGTCTCCCCGTGTCTTGGTTGCTACCTCGACAGCGTTCTTCGTCTCCTCGATCACGGACATAGCCACACCGACGCGTTTACATCTGGCATCCAAGGCAAATCGGAGACCGAACTCCTCTGCCTCGCTATACTCCTCATACAGGCAGCGGGTCTTGGCTACAAGCTCAAGTTCCTCGATCAAATCCTTGCTCTTCTTAGGAATTCTATCAAACCAAGCCCTCCAAGGCAGTTGCACATGCACCATCTGGAGAACTGCACCGAAGATCGGCAGGGAAACGATGTGTTGTGCACTGACGATGGATTCATGGTCTACTACCGCATTTGGTAACAGAAACAACATAGTTCTCCATGCCACCTCTGAGTTCGCCATTATGGCAACCTCACGTCGCTCGAGATCGAAGAACAGAGCTGCCAATCGATAATCGGGAAACAACCAAGGTTCTTGGCGATAGGTTTCATCTTCTTCCGAGCAATCTAGGAAGGCAGGAACAGGTTTCCGAAGCAGATCCCGATCAGGACCACGATAGATCTTTGCGAATACATCGCCCTTTTTATAGTCCTTCCATTTGCCCGGCAAACCATCCATGGTAAATTTGTCGGGCAATGAATAAGTTTCCCAGATCATCTCAATATATTCATCGCCTACCGATACATCTCCATGGTAGCAGACCGAATCCAGGAGCAGAAAATCGAGGTAATTATTGTTAATAGTTTGGGTTAGCCAATAACGTGATTCATGTATCGATTGGTCGAGCGCATGAGCCAAAAAGGCAAGATCGTCGGGATGGAGCGTATTAAAGGAGTGAGCATATCCGATCGATTGGTAGAATCTGCCATTATGGACAGCAAGGATCAGACGATATGGGACAATACCCTTCTCCTCGGCATGTTCAAGCTCCTGGTACACTACTTTACGGTTATGCGACAGATCATCGACCTTGATTTCAACCAAGGGAAAATCGTTTTCAAAAAGTATGTTTCCATAAGCCCAGAAGGCAGGATATTCGATCGTTTGTTCCAACATACTTCTTTGGCTCTGATCTAGGTTATCACCTACATCTTCCAAAAAAGATTGTAGCTCCAAGGGATCACAGAGCAAACGTGAAAGGACATACTCGTTTCGACGCTTGGTGTACCATTCGGGAAAGAAACGGGGAGACCCGGGATCGAATGCCATGGCTCCTATACTCTCCAATACCGGTGAGTATCCATCCCGATGCTCTGCCCAATCCATCATGATCGGCACAACGGAATCGAATACTTTCACACTCTTTCGATACTTGGTCAAGCGAAGATCGTTCTGCATACCTCTGTGTATAGCAACACCAAGGCAATAATGCAACAGTGTGGAACACTGACCAACGACAAAAATCGGTAAATCCATACTTGTACACACATGCCATTAAGTGCCATAGTCTTCACCATGGAACAAACGATAGGCCAATTGATGGCAGTGGTCACAGCCCTCTGCTGGGCACAGAATTCTCTGATCTATGCCCATGTCGGAGCGCAGGTAAGCTCCAATACCACAGCTCATATTCGTCTCTGGATTGCCTTGCCGCTCATGTTACTCGTCCATCTTGCCTTTGAAGGGACTATTATCCCCTTGGGAATGGATATGCGGGCTTGGATCCTTATCGGATTATCGGGAGCTCTAGGATTCTGTGTAGCCGATCTATTCATTTTCAGCTCATTTGTCCATATCGGAGCACGACAGACTATGGTTATTATGACCACCAGTCCCCTTCTCAGCGCTCTGCTCGCACGGATCTTCGGTGGAGAGATCCTCACAGGAATCCAAATTACCGGTGTTGTGGTGACTTTAGTAGGAGTTGCCTGGGTAATCCATGCAGACCGTTCATCGGGAGTCAGTGGAAATCGACGCCATATGGTCAAGGGTGTAGCGATCGCATTGGGAGGAAGTGTAACCCAAGCGATTGCCTATGTATTGGCGGATGCCGGAATGACTGAAGCTATACCAGCGGTCTCTGCTAATGTGGTCAGACTTGTCTTTGGGCTCTTAGCACTTATCGTATTTGCAACAGCACGGAAATCGTTTCTTAAAGATTTCGCACGGTTTTCGGGAAAAGCCGGCCATAAAGCTCTACTTCTTATCATCGCGGCAGCAATTGTCGGTCCAGTGCTGGGAATTATCCTCAATCTCCAAGCATTGAAGCTTGCGCCTGTGGGGGTGGTTACCACATTGAGTCAGCTGACTCCGGTTATGCTGCTTCCCTTAGAACGGTTTGCAATGAAACGCCACATTCCTCCCATGGCCACAGTTGGTACATTCGTGGCTGTTTTTGGTTCGGTGCTACTCTTCATCTGAGTTGTCATGGACAAATAGCCGCTACTGTTTTATCATGGATTATCCCTCAAGGAGCGAAGCTGACATGGAAAACACTCTCTCATACGTATTCGTAACCCCCTACACTATCGCTAAGAGCCGTACCGGTGGCGTGGTCAGCCGACTGTTGAGCCGACTGGACCTAGAGCTCGTGGGGGCACAGATGATCGCGGCAGACGATTATTTCGCAAAAACCTATGCTGATATCCTCAGAAGTCAGGATGATCCCAACAACAAAGGTGCCGCTACGCTATTGGGCGATTATGTTGAACAGAACATGGGTCCTTCGGGAGGTCGTCCCCATCGCTCGCTCATGCTCTTATTCAGGGGAAAGGATGCCTGTAAGAAATTAAGTGATATCTGTGGCGCCCTCTATCCTGAAAACCGCGGTGTGGAATCACTCACCGGCGAGACTATTCGTGATACATATGCCGATTTGATTGTAGATTCGGAGGATCCCAATAAGGTGATCTATTTCGAACCTGCCGTACTTACGCCGAGGAACCAGAAGAATGCCCATATGGTATTGAAACTACTCTCATCGTGGCTACCTGGGCAACCGAATATTATCGAGAACATGCGGTATCCCGATCCCAAGAAGATCCAACGTACATTGGTCATCATCAAGCCTGACAACTGGAAGTTCGCCTCCTCCCGCCCTGGAACGATCATCGATATGTTTAGCAGAACGGGACTACGTATTGTCGGGGTAAAGGTTCACCGTATGTCTATTGCCGAAGCCCTCGATTTCTACGGCCCGGTTCGCGAAGCCCTGAAAAATAGGTTGGGACCGGTCTTTGGTGCAAAAGCGAAAGATGTGTTGGAAACAGAGTTGCAACTTCACCTCTCCGAAGATACGGAAAAGGTACTTACCGAGAGTTTCGGGACTGAGTATGCTCTGGATCAATTCGAGCAGATAATCGAATTCATGAGTGGGCAGCGCCCATCCTGCTGTCCATTGGAGGAGATGATAGAGCCCGGTTCGGTCAAATGTATGATCATGGTCTATGAAGGAGAGAACGCAACAGGCAAGATCCGTGAGGTCCTAGGGCCTACGGACCCGCTGAAGGCTCCCGGAGGGACAGTAAGAAGGGAATTCGGCAGCAATGTAATGGTCAATACCGCCCATGCATCAGATTCTCCCGAGAGCGCAATACGGGAGATGGGCGTCGTACGGTTCCACGAGAACGCCTGTGCGAATCTCATCCGATCATACATCAATTTGCATTGATAATACTCTCTGCCGTACGACAACCCGAATCCTTCGTCAGGTAAGACGCCTACTTCTGCCCGTAGTAGGCGTTCGGACCATGCTTTCTCTGATAGTGTTTCTCCGTAAGATAGTCGGGCAGCGGCTGGGCTTGGGGATTCACACCTAAGGTAATCCACGCCATACGACAGATCTCCTCCATCACTACAGCATTGTAGACCGAAGCGGCGGCATCTTTACCCCAGGCAAAAGGGCCATGTCCGGCGACTAGCACCATTGGCTGCTCAACCGGATTGATGTCGGCAAAAACATTGGCTATAAGGACTCCAGTCTCATGTTCATAGTTACCCGTAACCTGCTCTTTTGCCATCATTGGTGTACATGGAATGGGAAGATGGCTATGGTCGGCGTGAGTAGTACCGAAAACCGGAACCGACTTTCCTGCCTGCGCCCACGCGACTGCATGAGGAGAGTGGGTATGGGTGATACCCCCAATCTTTTCGAAGGTCTTGTAGAGCACAAGGTGGGTAGCCATGTCACTTGATGGACGCAGAGAGCCTTCAACGATCTCGCCCTGCAAATCCATGACCACAATATCCTCAACCTGTAGCTTCTCATAGGGAACACCCGATGGCTTGATTGCGAATACTCCAGCATGGCGGTCTATCTGAGATACATTACCCCAAGTATACAATGCGAGATTCCGTGCGGGAATCTCCATATTCGCTTCCCATACCGATTCTTTCAATTTGTCGTATCGTCCCATGTTATTCCTCCTGATTGGTGTTGTGTATCATCATAATTGTACATGCATGGTGAACATAGCAGGCCCGACGGCTACGGAGACCTTCTCCCCTTTCCATGATGGGAAGACTTTCCAAGCCAAGTATGGCACACCATAGCCGAACAGAGTTCCTATCGCGGCTCCTGCAAGTACGTCTGTAATAAAATGGTTACCACTGGCAATCCGGAGAGCCGCCGTAACTCCAGCCAGAGACCAAGCAGTAATCGTAGAGGCCTGCTTATAGGGGCTGTCAGGATATCGTAGGGAATACACTGCTTGGGTAAAGGCCGCTCCGGTGAAAGCCATGATAGAGTGTCCCGAAGGGAAAGAATCATCCTGATCAGCGATCAGTTCCTCGTATAGACTCGATGTAGTGGGAGGTAAGCAGTCAAAATACATGTAGGGGCGATTGCGTTCAATAGCCATTTTCATGAATGTTCTCGTACCGAATGAGAGCCCGGCAGCGGCACCGTAGGCTAATGAGATACCGAACCAATCTGATGGAGGTGCAGCAAAAGCTAAACTCGCAGGAGCAAGGAATGCCGAGTATTGTGTAATATCGCTGACAAGGGAGAGGTCCTTCGAATAGGGGAACATGAGCATCCTGTCGAATACATTCACCTCTTGATCGTCATAGGGAGGTGTTGCACTCGTAGCATTCAGCTGGGTTGAAATCATAACGAGGATGAGTATGACAGCTGTGGTTTTCTTGGTATCTCTATACGACACTACAGACCTCCTCTTTGGTGGCCAAAGTGTAATGTGAATCGCCTTGTGGGACAAGCACCTTTTTATCAGCGGCTCTGGGTTCGAACCGAATATTCGTCCTCAAGCAACTCGTTTATGAGTTGGCTAAGGTTGCCCACTCCTTTGGCGATATCCTCATCCTGTGCTATCAAAGTGAAAATCCTCTGTGTAATATATTCATCGATTACTGGATACTTTTTGAAGTCGGGGTCGATATAAGAGTTCGCGATCACCGATTCGATGAAATCACGATCCAACGAACGCATTCCATCCCTCTGCATAATACCCGATTTGTAAATACGGTCGAACACGGTACGACTTACCGGAAGCATGTTTGAATACTCCCATATCTGGTACTGGAAGGCCTCGTCACTGGAGATGTATTTGAGAAATTCGAAGGCAACATCCTTGTGACGACTTCTACTACTCATGCCCAACTGGACGGTATAGAGTTTGCTTTTACTACTGCCATGGGGTCCATAGGGAAAGGGTATAGCTTCCCAATCGAATTCATCGTATCGAAGAATCCTATAGGGATAGCTTCCATAGACTCGGAATTCGGAGAGATTGAAGGTCTTAAAGCCTACCTTACCATCCTCGAACATCCCCTCCCTTACCAGAACACCTTGATTCAATGCATGCATATCCTTTAGGAAGCTCAGCATCTGTGCCATCCTCTCAGCATTGAAACCAGCTTTGGTGCTATCTGCATTGAAAAGGGTGTTATCGTTTGTATAGAAGGCGTGGTGCCAGTCATAGCCCTCCACTCCGAAGCGGTCAGGAGCACCATCTCCATCGAGGTCTTCAGTGATCTGTTCACAGATCTCATAGAATTGCTGCCATGTCCACCTGGAGAGGTCGAGCTCCAACCCCAACGATTCTATCAGATCATTGTTAACGATTAAAAATGAGGGGACGATTCCTATAGGGACAGAATATTGCGATCCCTGGTACTGGCCTGCTTCAAGCGCATTACTGAAGAACACATCGGGACTGAGGTCACTCTTTTCTATGTATTTATCCAAAGGTTCCAATAATCCGATAGCCGCATAGGTGGTAAAATCCTCTTCGATAATGAGGAATATGTCGGGTTCTTTACCCTTCAAGACCAGCTGGGCGAACCATTCCGAGTAATCCTTGTACATGGTACCGGTTCGAAGAACCACGCGATAGCCTCTATCGGCATACTGTTCTTCAAACATCTCTACAGCCTTGTCGTAGATTGCATAGGCGAAGTTCTGAGGAACGCCCCAGCTATTACCCGAATAGAGTGCCAACTCTAGGACTACCGTATTGCTCCTATAGCAGGAAACCCCTACGAGTAATAGTATCGCGAAGAGGAGTATGGCAGGGATAAACCAGATTTTCCATCTTCTGGAGAAAGGTTGTTCAGACATCCATGGACTCCAGATTTTTAAGCATGAGCCCGGATTGAATGGCAAATATCGCAATCTGGGTTCGATCGCGGAGATCGAGCTTCTTGAGAATATTACTGATATAATTACGCACTGTACCCTCGGAGAAGTTCACATCTTGCATGATCTCCTTGTTCGAATAGCCCTTCCCTATCAGTTGCATAATTCTCAACTCCTGACTAGAGAGCGATTTGAATTGTTCGTCCGATTCCTGCAAGGTGCAAAATGGTGAGTTAGCCAACCGCCCGAAGAGGCTAAAGATCTTCTGGGCAGTCTGTGGATCTACACTGGTCCCGCCACTGTGGACGGTCACAATACTGGATAACAGGTCGCTCTTGGAAATACCTTTGAGCAAGAATCCATCGGCACAGTTCTTTACCGCATCGTAGACATATTGGTCATCATCGAAGGTGGTGAGCATGATGATCTTGATCGAGCAATCCTGTTGTTTGATCAATCGTACGCACTCGATGCCATTTATCTCGGGCATACGGATGTCCATGAGAATTACATTTGGCCTCAGGCGGAGAGCCATTTCAACCACTTGTCGTCCATCCTTGGCCGTACCCACTACCTGGAATCGACTATCGCTGCTGATAAGCAATTCCAAGCTCTCCCTGATAAGCTCCTGATCATCGGCAATCAATACGGTTATCACGAATGTTGCCCTCCTTTGCGTAGTGGGATGGTCGCAAAGGTCCTGAAACCCTGGTTCTCCCCTGTATCGAAATGGACCTTCCCACCAAGAAGTGCAATCTGTTCTTCGATATGTTCCAATCCAAAATGTTTGACAACCTTTGCACAACCTTTTCCGTCATCGGCAATAATGACCGACAACTGTTGCTTAGTATAGTGAAGTGTCACATCGATCTTCTTGCTTGCAGAATGCTTGAATGAATTGGTCAAACTCTCTTGCACCAGACGATAGACGGTCTGCTCCTCATCATCTTCCATACCTACCGCATTGCCTATGATAATGAAACCCACGCTCCTATCCCCTAGAGCATTCGCATCATTAATAAGATCCTGTACTGCGCTGAGCAATGAGGATTTCTCGATAGCATCGCTTTTAAGTTCTCGTACCGAACGACGAATATCGGTAAGACCTTTGTCAGTAACGCTTTTTATCTTCACCAGACGTCGATGGAGTTCTCCCGTTGCTGCACGAGAGAGTTCTATACAGGCTTCAAGCCCGGTGGAGATGCTGGTCAGTGAATGCCCGAGGATATCATGGATCTCGTGTGCCAGACGGTTTCTTTCCTTAAGACGGGCAGACTCTTCCAGTTTTCCCTGTAGAATCTCGAGCTGGTGCAATTTGTCCGAAAGTTCATTGTTCACCTTGATGAACTCTTTGTTTTCCCGAATCTTGCTCTGGATAAGGAACTGAAAAAAGAGGATTACCATCATGAGATTGAGTGATTCGAGTGTGCTACGGATACTATACAGTGGGATTTGGGCACTGGTTCCATAGAAACCGATATAATCCTGTAAAGAGACGAGGTTCCACCGGACCGAGATAATATCGAAGTCACTGAAGATATAACCGAGCATAACCAAAGCGATGGCTAGATATCTGAGTGGAAGATTCGCAATAAAGAAAAAGGCTCCCACACCGAGAAAGAGAAAAAGACCTTTATATGAGAAATTGAGATTATAGGCTATAAAAAAAGTAAGTGCGATATCCAAAAGGAAGAGCATAAAGGTTAACACCGGTTGCGACTCACTAATCCGTCTCTTAACCAAACCAGAACAAGTCAGCAGGAGAAAACTCGATATAGCATAGACAGGAACATGCCATGGTACGTGGGGAAGATACCTTGCCTGTTCAAGAAAATTTCTCGCTTGGTCAGCATCACAAACAAGGAACGTAGTTTGGTACATGACCAAAGAGAATAGACTCACAATGGCGAGATTCAACACGAGGATGCTGGCATATACGTATCCGAGAGGTTTGTCCATGGTTGTATTGTACGATATCGCACCACTGTTTCATTGTAAAGCACGAATACTGAAATGATCTGCACTGTAGGTGTTATCGGAATATCACATCCGTAATCACTTATAATGACAATTGTCATAAAAGTAGTGACAATAAACTGTTTGCGTCCCAAATTTTGAGCGGATAGAATGTGGATGAGGGAAAGACAGCGGTACCAGTCTTGCCCTCACCATATCACCATTTCATTGGAGGAACTATGAAAAAAGCATTGATGGTAAGCTTGATCCTGATCATCGCATTGGGATCCGTATTCGCTCAGGGCGGAAAAGAAGCCGACAGCGGATACACGTTCGGTTACACCTGTATGACGATGAACAACCCGTTCTTCATCATTCTCGAGCAGTCTATTCGTGATGAAGTTGAAGCTAATGGCGACAAATTGATCACCATGGACCCTGCTATGGATGTCATCAAGCAGATCAACCAGATTGAAGACTTGATCACCCAGGGAATCGACGCGATCTTCCTGAACCCTGTTGACTGGGAAGGAATCCGCCCCGCATTGGTAGCTTTGAAAGATGCTGACATCCCCATCATTAACTTCGACACAGAAGTTAAGGATATGGAATATGTCACCGCTTATGCCGGTTCCGACAACAAGAACGCCGGTTATGTTTGTGGTGCTGACTTAGTCAAGCGCTTCCCCAATGGCGGAAATATCGTTGTTCTCGATAGTCCTACCATGAACTCTGTTAATGACCGTATCACTGGATTCATGGAAGCCATTGAAGGTAAGGGTTTCACCATTCTTGCTCAGCAGGATGCAAAGGGTGACCTCCCCACTTCCATGAGAATCACAGAAGACATTCTCCAGGCTCATCCTCAGATTGACGCAATCATGGGTGGAAACGATCCTACAGCACTTGGTGCACTCGCCGCTTGTAAGGCAGCAAACCGCACCGAAATCCTCATCTACGGTGTCGATGGATCTCCTGAAGCAAAGGCTGAGATTGCAAGTGGTGGCCAATTCGTTGGTAGCGGTGCACAGAGCCCGATCAGCATTGGTGTCGAGTCCGTCAAGTTGGCCTACAAGGTCCTCAATGACGAACCCTATGACGAACGCGTTCCTGTCCAGACCTTCCTGATCAACGCCGACAATGTCGACGAATATGGTACCGACGGCTGGCAGTAAGAGCAGTTACTACTGTACAATCCACATGGGGCCGGGCTATTCTAGACTCGGCCCCTTTCGACGAATATTACTAGTGGAGGATTAGCCCAGGTGAGTGAACAAATTCTTTTGGAAATGAAAAATATCCGTAAAGAATTCCCTGGAGTCTTGGCGCTCAAGGATGTCTCCCTTCAGCTGAAAGCTGGGGAGGTCCATGCATTGTTGGGTGAGAATGGAGCCGGCAAATCGACTCTGATCAAGATATTGGGCGGAATTTATACGAGAGATGAGGGAGAGATCGTCATAGATGGAGAGTTGGTGAATATCAACTCGGTACACGATGCGCAGAAGTATGGTATCAGTGTCATACACCAGGAATTGGTCTTGGTACCACATATGACTGTTGCAGAGAATATCTATCTCGGCAGGGAACCCAAGAAATCGGGACGGTTTGTTGATTTCAAGAAAATGAACGACGATGCGAAAGCATTGCTCGATTCGTTCGAGCTCGATATTCGACCGGACGAGGAAATCAGCAATCTGACAATCGCCCAGCAACAGATGGTGGAAATCATTAAAGCCCTCTCATTCAATGCGAAGATACTAGTCATGGATGAGCCGACCTCCTCTCTATCGGAGAAGGATGTCGACTTCCTATTCGACAATATCCGCAAGTTGAAGAAGTCAAATGTAGGGATCATCTACATATCACACCGTATGAGTGAACTCAAGCAGATTGCCGATAAGATCACGGTTATCCGCGATGGTGAATATATCGGTACGAAAGATACCCATGCCACGACAAACGATGAATTAATAGCCATGATGGTAGGTCGCCAACTGACCAATTACTATACCAGGACATTCGGTAATCCTACTGAGAAAGTCCTTGAGGTTAAGAATCTCAGCGATGGCCGATTGCTCAAGGATGTCTCATTCCACCTGTTCAGTGGTGAGATCCTCGGCTTCGCCGGTCTTGTTGGTGCAGGACGCAGTGAAGTAATGAAATGCATATTCGGTGTCGACCCCTTCGAATCGGGAGAGATAGTCCTCAATGGAGAACCGGTGGTTATTAAGAATCCTGAGGAGGCCATGAAACATGGCATCGCACTTGTTCCCGAGAGTCGAAAGCGCGAGGCTTTGTTTTTAGACCAGACGGTGAAATACAATATCACCATTAAAGCCTTGGAGGAATTCATCCATGGAATTCGTGTAGACAATGCGAAGGAAGATGAGATTACGCGGGAATATGTCGACAAGATGGCGATAAAAACCCCTTCTTACAAACAGGTAGTGGGGAATTTATCGGGTGGCAATCAACAGAAGGTAGTTATTGGCCGATGGTTAGCCACAAAACCGAAGATTCTGATTCTCGACGAACCTACCCGTGGTGTCGATGTCGGTGCGAAAGCAGAAATCTATTCCATCATGAATGAACTGGTGAAAGAGGGCGTTGCGATCATCATGATCTCATCCGAATTGCCCGAGGTCATCAATATGAGCGATAGGGTGGTTGTCATGAGTAACGGTAGGATCACCGGCTGTCTCTCCCGTGAGGGTCTGACGCAGGAAAAGATCATGCACCACGCGACACAATTTGTCACAACCTGAACCAAAGAGCGGAGGACCATAGACCATGAATGAAAAGACCACTGTTGCAGCGTCTAGCAAAGCTGAAAGAAAGTTTAATCTAAAACATAATCCCCTATATAATTTTGGGCGGGAGAATCTGGGTATTCTAATTGGATTGCTCATCCTTTGTGTAATCTTGACGATCTTCTCCCCGGTATTTCTCTCTAAGAACAACATCCTGAATGTTCTTCGTCAGGTTGCAACCAACCTCTACATCGCTTGTGCGATGACTATGGTTATTATCCTCGGTGGTATCGACCTTTCTGTTGGATCAACTATGGCTCTCTCGGGCGTAGTTACCGGCGGTATGATCGCATTCTCAGGACAATCACTGGTTGTTGCGGTAATAGCCGGAATTTTGGTTGGTGTGGTTGTTGGAGCTTTCAATGGATTTTTGATCTCAAAAACGACAATTCCACCTTTCATCGTCACGCTATCGACTATGAATATCGCCCGTGGAGCCTCATACGTCTACACCGGTGGACAACCCATCCGTGTCATGAGTGACTCATTCAACTTCATCGGTTCCGGTTATGTTGGTGAGATACCAATGCCGATCATCTACCTGATCATTATTGTAATCATATCGATATTGATTATGTCGAAGTCTCGGCTTGGACGACATATCTATGCAGTCGGAGGCAATCCTGTCGCCGCCAAATTCTCCGGTATTAAAAATAGTCGGGTACTCTTCTTCGCCTACCTCTTTAGTGGGCTCATGTCCGCTATTGCCGGTATTGTTCTAGCCTCCCGTATGTTCAGTGGTCAGCCAACCGCAGGACAAGGTGCTGAAATGGATGCAATCGCAGCTGTTGTACTTGGCGGAACTAGTATGAGCGGTGGTGTAGGAAAAATTGGTGGTACGGTCATAGGTGCTCTGATAATCGGTGTTCTGAGCAATGGACTGAATCTTTTGGGAATCAACTCCTTCTGGCAGTACATCGTAAAGGGTGTGGTTATCCTCATAGCTGTCTATGTAGACTTCCTCAAGAAGGGTAAAAAATCCAACTGAACCGTAGCTACTTATTAAAGCACAGGACTAGGAGTTTTCTCCCGGTCCTGTTTTTTATGTGCTCTCCTTAGAATCTCTGTTGGAGTCAGGTGAGTAGGACTCGCTCTACGAGCTCTCGATAACGTGTGAATAAGGAGTTGTAACGCGCTGCAAACTGAGGATTGGGGATGAAGTCCCTATCGGTACCTTTGAATGCCTGGACAGCTTCATCCACAGAGGAGTAGATACCGCTTGCAATACCAGCGGTTATAGCCGCTCCTGCTGTTCCCGACTCCCTATAACGAGCCCTGCGGACTGGTCTTTGCAGCATATCGGCCTTAATCTGGAGCCAAAGGTCAGAGCGGCTGCCCCCTCCAGTAGCAAGAATGTCATGTATTACGATCCCGTGCTTATGCAGTTTTTCGAATGCATCGAGGAAGAACATGGTCTCTCCCTCCAACAATGCACGATAGAGTTCTCCCCTCCCCGTGGTTGCACCAATCCCGCTATACACTCCATTTCCTGAAGGCAGGAAGAGAGGTGCTCCCGAGGGTTCTACAAAGGGGAGGAAAATCGCATTTGTCGGCTCATTTGGAGCCTCATTGGTAAGGATATCCAGAATCTGCTTCTCGGAGAGTCCTTTTGCCATCAACTCTGTGGTGAATGCTTTCAAAAACCAAGTCTGTAATGCGCCCGCCTGATTGTGGATAAATGCGACATATTTACCCTCCACGACATGGTGCTCTATCCCAAGATTGAGTGAGAGCATCATCTGAGGATCGGGAATACCATCGAATATTACGGTGGTACACTCCACTGTTCCGATTCCGGTTACCGAATCTCCTCCATGCACTGCACCGGCGCCTACGGCATTGATGCACTGGTCATGACCACCGACGATGATGCGAACATCCTTCGACAGCCCTAATTTTGTGGCCATATCGGGAAGGATTGTCCCCATATCGGTCGACGGAGGTACTACCTCGGCGAGTATACGGCCATCGATTCCCCCTGCTTCCAACAATTCAGGTGACCACCGTTCCTTCCAAAGATCGAATAACAGTGTCCTATTGGCGTGGCAGTAGTTTGTGGCGGCATTACCGGATAGGCGATACACGAGGAAATCTGCCCATGAGAGGACTTTCCAGATCTTCTCATGCAGCTCAGGAGCATCCTCCTGATACCAGACGAGTTTTGGAAAGGTATAGCTGTAACCGAGGATATTGCCGTTTATCCGATAGAAATTGTCAACTCCGAAGTCCTCCAGACGGGATACTGTCTCTTTTCTCCGTTGATCATGGCTGAAAATACTTGGGCCAAGAATATTGCCATCTCGATCGAGAGGAACCATGGCCTCTCCAAACGAACCTACAGAGATTGCTTGGATGGTATCGCCTACGAACCGCTGTTCCCATCGGCTACGATCGGCAGCTTCACTGATTGCTGTATATAACGCATGTTCTACCGCAAAACAATCGAGTTCGAATCTACCATCCTCTGCCCGCTTCACCTCGTACGCAGATTCGGTTGCTGAAACCAATTGTCCATCAGTTGTATATACCGCTGCCTTACAGCGGGAAGAGCCGATATCTATTCCCATCAAACTCATACGATTACCCTATTAAGAACCTAGCACTATTGGCGATTTGCAATTCATCTACAATTTCCAACACTCGTTTGTAAACTGCTTTTTGGGCAGCTTCAACCGATTCGGTCAGGTTGGATTCATACGCTTGTCGGATATCGGTTCCAATATTCAACTTCGCTATTCCGTGTTTAAAGGAATCCAAGAGATAGGAGAGAGCGATGCCCGATCCACCGTGCAGTACGAGCGGAAGTCCGAGAGCTTCATCCAACTCCGCTAGCCTCCCCATGTGCAACCGTGCGGTAACTTTTTTCTTATCTCGGGCAGAGGGGCTAATTGCGCCATGAACGGATCCGACTGCCACACTGAGCCAATCCAAGGAGGTCTCTTTCACGAAAGTCTTCGCCTCTTCGACATTGGTAAAACCTTTTCCGGTTGAAAACAATTCCTCGTAGCTCGGCATGGGACCATCTTCGTGTCCCATCACTGCTCCAAGTTCAGCTTCAACGGGTACTCCCTTGCTATGCGCATAGGTAGTGACTTCTTTAACTGCATTGATGTTATCTTGGAGATTCAAGCGAGAACCATCGACCATGACCGATTGGAATCCAGCATCGATAGCCCGCTTGATATCGCTCATATATGGCACTTCCAAATGATCTTCGTCTATGACAGGAACATGATCCAGATGAAGTCGGGTAACCGCTGCATCCCCTACTCTTGCATATTCCTCTGCAACCGCCTCGATACTCTTGGAGGAGAATTTCATCCACTCCAGTCTCGCAACAGCAATAAGGGCGAAGGCATCCTTCTCTCGGAGCGCCTCTACTACCGGTTTCATCATTGGCAGATGGGGCATATTGAAGGCCGGGATAATGATATGCTTCTCGTAAGCGGTTTCCATGATTCTTTTGATGTCATTCATTCTGTAAGACTCCTAATATTCAGTGATAAGCACATAACGTGCAGCTACATCTTCTTCTATTTCGGGGAAACGGGGTAATTCCTCAAAGAATCTGTTGTCGACATTGTCGTCGTTCACAGAGCTGACTTCACCCAACAATACACGACCCGTACCTTCCTTGCCATAGAATCGGTGGTACAATCCTGGCACTAAACTGATGCTCTCACCCGGACGTATAGTCACTTTCTCACCCGCTTTGAAGGTATGTACCGTGCCATCGATACTCACCTGTACATCGGTATCGATCTTGTTCTCATCGGCATCAGAATTCCACAACTCTACGATGAGATCTCCCCCACCCCTATTGATGATGTCTTCCATCTTAGACCAGTGGAAATGGATCGGTGTCTCCTGATCTTCATCGGAGATAAGCAGCTTCTCTGCGTACGGCTTTGGATATTTTTTCTTATCGTGCTGGTTCCCATTGCGGAGAGTCAACATAATAAGACCGCGTCGTCCGAATTCGCCACTACCGAAATCGGTGATATCCCAACCGAGCATATTGTCCTTGATCTCCTGGCTTGTCGCCTTCATTTTTTCCCAGTCCGCTGGAGTCCATCGGACAAATGGGGGTAACTTGAATCCATGGGATTCGATGAACTCGATCGAATCGTCGATAATTGCATTGATTTCTGATCTTTTCATATTATTTTCCTCCAAGAATTTTTATCATTTGAATCAATTATTGATACTCTTCCTAGCTTGATATCGATCAAAAGACACAGCAGCTATCAACACCAATCCTTTGACCAGTTGTTGCACATAGTCATTGACATTCATCATTATCATACCATTTGTAAGTACACCCATGATGAGTACACCGATGATTACCATGCTCAACCGCCCTTCCCCACCACTGATACTGACACCACCAAGAACGACCGCTGTGATGATATCCATCTCGTACCCCTGCCCAGCTTTCGGTTGACCGCTATTGATCCTTGAGAGCAAGATAATACCTGCCAGTCCAGACAAGAATCCACTCATTCCATAGACAAGGTATTTGACACGCTTGATATTGACACCGGATAACCGGGTTGCCTCTTCGTTTCCCCCAACACCATAAATATACCTACCGAAGCGAGTTTTCACAAGCAACAAGATACCAAAGATAAATATTACTACCATCACAATCACAGGAATGGGAATAATCCAGACGTATCCTTGTCCCAACTTGGCAAAGGTGGCGACAAAACCGAAAACCGGTAAGCCTCCGGTGATGATATAGGCTAATCCTCGTAGACTGGTCATCATGCCCAACGTAGTGATAAGAGGAGGAACGTCCATCCTATTGATGAAGAATCCATTCAACATACCAATCAAACCACTTACAATCAACATAACCAAACAAGCTAAGACTGGATGGATTCCCATCAACATCAATTCAGCTGTACCCACACCCGCTACTCCAATTATCGAACCAACTGAAAGATCGATTCCACCAGTCAACAGCACCATAGTCATTCCGACAGCACTTATTCCCACAATCGAAACTTGGCGCAGAATATTGAATAGATTCATCGGTCTTAAAAAATTTGGTGAAGTAATTGAAAAGAACACGAAAAGTACTATCAAGACCATTAAGATTCCATAATTGGAAAGCATTCGCTGTATTGTTTTTTTATCCATTTCAACCCTCTGTTTATTCTTGTGACGCATAGGCCAAAATCTTCTTTTGTGAGAATTCGGACTTCTGTAATTCACCATTAATTTTCCCATTCTTCATGACGAGAATGCGATCAGACATTCCTATGAGCTCTGGCATCTCTGAAGAAATCATGATGATACTTTTATTCATTTCAGTTAGCTTGCGCATCAGATTATAGATTTCTTGCTTAGCGCCGACATCAATACCTCTTGTAGGTTCGTCAAATATCAAGATTTCACATTCTGTAGCGAGATATTTTGCGAGCACAACCTTTTGTTGATTTCCGCCACTCAGATTTTTTGCTAAATTCTTTAAATCAGGTGTTTTGATCTGTAGATCGTCTTTCAATGAATTGCATACTTCCTGTTCCTCAGATTCCCTAATCATCAATAATTTTGACAATCGTTTTAAGATACTGAACGAAATGTTGACTCCAACGGGAAGGGATAATACCAATCCTTGATTTTTTCGATCCTCTGGAATCAATCCAATCCCATTGGCTAAAGCTTTTTCTGGCGAATCTATCAATAATTTTTTTCCATTCAATGTTATTGCAGCCTTATCAATCTTATCCACTCCGAAAAGAGCCAAAGCCATTTCAGTCCTTCCTGCTCCTACAAGTCCTCCGAAGCCCAATATCTCTCCAGCATGCAAAGTGAAGGAGACATCATCAACATGTCTATTTGAAAGGCCTTCTACTTCAAGAACTGCTTTACCGATTAAAGCTTTCCGTTTGGGATAATCATCAAACAGTTCCCTACCGACCATCAATTCCATGATATGGTTCTTGTCAGTATCTTCAATCTGTAGTGTATCGATGTATAGACCATCACGCATCACAGTCACACGATCACAAACCGTAAAGATTTCATCCAACCTATGGGTGATGAAAATGATGGTAACACCACGATCTTTCAATTTTCTTACGATTTCAAAGAGAGCCTCGGTCTCCGTATCTGTAAGAGGAGCCGTGGGTTCATCCATGATGAGTAATTTGGCATTTTTCGAAATGGCTTTTACAATCTCTACTATTTGCTTGTAAGCCATTCCCAGTTCATGGATTTTCCGGTCGGGATCAATCTCCACACCCATTTCCGAACACAATTTCACTGTCTCAGCTTTCATGGACGCTGTATCTCGAAATAACCCTTTCATCATTTCACAACCGAAAAAGATATTTTCAGATACAGAAAGGAATGGAATAAGATTCAGTTCCTGATAAATTGCAACGATGCCCAAATCCAATGCTTGTTTTGGTTCCATTCTTCCATACGTTGTACCATCGAATTCTATCGAGCCAGCTGTTGGAATTTCCGCACCAGTAAGGATTTTTATCAAGGTAGATTTGCCAGCCCCATTTTCTCCCACTAATGCATGGGTCTCCCCTTTCTTGATGGAAAATGACACTCCGCTGAGAGCATGTACACCCCCATAGTTTTTTTCTAGATTCTGTATTTGCAATAATTCTCGGGCCATAGTCTCTCCCCATACCAACCAATGAAGCGATGTGCCAGGATGGAGCGTTCTCCACCCGGCACAAATTAGTTTGAAACTACTTAATTGCTGTAAGCACCACTGATAACATCTTCTTGCCAGACTGGTGACATGGGGAAGTACACAACTTCTTGTTCTTCCGGGAAACCTTCTGTCTTGAATCTATATAACATATCGGCGACAGCAGAACCAGTCTCATAAGGAAGGATGTCGACAGTTGCCCTATAGACAGAATTGGGCTCTTTCATTTTAGCCAATGCCTCTGCCGTTGCATCTCCTCCTCCGACATAGAAGTCGTCGGTGGCTTTTCCTAGTGCCTTAACAGCCTCATAACCGCCCAATGCGCCCGAATCATTGTTTCCGGTGATAACTTTTACATTTGGATGGGTCTGAAGGACGCTTTCGACAATCTTCATTCCCAATTCAGGTGTATCACCAGCTTGTCTGGCTACGATAACAGATTTAGGTGCCAATTTTAGGATTGTGTCTTCTATACCGTTTCCACGTTGAATCACGGGTTCTACATTATCCTGGCTGATTATGATTACTTCAGCTTTGCCGCCGAGCTTTTCGTTAATCCATTTTGCTGCATTGGTTCCAATAGCCACACCATATTCGTACTCATTGACAATATGCATGCCGTGGGCGTTATCGATTGGTTGAGCCTCGGCAACAACTGCGATCCCTTGTGACTTTGCAGTTTCAACCAATGGTTGTAGTGCATTTTGGTCAATCGGTGCAATCATCATACCGTCGACACCTTGCATGATTAAGTTTTCAACATCGCTCACCTGCTTAGCTACGTCGTAACGAGCATCCACGATAATGGATTCAACTCCCAATTCCTCACAACGATCCTCAAATCCTTGTTTGACTGCGATAAAGTACGGGTTATCCAATTGCATGATTGAGAAAGCAAAACGCATTTGAGGCTCAGCCTCTTCTCCACCTTGTGCAGCTAATGGAAACAGCGAACAGATTATGACAATCAACGACACGAACAGAATCCTTTTTTTCATTTGATACCTCCTATATGATATCTTTTAAAGCGCTTTAGTTTATTGAACCATCAGCTCATGGATTTGTCAATAAAAATCTTTCTGATAGAGATAAGAAACGTTTCGAAGGCATTTGCTAATGCATACATTAATATAATTTAGAGTATTATTTTTAGTTTTTATTGACAGATATAAAAATATTCCTCATAATTTGAAACGCATTAAATTTTAAGGATTAAACATGACATTAAAAGATGTTGCTAGAAAAGCCCAATGCTCTGAAGCGACGGTATCATTAGTAATAAATAACCGCCCTGGAGTTAATAAAAACACCCGCGAGAAAGTACTTAAAATTGCAAAAGAAATGGGGTATATCCCAAATTCAATTGCGAGAAGCCTTGCACTGAAGAAAACGAGTACAATCGGTTTATTGATTACTGATATCGAAAACCCCTTTTTTGGTAGTCTTGTACACCATATTAGCGTTGCAGCAAGGAACAGAGGCTATTCATTAATTGTTTCAACAAGTGACGATGATTTTGAAAAAGAAAATGAAGCGCTTGAAGTCTTTCTGAACCGAAAGGTAGATGGTGTAATCGTCGTTCCTACACAAAGAATTCCCGAAGATTACTCAATGTTCCAAGCCTATCGAAAAAACAATGTACCTATATTATTCTCGGTTTCCTATTATCCTGAGTTTGATTCGGATAGAGTATTGACTGATTACGCAAAAGGAAGCTATTTGCTAACAAAATATCTTCTTGAGCTTGGGCATAGAAGAATCACCTATCTTATAGGAGCCGACGAACAAGCTCCAATCAATAAAGAGCGACTAAAAGGGTACTATGATGCTTTCTCAGAGGCTAACCTAAAACCAGATGCGAAGGATATCTCAAGATGTAGTCAACCTGTCTTTTTTGAAGGATACCAAACCTCTCGGAGAATTCTTCAAGAGAAAAATTTACCTGATGCGATTATTGCTATCAACGACGTACTTGCTCTTGGAGCAAAGAAAGCAGCTGAGGATATGAATCTATTTGTTCCAAATGACATTTCCATCGCAGGATATGACGATGTCATGTATGCATCGCTGCTAGAAAAGCCGCTAACAACAGTGAAACAGGATATCAAAGAGATTGCTTCGAGAAGTGTAGACCTATTATTACAGAGAATCAAACAACCTAAAAAACCTCTTGAACAGATTTTCGTTCAGCCCGAGTTGATCGTCCGTCACACTACTGGGATGAAGAGGTCGTAGTTTCTCGAATTACTACTTCGGGAATGAATCTAGGAATCTCACTATCTGAAGGCTTCCCTTCCATCATATCAAGCAATAGCTTGAATGCTTTCGTGCTCATTTCTTCTATAGGAACGTGTGCAGTCGTCAAGGATGGACAATAATAAGAAGCCATTGATATATCGTCAAATCCTGTAACGATTATATCCTCTGGGATCCTTATATTATTATCTTCCAAGTACCGCAAGACTCCCATCGCCATAATATCATTATCCACTAAGATTGCATCGGGCTTCACTTCTTGCTGCATGATTATCCTTGCAGACTCATAACCTGTTTCGGCCTTATATTCCTTATGTAATCTGACAACGCTATGGGGTTCAAGTCCAACTTTATCCATAGCACGTTTGAAGCCGCAAAATTTCGGCTCATTTTCAGGAAATCTTGTCATACAACCTACGTATGCTATACTTTTCTTACCCAGACCGACTATATAGTCGGTTATCTTTTCTATACCGACACCGAAATCCCCAAAGACTATCCTGATGTTGGAAGAGTTGCCATAGTAAGGAACATTACTCATAATTACAAAAGGAAGGGCTTTGTTCGAGAGAGCAAAATCCACAGATTTATCCATATCGTGGAAATAGCACACAATAATCCCGCTGAAGTAATTAATTGGCATGGAATCCAGAAGTGTAGTCAAATTGCCATCCACATCATTAATCGAATAAAGTATTACTGAATATTTCTCTTGTAGAGCTACTTTCCTGATAGAATTATATAACTTTGCATGAAAAGGGTTTGTGATCTCTTGAGCAATTACCGCGATAGTGTGGGAATTCTGTACACGAAGATGTCGTGCAAAAATATTGGGAGAGTAGTTCAGCTTCTCAATGGCATTTTCGATTGACAGCCGATTCTTCTCGCGCAAAGAACTTGGATTATTCAGATACTTGGATACCGTACTTGTTGAAACTCCCGCGAGTTTCGCTACATCTTTTATAACAGCCACATGAATTCCTTATTAACACGCAATAATACCCTATTATCAAAGCTGAGGTAAAGTAGACCGTATTCCTATTGTTCCTATGTTAATACGGTCTACTCGTTCAATTGGGATGTCTTGTGAAAGTTATGGAACCAACATAATCTTCATTGCATCAGGGTTTTTCTCTGCCTCATCGAACGCTTTATCCCAGTCCTTCATAGCGAAAGAATGGCTGATGAGCCCGTCTGTTTTGATCATTCCTGTCCTAATCCCCTCTATTACAGCAGGATAGGTCAGAGCCGAAAGATGAGAGCCAATAATATGTAGTTCCTTTCCATCCCCGATAACATTCCAGTCAGCCTTCACCTCCTCGGCAAAGACTCCCATTTGTACGAATCTTCCATGATTTTTAAGAGCTTCAAGCCCTTGAGTTACACTTTTTGGGCTACCTGAAGCTTCGATATAGACATCACAGCCCATCCCATTTGTTAGCTTTTTGATCTCTTGGACTACATCACATTCAGTAGCATTCAAAACAACATCTGCGCCAAATTTTTCTCCTAGATCCAATCTATGTTGCTTGATATCGATTCCAATAATCAATTTTGGTAGATCCAATTTCGCCATGTTTACAATAGCCGATCCTATTGCTCCTAATCCCGCAATTACAACTACATCGGAATGGGCGATCTGGGCAAGCTCGACAGCGTGCATGCCACAAGCGATAGGTTCAACCATTACCGACTGTTCTGGAGAAAATCCATCAGGCAATTTATGTGTCCGACTATGACTGTTCAGCAGTACATACTCGGCAAAGCCACCTTGAGCATGTTCTTTAAAACCGTATACTGCTGAACCAACGCACATCCAATATTTTCCGGCACGACAAAACTCACATTCATCACAGGGAACAATTTGTTCTGTAACTACCATGTCTCCAATTTTAAAATCTTGAACACCCTCCCCTAATTCAACAACTTCTCCATAAAACTCATGCCCGCCAATAACCGGGGCGTCAATATACCGATTGCTTTCATCGGTACCCCAAATTCGGATCCCTCCGTGAAAAGATTTGATATCGCCGGCACAAATTCCACAACCTTTCACGCGTAGAAGTATTTCACCAGACCTAGCTGTAGGAATTGGAACGTCCTCATACCGATAATCAAAAGGGGCATAGGATCGTAATGCCTTCATAGTTCCTTTCATATTTCCACCTCACTTATTCTTATTTTCTTCTACGTATTCATATGCCCGATAAGCATTTTGAACCTTGAAAAAACCACCATCGACACCAATAATCTCACCTGTCACATAGCCTGCTTCTGGAGAGACCAGAAACCCGACTAAAGATGCGACATCTTCACCGGTTCCAAATCTATTCAAGGATATCTGTTTTACTTGAATTTCTCCTCTCTCTTGAATCATTGCGTCTGTCATATCGGTATGTATGATACCAGGAGCATACGCATTTACCGTTATTTGGTAGGGAGCTAGTTCAGCAGAACTTATCTTGGTCATCATATTCACACACGCTTTGCTAGCTGCGTAAGCGATCAGGCCTACATCACTAAAGTTACCCGAAATCGATGAAGCATTTGCGATTCGCCCATAGTGATTCTTTTTCATGTGTGGAACCACAGCCCTCATCATATAGAATTGACTCTTGAAGTTTCCATCCAAGACCTTTTGAAGATAAACTCCATCCATCTCCTCTAAAAACTTAAAGTCAAAGATCCCTGCATTATTCACGAGAATATCGAGTCTGCCAAATTGTTGGGCAATGTCATCTACCATACTAGCAGCAGCTTTCTCATCATTGAGATCGCATTTATAAATTCCTGATTCCGGCGAAACCTTCTTTAATAGTTCAAGCGTCTTTTCTGCCTGTTCTTTATGGGAACGATACACTGCAATAATAATATTTCCGTCTTTTGCCAATCTCAGACTGATTGCCTGCCCCATCCCCCGAGTTCCACCGGTGACTATAGCTACTCTTTTCCCTGTCATATGTTACTCCTCTATATTAATCTTCGCCGTAAGGAATTAATCCGAACGATTGATATAATCCATCAATCCAATTTAATCGAGCATATTCAACTACAACTTTTCGCGAACTTCTAATAATTGCCGAATAGGGAGAGTTTCTTGGAACCTCAATTCCCCATTTTTCCAATTTATCCATCCTCAATTGCATTGACTGGAAAGGATAAACATTAAATGGAGAAAGTTCACGAGAATCGCCAGTTGTCCCATATACCAATGTAACTGTTACTAAAGCTGTCACTTCTCCTGAATTGAAGATACTAACACTCTCATGTGAAGGTACTTTTCCAGACTGCACATCACTCTTCATGTACATATCGGGTATCACCCAAAATGTATGTCCTAATTCCTTCATATAAAATCCTTCAATCCTTCTTTCGGCGACGTAGTACATCGATTATTACTGCGAGTAAGATAATCAGACCTTTCACAACTCTTTGGGCACCTTGAGGAACATAGAGAAGATTCATTCCATTTGCTATGACACCGATAATTAATGCACCAATGAGTGTCCCAGAAACTGAACCTTCACCTCCACTCATCGAAATGCCACCAATGACAACAGCAGCAATTGCGTCCAATTCAGAACCTTCCGCATTAGTAGGAACTGCAGAATCCAATCGTGATGTCAGGATAGTCGCTGCGACTCCACAACAGAAACCGCTAAGGACATAAGCCGAAGCTTCAATCTTTTTGACACTTATTCCCGACAGGTTTGCACAACTTCGGTTTCCACCTATAGCATAGAAAGACCTCCCATATGGTGTATATCGGAGAACATATGAGGCTATTAAAAATAGAAACAACATAATGAGAATCGTCACAAGCGGTATTCCCCAAATTCGACCTGTAATTGCTGTGAATGCTGGAGGAAACGTATATACCGGTTGACCGGCAGTGATTGTATATGCCAATCCTCTTGCTATAGACATCATGCCCAATGTGGCAATAAATGGTGGAAGACTGAAGAAGGTGATGAAAAAACCATTCAAGAATCCGATAAAACAAGCTACAAGAATCCCTACTACAATACTCAACCAAACAGGAAGCATCATCTGTTTCATGAGAATTGCCATAACAAGACCACTCAAAGCAACATTTGATCCAACTGATAAGTCAATTCCACCAAGCAAAATGATAAAAGACATGCCAATCGCCAAGGTAAAATTTATTGAGATCTGTTGGAGAACATTTAATAAATTTGCCGGTCTTAGAAAGCTACTGGTCGCAATAGATAGGACCAGACTCATAATAATGAATGCAATCAGAATGCCAAAAATATTACTGGTATTGTTGAAATGCCCTAATTGGAAGATATTTTTTACGTTCTTTTTCATTGTGCCCAACCCTTCACATGTTTTTCTGAATCTGTCGCTAGAGTCATAATCTTTTCCTGAGTTGCTTCATTTATCGATAGCTCTCCGGTTTTCTTTCCTCGTGCCATAACGAGAATTCGATCACAAATACCGAGCAACTCAGGAATCTCAGAGCTGATAACGATAATAGCTCTACCTGCTTTAGCGAGAGTATTGATGATATTGTAGACTTCGATCTTCGCGCCTACATCAATTCCTCTTGTCGGCTCATCGAAAATCAGGACATCACTCTTTGACATCAACCATTTTGCCAATACGACTTTTTGCTGATTCCCTCCAGAAAGATTTCTTGATAGCTGCTCAATCGTAGGCGTTTTAATATTGAGTTTATCAACATAGTCTTCTGCGATATCCCGTTCTTTTCGTAACATTAGTTGTATTCCTTTGGACAGTTGCTTCAGAGAAGCAAGGGATACATTTTCACGCACATTCATAGATAAGACTAACCCTTCTGCCTTTCTATCTTCTGTAACAAAACCAATACCAGCAGAAATCGCATCTTTTGGAGTCTTGATTTCAAGTTGTTTATCTCTGATTCTGATAGTTCCAGACAACTTTTTATCCAATCCGAAAATCGCACGTGCAGTTTCGGTTCTCCCAGAACCGACAAGTCCACCAAAACCTAAGATCTCTCCCTCTTTAACAGAGAATGAGACATCTCGAATCTTTTCAGAAGTCAAACTAGTAACAGAAAAAACCTCTTCTCCGATAGATTTTGTAACTCTTGGAAACTTTTCCTTTAATTCACGACCAACCATATATTTTATGATCTCATCTATTGATGTTTCATGAACGGGAACCTTTATTATAGTCTTTCCGTCTCTCATGATTGTAGCTTGATCACACAGAGCGATAATTTCTTCAAGCCTATGGGAAATATAGATAACAGTTACTCCATTTGCTTTGAGTTTCCGTACCATCTTGAATAAATTATCGGTCTCTCTATCGGTCAAAGGTGCAGTTGGTTCATCCATAATGATAATTTTGGCACTGAGTGAGAGTGCCTTGGCCACTTCTACCATCTGTTGTCGGGCGATTCCCAAAGTACCGACCTTGGTCTGTGGATCAAGGTCTACCTCAAGATCTCTAAGCAATTTCCCAGCCTCATCATGGATCCGCTTCCAATCAATATGTAATTTATTCTTCATCTTATGACGACCGAGAAAAATATTTTCCGCGACAGTCAAATGGGGAATTAAGTTCAATTCTTGATATATAATACTAATTCCGAGTGTCTCAGCATGTTTAGGGTTCTGGATTTCTACTGGAGAACCAAATAGTTGAATAACTCCTTCATCTCTTGTATAGGCTCCAGACAAGATTTTCATCAATGTAGATTTTCCAGCTCCGTTTTCTCCGAGCAATGCATGAATCTCAGCCTCATTGACAGTCAGGTCGACTTTATCGAGGGCTTGAACCCCAACAAAGCGCTTGCTGATTCCGGACATCTGGAGAGCTATTTTGTTACTCACAAGAACTATTCCTTTTTAATAGCAGTATTCATTATAAATAAATCGTACTCAGGAGGTCTTAGAGACCTCCTGAGTCATTACGTACAACAATGTTTACTTAGGCAAGAACTGCTGAGCATTTTCCTTAGTGACAACGGTAGTCTCTACATTGATTATCTTGTCCACAGATTCACCATTCAGGATCTTATCCATTGCTTCGATAGTCTTCACTCCAGTCTCTACTCCACCAATTGATAAAGTTGAGAGCATCTTCCCAGCAATAACACTTTCGACAGCATTCGGATTTCCATCGAAACTTACGACTTTTGCATCGGATCCAGCTTCTTCAATTGCTCTGACAGCACCCAATCCCATCTCATCGGAAAGAGCGAAGAATACATCAATGGCAGGATTAGCCTGTAACATATTGGAGGCAGCATTCATACCCTTTTCACGTTCCCAGTCACCAGGCTGAGAGGCTACGATAGTAATCCCGGGGTACTTTGCGGCAGTGCGGTCTGAGAATCCACCTTTTCTTTCCGTTGTGTGATCCGAGGGCAATCCTTCGATGATAGCTGCCTTTGCAGTACCATCAAAGTATTCTGCCACAAAATCACAAACCTTAGCTCCACCTTCATACTGGTCATACCTTACGTAGGATGTTACAACTCCGTCAGCCAATTCATTTTGTGTATTGAACATCACGACTGGTATGTCTGCATCATTCGCTTTCTTTACTGCAGATACGATGGCATCGCTATTGATTGCACAAAGAATCAAACCATCTACACCTTGGATAATCAAATCCTCTACAATCTGGACTTGTGCAATGTAATCAGACTCAGACTCAGGTGCCAAAGTAACCAACTCATAACCCAAACGATCGACAGCTTCTTGAGCACCGCTGATCACCGATGCATAGTACGGAGATATCATCGCAGGGGGTACCAATGCGATTTTCTTGGTTTGCTCTTTTGCTCCACTTGCAAACAACATCCCTGTCACCATTGCAAGGATACACAGAACTACGAAAAATCTTTTTACTTTCATTTTCTAATCCTCCCTTTATGTTCTTTTAGCATACGCTAAAATTTACTTTAAATACGTATCGCTACTTATATTTTTATACATCATTATCTATCATATACATTTATCTTAAAACGAATCGATTCGTTTTATATGTTATTATAACACTACATTTTTGAAATGCAAGAAGATTTTTCAATTTTGCGAGATAGTCGTGAAATTGTGATGTATGGGAGGATTTTTCAGTTATCTCGATCGAGAAGGAATGTTTCGATTACAACAATATGTGGTGCTGAAGTCGAAGTTGACTTCATTTGCTCGAAAAGCATTTTAATAATTGCATGTGCTTCGATATCTTTTCTTACGCCTACCGAAGATAATCTAATAGGCAAGTTTAAGTCAGAGAGAATATCATCTACTCCAACTATAGGAACATCCATTTTAAGTATTTGAAGAGTGTCGATAGCCGCAAATGCGATAAAATCTGAAAATGCAAAAATCGCATCGAAGACAACCTGCTTCTCCAGAATAGAATAGATACAATTGCATCCAAGAGTCTCTACGATATCCGCTTCAATGACCAAAGCTTCATCGTAAGGTATTCCATGTTTTTCAAGACACAACTTGTACCCAGCCAAGCGATCATTAGAAGATGATATATGCGCCGGGCCATTCAAATAGAGAATCCTTCTTTTCCCTTGACTAATCAAATGTTCCGTAGCTAGATAACCAGCCCGCACATCATCCCAAACAACAGAATAGAATAGACGGCCAGGGAATTTTCTACCCAGCACAACATAGGGAATTGAGTTAGCGATAATCAAGTCGAAAACATCGGTTCTTTTCTGTGTTGGACAAATGATGATTCCATCTACTTTCCTGCTAATCGCTGTTCTCACTGCTTCAAACTCAAATTCACTATTTTCATCGGTATTGATGATAATTGACGAGTAGCCATTCTCCCTAAGCAAGGCGTCCATTTCCTTGACCTTGGTAGCAAAATAGGGGTTGGCAATATCTGGTATAATGATCGCCAGGGTCTTGGTTTTTCCAGACCTCATAGACACAGCAACGAGATTGGTTAAATAGCCCATCTCTTGTGCTTTCTCACGAATAATCTTCTTTGTTTCTTCGGAAATATCCCGCAAATCTTTGAGCGCATGGCTAACCGTATTGACTGTGTAGCCTGTAGCTTCAGCGATATCCTTCATCGTAACGCGTCGCGCCTTTCCCGATTTGCTCAAAGTCATCTCCCAAAATGATTTCAATAAGAAGAGTATCCTATCGGATAATCACATGTCCAGTTCCATCCGTTTTATGATGTGATCTTGATAAGCTTTATCTAATTCCACAAAATAGCCACTCCATCCCCAAACGCGTACAATGAGATTACGATATTTCTCAGGATGCTTCTGGGCTTCCAACATGGTTTCCCTATTTACACCATTGAGCTGCATCTGAATTCCCCCGATCTCCATGTAAGTTTTAACCAACCCGGCAACCTTTTGGATGCTGTCGGCATTCCTGAACATGGTATCATGCAACTCGATAGTTAACGGTCCCCCATTCGCCACTCGATCCAGGTGCGCTTTCGAGAAACTTTTAATAAGGGAGATGGGACCTTTTGTCCGGGCGAACAAGGACGGTGAGAAATTACAGGCAAACTCTTCGCCTTTTCTTCGTCCATCTGGTGTAGCTCCCAATTCTGATCCATGCCATAGATAATACATGGCAGATCCGGTACCAGATCTGAAGATACCACCGCGATCATTTCGGTGCCCCTCCATGGCGTCTGCAAACCAATCCAACAGGATAGATGCAAGACTATCAACATAATCGTCATCATTACCCATCTTAGGGGATTCGTATCTCAGCATAGACAACATTTTCTCATATCCTTTGAAATCTGCATCCAGAGCATGTAAGAGATCAGCCTTATCGATTTTCTTATCTTCAAAAACATATTTTTTAATCGCAGCAAGAGAATCGGCGGCAGAGGATAACCCCGTCCCATGCACACCATAGTTATTATACTTTGAGCCGTCACGTATATCCTTCGCTCTTTCAATACACCCATCCATCAATATTGACATTAGTGGCGCTGGCTCCATGTAGATACCGTTGGTATTTGCACAAATCTGCGAGGCTTGTGCAAATAATTTTATTCTTACTTGTTCCAAGAAGTCCTCAAAAGTATCACAACTGAAAAGAGATGGCAGAGATTCCGTAACACTATGGAGAAATGACAACGCATCAATATTCACAATATCCATCGCTACATTTGGAATTATGAACTCCCAACAGGCTGCAACCACATAGTTGACGGCATCTTCATGGTCATATCCCCACCGTTCGAGCGCCTTGATCACCACATCATCATTGGAATATTGGGGAAATCCCAACCCTTGTTTGGTCATCTGGGTTCCCAATTCGTAAAGTGATAAAGGAGTCTTCTTATGTACTCGAAGATTAATTTTAGGATCAATCAGTTTCAATTCAAGACTTGCCTGCATACATAACTTTGACAGTGGATTGAATACATCATTTCCGTCTACATCGACACCTCCAAGCATGATGCTTTGTCCATTATCACCTTGTTGCATACCGGGATATAGATCACTATCCTTGTTGAAAGAGATGAAAAACTCTTGCAACAATTCCAACGAAGTTTCTTCATTCAACAACCCCGTTTTGACATCCTCCTCATAGTATGGGTACATATACTGATCAAATCGACCAATTGTGTTGTGATAATTGAAACTTGCCCATAACCCGAAATGGATGAGTCTGAAAAACTGCAAAGCCTGGAGAAAAGTTTGTGGTTTTTTTCGAGGAATTATTGAAAATGAATCGGCAACAATACCATTTCCAACCCTCTCAGCCTCTTGCTTATAACGATCTGCAAAAGCGTCCAGAGTATCCAAAACTTTTTCAAGGATCCTCAGATATTTTACTCCCTCAATATCTCCGATTTTTTCATGTTCTCCGATCGAACGAACGATCTCCGCACGTTTTGCATCTGTCCCCATATTTATCAGAGACATATAATTTGGATTGATATTACAGACTTTTCCTTGTTCATGGATTCTGTGTGATTTCTTGATATCTGACCATTCGTTCTCCGTAAATATTTCAGGAACTGCTTTCAGCGTTCTGATAATTGCTATCTTTTCTTTTGGAAAAACAATTGGCTTCTCATTTTCGAGCATCCATTTAAAACGGTGATATGCTCTAACGGTGTCCGATAGATCCTTATTTTTGATGGATAAGGTGAAATTCGATGAGGGATCACCAGATTGTCGTAATTTGTGATGGGTTTTGTCAGTTATAAAAAATTTTCTCAAATCCGCAATATATTCGTTCATATCCACCACCTTTCAATCAAGCTATCGAGCAAGGAATTCCCCTCGCCAAAAAAATTTCAATATCCATATGAGGTTTCTTTTCAACATTAAAACCAGGTTCATAAGGTCTTGATAACATCTCATACTTCGCACCCGCGGTCTTTTGGTATGGCAACAATTCAACCTTCTCCAGATGTTCTACATTTTCCAATAGATCCGCTGTTGCGTTAAAATTCTCTGAACTATCGTTTACTCCTGGAATCACAGGGATCCTAATTCTGAAAGGAACTTGAGCACATTTAAGATACTCCAGATTTTTTAAAATGATTTCATTTTCCTGTCCACAATACATTGTATGCAGGGTTGTATCAACTACTTTGATATCCATGATGACATAATCCATTTCGTCAACGACTTTCCTGAATATGGATTCGGAAGCAAAACCACTCGTTTCTATCGCACAGTGCAAGCCTTCCAACTGAGCTACTACTTCCAAGACAAATTCAGATTGCAGAAGAGGTTCACCTCCAGAAAAGGTTATACCACCGCCATTACTCTCAAGAATCGAACGATTCTTCAACAATTCCTTCGCAAGATCACTAGATTCCCACCACTCTCCTGCAATCTTTCTTATATGTAATGGACATACATCTATACAGGCACCACAAGCAATACACGATGAAGGAACAGCATCAGTGGGACATATTTCAATACAAGCTCCACAATCGATACACGAAGCTTTACTTACCATTAGCTGCGGATGGGGAGAGATACCTTCAGGGTTATGGCACCATGAGCAACGAAGAGGACAACCTTTCAGGAAAACCGTTGTGCGGATACCAGGTCCATCGTAAACTGCCATCTCTTTGATATCAAACAGCAAACCCCGCATAGAAGCTCCTTCTCAACCTAGAGTAAAAGACAATAATTTTTCTTGAGTAAAATCTCTTCTATCGGTTATTTCAGCAGAAATTGCACCATTTCGCATCACATAGACACGATCACTCATTCCAATAATCTCCGGCAATTCGGAACTAATCATAAGAATTCCGACTCCTTCACTTGCCAGCCTATCGATAATCCGGTAAATCTCACTCTTTGCATTTACATCAATACCTCTAGTTGGCTCATCGAGAATGAGGACCTTTGGTTCTGTAAGTAACCACTTTGCCAATACTACTTTCTGTTGATTCCCCCCACTAAGGGTATTACAAAGCTGATCAAGAGAGTTCGAAACAATATTCAAACTTTTGACACTCCTTGCCGTCACCTGACGTTCCTTAGTCTTACTGATTCTTGTCTTGGGGTACATACGGGGAAGTGACGCTAAAGTAACATTACTGGCGATGGACATCTCCAACACCAATCCTTCAAGTTTCCGATCTTCAGAAAGATATACAAGTCCTTTTGAAATAAGCCGCGAAGGATGCTCATTTTCGATAATCTCATCGTCATATATGATTTTTCCACCGTAGTATGTTCGACTTCCAAAAATCGACTTTGCCAATTCGGTCCTGCCAGAGCCTACCAGACCGCTCAATCCGACCACCTCGCCTCGATTTACATGGAGATCTATGGGATCTGTGTGTGCTGCTATTTTAAGATTCTCTATCTGGAGAATCGGTTCATTGGTGGGTATATGGGAACTTTGGAACATTGCACCCAGTTTTCTACCCACCATCATTTTTATGATATTGTCATAATTAAAGTCTGCAATATCTATTGTACCAATATATTTCCCGTCCCTAAGGACTGTGATACGATCACCGATTTCTTTCAATTCCTCAAAACGGTGTGAGATGTAAATGATACTGATTCCTCGTTTTTGCAGATCTCTTATGATTTCAAACAACTTGTCGATTTCATTGGAAGTTAAACTGGCAGTCGGTTCATCCATTATGATGATCCGACATTCGTAGGAAAGGACTTTTACAATCTCAACTATTTGCTGTTGTGCGGTAGATAGATCTCGTACCAATGTATGGGGATCAATGTCAAAACCTAATCTTTTAAGCATCTCGCTACTCTTTTCATACATCTCAGGTTTGTTTATGAACAGTCTCCCCCCTTTCTCTCTACCGAGAAAAATATTTTCCGCAACATCGAGATTGAGACATAGATTCAGCTCTTGGTGAATGAATCCAATACCATGATGAAGTGACTCACGAGGCCCAGAGAAATGGACATCTTGTCCGTCCAATTTCATCGTACCGTTATCTGGAGGAATAATACCGCCCAAAATTTTCATGAGTGTCGATTTCCCCGCACCATTTTCGCCTATCAAGACATGCACTTCAGCCTCGTTGACATCAAAATCCACAGAGTCGAGTATTCGTACATTACTACCACGGACAGGCTGCCCAAACGCATCAAATATAAATTTGGTGATCGATTGCATTTCCAGAATCTTTTTCTTCATACGTCCCTCCACTATAGCTTTCTGTTCTTCACATTCTCGAAGATGATTGCCAGCAGAATTACGATTCCCTGGAATGCTTGGTAGGTATAATAAGATACATTCAGCAAGTTGATGCAATTCTCAATTACCTTCACAATAAGAATACCGAAGACACTTCCAATCACTGTACCTACGCCACCAAAAAGACTCGCTCCACCGATAATTGCTCCAGTAATAACCTCAAAGGTATAGACACCTCCACCCATCGTCGGCTGGGCACAGTTGACTCGAATAGTCAACAATATGGCTGCTATCGCAACAAGGAAGCTACTGATCATATAGACCATAACATTGATCCGTTCGGTTTTTATTCCACTCATACGTGCTGCTTGATGATTGTAACCAAAAGCACTCAGAGCTCGCCCAAATGTTGAGTGATGGAGTACGTAATACATAATCAGACAAATAATGAACGATATAAGAACTGTTGTGTTGAGTCCTCCGAGCTCAGTCACTCCTATACATCTGAAGGAATCAGGCAATCTATTGATATCTGAGCCACTGCTTATGATCTGTGCGAGTCCAAAAATAATGTATCCACTTCCAAGTGTTGTTATGAAAGCAGGAACCCGGACATATTGAACCAATACCCCATTAAACAAACCAACAGCAAGACCTATGCAAAGAGTCAGCACGATCGATAACCAAATTGGTAATCCCATTGACTTGATAAACAGGCCTACTGAGATTGAACATAGCCCCAAAGTATAACCAAGGGAGAGATCAATCCCGCCTGTCATGAGCACTACAGTGATTCCAAGACATGCAATAGTAGGTATTGCGGCTTGTTTGACAATCAACAGCATATTATCTAAGGAGAAAAAGTTGTCGACGAATAAAGATGCCAACACCCATAATATTAGGAAGATAACTACACTACCTTTTGTCTTGATGAACTTCCTCAAGCTGTCTACAACGTTAAATGAATTTTCTGCTATACTTTTTTCAACAGTGCTCATATCTATGGTCCTTTTGCTTCTGGTCTAAAAAACTTTGCTTAATTCTATTGTCCGATTCTTTTTATAGATATTCACTGCAACTATGGCAATGATAATGATACCCACAAAAATATTCTGATAGAATGGATGGATTCCCAACAAATTCAGCATATTTCTCTGTACACCGATAATGAGAGCTCCTACGAGAGAAAGATAGACTTTGCCTTCTCCTCCGAGCATACTGACTCCCCCAATTACGCATGCAGCGATAGCGTCCAATTGGTAAGGTTCTCCTTGTGTGGGATGGACTGTGTCCAACTGTCCCGACAAGAGAATTCCAGCCATTGCAATACAGAACCCAGAGAAACCATAGACAAAAAAATTGATTGCGGTTGTGCTTATACCTTGTTGCTTCACAACCGTCTCATTGCCTCCCATCGCATAGATGTAGATCCCAAGACGGGTCTTAGCCATTATGATTGTAGTCGCGATCACAAAGAACGCCATGATATAGTTCGAAACAGGGATTCCAAGGATCGTACCATTTCCCATGAATACATAGGCATCCGGGAACCCTCCGATCGACCTACCACTGTTGAGAAGTAGAGCCAATCCCCCACCGACATTACCTACGACAAGGGTGGTGATGAAGGCAGGAATTCCCAACTTATCTACCATGAACCCATTGAAAACTCCCAATGTAGTTCCAGCGAGAAGTCCCGCTAGCATTGCGAGAGGAATAGGCCATCCTTGCATGAGCAGCAATCCGTTGACCATGGCACAAAAACTCAGAACACCGGTAACCGACAAATCGATTCCTTTGATAATGATCACCATTGTCATTCCGCATGCACAGATAGCGATAATCGAACTCTGGCGTATTATGTTCATGATGTTCCGGATAGATAGAAACCCAGGGATAAAGGAACTTATAACAATAAAAGCCAGTACAATGAGACCATAGACGATATGTTTCTTTCCGATTTTCACGGGTTTCATACAGGTTCTCTCCAAAAAAGCAAGATTTGTCATGGTCAGCCGGTTTGGGCTCATCTGTCGGCACGAATTTCCGGCTGACCTAACGTTTAGGATAAATACCCTACAAGGGAATTAAAGTTGATCTTTAGTGATACAAATTGTACCGCTGTCGATGTATTTGGGTACCGATGCCATGTCAAGAGTTCCTTCGATAGAACCCATGAGCAATTCGATTGCCTTTGAACCCATCACATCCGGGAACTGTGCCATGGAACCATAGACCTCTCCATCCTTGATCATTTCCTTGACATCATCGGAACCATCAACCGAAAGGATAGTCACGTTCTTCTTTCCTGCATTATCAAGAGCGGTAAGTATTCCATTGAGCATGACATCACTTGCTGTGAATAATCCTTGGATGTCACTATTACCCTGCAGCATGTTTTCAGTAACCTGCATGGCTCTGTCATTCGCCCAGTTTCCTGGTTGTTCACCGACCACGACCATGCTTGTCCCTTCGATACCAGCTTTGAAACCATCAACACGATCGTCACCAGCTGAACTACCATTTGCTCCCCGGACAATCAAGACATTTCCTTTTCCTCCGAGAACTTCAGCCATGGTTTCTCCCGCGACCTTACCAGCATTGAAGTTATCTGTTCCAATATAACTGATATAGAGATCTTCATTACCGGCTTCGATAGTCTGGTCTACGAGAACTACGGGAATACCTGCTTCCTTGGCTTTCTTCAACACAGGGATGACTGCCTTCGAATCCATAGGTGAGAGCACAATACCATCGACACCCTTCGCAATCAGGTCTTCCACCTGACTCACTTGAGTCGAGACTGCAGTCTGCTGTCCAGCGGTGACCAAAGTGAATTTTGCTCCTGCAGCTTCTGCAGCCGCTTCGACGGAGTCGGCAATTGCTTTCTGGAAAGCATCGTTTGTGATTGTCTTCAAGCTAAATGCAATCTCAGGACGATCCGCAGTTTCGGATCCACCTTGGGCAAATAGACAGAAGCTCATTACCAGAACCAATGTGACAGTGATGATTTTTCTCATCATTTCCTCCTTTACATCCCCAGAAAAAAAATCCCAGGGTGCTTCTCTATGATTAAACCGGATGGTTTAATTACATTATCGTTAATGTTAGAAAACAAACAAACCTCGTCATAACTACCCTATCTAGCAGATACCAAATGTTCAATCAAGATTAACGATTGTATATCCTAGATAGGTCTCAAATGCCTCTTTCAGTACATGAGCAACATTCCCATAGGAGATAGCCACATGATGTCTGAATCCATTTCGGCCGATTGCTACCAGCTTTTGTTGGAGATTCTCTATGGTGACAATCCCACACGCACCGAAGTATGCCTTCTCAATCTCTTCATCGAGCATTTCTCCACTGCCGAAATATGTCACGAATTCGCCATCTTCAGTCTTGCTACTTCCAAAGGTAAACTGTCCTGGTTTCAATCTTCCTTCGACAGGACCCCATCCACAACCAGGTCCATAGCTCTTTGCAAACATGGGATGTTCGACCATCTTCCCTTTATCAGTAAGCATTTGGCTAGGGACGGGTCCACAATGGAACAAGATGCAAGAATCTGGATCTTCACTCGAATTATTATTCCAATCAAGTAGTGTGGAAGGGGTGTCTGTCGCTAATCTCAATGCATACATCATGATTGCATTACAAACGTCGACTTCGCATGCCACAGGAATCCCCATATCTCCAAACATGCCAACAACTGCGCAAGGAGCACACCCGTATAGGACTTCCAGCTCATTCCAGCAACGGATAGCCATCATATCAAGATTTAATTCTGACCTATATTGATCTATCACTAATCGTAATCGAGCCATCTTTTCCAAAGACTGTTCAGGCACATTAGAACAATCAGTAAAATTCTTTATGGCCTTGATCTCCTGCTCTATCGCTGAATTATCTGTAATCTTTTCTACACGGAAAAGAACGTCACTCATATCTATGGTCTCAACTGTAATACCATATTTCTGTAAAGCAATTTCGTCATAACGCACTGTTTTGAAAGCACTTGTTCTTGCTCCAATGGCACCTAGGGTACACCTTTTCATCCCATTTACTACTCTACAGACACCTCCAAAATCCTTCAATTGTTGGATGAAGCGCGCATCTAAAGGATGCACCACATGTGGAATATCAATAGTGAAAGGTATCTGATATTGTCTAAAAACATCCATTATCGAAAGCTTTCCACAGAAAGCATCCCTTCTGTGGGCAAAATCCATCTCCCCTACAACATCAGGATATGCTTGGATTAGAATAGGAACTCCTGCATCTTGGCAGGCTATTGCTGCTGCACTCTCATCCCCAAAGTTTGGAAGACAAATTACGATTCCATCAGGTTTCTCGTCTTGCAAGAATAAAGCGAATTTTTTGGCTTCCTCAATAGTCTCTATAGCTCCAAATCTAGTGAGTGATGCGTCCATTAGCAAAGGAGTGAATCCCGCCTTCTCAATCGCCAGACTCATCTCTTTGCGTGCTGAAGCAACAACTTCACCTGGAAAAAAACCTCGATTTCCGAAAAAAACTGCAAGCCGCAATCTATCACTCATGGAGCAACCTCCCGCACATTACCTTCGATCTAGGTATGTACCAAATCTTATTACATTATCGTTAATGTAACTATCACACTACTTTCTCCATATGTCAAGAAAATTTTATCCAATACTTTCACTTTACATATAATTATCTATTATGTAAATTTTTAAGTTTTTTTCCACTGTTAAACTAATAATTGACTGCACTCCGTGCCATGGTACAATTACGTAGGAGGAGCAGAATATGGAATACAAGATTGAACTGGTCGAAAGGGATTCTTTACCGGCATTGTCCATACGGAAAACGGTAACTGCGGAACACCTTCCCCTGGAAATCAAGGCAGCCTATGAAACCATCGCTTCCTACCTGAAAGAGCTGGGTGTCAAGGAACCGGGTAAACCGTACGTAGCCTATTACAACATGGATATGCATAACCTCGATGTAGAGATGGGATTCGCTTGCGATGTCGAGTATCCTGGCTATGGGGACATCAATGCAGAGCAAATCCCCCCTGGCAAGTGGGTCCACTTCACGCACAAAGGTCCATACAAAGAGATGGGCCATGGCTATACAGCCGCAACACAGTGGATGAAAGAACACGGAATCAATCCAACTGGAATTGTTTATGAGTTTTACCTGAATGATCCGGCCGAGGTACCAGAATCCGAATTGGTTACCCAAGTAGCATTTCTCGTCTAATTCTTCAGAAAACCACTACTTAGCATGTGTTCAAGGATGAAAGATCGTGCATCACGGATCGCTTGCTCGGGATACGTTTCCTTTCCAGTCCACATCTCAATAAGGAAAGGACCACGGTAATCTAAGGTGTCCAATGTCTTGAAAACGAGCTGGAAATCGACACACCCCTCTCCGAAAGGAATCTCCTTAAACACTCCCGGTTTATCATCACGTACTGCAATCGTATCCTTGAGATGGATAGCAGTTATCCAATCAATACCCCTCTGTAGCTGTTGAGCCAAATCATTGCCCCAAGCCGAGAGATTACCCACATCGGGATAGACGCTCGTCCAACAGGAGGAGAATTCCCGTTTCATCGCCATGAATGTATCGATTGAATTGAAATATGGGGTATCCATGATCTCGAAGGACAACATAACCTGATACTTTCTCGCCATCTGTTCGCACAGAGCAAAAGATTGGCGAAACAGTGCGTCCGTTTCAGCATCCGAAGGAGCGTAGTATTCATCGTAAGCGGCGACTTGAATTACTCTGATTCCTACATCTACAGCAAAGAGGATTGCCTGCTCCATGAGCTGGAGAGCCTTCCCACGGACGACTGGATCCTTGCTTCCCAGAGGATATCGACGGTGCCCACTGAGACACATACTCGGTACCTGTATACCGGTTTCGGAGATTGCGCGCACCAACTGTAATCGTTGTTGCGCAGTCCAGGAAAGACGCGAAAGACGTTCATCGGTCTCATCAACCGAGATTTCTACAAACTGGAATCCCAAATCTTTGGCTAAAGAGAGCCTCTCTGACCAATTTAGGTCGTGTGGTAAAGCCTTCTCATAAATACCCAAACGCAAGTCGGCAATGTGCACGTCATAACTCCTGTCTTGTAGATTCACGTATGATTAGTTTCGGTGCATAGGACATATGGAATTGATCGATATCCTCGCCTGTAGTCAACTTGTCGATGAATTCTACAGCCTTCTCACACATCTCTTTGTACGGCTGAGCTATGGTAGAGATTGAAGGATAATACATATGGGCGAACTGCACATCATCCATACCCATTACTGATACATCCTCAGGGACACGTATCCCATGACGGAACAGTGTAGATATAGCTCCAGCTGCTATCATATCGTTTTGTCCCCACAAAGCATCAAATTCCAATCCCTCTTTCAAAAACTGCTGGACACCCCGCACCCCATTCTCAAAATCGAAATCTCCTTCATGTACCAGACGTCGATCCAAACTAAGACCGTGCTTCTCCAACGTATCGCAGAACCCCTGGTATCGCTCACGGGAGAGTCCAATCTTAAAGGAACCAGTAATAGTAGCAAATTTCTTGCAACCGCATGCCACCAGATGCTCAGCAGCAATGACACCTGCCTCATAATTGTCCAAGATGACATTGGGAATATTCTCATTGTGCAATGAACGGTCAATAACAACCATAGGAGTGTTGGACGATCGGGACATATTAATCACATGACTCTCATCCGAAACACGGGAGAAGATAATTCCATTGATCCTTTGCCGAAGCAACATATCCATGGCAAAGGCCTCGCGACCATAATTGTTGTGAGTATTGAAGATGAGGAGATTCAACCCTCGTTTGAAGGCGCTCTCCTCAATATATTTGATCACGAGGTTGAACGATGGATGGGCAATTTCGGGAACCAGTAGCCCAATATTTCGTGTCGCCTTAAGACGTAGTCCCTGTGCCAGCAGATTCGGACGGTAATTTACCGAAGCGATAGCCTCTTCAACCCGCTTCCTGGTCTCATCGGTTACGTACATCGTACCGTTGATTACCCGTGATACTGTTGAAGGAGAAACACCAGCCAGAGCGGCAACATCCTTAAGTGACGTCATGTACAATACCTACCCTTGGTCTTCATGAGGATGGAGATAACACCCCATTCCCCACGTGAAAGACCAATTGTCATTACAGTTTAAGATCCGGATTGCCTGCGCCGAAGTGCTTGAGTATGACAATGGGATCAGACTTCGAAGGATTAACAATCCGTACGCCAGCCTTCGCAGCATCCTCACTGACAAAATACTCATCGTAGGTCAATTGACCGAACCGAATCAATGCCGGACTTTCAATATCCCAAGTTCCGAAAGTACCATGTCCCTGCACGACATACATACCATAAGCGGCGTTGTCGGTAATGGTGACCGAGGAACCTGGATAAACGGTAAGCTCCTTAGCACTGAAAGCAGCCGAGCGATAGACTACCCAGTTCTCTTCATAACCCATTGCGTGCATTTCTTCAACAGGATGAACAGGTTTAGGAGCCATGAAATGATGTTCCGCGAAGAGAGGATCGACGTTCAATTCCCAATCGATGACATCTACGAGGTAGTCGAAGTCTCCGACTTTGTCCTTTGGGGTATTCTTCCACAAGAGATCCTCTTCTATAACAGCATCGTTAACCAAGGACTGGTACATGGCAAATACATCGGAGGCCATCTGCGGTTCGTAGGTGCAGAGACTTCCCGGAGCATGGAGAACACCAGGAGGAACATCCCAACCAGTACCAGGTACGAGACGATAGGCTGTGGAGAGGTCAGTGATCTTGTTATCACCCTTGGTGAACGCCATCAAAGTCTCCTTGACCTGCTCCTTGGTGACACCAGGTTGCAAACCGAAGAACGTATAGGGGAAATCTCCTCCATGATTATTCAACTGGGGAGGAAAATAGTAAGCCTCAGGCTTGCCCATCATACCGATCTTCGAGGCATGTTCGTCTCTATGGTGGATATGGTGAGGCAAAGGACCCTTATTGTCGAAGAATTTGGAGAACATAGGCCACTTGCCATAGGTATTCCACAATCGCTCGCCAATCAAAGCACCCTTTAGCTCATCGACAGCATCTCTAAGAAGGAATTGCTTTGTCTCTCCTTTGTCCTCATAGACACAGAAGCTCAATCCCTCGAATTCGCCGGTAAGGGGACCATTGTCCGCTGGAGTGGTGGAGCTGAACCAACGCTCGTCAATTCCTCCACGATTCATTCCCAACGCATAATAGTCGTCCGGATGCAGTTTTATCCGTCTACCGGGTACACAGAATGAGCGTGGAACCCAGTTGGGAGCCAATCGAAAGATACCTTTGCCCTGTTCGAAAGCTGCGTGAATTAGATTCTTATTCATATTCAACTCCATTATTATTGAATTTTTTAATTCGTTTCATCGCGCATACGGTCTAAGATGACCGCACCGATTATTAATGCGCCCTTCACCACCTGTTGGAAATAGGGTGAAATGCCCAGAAGATTCATACCATTATTTATCGTGCCGATTAAAAGTGCACCGATAAGAGTACCGATGATACTTCCTCGTCCACCAGAGAGACTCGTTCCACCAATGACAACTGCAGCGATAACGTCTAACTCGTATCCTTGACCAGCAACAGCTTCGGCGGAATTCAACCGTGCAGTTAAAATCAGGGCACTCAGACTGGACATGATTCCTACAATCACATAGACCATGGATTTGTAGAACTTTACATTGATACCGGAAAGCTTAACCGTCTCTTCATTGCCTCCGATGGCATAGGTATAGCGTCCCAATCGAGTATGATTTAGGATAAACCAAGCCAACGCTACCATTACAATGAACACGATTACCGGTATAGGAATCCCGAGGAAATAGCCACCACCAAGCTGCCTGAATCCCTCACCAAACCCACTAATAGGATATCCCTTAGTATAGATCAGCGTAAGACCACGCGCGATTGTCACCATACCGAGAGTCACTACGAATGGAGCGATTTTCCCCATGGTCACCAAAAGCCCATTTATCAATCCAATTCCCGCTCCGACTAGGATGGCAGCCAATGCTGCGACCAATGGAGCCACCTCCTGGTTTTTCATCAACCCGGCAGCTACAGCCCCAGACAAGGCAAGGATGGAACCTACCGAAAGGTCTATGCCTCCGGTAAGAATAACGAACGTCATACCTACAGCAATAATCCCATAAATCGATGTCTGACGGATAATGTTCAGGATATTGTTCATCGTCATGAAGTAGGGCGACAAGATGGACAATCCTACAATGATCAGAAAGAAGACGATGAGTATGCCGTTGTTCTTCAACAATTGCTTGTAATCAATTTTATTTCCCATAATTATTCCCAATGCTCCTTTTCTCCTGCACTCATGCCATGCGTTTCTCATGCAGGCCGAGAGAGTATTCCATCACCTGCTCTTCATTCAACTCACCTTTATTGAACTGCTTGACGACTTTACCTTCGAACACGACAGCAATCTTATCGCTAATATTCATGACTTCGGGCAATTCCGATGAGATCATGATAACAGCGGCACCCCGTTTTGCGAGGTTCTGCATGAGACGATAAATCTCTACTTTCGCACCGACGTCGATTCCTCTGGTCGGCTCATCGAAGATATAGACCTTACAATGTCTGATAAACCATTTCGCCAAGACCACCTTCTGCTGGTTTCCACCCGATAGATTGACCACGAGCTGACGAACCGACGGGGTCTTGATATTCATGCCATCGATCATCGTATTGACCTCTTCGGTTATCTTTTTCCGATGGAGGACTCCTAAGGTCGAATAGAGGTCGAGCACACTCAATGCTGCATTGTCGAACACCGACATGCCAAGTACCAAACCTTGTTGTTTACGTTCTTCGGGGATCAGACCAATTCCCTTGAGCACGGCGTCCTGACAATTTTTAATTGTTACCGGCTTACCGTCCAAAAGGATTTCCCCGGAATCCTTCTTCCGGTACCCGTAGATCGTTTGCATAATCTCGGTGCGTCCTGCACCGACCAATCCTACAAAACCCAGGATCTCCCCTGCCCTTGCCTGAAACGATACCTGTTCACATATGCCATGCTTCGTAAGATTCTTTACCTCCAACACGACATCTCCTGGTTGACTGTCATATTGTGGATACTGTTCTTCCAATACACGTCCGACCATGTATTTGATCATTTCATCATTGTCCATATCTCCACGGTTCTTGGTGATGACACGCTGTCCGTCACGAAGGATCGTGATACGGTCTGCCAAAAGGTGAACCTCTTCAAGGCGATGAGAAATATAGATAATTGAGACACCCTGCTCTTTCAGTTCCTTTATCGTATCGAACAAGCGATCGACTTCATTACCGGTAAGGGCGGCAGTCGGTTCATCCATAACTAGGATCTCCGCCTTGAGTGACAATGCCTTTGCGATTTCAATAATCTGCTGATAAGCCGCTCCAAGCGCCTTTACCTTCTGTTGTGGTTTGATATTGAGCTTAAAGGGCGCCAGGACTTCCTTCGTCATAGCATGCATCTTAGGCCAGTCTATGGTGCCGAAAGCAGTCCTCGGTTCACGTCCGAGAAAAATATTCTCCGAAACAGAAAGATAGGGAATAAGATTCAATTCCTGGTAGATGACACCGATACCATGATGGATCATCTCATTGAGCCCGGTATTCGTTATTTTTTCTCCCCGCAGATAAAGATCCCCTTCATCGGCTTTATAGAGCCCGGAAAGGATTTTCATCAACGTCGATTTACCGGCGCCGTTCTCCCCTACCAGTGCGTGCAACTCCCCTTTCATGAGATCGAAGCTTACATCGGAAAGGGCACGTACACCCGGAAACGATTTGGAGATGCCTGTCATTTTCAGTAGTGGTTCCATGGAGGTCTCCTCATTCAATAGTCCATGGAGCTGGTTTCCCAGCTCCATGGATGCGATCGGCGAAAATTATTCGGTGACCGGAAGGGGATTGATGTACTCGACTGCGTTGGCAGGCTTTGTACCGGTCTTGATGTACTCGACCAAGACATCGAGAGCTCTACTTGCCTGACGGCCGGGGAACTGGTCGATTGTTGCATCGAGCTTGCCTTCTTCCATGTAGGAGAAAGCATCGGTTGTTGCATCGAATCCAATGGTGACCTTGGAGGCAGGATCGATTCCTGCAGCCTGCATAGCTTCTACAGCACCAATGATCATCTCATCGTTTGCTCCGAAAACTGCGTCGAAGTTAGCATAGACCTGCATAAGGTTTTCCATAACGGTCTGGGCTTTCGCGCGGTTAAAGTCAGCTTCCTGGCTTACGAGAACCTTGACATTCGACTTGTTGATTACTTCGTCAAAACCGGCCTTACGATCGAGTGCTGCGGAAGCTCCCGGGGTTCCTTCCAACTGGATGACCGTACCCTTGTTGCCCAACTCCTCAATGATGAAACGGGCCGCTGCGCGTCCACCTTCTACGTTGTCGGCACCGACATGGACAATGACCTTGTCAGTATTGGCTTTCCTATCGACTGTAGCGACAGGGATACCAGCGGCAACTGCTGCCTCGATAGCGGGAACGAGAGAATCGGTTGTCAGCGGGGAGATCAAAATTCCATCGACCTTCTGGGCAATGAAGTTTTCAACCGCTGCCATCTGAACCGATGACTGGTTCTGTGCATCGTGGGTGATCAGCTCAATACCGAGTTCCTCAGCATAAGCCACAGCCTCATCGAACATGGTTACGAAGAACGGGAACTGCAAGCCGGGAACTGTCATACCGATGGTGATTTTGCCATCGTCGGCAGCCTCGGTTTGACCTGCTGCAAAGAGCGAGGATCCGAGAAGAACCAGAACCATTAAAAGCACAATAATTTTTTTCATACTACACCTCTCCTTTTATTGATGTACTGAAAGCCTACCACAATTTTTCGTGTTGTCAAGCATGAAATCGTTTGCGCAAACGATTTCGTCTCCATTTTTCTTGACAGATCCCGATTTCCGCCCTAACGTTGAGAAGGAAGGAGATAGCCATGAACCGCCCCCCATCGATTACAAAGGTAGAATTTTGCGCCAAGATTGAACACTTGGGAAAAGTGGTAGAAAAGTATCGCGGTACTGCGATGTACCTCTGCTCGGAGGGTGCCATGCGTTGGCTTACCGGCAAACGACATCAAGTCGTAGATATCAACGCGAATGCCTCAACGACCGTCCAGGCTGTCGTGCATACAAAGAGTACTCCGGTATCGATCGAATTCTTCAGTGACCCATGGGAATCAGCCCGTGTAGAGGATATTATTGAAGCAGGACCATGGAATGATTGTGGAATCCAAGCCTCATACGGTGGTTCATCATGTGACTTCTCAGATCAGAGTCTCATCTCTCCGAAGTGGGAAAATTATACTGAGATCGAACGGGCAGTCGTATCTCCCCTTGCACAAGGGCTTGAAGGCAACCAGATGGATAAGCTTTCATGGTTGGTTTGCGAATCACGTCAGGCACTTCTATCGATCGCTAAGTCTATTCGTGCCGGTATGACTGGATGGGAATTGCGAACTCTTGTCTACCAGGCCTACCACGAACGACATATCGAATTGAACCTTGTCATGCTCGGACTCTCGTCAATGAAAAAGCATCTTCACCCAGTCATTGAAGACGATTCGGTCGTACAAGAAGGAGCAATAATTAAGATTGCCATAGGCGCCCGGTATTTCGATATATTCCACTCAGCTACACAACTCGTGAAAATTGGAAGTGCCCCAACGGATAGGGAGCAGCAGGTTCATAGTGCTCTTCAGAAGGCTACGCTAGCCTATGCAGACCAATTCCGTAGTGGAGCAATCGAAAAAGATCTTCATAGATCCTTAGGACCACTATTCGCAGAGACGGCAAACAAACACGGACTACCGGGGTTCGAACAGTCTGCCTACCTACATCACGCTGGAGGCCCCCTGAGTCCATTAGGTAACCGCGATTTCGTCATTGGACCAGACGGCAATCGGCCAATTCTTCCCCTTACACAGTTTTCGGTCAATCCTGTCGATATACTCGAATTTCTGAAATTCGAACTGCAAGGCATTGTGCAGGTCGAAGGATCACCACTCATCTTGGATGAGTTCACCTGGTGTGCGAATGACCCCAAACAAAAACAATATTATGATGAAGTGATATGGAATAATGGGAAACTCAGACTTCCGACGATCATCACAAATGGAGACCAGTAGCATGAAAAAATACTTTCTTGGGGTAGATAACGGCGGAACCGTAAGCAAGGCTGCGTTATTCGATGAGACGGGCAAGCAGATCGCGCAAGCCTCCGCTGGCGTGCGGATGATCACATTGCAAGCAGGATTTACTGAACGAGATATGGAAGAGTTATGGCAGGTGACCGCCTCGGTGATTGCGAAAACCATAGCAAAAAGCGGAATCAAGCCAGAGCAGATTGGCGCCGTAGCCTGTACCGGACATGGTAAAGGACTCTACCTATGGGGAAAGGATGACAAACCGTGTGGCAATGGTATCATATCCACCGACACTCGTGCCTGGGAGTATCCACAGAAGTGGGCTCAGGATGGAACTGCAGACAAAGTCTTCAAGAAGACGTATCAGAGCATCCTAGCATGCCAGCCCGTCTCTCTGCTTAATTGGATTATGGATCATGAAGACGGACGACTGGACAAGGTAAAATGGATTTTCGAGGTGAAAGATTACATCCGCTTCCGTCTCACTGGAACCGCGAGTGCCGAAATCACCGATTATTCGGGAAGCAATCTGCTCAATTGTGCCACAAAGAGCTTTGATGACGATCTTTTGGCCGATTTCGGAATCCGACACCTCTCGGATGCATTACCCCCGCTTGTGGGATCTGCAGAGTTGTGTGGAACAGTCACAAAGGCCGCTTCTGAGTTAACTGGCATCCCAAAAGGGACTCCCGTTGCGGGAGGCATGTTCGATATCGATGCCTGTGCAATCGCCATGGATATTACCGATGAGAGGAATATCGCTGTTATTGCCGGGACATGGAGTATTAATGAGTATATCAGCACAAAGCCGGTACTTGGTCGGAGTGTAATGATGAACTCTCTCTACTGTATGGATGATTACTATCTTATTGAAGAAAGCTCACCAACATCTGCTAGCAACCATGCCTGGTTCGTCGACACATTCCTTGCCGAAGAGCGACAAGCTGCAGCCAAAGCAGGTAAACACCCTTATGCCTATTGCGACGAACTGGCAGCAGGTGTAGGACCGACAGATCAGAACATCATATTCCTCCCCTACCTATACGGATCCAACTATGATGCTCAGGCGAAGGCCTCGCTTATTGGCATAGATAGCCATCACACAAGAGCACATATGATCCGGGCGGTACTTGAAGGGATCGCATTCGGACACAAGGTCCACCTGAATAGATTGTTGGCAAACCGGGAGAAGACCGAAGCCATTCGTCTTGCAGGAGGAGTCGTGGCTTCCGACCTTTGGACACAGATCTTCTGTGATGTGTTCGGCCTTCCGGTACAGACCATCGATACAGGCGAATTAGGAGCGCTCGGTTGTGCCATGGCTGGTGCAGTAGCCGGAGGAACCTACAAGGATCTGCGTGAGGCTGCCCAGCATATGGTCCACGTAGGAAAGACATATGAACCGGATAGCCGTCACCAGAATACATATTGTGATAAGTTCGCCCTGTATGAATCAGTTGCAAAATCACTCGAAGGCCAATGGAGGCTCTTCTGACAAGAATATAATCGGCGCTGCCGATGGAGGAACATATGGAAAACACCAAGCATGTGATCATCGCAGATCCTTTCCCACAAACGATGGAGAGGATTTTTACCAAGGAGACATGGGAACGGCTGTCAAGGATTGCACGTGTAGAATCACCGGAAGAGGAACACATGGATCCCGATCGATTCGATGCATTGCTTCCGCAAGCGGTTGCCGTCATCGGCCAAAGTCCCATGCCCAAAGAACGTCTGGACAAGGCTCCCAACCTACGAGTCATATTCAACGTCGAAGGAAATTTCTACCAGAACATCGACTATGCTGAGTGTTTCCGTCGGAATATCCGGGTACTCAACTGCGGTGCCGTGTATGCAAGACCGGTTGCTGAAATGGCCCTCGGCATGGCGATCGATCTGGCACGTGGCATCACATGGGAGCATATGCGCTTCCGACAAGGAAACGAGCGATATGTCCTAGAGGGGAACCGTAAGGCTCAATTACTTACTGGAGCATCGGTAGGTCTGATTGGTTTCGGGCTACTCGGGAGAAGTCTCAGACCATTGCTCGAACCGTTCGGATGTTCTGTCAAAGTATACGATCCATGGCTGCCTGAAAGTGTCATAAAAGAACATAGATGCATACCGGCATCGCTCGATGATGTGTTGTCTACGAATGACTTCATATTCATACTTGCCGGAGTAACCAACGAGAACCAGGGTTTCCTTGGCAAACGTGAGTTTGACATGATCCGTCCGAATGCCAACGTCATGTTGATGAGCCGGGCAGCAATTGTCGATTTCGATGAGTTTACCGATCAGGTTGCCAAGGGAAAATTCAAGGCAGCTACCGACGTATTCCCCACCGAACCCTGTGATAAAAATCATCGCATCCGTACTGTAGATGATGTGATCCTATCTGCTCATCGTGCCGGCGGTATACCCCAGGCGTTCCATCTGATTGGGGAAATGTTAGTCGATGATCTAGAATTGATCATGAAGAACCTGGCACCCGTTCGTATGCAAGCAGCGCAACCGGAGATCGTACAACGTTTGGCCAGCAAACCGGTGAAATGATTGGCTGGCCTTACGAGGCAAAGGTGTATGAGACTATTCATAGCCATCAATTTCAATACACTGACTATTGACCGTTTGGCGGGGCAGCAGAAAGCGATCAAGGAAAAGGCTAGGCGCGGCAACTTCAGCCATAGGGACAATCTCCATCTCACGTTGGCATTTATAGGGGAGCGTCCCATTGAGGATGTCGCTGTCTTCAAAGAAATCATCGATGCGCTTGAGATCCCTGCCTTCCAGCTTGAACTCGATCATGTAGGATTCTTCTCCCGCAATGGCAGTGATATCTGGTGGGTGGGGGTAGCCAAGAATCCCGTATTGGAAGCATTGCAACACACTGTTGCGGTAAAACTGCGGTCGGCAGGATTTCCAGTCGAAAGTCGCCGTTTTACTGCCCACATAACCCTCGCCCGAGAAACGCGACTAAAGCGAAGTGAAGACCGCAATCTACTTGCAGGTCCAATCAAGGCAATACAGACAATGGCCAAGCGGGTAAGTCTGATGGAGTCTACAAGGATTGATGGACGGCTTACCTATATCGAGATATATGGGAAGGATTTGCCGAAAAAGTGATCAGCATCGACTATCTGTTCAATGGGAGGTTGCCCATAGGGATACCGATTCGGCGCAGCATCTGAATACGGCAAACCCGTCGGCATCGGTAGTCACTTCACCATCGCAGTTAACCAGCATATCGATAAACACCGAATTGGGTTTCCCGGTTGCCATCCGTTTCTCACCCGCTTCTCCATTGGACATAATCACTGCCATCGTATCGGGATGTCCACTATCGCCACAAAAGGACCACCCTATGGTATTACTGTGGTCGAAATAGTCGTATTGTTCACCGAACGTATGGGTTTTCCGGTAGTTGAGCATTGTGTCGATGTCCTTCTTGAATGATGGCATTTCAATGGTATACTCGTTGCCATCGTTACCCCTATCTCTATACGTAGCTCCCTCATAGTCTGCTATGAAGACGCAGGGGTAGCCCTCTCTCCGTAGAAGGATCAGTGCATAGGCGAGAGGTTTGAACCAACTTTCTACCACCGATTCGAGAGCTTGAAGAGCTTGTGAGTCGTGGTTTGCTACGAAGGTGACCGCATGGTTCGGATCGCGCTCTACATAGGTTCCCTCGAAGATGGTCGAGAGGTCGAAATCGCAATGCTCTATTCCTGCCTGATGGAACTTGAAGTGAAGAGGAACATCGAAAAGGGACATCTTCCCCTCCGTATGCCCGGTATACGCAGAGAGGGCATCCACGTCGGGGTCCCAGTATTCAGCAACGAAGAACATCGTATGTTCTGCATGACTATCGATATCCGTTAACCATGGGGGAAAGAACCAGGAGGGGATATGCTTGACAGCATCGATGCGAAATCCATCTACTCCAGTGGTATCCAGATACCACCTACCCCATCTTGCCAGTTCATCAGTAACATCCTGTGATCCAAAATCGAGATCGGCCCCCATAAGATAATCGTAGTTGCCGAACTCACCGGAGACATAGTCGTCGAATTGTTTTCCTTCGAAAACGAAGATAGTATCGTTGTCCTCTGGATTACGGGCATTGTGGTCCACTGCATCGAAATGGTGCCAACTCCAGGTAAAATCGGAGTAACGGCCTGCTCTTTTATCGAACGTGAATCGGGTATAAGCCTCTATCTCTTCAAGAGCTCCTTTTGGAGTATTGCGGTCATTTCGGGGATACGCAGTAGCCTTCACCACCTCTTTAGCATCGGCTCCCATGCGATGGTTCAGCACGATATCGGCATAGATTTGCAGCCCTACCGTATGGGCAACCTCAATTGCCTGCACATACTCATCTTTAGTCCCGTACTTAGTACGGATCGATCCCTTCTGGTCAAATTCACCCAAATCATAGAGATCGTAGACCCCATAGCCGGTATCGTATCCCCCCGCTGCGCCTTTATAGGCAGGGGGAAGCCATACTGCGGTAAAGCCGGATTCAGCCAATCGTTTCGCTTCTTTGGCAAGACGAGTCCAGAGGCTACCATCGGCTTCTGTATACCAATGGAAATATTGCAGCAAGACACCCCGCTTCTCGTCCATAGTCACACTCCCTTTTGTATATCAAGCAACAACTGCATCGCCTCATCCGCTCGCTCGTCCGGAACGAATACATGGTCGTGGTAAAAAGCAGCCACAATGTTAGCGCTGATTCCATGCCTTGCTAGCGTACTGGAGAGCATTGCAGTCAAGCCAACAGCCTCCAGACTCGAATGGACCATACAGGTGATCCGACGCCATACTCCTTGGTAGCTCCAACCCTTGCGATCGGCCTCTTCTTTGGCAAGAATACACGTCACACCTTCGTATTCACGGACAGTCGCCCACACATGAATAGACTGCACCATCGCAGCAATATCATCGGATTCTCCAAGCAGAGAGAATACATAGGATTGGGCATCTAGGACCGGCTCCAAGGATGCAAGTATCGTGTGAAGATCTTCTTTCGCAGAAGATGTGCGTTCTTTGCTTTCCATGGAGCAAGATCATATCACCAGAATTCGATATTGCCAATTGTAAGACTCTCCTGTATCGTGTAACGAAACAACCATGAGGAGATCCACCGTGAGTACGCATCCGCAAGAGCACGCACATTCGGAACGAGCGACCTATTTCAAAGGTCTTACCATCGCAACCATAGGCGTGATCGTACTCAGTTTCGATGCCCTTCTGATCCGTCTATCGGGTGTAGGAGGCTTCCAAGCCTCCTTCTGGCGTGCGCTGTTCACCGGAATTTCGCTCACCATCGTCTTTTTCGGCAAGAACCGCAAGTCAGCCAAAGCCATGCTAGCTAGTGGTGGGCGAACCATGTGGACATCAGGAATCCTATGGGGTCTCAGTGGACTCGGCTTTACCTTGGGGGTGCAAACGGCAGGGGCTGCTAATACACTGGTTCTGCTCGGCTTAGCTCCACTATTCGCTGCTGCGTTCTCACTGGTCGCCTATAGACAAAAACCCTCGTTCGTGACGCTTCTTGCAACCTTGGGAGCGTTCGGAGGAATTTTCTACATGTACCGCAATGGTTTCGGAGGAGCTTCGCCAACTGGTATGCTGTTCGCTATCTCCACACCTACTTTGCTGGGAATAAATTTAGCATTCCTTCGTCGTCACCAAGCTATGAGCCGTGTAGCGGTGAGTATGATTGGCGGCTATGTCGGAGCGCTGATCTCACTGGTTGTAACCGGAGGCCAGGTAGCCATTCCTACCGAATCGTTGCTGCCACTGCTTATCCTTGGACTTTTTGCAATTCCCTTCAGCCAGACGATGATAAGCACGGGAACGCGCTATATTCCTGCAGCAGAATCGGCACTGATAAACTCCTTGGAAACGGTACTGGGTATCACCTATGTATGGATAATTCTTGGTGAGGCACCGACTATCGATTTTATTGTTGGTGCCGCTATCGTCATGATTTCCATTACTGCCAACTCGTTGTACCAAGCCAGAAAACGAAACAATCGGGTGGTTGCCTAATTCTTTCCAACAAAAAAGATGCACAAGTAGAAATCAATTTTGTATCCTACATGTTTTACTAAAAGAGGTAAGGTTAATGAACGTTAACCTCATGATATACATTATTAATTTCTTCTCTTGATTAATTTTAATAAGTTAAGCATATATTTTCTGGACTATTTTATCATACGCTTTAATTATAAATCTTAGGGGACTTTTTAGTATTTGGTAACAACTTTACGTGTACAAAATACTATAATTGTTGTAAGATTGTACTATGACTGATATTGATGAAGGATATTTCTTTTGGAAGCGTGTGGATTTGGTTCGACCCAAATACACAACCCTCAAGCAAGTTGTTGAAGATGCACAATTGAACTATCACTTGGTGAAGGTGCAGCGTAGCTGCAATAGGATTCCTAAGGCTCTCGATGCTGCCAAGCTAGCCCTTCGACTTAATGTATCGCTTGAGTGGCTATTGACTGGCAAGATCCTCGAGGTTGAGTACAAGCACGATATCTACGATATGCATAAGCGTCAGCAGATGAACAGGATATTCCAGGAACTGCTTACCAGTGATACCAGCAAGTGGCAACACGTGGAGAGTGTGCTGGGTATCAGGGTACCGCGGGAAGCTTGACGGTAATCAAACGCTAACAGAGATGAGGCGGTCAAGGGAATACAAATCCCCTGCCCGCCTCTTGCATATTCTAGGTAGTCAAACGGTCAGTCGAGTACTACTTCAACAGATTCTCTTCCCCTATGCATTCCGGTGAAGTTATCTGCATTGTCAGCACCGTAAGCGAGCAATACCGTATAGGTCTCTCCTTGGGTAAAGACCTTGTCATACTGGTCTCCCGAGTCGAGAGGAACGGCAAATACCACACGGGTTGTGCCATCCGATTCGGAACCTTCAATTGCGCGGACATTCTGCTGGCCTCCAATGGTATCGTCAGCTTCATGCTTGGTATTACCGGTTCCATATTCATCAGTTGCGTACAACTGTCCTCCATCCACATAGGCGAGGATATAGTCGGCATCCTTCATCATCCTACTAGGATTGAATCCTATACCTACCCATCCAGTGGTGGGAGCACTGACGGTGAATTCGATCTCATCCTCCAGAAAACGCCAGGAAAAACCCCAATTCTCGGCTACCTGAACCGAACGATCTCCCGACTGTGTTACTACAGTCTCCTCCTTGTCACCTCCGGCGAATGCCACAGATGGTACAAGTAGCAGTACCAGTAATATAAAAAACCATGTATGGGAAAGCTTACGCATGAAATCCTCCTTCGGCAGGGTCCTTCTTGCCGACCTCTACCATGACTAGTATCCTTACCGTTATATTAATGAATATATAATGGAGCGACTAGTGAATATGCGATAAAACACTTGAGTTATCGTAATTGGCCAGTATAATGCAAACAAAAGGCACATGAGGGAGGTTCCGATGGGATTCTTACAGGATTTGGCGTACACCATGATAGGTGGTTTTCCCGTAATTGGTTATCTGGGAATCCTCAGTTATCTCCTCATGGTGGCAACTGCCATGGTGATGATCCTTACCCGAAGAAAGATTGTCAGGATAAAACCGAAAGTCCATTTCCGACTAGCGTACACGACCCTCATTGTTGCTACCCTGCATGGACTGTTGGCTATTGCAGTCTATGTGTAGGTATTGTCTTCTGTGATAGTCAACTCTTTCGATCGAAACGAAAACCGATCTTGGCATCCAAGAATCGCTTGAGTTCTCTGCGTCGTTTCATGGGTTCCAAGGTCTCGAAAAAGAGCATATGGAACGATTCCCACGTGAAGACCCAGGCACCGATGAGCACACCTTCCACCATGATCTTCGATAGCAAATGCCCCTCTTCAAATTTGCTTACCACAAAGTAGAGGGCAATAAATCCAATGGCGATCAAAAAGAGGACAAGGGCGAATTTGAAGTGACGATTGAGGTTCCTTCCCACCATATGGAGCTGGGATTCGTAGTAGTTCCGGTAGCTAGCCATCAATACATTCTCTTTCTCGATATCCTCCTCCTTGCGATTCTTGATCCAAAAGCTCAGTTCCAATTTTTTACGTAGCGGGATCTCCTCTGAACAGAGGTCCAAAAATTCGGCAAGTTCCGGGTGCAGATCACGCTTGCGGAAGACCGAATTGTCCCACTCGTGGAAGTAATCCAGATACCGATCCAAGGCTATATCGATCACCACACGGTGGTTCTCCGGATTCACGCGATACATGCGAAGCATGTTTTGATGGGTTTTTCCAAACATATGTAATAATATGGGGTTGGGTATGCCCACGTCAATATTCTTATCGTAAGGTAGTACCTACAAAAAGAATACCGACCAAGGAGGATCATGTGGACAAGCAAACCGGTAAGAGTCCATTACTCGGACTATATAGCGATTTTCTGTCTCGCACCCACGCAGGCGAAATCTCTGGTGATCTCTCATTCTTGAACGTACGTTTCAGTGCAAGTGATGCGGACTCTTGGAAGATTGAAGCTCGTTCACTATTTGATAAATTAGTGTGCTCTCCCCAGTATCCCCAGCCAGCACCGAAGATACTCTGGGAAAAACAGTATGATGGACTCGATATCTCTCTGTTACAGTGGCAACTTCCATTTGGTCGTGCTACCGAGGCGCTCTATCTTCGTCCCTCAGGAGTTCAGGAAAACCTACCTGGGATCCTAGCCCTCCACGATCACGGAAACAACAAATTCCATGGTAAGAGTAAGATTGTTCAAACCGATGCTCAAACTCACGAGAGTATCCTCTCCTACCAGGAGGACTATTATGGTGGTCGCCCATGGGCAAACGAATTGGCAAAACGTGGGTATGCTGTTTTGGTCCATGACATCTTCCCCTTCGAAAGTCGGCGTATCCTATTTTCGGATGTCCCCGGACGGGTGGTCGACCAGATGCTCAGCCACCCCGAGGAAATCCACGAACCCGAACCGGGTGATACCGATGCATCGCGTTCGAGCAGGATTCTGGAAGCCATGGGAGACACCTTCGATACGATACAGTACATCGATCGCTACAACGCCTTCGCACGAGAATTGGAATCTACTATCGCAAAGGTAATCTTTACCGCTGGGTATACATGGCCGGGTCTAACCTTGGCAGAAGACCGTGCGGCACTATCTGTCCTTGGGAGTCTCCCGGGAGTCGATCCAATGCGTCTTGGATGTTGCGGTTTGAGCCTTGGTGGATTACGCAGTGATTATCTTGCAGGTAGTACCGAAGCTATTCAATGTAGTGCCACGATAGGTTTCATGACAACTTGGCGGGATCTGATTCAGAAGACGGCAGTAGATCACACTTGGATGCTCTATATCCCCTACCTTTCCCAGCATATGGAATTTGCCGATATCCTGGCGATGCATGCGCCGAAACCGGCACTGGTGATCAATGCTACCGACGATCCTCTCTTCTCATTCGATGAAGTGAAAAGGGGTCAGCGAATATTGGAAAAGACTTACGCAAAAATGGGATACCCTGACAATTTTACCATGACACACTACCCGGGAGGACATCGTTTTGATGTTCCAATGCAGGAGCAGGTGTTCACCTATTTCGACAATTTCTTGTAGTACAATGGCAGTTGGTCTCGGGAAGAGACCGTTACAGTGACGGTCCGTTAGAATTATTGTTCATTATAGGTGGGGAGAAGACTCTCCCCTCGCCTCTATCGCCTTTTCGGAGCCTTGTTCCCGGCGTCCCTACGGTATGCCGGTCGGCTCCGGGCGATGCGTTGCTCCCCTCTCGACTGCATACAGGCAACAATGCTACTTGAAAGGGTGGCGGTCCTTCCTTACCGGTAAGGCATCCCTTACCATTGATACTTCGGCAAGATCGATCTCGTACATCTCATAGACTCCATTAGAGATAATGGGAATGAGCGGCTCCCCGAAGGGTGAGAAGACAGCTGAACTCTTTTCATAATAGAGACCACCGGGGGCACTTCCCGTTCGATTCACACCAATCATAAAGACCTGGTTCTCGATCGCCCTTGCCTGCAGGAGTACCTTCCAGTGCATCGTCCGGGCAGAGGGCCAATTGGCTATGGTAATGATCAGATCGCTCAGATCACCCAGCCGTTGGTAGAGCTCACCAAAACGAAGATCGTAGCAGATAGCCAACCCTACTTTTGCACCCATATACGTACAACTTTCCATGCTATCACCAGCAGTATAGTACATATCCTCACGGGAATGGCTGAATGGATGTATCTTCGCATAATCACACAGGATGGAACCATCGGGAGCAATGAAGACAGAGCGGTTCTTTCCTCGCCCATCATCGTTGATCTGGACATACCCGGCAACGATAGCTATGTTTGCATCTCGAGCCATCTGGCGATACCATGCCAACGACTCCGACTCTCCTACCGGCTCTCCGATCTTTTCCACATCCATGGAAAAACCGGTGAGAGTCATCTCAGGGAACACCACGAGATCCGCACGGTCGTCTTTCGCACGTTCGATGAATTGCGTACATTGGAGACGGTTGGCGACCTTGTCTTCCCATTTCTGGTCCATCGAGACCAAAGCGATACGCATTGCAGACCTCCTTTTCTCCAGATTATGCTCCTGTAGCTCCTACAAGGCACTGTTTTGTTATAACATATATCAAATCGCCATGAAAACCTCAAAACCGATAAAAAGGGGAAGGTTACGACAAACCCTCCCCCCAATATTACACAACGTTCGAGACTAAAGCAAAGACTTGGCAGCCTCGTAGACAGCATCTGCGGTGATTCCGAACAGATCGTACAACTGATCTGCAGGTGCGGATTCACCAAACGAGCGCATGCCAATAATCTTACCCTGCAAGCCAACATACTTGTACCAGTAATCGGCCATTGCAGCCTCTACAGCGACACGCTTGGTCACACCAGAAGGGAGGACCGATTCGCGATAATCATCCGATTGCTTTTCAAACATCTCACATGAGGGCATTGATACGACCCGTACGGCAGTGCCATCGGCAGCCAAACGCTTACCAGCCTGTACTGCAAGATCGACTTCGCTACCGGTACCGATCAAAAGAACCTCAGGCTTACTAGCACTCTCCCAAAGGACATAGGCACCCTTTTCGATCGCCTTTAGCTGATCAGCTGTGCGATCCTGGGGAACAAGGTTTTGTCGGCTGAGCAGAAGAGCGACAGGGCCGTCAGAGCGCTTAACCGCACGCTTCCATGCAACTGCAGTCTCGACAGCATCGGCAGGTCTCCAAGCTTCCATATTCGGAGTCAGACGCAACATGGCAGGCTGTTCCACCGGCTGGTGGGTAGGACCGTCTTCTCCCAGACCGATCGAGTCGTGGGTATAGACGAAAACCACATGCAAACCCATGAGAGAGGCCATACGGACCGCATTCCGAGCATATTCCATGAAGATAAGGAACGTACCACCGTAAGGGAGGAAGCCTCCATGGAGAGCCATACCATTCATGATCGCCGACATACCGAACTCACGTACACCATAATGGAGATAGTTACCGCTGGCATCATCGCCGGAAATAGCTTTGGAACCCTTCCACATGGTCAGATTCGAAGGAGCAAGGTCGGCAGAACCGCCAAGTAATTCGGGAAGATCCGGTCCCAGTTGGTCGAGAACCATCTGGCTTGCCTTTCTCGAAGCTACCTTCACACCTTCTTTCTGCCACTGAGCGATGAAGGCATCGAACTTCGACTCCCAATCGGCGGGAACCTTACCGGTAAGACGTCTTTCGAACTCTGCAGCCTCTGCAGGATAAGCATTCTTGTAGGAGGCAAAAAGCTCATTCCACTGCTTCTCGTAAGTAGCACCATCAGTAGAGCAATCCCATGCCTGATAGATATCCTCGGGAACAAAGAAAGGCTCTTCATATTTCCAACCCAAGGACTCACGGGTAAGAACTACTTCATCACCTCCAAGAGGAGCACCGTGACAAGATTCCTTGCCCTCCTTGTTAGGAGAACCAAAACCTATCTTAGTCTTACAACAGAGCAATGATGGTTTATCAGTAACCTTCTTTGCTGCATCCAAGGCTTTCTGTACTGCATCGGCATCATGACCATCGACATCACGTACAACGTGCCAACCATAGGCTTCGAAACGCTTCGCTGTATCGTCGGTGAACCAGTTTTCCACCTCACCATCGATCGAGATACCATTATCATCATAGAAGGCGATCAACTTGCCGAGTTTCCAGGTACCGGCAAGAGAGGCCGCTTCGTGGGAGATACCCTCCATCATACAACCATCACCAAGGAAGGTGTACGTATAGTGGTCCACAATGGGAAAATTGGGCTTGTTGAACTGTGAAGCGAGAATCTTCTCAGCGGTAGCCATACCTACAGCATTGGTGAACCCCTGCCCAAGAGGACCTGTAGTGGTCTCTACACCCACGGTTAATTTGTATTCAGGGTGTCCGGCAGTCTTTGAATGAAGCTGTCTGAATCGCTTGAGCTCCTCCAAAGGAAGGTCGTAACCACTAAGATGCAACAGTGAATAGATAAGCATCGATCCATGTCCATTCGAGAGAACAAACCGATCCCTATTCGCCCACTGTGGATTCTTGGGGTTGTGACGCATATTCTTGCGCCAGACGACGTGCGCGATATCGGCCATTCCCATTGGAGCCCCGGGGTGACCCGAGTTCGCTTTCTGCACACCATCCATACTCAGGATTCGCAGAGCATTCGCCATAGTCCTATTTTCCATGTATAGTCTCCCATTCAATAATTGGTATGAATCAAAGTGTATCTCCAAGGCCTCCAAAGGTCAACAACTCGCTAGAACGGCAAACCGAGTTATCTGCACCTTCCTCATCTAAACTTTTCTTAGTTCTCCTTGTTCATGTACGCTCAGCTATCTCGATTGCATAAAGCTCCCTATTGTGGCAATCTTCAACTCCAAGGAGTATGAAAGATCCTGTAAAGGGACCCGTCGCCATGAGAACCAGTCGATCAGCTAGAATCTTCACCATCCTCGTTCTCCTACTAACCATCAGCGTATCGGTCTTCGGTGCATACAGCACTACGTTCGGACTGCTCTTGCAGGAACGCTATATGATGGCAACTTTTACCACCAAGTTGTCACCACAAGGTACACCGCAAAGCTCCAGTGACCGGTTGGACTGGGGCTTTTCTCTGTTCAATGGAGACTTCCCCCTCATTCTTCATGCCTCAAGGGAGGAGGCCTCACTGTATACGGGGAGTCCCTACTTCTTTCCCCTCTTCGTCTCTTTGGGAAGCACCAACCAGGTGGGTTATATGGATGCCTACCGCATAAGCACCCCATTGGCAATACTTTCGCTCGGTTACCGCTACAATCTCTTTTCGTCCAAGGATTTTTCCCAAGAGGGATTGTTCGCGACCTGGGGCTGGCGTCATGGAGTACTCTCTGGTGGATTTGCATGGCAGCCCTACGAACACACGCTACAAGGGTACGCAGGCGCATCCTTCGAACAATGGGCTCTCTCCGTATACGCATCTTCAGAGAATATGGGGGCTACCATGACGTTTCGCACCGAAAATTCGTGGAGTGTAGGCACCTCACTGGAATGGGACTTCGATGGTTCACTATCGATCTCCGTAGGTGCAGGGATCTCCAGAAAAGATTACCCGGCACATTCTCTTTACGATGAACAGTGGGATATGCTCATAGCCCATAGGGGATCACTACTGAATGCTCCTGAGAACTCGATCCCAGCATTCGACTGGGCCCTCTCTCAACCACAGTATGTGGGTATAGAGACCGATATAAGGCAAACAGCCGATGGAAACTTTGTCCTTGTACACGACTCATCTCTCGCCCGATACGAACACGGATTTGCGAAGGTATCGGAATTGACGGGAACACAGATCAAATCTTTGGATATGGGCACATGGTTCGATCCACGCTTCTCCGGTGAGAAAGTACTGGATCTGGCTGAGTTGGCCAAGATCTCCAATGCCAACCCCTCCACATACTGGCTTTTAGAGATCAAAGATACCGATTGGACCGAAGACGACGCCTACCGATTTCTGTCGATCATAGATGCTACCTTCACCTATCCCCAACGCGTGGTGTTCTATGTAGTGAGCCATGACATGCTCCCCCTTATGAAGCGTATTACGGGAAGACCGGTCGGTCTCCAATTGGATACCGTCAAGAGTATGCTCTATCTCAGTGACCATTTGCTCCCATTGGTTGATGAGGAGATTGATGATCATCTGAAGGAGGCAGACTTTTTCACTATCCTTTCCTCTAAATACGACCGTCAGCAGGAGATCGAAGAACTTGCCGAACAATTCGATATTCCTGTGATGTTTTGGAACTTTCATGACACGATATTCGGCTACATTCCCAAGACAAGAAAACAATTCCCGCTCGGTATGCCCACTATAGAGCACGGACCTACAATCAGGGAAGATTACATCCCGGTGGAAGCTGACTGACGGACCTGCCATCGACCATCGGAAAATCCTTCTATCGAACCGCACAACTCCATATCCATAAGCAATCTTAAAGCATGCCCCTCTTCTATGTGCAATGAATCGGCCACATCGCTCGTAGTCATAGGCACATGCCGCAACAACTCGTACAGGAAAGAACCCAAGGCGGCATCGTCACTCCCGATTGGAGCGCTGCCTATTGTCAGCGAAGTCTCGGCAACCGCCGAATTCTGATCTATCCTTTCCAAATCCTCTGCCTTATAGACGCCCCTTCCTACCTCGAATGCATATCGAATGGATCTGCTTGCCTTGATTGAATCCGGACGACCAAGAACTACCGTTTCATCGCACCAATTGCCCAACAGGCGATCACGCTCGAGATTGCGCTGCGTAGAGGGAACCACCTTCAAGGCATGGGCACTTACCAGGGCACCCTTTTCTACAATACGCTCGAGTACGCGGTAACTATCCAGTGGATAACACCGGTCCAGTCCACCACTACAGAAGGTCATAAGGGTGTCGGCATGTTCGATAACCTTCTCGATCATGCGTGAACCACAGCCGAAAGTCAGACCTGTTGCGATCACATACCCCCGCTCTCTATAATATGAGCATACCCGTGGAATCTGAGAGATTGCCTGCTCCTGCTCTAGGGGATCGGCAACTAGGTTCACCACAGGACGGATGGGATTTGCCAAAGTTCCCCGGTAGAATAACAACAATGGAGCAAGAGAATATCCTCTTACCATAGAACGATATCGATAGTCTGACCAAGTCAGTATCCCGATATCCTGAGCAAGACATTCCTGGACCATCCACTCGGAGCGGACCAGTTGTTTCTGGCGAAGTGCATCAAAACCCCTGCCATACCCCTCCGATAATGTGGCAGCAGCGATACCCATCTGCTCTGGCGATAATTGGAAAATCTTCTCTGGACTCCCATACGCTTGCAAGAGCTCCCGTTTTTTGTGTGAAGATAGATGTTTCAGACCTTGCAACCAGAGCCAGTACTTCAAATTACTCTCCGAATCACAAGATGACAGCTCGGCCTTGGGATAGCCAACCGTTAGATACAACGACATGATGTATGCACCTCCTTGCCTCTATTACCGCAACCAAGTGAGAACCACTTCACTTATGGTCAAAACCAGGGTGTGGCTGGACAAAGCCTTCCCAATTGGCCATAGTGTCATAAACGGTTTCCCAACAACTATCAGGGAGGTTACGTCATGCTGGGTATCAAACGGAAAACTAGTGCCGTACCAAGTCTGGAGGGAATTCCCTTCACCGAGGTCGCCGGTAATCCACCGAAAAAACCATTGACCGTATTCGCGTTGAGCACCTGCGGTTTCTGTAGAAGAGCCTTGGCTTTTCTCGATGACAACGGATTTGCCTACAGCTATGTTCATATGGACAAGCTCCCCAAGGAACAGCAGGACACCATCCGTAATTTCGTGAAGGCAAAATATCGCGTATCGATCTCATTTCCATTCCTCTGTCTTGGGGATGACGATTTCCTCACCGGTTTCATCAAGCCCTCATGGGTGAAGGAGTTGGTCGATGAGTAGTATGAATGCGTCCCAATTTGTGGAGAATGTCGCTTCCCGTCGGAGATGGGTTTTGAACAAGGATCAGGATTTCCTCTCCATGTTGGTCGAAGGACTAGAGGCTAATTACGATCGACTCGGCTATCTGCAATGTCCCTGTCGACTTTCGTGGGATGATCGGGAAAAGGATAAGGACATTGTCTGTCCTTGCGTCTATGCACAAGCCGATATCGATGAGTATGGACACTGTTTCTGTTCGCTTTTTTTCGATGGCGAATACGACTTCTCAAAGAACGAACCTACGAGCATACCCGAACGAAGGCCGGAAAACCTCTTCCCCTAAAATCTATCGGGATCAGGAAAATAGCCACTTTTACTTGCACCTAGAAAACGGGAGTCTTTGCAGGGCTCCTATTTCCGTGTGCTCACCCCCCCTTGGAATAGGCCAAAAATACATGCCTACGTGGGACAGCGAAACACAGCGAAACACAGGAATCCCATTGGGAGGGGTCTAGAATGCAGGTTAACGTGGTGAGGTGGAGTTTTTCCCAGGGTAATTGGTGAACACGCCGTCGACTCCAATGGCCTCCATCATCCGGTAATCATCGACAGTATTCACCGTCCATACATTCACCGCTATACCATGGGCATGGCACTCGGCGACCGACTCTTTCGTGACCGAAGGTCTTCCGGGATGGAAATAATCGAACCCAAACTTCTCACAGTAGTAACCGGCATACTTGAGACCCTGCTGTTCAACCAGGGCACCACATGGAATGTGGGGAGCCATACGCTTGATCTCAAGGATCGACAAATGGTTGAACGACGAGAAGAACACCCGCCCTTCAAGTCCGTAGCGGATGACCATATCGAGCGCCTTTCGCTCCAGATCGGGATAATAGATAACCGAACTCTTCAATTCCACATTGGTAACTACACCAGCTGTGGATGCAGCCCAGGCACAATATTCTTCGAAGGAGGGAATACGGGTAATAGCCGTATAAGCTGGCAAAGGGCTGGAAGCATTCAGCTTTCCCAGCTCTGCCATCGAATAGGCACTCACCAAACCGGAGCCATCGGTCGTGCGATCGACCGTTTCATCGTGGATTACCACCAACTGCCCATCGCGGGTAAGTTGGACATCCAACTCGATGCCATCACAACCAGCCTCGGCAGCCTTTTCGAAGGCGACCATCGTATTCTCAGGGTACCGTCCACTGAAACCCCGATGTGCGTAAACTTTCATAGTGTCCATATCCGGTCCCCCTACCAAGGCCTATGCCCCGTATAATATGTTGGGCAGAATCAGTGAGATGATAGGGACGTAGGTCACCAAGAGCAACGACACGACGAGTGCTACGATGAACGGGATCACCTCCTTCACGAAATTCTGCAATTTGCAATTTGTAATGGAACAGCAGGTGAACATCATCGAACCGAAAGGCGGCGTCAACCCACCAATCATGATATTCACGATTACTATCAAACCGAAATGGACCACATCGACACCCAAACTGGTGACTACGGGGACCAAGAGGGGAGCGAGAATGATCATAGCAGCCCCGCCCTCCAAGAACATGCCGATCACCAAGAGGAGAACATTGATAATCATGAGCATGAGGATCTTGTTCTGGGTGATACCCAACAGTCCATTGGTGATAGCCTGTGGAATCCGCTCCCAGTTCATATAATAACCGAAGACCGATGCCGCTACGATAATCAATACGACAGAGCTCGTACCGTATATGGTCTCCTTGAGTACCGGTATGATATGCTCTTTCCGTAGCTCTTTGTAGATGAACTTACCTACCACAATGCAGTAGAAGACCGCCACAGCCCCTGCCTCGGATGGGGTGAATATGCCAACCCGCAATCCAAGGATGATGCCGAAGGGAAACAATAGTGCCCATATGGAATCGAAGGTCTGACGGGCTATCTCTTTTGCACCTGCCTTATGGGTCCTGGTTGGCTCGTACCCACGTCTCTTGCTGATGATCGCAACGGTCACCATGAGGGAAACCGTCATGAGCAGACCGGGAATATAACCGGCTGCGAACATCCGACCGACCGAGGCATTGGCTATGAGGGCGTAGATGATCAGGTTGATTCCTGGTGGAATAACGGGTGTCACAGCCGAAGAGGCAGCGGTGATTGCGGTGGAGAAGGCTTTGTCGTAGCCGCGCTTCTCCATCTCTGGAACCAACATCTTGCTCTGCATGGCTGCATCGGCATTGGCAGAACCCGAAACACCTCCCATGAGCATACTGAGCAGGACATTGACCTGGGCAAGCCCACCTGCCATATGGCCGGTGATCACATCGGCGAATTGCATGAGCTTCTTGCTGATACCAGCATAATTCATGATGGAACCTGCCATCACAAAGAATGGGATTGCCAACAAAGGGAACGATTGGGTACTGGTGACGAATTTCTGTAAGATCAAATCGACCGGACTACTCGTATCGATGACCGCGAAATAGAAGAGGGACGAACCGAACAGAGCGAATGCGATCGGGATGCTCGAGAAATAGAGGACAAAGACCATGATGATCGGTAGATATGCTAGCATCACAACACCTCCTGGGAACGTTCAGGATGGCGGATATCCCGCACCAGGAAGAGGATCGAATAGATGCTCATGAGGGAAAAGCTGACAAGGATGGAAGAGCTTATGGTTGCTGAGGAAATGCCTAATACCGGCGTAGGTTTGGTATACGACAATCTCAGATAGATTACTGCTATGTAGGTGATATAGCCGTTTATGACCAAGAGGATGATATCGACGATAACCGTGACCAGCTCCTTGATCTTGTCATTCGCAAGACTTACCAACATGTCTACCCCGACATGGGCTTTGCGTTTGTATCCTGCGGCAGCTCCAAGGAATACACTCCATACGAAACAGCCGGTTGCGACCTCTTCGGACCAATAGATTCCGGTCTTGAAGAAATAACGCAACACAACATTGAGCATGACCAGCGTTGTGGTGGTCACAATGAATAGACTCGCGAAGATTTCTTCGAAATTGATCATGAATTTCTTAAGGGTCCTACCCATCGACACCTACCTCCCTAGACTCAATACGGATTATCACCTACACACAATACAGGCCGAAAGGCTCCAATGCAATCCTGCACTACCAGTCGGCCTGTAAAAGAATCGATGTGCTTACTTAGGCATATTGGCCAATTCAGATTGCAACTTGGCGAGAATTCCGGGTGTGACTCCCTTCATATTCTCGTAGACAGGACCGACAGTCGCTGCGAATGCTTCGTAGTCGACTTCATTGAACTTGTTGCCCTTCTCTTCCAACATCTTCTGTGTCTTGTCATAGTTGTTGGTGATTTCGCCAATCATGTGCTTGGCACCTGCGGTGAACTCTTCCTGGATGATAGCCTGGTATTCGGCAGGAATGCTCTCGAACAGGTCAGCGTTGATATAAACACCACAAGTTCCGAGGAAGTGGCGGGTAAGAGCCATGTTCTTGGCGACTTCGGCACTACCGTTGGATCCATAGGCGTCCATGGTTCCTTCAAGACCATCGACAACACCCTGCTGTACTGCACTAAGGGTCTCTCCGAACGCCAATGGTGTTGCTGTAGCACCCATCGCAGTAAGGGTATCGATGAAGAGCTGGCTTCCGGGAACTCGGATCTTCATACCCTTGAGGTCTGCAGGAGTGGTGATAACCTTGTTTGTCTTCATATTACGGAAACCGAAGATATAATCCAAAGCGAGAACCTTGATCCGGTGCTCCTCTTCGAGTTCCTCAAGCATGCCCTTCACCAATTCGGTCTGGATCATGTACTCGTATTCGTCGAAAGACTTGTAGAGCATGGGTCCTACCAGTGCATTGAAATCGGGGACGTAGTCGCCAAGATAGGAAGGATCCTCAACGGAGATGAACTGTGCTCCGCGTGCAACCTGCTCAACTCCATCCTTATAGGTTGCCAACTGACCCTGGGGATAGTGCTGGATCTCGATCGCACCATCGGTACGTTCTGCGATCTTGTCTATGACCATCTGCAGGGATTTGGTCAGTTGTTCGTTTGGAGCGAACACATGGCTCATTTTGAGCTCCAATTTGTAATCGTCCCCGGATGCGGCCTCGTTAGTTCCTCCGGCCATGACCGGTGCCAATACCATAGTGAGAATGACGAGAGCAAACAACAACTTCTTCATTCTGTCCTCCTGTTTGTGTTTCAGCGTTTGCGACGGTAACTTTTCAGCAATTTTTCAACAGTTTTTCACTACCCGCAATGCCAATTTTTTTTCATTGTAAGCCACAAATGGGTAGTTGTCAAATTTTTTAACCGTAATAGTGCCCATTATTTTCAACTGACAAGCGAAGTCTTAGACTTTTCTTATAATATTTGTTGCATTATCTGCTTAACAATGCTTAACTTTAAGTTAGGCAGAAAAAGAGAGAGCCGAACAGGGGGTTGCATATGGAGAAGAAGAGAGTCACCTTACGGGATATCGCTGAGCAGGCTGGATTATCGACAGCTAGTGTATCGATGATTTTAGCGGGAAAGAGTCTGACACGCTTTTCACCAGAGACGGTCGATACTGTCTACAATATCGCACGAACGCTTGGGTATGAGACCAAACGTAATAAAGAGGCCGGGAAGGTGATTGTCCTTGTCTGCCCCTCTGTCATCAATCCATACTATGCCACGATCATCCAGGGAATGGAGCAGGAGGCCAAGGCCTGTGGTCTGCGGACTCTCTTGGTTACGACCTACTGGGATACCGATGAGGAGAAATGGATCTGTGAATTCGCCAAGGACCCTCTTGTTGCTGGTGTCGTTTTCGCCATGATTCCCCAGCAACCGGATCTGGTGAGAGAGCTGAACAAAGCAATTCCAGTGGTAGCCGTAGGCGATAAGCAGAATGAATTGGGGATCGATACGGTCGATGTCAATAATTTCAATGCCGGTCTGTTGGTCGGTCGCCATCTGATCGAGTTAGGCCATCGCAATATCGCCTATATCACCACGAGTCTGAATTCTCAGCATAGTGCGCGAGTGAGACGGTTTGAGGGGCTCAAGGAGGCGCTCAAACATGCTCCTGACAGCAAACGGCTCTGTCTCTTCACTGAGGAGATCTCTGCACTCACCGAGTTACATACGGTGGATATCGAGCATCGAACGGGCTACAAGCTGGCAAAGAAATGTTTGAGCGAGAAACCGCAGGTTACGGCAATCGTGGCAATAAATGATATGGTCGCCTATGGGGTGATCGATGCTATCAAGGATGCGGGGCACCGTATCCCCGAGGACTACAGTGTCTGCGGTTTCGACAATATCTACCCATCTCACTTCTCCGGTGTCGGTCTGACTACGGTAGAACATTCGATTATCCAGCGTGGTAAGAGTGCGGTCCGTTTGATTAAGAACAAGATCGACCACCAGCGGCCGCTCGTGCTCGAATCCGACGATGCGCCGGTTACCCGTGTCGAGTATCAGAGTCGACTGATCGTCAGAGGCAGTTCTGGTACCCTGGGAAAAATGCCACCTCACCACGTTACCCTGTAATCCAGACCACTGTAGCGCAGTTTTGTGTGTTTCGTGTGTTTCGCGTTTCCACGTCGGCATGCATTTAGGACCTGTTTTGCGGGGGTGGTCGGGCTACGGCTACCTGTGATCGTCGGTTTCGTAAAAACCATGGGGTTTTGTGACGGTAAAAAAAACCGACGCACCCATGAATCATAAGCAAACAATCCCACCCCACCCCCTTGCGAACGTCTGGATTTGCAGGGGTACGTGGGAACAAGTTACTTTGTCAGCAACGCAGCCCTCATTCGCAGTACCTCTATTGCAATCTGTACGTGGCGAAGTGGCTTTTTTCCCAGGGAGATGGTAAGAATTACCATCCTCCCCTTCTGTCGATGGCAAGAATGACCGGATCTTGTCATATTGCCAAGCTCCTTCAGAGTGAAAACCACAATAATGCACATTGGTTTTTCAATTCAACATGAAAACATTAGAATTGGCACGGAACGTGCATGTTTAAATGAGGATGCTTGTGCATCGAAACCTATAAGATAGAGGATCACAATGAAACAGAAAAAGAAGCTCACCAACCGTCTCATCGCTGCAATCGTGCTCATCATAAGCAGCATGGCATTCTTATATGCCGATGACTATGATGACAGAACACACCAACACCGGGACAGTTATTTCGGATTCAGCCATGGAACCAGCGAAATAACTGGCGAAGAGGCTCCCTTTGTCGGAATATCTCTCGGAAGCGAAGTATCCGAACGAACAACCGTAGGTGCATTCGCAATGGTTCAGGCACTGAGCGACTTCCCCTCCTCCGACCTGGATTTGCAGATCACCGCTACACCCTCATCGTTCAACTTCACCGTGGGCGCAGAGATGGACGTACGACTGTTTAGGGATAGTTGGATCAACCCAATGGCGCATCTTGAAGTGGGGCATATGAGCGTAGCCCATATGAGCGAACCAAACAATGGAGACAATGCCGAACCGGTATTCATGGGCAATTCATTCTATGCCTCTGTTGGCACAGGATTCGAGATAACCCTATGCGGAACCCTCTCAATAGTCGGTCTGCACGGATACCGCTATGTGCCAAACGAGGCGATTGAAGATATCGGGGCACAGAAGTTGAGCGGCGTGTACAACTCGGTCGCGGTAAAAGTCTTTGTAGACTGAACGTATCCATACCGACAGACAGTACCGATCCCCATGGAAACAGATTGCGTTTTCTAAAATTCAGACTACAATGGAAGGGGTCACCGCTCAACGGGCACAGTGTCCCACCTTACGTTCCCTGTTCTCAATCGGTAGAGGATTACCAATAATTGTTTGGCTACCCTCGTTTCGTTGGGAAATGAAAAAGGCCGCCTGCGTCCCAAACTCTTTGGATGCAGGCAACCAGGTCCAGGGAGATAAAACCTGGAAAGTAGGAAAAGATGGATAACGAATTCGTAAGACAAAACTTGATGGGGCCGAGCGCCCTACGGATCATCGAAGAACTTACCGGGACAATCGACCTCCCAGCCAAGGCCAGGATACTCGACCTTGGTTGTGGGACCGGACTCACATCGATCTTCTTGGCAGAGCAGTACGAAGGCGCGACGGTGTTTGCTACCGACTTGTGGATAGAGGCAACCGAAAACCTTGAGCGAATCAAGAGTCAAAAACTTGAAAATCGCATCATCCCCATCCACGCAGAAGCACACACCCTCCCCTACGCACAAGGGTACTTCGATGCCGTGGTAAGCGTAGACTCCTACCAGTATTTCGGAACGGATGCGAAATTCCTCGATGACCATATCGCCCCCCTGCTCAAGAGCGGGGGAATATTGGCAGTATCGATGCCAGGCCTGCAAAAAGGCTTGACCCAAGCGATGCTCCCGCAAGAACTTACTACGTTCTGGGGAGATGAGGATATCGATTTCTATGCCCTACAGTGGTGGGAAGACCTTTGGACAAAGTCCGAACAGATGGAAAAAGTAAAGACATTCAGCCATACATGCCATAAACAGGCATGGGACGAGTGGTTATCCTGCGACAACCCTTATGCCAAGCATGATATCGACATGATACGTGTGGAGAATGGAAAATACTTCGATACCATTGGATTGATATATCGGAAAAAGGCTTGAACGAAGTCAGTTTTTCTCCAGTTTCTTTTGTGCAGAGCGGATTCTCAACCATTGCCTGAGCTTGCGGATTGAAAACCGCAACTGAGGATAATAGTGCTTCATGATCTGCAGCTTTTCCCTCTGGTATCCAATTTGGCTCTTCTTCGCCTCATCGATCTGGAGTTGGGCAATATGGCCATAGTATTCGGGAAGGACGTCCACTGAGCGACCGCGCAGGGTCTCGATCCAAAACTGCCAATCACCGCAGAAATTCTTGTCGGAAGGGAACCGTCCACATATCTCACGTCTGACGATCATGGATGCTGTGGGGATGGTATGTTCGAATAAGAGTCGTTGATGGAAGCCCAAGAGCGCATCATTGGGCAAGTGCACACCTCCGGTAAGGCCATCCTTCTCATAGACGGTAGCGCATTGGATAGCGTCGGCTTTTGAGAGGGATAACCTTTCTGCCGCTTTAGCAAGCCACATCTGTTGGATCTCATCGCTTTGGTCGAGAAAGAGCACATAGTCACCTCGTCCCCGCTCTAAAGCAATATTTCGAGCCTCACTGGAGAGCGCTCCCGGAGCAGAAATAACATGAATGCGAGAATCGTCCCAGGTCATATCAAGCGGCACAGTCCCCAAACGTTCTCCGGTATCGACAATGATGATCTCGAAATCGGTAAAATCCTGATCTAGGCAGGAACGCACAGCCCCTTCGAGACTGCTGGTATCTTCCCCGACGGTAATGATTATGGAAAATCTTGGTTTGGTATCATTGGTATCCATATGTGAAAAGATACAAAAAAACCATCGGAGGGAAAACAAGTGCCGTGAACATATGGACACACCATACAAGCAGGGTTCTGCTTTAAAATCATCACCAGAGGCAGAAAGAATTATTCCCCGTAGAATATACTCATGGTATAGTCTCCCAAGGGCATGTGGAAGAAGATCCCTTCTTGACAGCAACAGGGAGAATAATGTGATGGATACGCAGAAATTCGATATTGTGATAATTGGCGCAGGCATAGCAGGACTAACTGCTGGCATTCACTTCCGAAAGCGAGATCTCAATGTCCTGATCATCGAGAAAGCAGTGTTCCCTCGCAAGAAACTCTGTGGAGGGTTTCTTACATATCCAGCCATCCGGGAAATTGCAGAATTGGGACTTGATTGTACGGATACCTCGGTATTCTTCCCATCTTCAGACGTATTCATCCATTACCAGGGAAAAGAACTGCAACTGCAACTCACCCAGAGTGCCTTTTTGGTAAACCGGTTTGAATTTGACTACCTTCTCTATAAGAAATTCAAGGAAATGGGAGGATCCGTAATCGAGGGAGTCCGGGCAAACCGTATCGCCGACGACACCACAATCCTCCTCGACAATGGCAGCACGCTTCGTTTCAACGTGCTCATAGGAGCCGACGGTGCCAATAGCATGGTGAGGAAATATTTAAACAGAGACGCCCGACGCTCTGATGGATTATGTATCGGTAAGAATTACTCCCTGCCCATTCCATCTTCACTCCCGCAAGGTTTCCATCTGTATATGGATCTGATTGACGAGGGATACGGATGGTGTTTCGCTCATGCCGATCGGTACGCCTCCGTAGGTGTTGGAGGCACGAAAAAGGATGGTGGTAGAGTAATGGATGCGGCAAAGCAACTCTTTGCCCAACTGGGCGTGGATGAGCCACATGTGGAGGGAGCGATCATTCCAAATGGGCGACCTGCCAAAAAACTTGCCTCAAAGAATATATTCCTTGTTGGGGATGCTACAGGGCTTGTCGATAGTGTCTTGGGCGAAGGTATCTATCCTGCGCTACTGGCAGGTCGGATTATCGGGAGCAAGGTCGGAGCAGGATTCACGGAGAGAATATATCGAAAGGAGTTGAAGGAGCTCACAGGTATATGTCAATCTGCTCGATTGCTGAGCAAGCTTATGGCAGACAAGAATATCAAAGATTTCCTGGTCAAGAAGGGATTCAGCCATCCGCATTTCCTCACATACCTCTGTGAAGAGATTGTATTGGAGAAAAACCAGAATTTCTCCCGAATTCTCCCGTCCTATATGAAGGGACGAAAAAAGCTATCGTTACCGTCCTGAGAAACGAAGGTTTCTTTCATGATTGAAATTGCAGGAATGCCCATGCCTGGATCGCACGAGACTCCAAAGAGAAGTAGTGAATCAGAAAGCCTGTCACTATCAAACAATTAGGTTAGAAGTAGATAGCTGAAATGGTAAAAACTGGTAGGCTATCAGAAAGCTCGGATAGGTCTTAAACTGTAACGGAAGTCCCGGTCAATACCTCCCTGATTCCCATTTAAAAAGTATTGAGCCCATGCTTTGTTTTCGTCATACTCTGATGAACTCCAATATGGCCAATCTGAAAATCCACCAAGATTATTTACATAGAGTTTTTCTCTCATTTGGTTAAGTTCATCTTTACTCGGAAGAAACCAATCATCATATCCACCTCCAACATAATCAGCACACATTCTCGCCGCAAATTGCTTGGTCTTCAAATTGTCTCCAGTAGGATATATGTATACTTCATTCCAAAACAAAACCCAAGACAAAAGTTTTTCTGTGTTCGACTTCCCCTTTCCTATACCTGTTTCTGTTCCTACTACCAAGTCGGAACTCACATCACCGAAACGATAATATCCAAATATAAACATGGGATCAGAAGGATAATGAAGTCCTTTGAACCATCCAGCAGGGGCGGCCTCCAAATAGCGCCATCCGTCATCAAATCTTCCCTTATCATAGAACACGTACCCTCCAGCGGGTCCGATATCACCGACCGAGAATTCGGAACTTCCCAGTAATCCATCTAATTCACCAGAACAAGAAGTCATTGTTAATAACAATGCCCCCAACAGTATCATGACGATCGTATACCATGAAAATTTCCGTACCACCACTCCCACCTCCATAAAAAGGGGTAAAACCTAGTGATTGTATAAGACTATCCCTATAATAGGGCAGGAATAATGTAGCATCAAGAAAAATATTTACTATAAAGAAAATATCAATTAAGGAACTGTGAATCATGGTAGAAAGGTATCGGAACACAGCCCATTACCATGCATACTTCCAGCAATAGGGCGTACAGAGCTCATCGTGCCAATGCACCATGGAGCGAAGGAAATCAGCTTACATAGGAAGTATCCAGTATATGATTACGCAATAAAAGCCATGATTGATAATGTGAAGATGCATTAAATATTAGGGCATGCGGCACATAAACCAACGAGAATCACACGATACAGAAGACACATCTGTTAATTTATTTACATATTTTATATATTTTGAAGATTTTTTTAGATATATTTTTACAGCATCATCCAAATCCCCTTGGTACCATTACTGATATTTGGTACCAGGTTCGATTTTATTTTCGCTTGATTCCTCGCCAAACGTACCATACCATGGAACTGACGACTGTTTTGAAAAAAGTATTGGATAATTATCAGGAGACAAAACATGATAGAAGGATTAAAAAACGACAATAAACAACGAAAACTCACCTACGGCATGGTGGGGGGTGGCCCCGGAGCCTTTATCGGAGACGTCCACCGCAAAGCAATCAACCTAGACGGACTCGCATCCATAGCCGCAGGGTGTTTTTCCCGTGACAAAGAGAAAACACTAGAGACCGGCAGAGCATTGGGAATCGCCGAAGATCGCCTCTATGCTAGCTACGATGAGATGGCCAAAAAGGAATCCCAGCGGGAAGATTGCATCGACTTTGCCGTAGTGGTTACACCGAATGCAACACACTATGGTGCAGTAAAAGCCCTCCTCTCCCATGGAATCGCCGTAGTGTGTGACAAACCATTCACATTCAATACGGAAGAAGCCGCCGAACTTACCGCATTGGCAAAAAGGAAAAACCTTCTTTTAGCAGTCACCTATACCTATACAGGATACCCCGCGGTCAAACACGCAAGAGAGCTGGTTGCCTCTGGCGATATCGGTGAAATCCGTTTTGTCAATGCCGAGTACCCTCAAGAGTGGTTGGCTACGGCTACGGAATCCGACGAAAACAAGCAAGCGGCTTGGCGCTTGGATCCTTCCCAATCGGGCAAGACCAATTGTACAGGCGATATAGGAAGCCATGTCGAGAACCTGGTCTCCTACATAACCGGACTGCGGATTAAGAAACTTGCAGCACGCTTGGATAAGATCGTGGAAGGACGCAAACTAGACGATAATAGCACAATCATGGTCGAGTATGAGGGCGGAGCAAAAGGTCTTTACTGGGCAAGCCAGATAGCCATCGGCTTCGACAATGCACTCCGGATCAGGATCTTCGGCTCCAAGGGAACCATCCAGTGGTCACAAGAGGATCCGAATTATCTTACCGTGAGTTATCTGGACAAACCGACTATGCGCTTGTCACGAGGTCGGGATGCATTCGCATCGCACGCCCAAAGCTATTCACGGATTCCGAGCGGCCACCCCGAAGGGTATTTCGAAGCCTTCGCGAACATCTACAAAACCTATATCACAGCTCTCATGAAACAAAAGAATGGTGAGAAACTCACACCCGAGGATCTAGACTTTCCCACAGGAGATATGGGAGTGGATGGGGTCAAGTTCATCAACGCATGTGTAGAGAGTTCCGATAAAGATTCTACATGGATCAAATTCTAATGCTCTGATAGAAACATTATGGAAATGCAGCCCATTCTTGCCCGGTCATACCTTAAAAAAAAATACCGAAATTGAGTTTGTACGAGTAAGCACATTAGGAGGCTTCACCTCCTTTGATTCCCAAAGGAGCGTGGAGTCCTTCCTTTTGTTTGAAAGCCTTGTATGGGAAAGAACTGGTTTAGTCCAGCTCATTCTTGTGATCGAGGATTTTCTCACATGCTTGAAAGATCAAGTCCATATCTTCAATGCTTCCCAATAGAAACTTATGATGAAATACTACTGAAGAATGACTATAAACATCTTTACATACAGGAAGTTCGAACCTGAGTGGATTTAATTTCTTGATGTATTCCAGTGATAACATGTGCCGCTTTTTAGTAAGCGGACGATATAGGGAGCAGTCATTCAATGGTTGGTAACTAGCTTCGAACGGCATTCCCAATTCTGCGGATAGAGCCTGTCGGAAGATGGATGTGGATATCCCTGTCACTTTACTATCGTATCTGAACGCATAATTGAAGAAAGATCGCCTAACCTCCCTAGCATCCCTTCGCATGGGTTGCAAACCATCACAGGTTTCGAGGAGACTATCCAAGTGGAGGGCATTTTTCTCCCTGACAGCATTTTGATTATCAAGTCTCGTCATTTGTCCTACCAGAAGCCCTGCCTGGAACTCAGTAATTCGGTAATTACCAGAATGAACGAAGTTACCCTCTTCACCATATAAGCCACCGGTAGCATCCGTTATCTGGTTTTGTCTTTTCCGTCCGCAATTACGTAATGCTTCAAGTCGGTCCCAATAGTTGTGGTTCTTGGTGAGAAGTATGCCTCCCTCTCCACAAGTTAGTATCTTCGACATCTGAAGGCTAAAACTACCGATATCACCAATTGTTCCCACCTTCTGATTTTTCCACATCGCCCCGTGCATATGAGATGCATCTTCAATCAGATAAAGGTGGTGCTTCTTTGCCAGGGTCCGCAAAGCATCCATATCGGCGATACACCCATACAGATGCACAGGAATGATCGCCTTGGTGTTTTTGGTTATCGCTTTCTCACAGGCATGTAAGTCGATACACCAAGTCTCTGGATCAACATCCACCAGTATGGGTATCGCATTGACATCAACAACTGCGGATGCAGTGGCTTGCCAAGTCAAACCTGGAACAATCACTTCATCGCCATACCCTATATCCAATGCTTCCAATGCAAGTTGCAAAGAAACTGTACCGTTGGCAACCAATACAGGCATGGCGCCATCAAAATAATCCTGTAAAAGTTCGAGACATTTACTTTCAGCCGGCCCACTATATGACCACACACCGGAATCAAGGATACTGGATAATCGGGTATGGTCATCATGGTTCCAAACAGGCCATTCGGGCCAAGGATTTTTATTTGTATCACGAATTGGAACGCCACCTCGTATAGCGAGCATACGTCCTCCTTATCGTTTGATTCCTTGTGCCAAATGTTCCATTGTTTTCTTTAATGATTCATCACTATCCATGGTAGGCCAATATTCCAAACCATAACTACCCTGATATCCCATCGCATCGATAGAATCCAGAATAAAGGGATAATTGAGTTCATTATGGATTGGTTCGTGCCTTCCAGGAACTCCCGCGATATGGAAATGTCCGATGTATGTAAGTTTTGAACGAACAAAATCTAAAATATTTCCATACATAATCTGCATATGATAGATATCATACAGAATTTTCACATGATCGTTACCTACAGCTTTGACCACATCTACTGCTACTTGCGGATTGTCTAGAAAGTAATCGGGATGGTCCACACGGGAATTGAATGGCTCGAGAATTATCTCCATCCCATGTTTTTGACAAACCTCTCCTATATCCCCCAATGCATCGATCATAGCATCAATAGCATTCTTTTGCGAAAGGCCCGTAATTTTATTTCCACTTCCACTAATAAATTTTTTACATCCAATTTGATGGGCTAGATCAATCATGTATTTCAATTTATCGAGAATTTTCTGTTTTTCATTACGATTTATCAACGCTGCAATAATGCCACCATCAGGATGATTGAGCACAAAATCATTCGTTCTCAATCCCAATGACGCATTCAATTCTGCAATTTTAGAGAAATCCTTCATCTCATCGATGAGAGTATCTCCCGTAAAAATCTTGTCATGAAACCAGAATTCGTAGCTAGTGAATCCTAAAGCTTTGATTTTTTCAAGCTTTTGTCCAAATGCCATTCCCTGATAGAACGGCTCTATACATACACCGATATCTCTCATGAGCACCACCTTCCTATAATAATGCTTTGGCTACCTTTCTTATCGCCTGGGCGGTCAAATCGCAATCTTCTTCACTCATTTGTGGAGGAACATCTAGATGCACGACTCGAGACAAATATTCCAAAGTATTCGGATTCATATCGACCGAGTATTCAACTTCAGGTCCCTTGTGGTATGGACACGTCCACGGGCAACCTTCAGATGTTGGAGTTTTTTTCTCGATGATATGCGACCAGTGGGCATAGATATGCCAATCAGGCAATCCAGAGTTATAGACACCAGCCGCAGGAACTCCTTCGGCAGAAAGGGCTTCAGTAAATGGTTGAACCAGAGATTTGTCATCCAAATAGAACATGATGCAAATTCCCGTATCACCTTTGACATCATGCACAGGTCGGACCTTAATACCTTTGGTGTCTTTAATTTGGTTGATGATGCGCTTTTGATTCTCTCTCATTGATCCCAACAACCGGTCCAATTTTCGGAGTTGCGCCAACATCACCGCTCCAGTAAGTTCGCTCATCCGATAGTTTGTCCCAGCAAACAACTCACCTTCATATCGCTGTTCGGCAAACCTATCTGGCCGCCAGCAAGCTGCTGTATCATGATATCCCTTACATCTATCCAATAATCGCGGATCGGCTGTAACAATCATTCCGCCTTCTCCTGCTGTGATAGTTTTATGGTATTGGAAAGAGAAGCACCCGCAATCTCCGAACGTACCAAGATATTTACCTTTGTAGGTCCCTCCGGCAGCCTGGGCAACGTCTTCGATCACTCGTAAGTTGTGTTTTTTCGCCAAAGCCATTATCTTGTCCATGTCACAGGGGACTCCGCGCATGTGGACGACCACCATTGCTTTTGTTTGCGGAGTAATCTTCTTTTCAATGTCGATAGGATCCATGGTCAAAGTCTCATCAACCTCAACAATAACTGGAATAGCTTTCGCAGCGACAATCGCAGCACAGGAAGCAAAGAATGTGTAGCCAGGAACAAGAACCTCATGGCCAGGGCCGATACCACAAGCAATCAAGGAAGTTATGAGAGCACCAGTACAATTCGTTACAGCCAAAGCGTAGGGAGAATTGACTTTCTTGGCGAAATCCTTCTCCAATTGGGCGACCTTTGAAGGAACACCTTCTGGACCGTAATAACGAAAAAGATATTTGTTGTCCAGGACCTCCAGGACTTCTTTCCGCTCCTCTTCCCCTATCTCCAATCCTCCTGGATACATCGGATATGCAGCCGAAATCTTGGTTTTTGGACCTCCGTTCAGTGCCAATTTATCTTCCATGACAACCCCTCCATAAAATATTTTCATTTTCAACATACTAACGACTTAAATAATAGCACACGGTGCAATATTGTCAACATTTAAGTATATAAAACAATATTTAAAATATATTTCTTCAACTTTTAAGCCAATTTAAATATATTTTATATATTAGTAATCATTGCACCTTGGTGGATAAAGAAGGATTTTAAGAAAACCTCTTCCCCCATATAGAATATTCATTACGGAACATTTTTGGGTAATATCGCACTATGATGTACTCACATTCCGAATCTCCCTTTACATGAAATCCGCCACAATAGCCACCAAGATTTCTGCCCTTCGATATATGCCTTATATGGACCAGTGACGTAAAAATTCATCTAATGGAATGCATCATCGATTTCGAATCATCTCCCTCAAAAGCCTATGCGATTGAATTTCCGGCTACGAGAATTCAAGTGACCTATAGACCATCCAGGTGACAGATTTTACGATAGGATTACCCTTGGATTATCCGAATATGTGAGTAAGAACCGTATGCCGTTCTCCAAGGCAATTTAAAAGGATGTTTACCAAAGAATAACTCTATCGTATCAATTAACATCCAAACACCTAGAGTAATCCGTCCGATTCGAGTCTTTCCGGAAAGAATTTTGGGATTCTAAAAGCTTCAGCATAACGGCAACCTGCTTGAAAGCCTCGAAACATGGTATGTATCTTCACGAACTCCTCGTGCGTCACATCATATTGGTCCTTCATCCATCCTTGCTGACTCTTGTGACAAGCCAACATCCTTGCCTTCATTTCCCAGTATTGAGAAACATCAACATATAATTCCGGAATAAAATTAATCCCAATTACCGTATCCATATAGTAGATTCTCGGAATCTTTGTACAAGGAGGTGATGCTGTCGGGATATTGGGAACCGTAGTCATGACTCGAACATCCCAAACGAGTTGACCAGTACTGATGTGATCTGGATGATAATCATTCTCTTTATCCGGGCAAATAATAATATCGGGGTCAAACTCACGAATGACTTCGAGAATCTGCAAGCGGACCTTTTCTCCGGTATAGAGAAACTCATCCTGCAACCCCATCCAGAAAAATTTCGCTCCGATTACCGCAGCAGAAGCACGGGCTTCCTCTTTTCTCGTGGCTGCAGTCTGCTTCCTATCCATAGTTGCGGAACCTACTTCCCCGTTTGTCACAAAGACAATAGCAACTTCATCCCCGTTAGCGACATATTTTGCCAAAGTGCCTGCACAACTAATTTCATCATCCGGATGTGGCGAAAATGCCATCACACGCATAAAAACCTCCAATTATTTCATAATTTCTTCTCAGCACTACCCTTTTAGACCCGTCATCGCAATTCCTTGCACAAAGTACTTTGAAAGGAAGAGGTAGAGGATCAACAGAGGCAGACAGGCGACTACGCTGATCGCCAATTGTTCTGGATATGGCGTATAATAAACTCCAGAGAATAGCGCAATTGCTTGAGGAAGAGTTCTCATATCTGGTTTTGAGATCACGATCAATGGCCAGACAAGCATGTTCCATACGAATTGGGCATGGAATATTATCAACGCCAAGACTGCTGTACGGGCAATTGGAAAAGAAATCCTCATAAACACTACGTATTCGTTAGCACCATCCATCCGGGCGGACTCTATGAGTTCATCGGGCATGGAATAGAAGAATTGTCGCATCATGAAAACACCGAAAGCAGTTAAAGCTTGAGGAATAATGAGTCCTGCATATGTATTTTGCAGGCTCATGGACCGTACCAATAGAAACAAAGGGACCAAGATCGCTTCGAAAGGAATCATGATAGTAGATAAGACAACAGCGAAAAGTATACCATTCCCTCTAAATTTATACTTAGCAAAGCCGTAACCAGCTGTAGCAGAGAGAATAATACAAATACCAACAGCGAAGATTACTACGATGAAACTATTGATAAAATAGAGTGCAAAATCATAATCAGCATATGTGAAAGCGCTTTTATAACTACCCCAATTCCATGCAACTGGAAAAATTTTGACAGGAACAGCCAACACATCCTTATTGAACTTGAATGATGATAGAACCATCATAATAAAAGGGAAAATAAAAACAAACCCTATTGAAAGCATGATTATATAGAGTACGATTCTTGCGATTCTTCTTCTGGAACGATAACCAATTTGCATAACTAAAATTCCTCTTATACTTTTCCAGACTTGAACATCCGTAGTTGAAAGAATGAAAACAACATCAACATAAGGAAAAAGATCACAGATATTGCTGCCGAATAACCATATTTGTTAAAACGAAAAGCTTCCATATAAATAAGTAAAGCCATCACTTCTGTAGAGCGACTTGGGCCACCTCCGGTTACTACGAATTGAAGCGGGAATGAGCCGAACGTAAAAATCATACAGGAGACAATCGCGAGCGCAAAAGTATTTCTTAATGACGGGATAGTCACATAAAAAAGTTTATGCCAGAAATTCGCACCATCAATGGTAGCTGCTTCATATAGTTCGGTTGGAATATCCAGTAGTCCAGCGATATACATAACCATATAATAGCCAACTGATTTCCATACATATATGATGATGAGACTATAAGGAGCAACTTGTGTGGCCGTAAGCCATGGCAATGGTGAACCTAAAAACTTGGCGCTAAGAACAGACATCAATCCTGTGGATTGATACATATATTTCCATACAATACCGACCGCGACTACTGATAAAACGACTGGCAAGAAAATGCATGATTGCAGGGGGCCTTTATGCTCAAATCTCAATAGATTACTTGAGAGCATCAATGCAAATATGAATGCAAGCAAATTGATAGAAGCAACACTGATTATACTGAAATGCAAAGTCGTAAAAAACGAATTTTGAAACCTGGAGTCCTGCAACAATACCTTGAAGTTATCCAAAGCAACAAAAACTTTTGGAGAAAGCAAGTTCCAACTATGCATCGACAACCAAAAAGCATTGATCATCGGATAAATAAGGAAAATCGAAAAAAAGATCAATGTTGGAAGTATGAAGACATAACCGTGCCATCCCAAATTTACTGTAGAATATTTATTTTTCTTAGACATAAGTCCCTACTCAAAATTCTTTTATCAAAAATAGATTGGGCATTCCGAAATAGGAATGCCCAAATAGAACGATACTAGAGAATCCTGTTGACATCGGTTCGCAACTGCTCAACTGTCTTGTTGATGTCCATTCCTTGGAAGATAACTCTCGTTGCAGAAGCCCATACAGCATCCTGTAATTCAGCCATCTTCGTAGACATCAGAATTGGTGAAGCCTTGGCCATTTCAGCACTGAAAATGTCATAGTCTGGGATCGACGCTACTGCTAAAGATTTATCAAGCGTTTTTCGTGGTTGGTTATAACCAAGCTTGATGAATTCATTTGGCTGGCTTGCCATGGTGTCAATCCACTCCCATGTCAAGACGGGATCATCAGCTAGCTGTGAAACATAGAGACAGTACCCATAACCGATACCACCATAGTCCAAACCATCTGCATATCTTGGATAAGCCATAGGAGTCACATCTTCACGCGGAGTTCCCCAGTTATCCAAAACACCCCAATACCAAGATCCACCGGTCAAGAAGGTTGCTGTCTTACCAGTACCAAAACCTTCTCTTTCGTCATCAAACAATCCTGGATCCCAAATATCATATTTGGTAACCATATCTGTCATAGTCAAGATGACGTTGGAAATCTTTGGATCATTTATACTTGCTTTGAATCCTTCTTCCGTCAACCAATCAAACCCTTGTTGGGCAGCAAGAGCTGACATGATGAGGAATGGGAATGCGGCAACTTTGGAGTTTGTTGCAAATCCATTCCGGACCCGCACTCCTCCTTGATCAACAGTCATTTTCTTCGCGACACTGAAGAAATCATCCCATGTTTCAGGAATATCGTTCACTGGATCAAGTCCTGCCTCTTTCATGAATTTTGTGTTGATCCAACCGACATAGTTAGACAATTCGAATGGAATTCCATAATAATCTCCATTCCAATAACCACCTGAAATTTCGATAGAATTAGGTTCCCACATGTCAACTACTTCATCGACAGTATTTTTCCCAAATCCAGCAGGATCGATCTTCTGCATTTGTCCAGCTTCATGGAATTCAGCAGATTCCATGTTCGATAGTGCGAAAGAATCGATATCACCTTCTGAAGCTAATGCTATGCGAATTTGGTTGGCACGGTCTCCGTCAGCGAGCAACAACAAGTCGATCTCAACATCCGGATGCTTTTCTTGAAACATCTGTACAGCTTTATTGTTGATAACATCGTACGATGTCTCGGTCCAGTGATAATGCACGATCTTCTTCTTTGTCGTGGTCTCTGTTCGCCCAGCAGCGAAGACCATAGACACCATAAGAAGCAACAGCAATACCAGTAGCCATTTTTTCCTACTCATAATATCCTCCTTTGATATTTTTACGGACCATTCTGTCCGAATAACCTCTTATTTTGTTACGGTAACAATGAAAAATCGGGCATGACCCCGTGCAATCTAAATGCTGAGAATGCTTCTGCGTATGTATATCCGGCCTGCAATCCACGAAATTCACTCATAATCCGGCACGAATCGACAAAGCTTTGATCCTCATATTCGCTCATCCATGATATTTGGCTCTTGTGACATAGTAGGGCTTTCACCTTTTGATCATATTCCTCTGTTATATCAACATATACTTCCGGGACAAAGTTGACCCCTGCACTCGTATCCCAATAGAAAAGAGAGGGGAATCTCTTCATCGGAGGTTCATCTGCGGGTATGTTCTTGCCCACCAATGAAAGCATGACCCGACCGACGACTGTACCAGTCACGTTATGGTCAGTGCTGAGATCACAAGGCGGATTCGTAAAAATGACATCGGGAGAAGCCCATCGAATCGCATTGATAATATCCCTTCTCAATTGTTCACTATCGACAAGCCCTTCATCGTTGTATCTAAGAAATCTAACTTGTGCATCATAGAATTTAGCTGCCTGTAATTGCTCTTCTTCACGTGTCTTGGCAATCACATCCCTTCCATTGATGACATTGGACCCGATATTCCCACTGGTAGTCAGAGCAATAAATATGCTATGACCTTTTTTCCTATACTTCAGTAATGTACCACCACAGAGAAATTCCACATCATCAGGATGCGAACCAAAAGCTAAAATATTCATCTTATTATCCTCCCGTGCTTTAAAATTACCCGATCAACTCCAAGGCTTTATTTACGATAACATCCGAAGCTGAGGGAGCGAATATTGTGCTGACTGTCTCATATAATGAATCAGCATCAGCCTCGTAAAAATTTTCCTCGTGGGGCAAATATCCGAAATATCCATCAGATAGACCGCAAAGAAGTAAAGTCTTGCCCTTCACACTTCTTTTGATTGCAAGATTCACATCCATTAATGGTTCAACAGGTATTGCGATCCAAGCGATCTTTCCTGCGTCCATGACAGCCATAGGTATTGAAATGGAACCTGATTTGATGTCAATATACGATCGATTTTTTCGATAGGCCCAGAGAAATTGCGTATATGAAAATTGTTCAGCTACATATTTCTCAGTCAATTCCGCACAGATATTGTTTTTCACACAATGTTTCTTAACCAGTTCGTTTATACTTTGATCCTCTGGCACATCATCGACATCAATACCAAGAAACTGGGCGAAATTGTATTTCATCGTTGATATTCTCGCCTCAAATTCATCATCGGTCATTTTACCGTATTTCAGTGGAACCTTGACTTGAGTCCTTGCCATTTTAATGGATTCCAATTCACCATTCGTTTCTTTCACAAGAACAGTTGAAAGATCCCGTGAAAAACGTGCGGAAATCTGTTCCATAGTTTCAAAAGATACGCCCAAAGCTTGATTGGGGTCAGACATATCAAGCACTCCACGAGTCCATGGATCGACATTCCCTTCCGCTCCCTGTATATACATCAAGGGCATTGATTGGGAATTCTCAAACCAATCACGAACTGGACCAATCCAATCTGAACTCAATAGATAATTATCAACTCCGAGTGAAGTAAGATGACAGGAATAATAAAGAAGAGCGCCAAATGATTTACGGTATTCATCTTCCAAGGTACACAAGAACATCCGATCATCGACAGGCTTTTCCAGTCCTCTTCTGTTCACACCAATACTGCCAGTTCCTTGGCGTATTACCAATTTCCCCGGTTTCTGGTTTCTTATCGATTCTTGTATGGCTTCGATGATTTGAGAAAGCAAGTAATGATAATAAAAACGTTCTTTCTTATCCGTCGCTAGATGTAATGCGTACGCATCCGGCCCAGAATGAGTATGTGTCCCTTGCAAGATAATATTTGTTTCACTGATTCCCAATTGTCTGGAAATTGCTTGCTTTATAGCCACAGCACAATCCGGACCAAATAGACACAAATCCGCACTAACCCAATAAAAAGGAGCTGAGTCTTGTGGATCTACATACAAAGCGTATGCTCGTAATTGATCATGTATCCCTTCTGATGCATGGTCCCGATCTCCATATCCCATCATCATCATTGGAGATTGAGGTGTGATATCTCGCCAGGCGATTCCCATGCGCATCATATTATCTCCTAAGATTTCTCCAAACCCGCACCCGTAAGACAATCCGGTAGGTAGTGCCTCGAGAAATTTCGCCCCCATCGGTAAGAAGGTCTAAAACCTTCTGCCATGGGAACACCGACTTGAAGGCCTCTGTACCGTGCAGGAATCTCAAGGAACGCGTCCATTTCATAGTTGAACAGAGTCTTCATCCATGTATTCTGACTCTCATGATATCCAAGAAGTTTAACTTTCTTCTCAAAAACATGTGTTATTTCTACATATAGCTCCGGTTCAAAACCAACCCCTGCGGGAGTATCCATGAAATACAAGTGTGGAATGGCTTTTTTTGTCGGAGGTGCTTCAGTTTTGATATTTGGAACTCCAGCCATATGCAGACACTCGTCCACGATATAACCGGTTATAGAATGATCGGGGTTGTAATCAGTCCGGCAAGGACTGATTACAACATCAGGATCTGCGATTCTCATGGCATTTATGAATGCATGTCGGGTCTCAACGGAATCAATCAAAAACTCATCGTCAAAACCAAGCCAGATCAACTCGGCTCCAATAAAATCGGCAGCACTTTGGGCTTCTCGTTTCCTCACCTTGGCAATTTCTTCTTTGGAAAGGGATGTTGATCCAACATTTCCATTTGTAGCCACGCAGAAATATAGTTTTGCCCCCATCTGTGCATACCTCAGGGCAGTACCACCGCAAAAGGACTCAATATCATCCGGATGGGCCCCAAAAAACAACACATTCATACAAACACCTCCAAAGTACCCGAACTATTCCACACCCAGCAAGTGGCTAATCGTGTAATAATCAAGCGCTTCGTAATCCCTAGCTTTGATCAACTTATCACGTTTTGCGATATCGAAAGTCTCGACCTTCTTCTCGAGGAGTTTGAATACGGCCATACTATTTTCTATATGCTTGTAGCAAACCTCAATTTTCTGCGTTCTCATAGTCTTGACATCAAGCCCGATATATTCGCCATTGTGTCCATACCCATGGTTTTTAAGGACCATAACTTGGTTGAATGCCTGACGAAGATTTTCTGCTCCAAAACTCTTATCCTGATCATACCGCATACCATTCTGGTCATTCAGGTGCACACCCCAGAGCTTTTTATTTGCCAAAGCAAAACCCATTTCTACCGCTGGATCAAGCCCAGCCAAGATAGCATGGGCACTCTCAATCAAACCTCCTACACGGTCCGGTGCGGCAGTCAGTCGAGCTAGAGCGATAACATGTCCAATCGTCGGGCAAAAACTTCTATCGATCGGCTCATTGGGTTTAGGCTCGATCAAAACCCTAATGGTAGGATCGTAATTCAAAATCGAATCAATTCCGGCAACCAATCGCTCCATTCCAACTACAGGATCTTTGCTCTCTTGGCAAAGAGTTCCTTCCCGAGCCAGCCATAATACAATTCTGTCACATCCAAGAGTCCTTGCTATATCTACCGAACGCTGAGCTCTCCAGAATGCGAAATCCCGATCTTCTTTACTATTGGAGGTAAATCCACCATCAGAAGTATGAGGATCCATCCATAGACGAGGTGCAACGAATTCTGCTTCAAGTCCGTACTCGTCCAAAAGGCTCTTGACATCTTTAGCCCGAGATTTGATCTGATCTTCAGAAAGATTGTTCATATCGGGCACAGCGTCATCGTCATGGAATTGGACTGCGCTGATGCCAATCTCTTTGAACTTCTTTACTTTATCCTCGAAAGGAATGGATTTGCGGACGGCTGGCCCAAAAGCATCTTCTCCTTCATGTACATTCCATGGTCCTACAGAAAAACGAAACTTTGACATACTTGACTCCTCTTTTTGTTATTTTGATTCAAATTGTTTCCCAACTTCTGTTTCTTACACTCTTGAGAACAGCTGCCAAGATTCTCATCTCTTCATAACCAGTAAAGAAAGTAGGCCGCTGCATCGTATCTTCAGCTCCTGCTCCATTCTCAATCGCTGAATAAAAATCTTCAAATAAATGTTTGACTGCATCATGGTACCCGAGTGGGTGTCCTGCGGGTAACACAGCATATTGCGCTGCCTCGGGATACATCAAGTTAGCGTTTTCGATCAGTTCTTCGTTGGCCTTGAATCTATGTCCAATCCACAATCGAGTTGCATCCTTGTGATTCCAAGCATATGAACAATTGGTTCCATAAATTTCAAAAGCAGTTTCCGATTTCCTTCCATTACATACTTGACTCGTGGTAAAACTGCCAGGGATATTTCCCTCCAGGCGGAAATGGACAGCCGCATACTCCTCCAACTCACATCGAAATTCCTCGCTATCCACCTCTTCTATGTGCTGGAATGCCAAAACTTGTGATTTTGGTTTTTTCCTAGTGGGTATCAAAGTTGCGAAATCACCGATCACCTCAGTAATCCGTTGACCAGTAAGATACTGGATAAGATCAAACCAATGACTTCCCAAATCCGCCATTACATTTGAATCACCATTTTCAGCTTTTTCCAATCTCCAGCTATAATCGGTTTCCATCGATAACCAATCCTGAAACCATGTTCCATGGACCATCCTAACGATTCCCAAATCTCCATTTCTTATTCTTGCTGCAGCTTCTTGAACAACAGGGTAGTATCGATAACAAAAATCCACTCCTGTCACCGCGTTCTTCTTCACCGAAAGTTCCCACAGCTCCTGGGCTTCTTCCAACGTCATGGCCAGTGGCTTCTCTGAAAGAATTTGTTTTCCAGCAAGAAGGGCTCGCTTATTTATCTCAAAGTGATATTTGTTTGGCGTGCAATTATGAATGACATCGATCGTCGGATCATCCACGACATCTTTCCAGTCGCTTGAATAGGATTCAATTCCATATTTTGTTGCGGCTTTCTTCGCCAGCTCAATAGTATTATCAACGATTTTAGTTACCTGCACACCACCAATACGGACAAGTTGCTCTAAATGTACATTTCCAATATAACCAGCGCCAATCAAACCAACACGTATCATTTATACAGCCCTCCAAGATAAGATTTCATAACCTGACTAAAAAACATTCTATAACGCTTATATGCTGAGGTCAATGAATATTTTACACCTTTTTGTTTGATTTATATATAAAATAAATATTTTACTGGATTTTTATGATGTGTTTAATATATTATATATTTAACAAGGAGAAAAAACGTTGAAAGTTTTGAATATGGTTGCCCCTACTACATCCCTTGACAATTATTGAACCATATTGCATTACCTGTAAGAGGTTTAACCTCCCACCAATATCCCTGGAGCAAATTGATGACAAATCTAAATAGTAGTGAACTTGAAATTTTAAAGAGTATACAGATGCTTGACAGCCCAACTCGCCACTTGATAAGCAAAAATGCAGGTATGAGCGTCCAAAAAGTATCGCAAGTCCTAAAAACACTCGAATCAAAAAGAATTATCAGAAAAGCTGGGAAAGCTTTTTCATCGAGTGGTCGACCTTCTTACATCTATGAGATGGATCCGAAGCAGATGTATACAATCGGAGCTGCGATTAGTAATCATGGCATCTCACTTGTCGTAACCGATGCCACTAAGGAGATTGTCAAAAACAGTGCCTTGGAATTTTCTGAGGAAGCATTGGTTAGCCATGATCCTACAAAGATACTTGAAGAAATCATCGATCCTTTGAAAAAAGCCAAGGCAGATATTGAAAAAGAAGGTGGAACCGCCGTTTCAATCGGCATCTCGTTACCCGGGATGATCGATACGGCTAGAAGGGTTTGGCTATCCGGTTTACAACTTCCGGGAATCAATCATCTGGATATCAATAAGGAAATCTGCAAGCGCATGGATATTCCTGTTTATGTCGAAGACAACTCGCGTATCATATCATATTATGAGAAAGTTGAGGGACACGGAAAAGACCTGAATAATTTTGTAGTCCTCTACCTTGGAATAGGAGTTGGCGCTGGCATTATCATCGACAAGTCAATTTATCGTGGAGCCAATGGAACGGCTGGAGAAATCGGTCACATAATCCACTCCAAGAATAACTACCGTTGTAGTTGTGGAAATGTTGGATGCCTAGAGACCGTTACATCTGATTCTGGTGTTATCAGAGTCTTCAAAGATCGTCTTTCAGAGGGAGTCCACTCATTATTGCAGCCTTACGCCAATACAGGTACCCTCACCCTTGAAGCGATCCTTCAAGCCGCAAATGAAGGTGACAAACTTGCACGGACCACACTTTTTGAAATCGGACAATTCATTGGCGATGCCTGTACCATCCTGATCAACTTGTTCAATCCTGAAAAACTATTCATTACAGGAACTCTTGAAATCCTAAAAAACCATCTCATGGATGCGATCATGTTATCCTTGGATAGGAAAGTAGTACCGAGCATACTCGAAAACACCAAAGTCGAGTTTACCCCCTACTCTGCTAAGAACGAAGCTTATGGAGCTGCCCTATTTGCGGTTTCCCAATATTGGAACGATCTATTGACAAATGAAGACAATTTCATGGGGCAGGATTGTGAATGAATTCTTCGATGGCGCCTCAAATATTACTTTAGACCTAGCCAAACAGAGGCTACGGGAAGCAAACCTATCTTTTGCGGAGTTACCTATTTCCCAGGATTCCACAATCCTTATAGTCGAATTAGGAGGAAGAATACTTGGACCCTTCTCAGGCATCAACAAAAGAAGCGTCCTATGGATGCCTTCTTGGTGGAATACCAGCGAATCTTGGAAAGAAGCTATAATAAGAAAGGAATGGAATATCGGTGGTGAAAGACTTTGGGTTGCTCCAGAAATCCAGTATTGCATCACCGATCGCTTCAATCCTACTTTGTCATACAAGCTTCCTGCCGAAATGGATCCTGGCGAATACCACATAACCAGACCTCGGGCTTCGCTAATAAACCTTGAAGCAAAAATGAAACTCAAGGCACTACACTACTCTCCTCCAGACCAACAAATATCTGTTGGACGAAAAGTCGAACCCGCCAAAAATCCTTTGCGTAACCTATATCAGAGGGATCTTCTCATGAAGGGGATCCAGTACTCAGGGTACAAGCACTCCATACAATTGCGGATAGAATCTCCCGACCCATGCCTGAGCGAAGCATGGAGCATTATGCAAGTAAGACAGGGCGGGATATCCATCCTACCCACCTTTGGCAAACCACAAATCGGCTGGTATTACCATCCCGAACCAACAAGCTTGATCGAATTTGAAAAATCTCCAATGCTCGTGCATCACTGTGAACAAAAGCTATTCAAGATAGGCATCCACAGCACTTCCCTAACTGGACGAGCGGGATACCTACATAATGCCGATGGTACAAATCCACCGTATCTCATTATCCGGAATTACCGTGTATCGCCTTCGTCAGAGTACTGCGAAGAACCATTTACCTCCCCAGGAGAAAACGGATATGCATGCCACTTATACAATAGTGGTAATCCCAAAGAAAGATTTGGGGAAATCGAGTGCCATGGGAATGCAATGGGTGGATCATCAGAAGAAGACACCTCGAGTCTCACACTGGAAACATGGTTCTTTGAAGGAAATTACATGCAGCTGGAAATGATTGCTCATCAACTGCTGTCATACCAACCCAGCACAAAGACAATAAAATAGCCCGCACGGAATGATTGACACTACCGTACGAGCTAAGAATCACTACTTACAGCAGAAAGAAGCTGCTCGGACAAATTCCATAGCCTTTTCCCTGATTTCTTCCTTAGAACTAAGAGGATTGACCCCGAAACCAGAACCCAGACCTGCATCAACGACACCAATCGAAATATTTATCGCTCGATTTAGAATGTCATCAGTTTTCGGTAGCATACCTTTTTCATAGACTACATCTGTGGGGAATTCAGTACTTCTAAACGGAGGACCTTCAGCTACTTGCTTTTTCCCAAGTATTTGCTCCATATTGTTATACACATGCCACCCTGAATGGGAAATGGTCTTTGTGCCAAGCTTCTTGGCGACAGCATCAGCAGCTTCCTTTGAAGGCAACAGTACGGTCAACAATGTTGCCAACTCCCCCGCTTCATCATTGAGTTTTCTAAACTGGAGTTTTGGTAGTTCATCTTTGAGTATCTTCTTGAAGTCTTTCTTGATACTATGCAACCTCTCCAGTAGTTGATCGAGTTTTTTAAATTGTGCGAGCAATACGGCACCAGTCAATTCATTCATCCGGAAATTTTGACCGATTATGGATCGATTACCCACTTCTAGCCCGGTTCTTAGCGGCATATGCCCTTGATCATGAATAGCAAATGCAGACTTGAACACTGACTCATCATTCATCAACACCAAGCCACCATCACCGGCATTGATAGTTTTATATACATTGAATGAATATGTACCGATATCACCGAATAGACCAAGATATTTACCTTTATACATACCTCCAAAAGCCTGTGCGGTATCTTCTATAAGCAATAACTTGTGCTTATTTGCAATCGCAACCAATTCATCCATTGCGCAAGGATTTCCTAGCATATGTACAGCCATTATCGCTTTCGTCTTCGGAGTGATATGCCTTTCGACATCATTGGGATCCAGAGTCAAGCTATCATCAATCTCCGCAAGCACAGGAACCGCACCCACAGTGATAATTGAAGACATCGATGCAATAAATGTATAACCAGGACAAATCACCTCATCCCCAGGTCCAATACGCAATGCTTGCAATGCAACAATCAATGCAGACGTTCCTGATGTGACAGCCAAACCATATTTTGCCCCGAATTTTCGCGCAACTTCATTTTCCAGTGTGTAGACTTTCTTTTTAAACTTAGGATCGTCTTCACTTCCATAGCGATTGAGATGTCCTGAACGAATTACATCCAAAACCTCTCGCTCTTCCTCTTCTCCGATAAAGTAAAACCCTGGCCCTGGCATAGGTCTCCTCCTCTATTTAATCATATCATACACATTATCACCACCAATTGCGCACGTCAACATCATTTATGTATATTTTATTTTTATAGTTGTTTTTTTTTCTTGTTTTAGCTTCCATTTACATATATAATCTTTTTATATAGGAGATGAGATTTTCTGTCGTATTTACTTGACAGGTGCAAAGTCCCCATATGATAATTTGGAAGATATGGCAGGTGGTATGTAGTGAAGAAACAACAGGTATGGAAAGCCACCGCAATCATAGTTTTACTTTGTATCATCTTGATTGCCGGGCTCTTATTTCGGAACTCAAAAACATCCTTACTCTTTCAAGTACAAGATTCGGTAAGTAAAAGTTGGATTTGGGATTTACTTGTGAAGATCCAAAATAAGGAGCTTCATGGATATTTCCAATCTGACGACTCACTGATCAATTATCAATTTACAGATTTACGCCCGGGAGATACGCAGCTTATCATTTCTGCACCGAACTATGAGACAATCACAATTCCACTGAAATTGGAACGCGGTGTAAATCGAATTGAAAAGCCCATCTCACTCAAAGGATTGACAATTCCAGGACTTGATGGATTCTATGTCTTTGAAAATGAAGAAGCAGATGGATGGTCCCTAACTATTCGACCAGTGACGGAAGATAATCGTGCCATATCACTGCACCCGACTATCGATATATGGATTGGAGCAAAAATCTCGAAGTGGGATCCACTTTTAGCAAGAACGATTGGTAACCTCGATAAGCAACCGATCCTATATAGCGGAAATATTCCTTGGAAGTGGGATGCGTATCCCGAGACCCAATTTAGGTATACGTCCTTTATTCCATTTGATGTCTTACCTGAGGATTCGGGAAAAACCTATGTAATAGAATACCTGATTCTCGTTCCCAATCTACTGGAAATAGATTATGAAGAATTCCATGCCCTTACAAAAGAAATCCCATCGATGGACACCTCTACAGCAAAGTCATATTTGGAATCACTTGGTACAAGAGTATCCTACTATGCGGACATCTCGTGGGATGTCACGAGGAGCCAATAATGGACACACATTTGATACAAACCGCTGGGCTATCTAAAAGATTCGGTACTCAACAAGCTGTCGATGCATTGTCCCTCACTATCGATAAAGGAGAAATATATGGGTTTCTCGGCCCCAATGGAGCCGGGAAGACTACTACTCTACGGATGATTCTCGGTCTGACAAAACCAGATTCCGGAGAGATCTACTATCATGGGAATCTTGTAAACGGTACAGACCCCTCCTATAGAGCTAATATCGGTGTTGTCCCTGAAAAACATCCTTCGGGTATGTGGAAATGGATGACAGCAGTCGAGTATCTACAATTGTTTGGTAATCTGTTCGATGTTACCGCTAGCACTCAAAAAATCAATTCAATGCTCGATCATTTGGATCTTCGAGCCCATAAGAACAAACCAATATGCAAATTTTCTCGAGGGATGATGCAAAAACTAAGTTTTGCCAGAGCATTGATCCATGATCCGGAAATCCTATTACTCGATGAACCGATCTCCGGCTTGGATCCTTTTGGAATTCACCAAATGCGTGATTTGATTATCGAACAGCACCGTAAGGGGAAAACTATCATCGTCTCATCGCATCTACTCTCTGAAGTTGAAAAATTCTGTACGCGCATAGGAATTATCCATCAAGGAAAAATGATTACTGAAAATGCAACGAATAAAATCATCGATTCAATTATCCCTACAAAAAATTTTCGTATTGAGATTGACAGTATTTCCGATGGTCTCATCGGAAAGTTCCTTGAATTACCTTTTATTCTTGACGCCAAAATAGATGCTTCAGCTATTGTTGTATCCGTCGAAAAAGAAGGGGATTATAGAAAAGCGATTTCCAGCTTCCTCTACGATAATGGAATCTCACCCTTACTCATCCAAGAACAAGTAAAGACACTTGAAGAAGCCTTCCTGTCCATCACCTCAATCCAGGCAAACACACATGAAGAGGCCAAATAATGAGTGAATTGCGAAATATCACCATCCTTACAAAGATAAACGCAAAAGAGACCTTTCTGAATCCGTCTTATTATATCGCTATGACAATTAGCACACTATTGGGATATTTACCGATACGATCATTCATCCAATCAATAGGCCCACAAGGATTCAATCCATCCCAGACTCCACTATTCGCAAACATAACCCAAGCTTTGGAACAATTGTTCAGCACAATTATGGTCGATAAGCTCTTTGCTGAGGGACCATTTCTATTCGCAGCCTATTGTGCTGTAGTTCCTATGTTACTTTATATCTTGATATCTTCAATCATCACCTATCATCAATACAAGGACCAAGGTGTCTTGGAATTGCTTCGATACGGGCCATTGAAATCCCGTTCATATCTTTTTTCATTATTTCTAATCAATTTAATAGCCCTCGCTATATATTGTATCTATCTGATAGTAGTTTTCTATCTAGTATCCAGATTCAACAATCTACTTCTAGGTCCTGCTTTCGTAGGCTCGATGATTACCCTTTTCTTGGTATCGTTCTTGTTATGTGCTTACACGTTGCTTAGCGCAGTCTCTACCGATTCAAGTATCGGCTCTATCTCTTTGTTGCTTGCTATACTTATCATATTTCTTTCTGTACAGCTTGTCACATACTCTATTGTCGCTGAACAGGTCTCTACAATCGCTTCATTTGTTTCGCTGGCAGTACAATGGATATCTCCTTTCTTCTACATGGCTATGATCCAAACAGGTTTTGAATTGTCATCATGGATACATATCCTTGGTGGTGCAACATGCTTCTTTGGATTGACTGTTATCATTGGATTTATCTCCATATGGATCCAAGCACAAAAGGAGAGCAAATCATGAAGAAAATTATGATCCTCTCTATTGCAATCTTACTAATACTATTCAGTCCAGTTTTTGCTGAAGTTCCGAATCGTATCGAAGAAACTATTTATTCAATAGCTGCCTACAGTGGAAAAGATTATGCACTGACATTCGCAAAACAAGACTCCTCAACCATCTTCATACATGCGGATGTTGACAATTTCGCTAGTCTAAAGAAAAACTTCATCTATTTCTGGCCGATAACCGACCAATGGCTGGTAGACGATTCAATTCTTGATATCACATATAAGGGTACACTTGAGATAACGGACAAGAATGGAAACATAATTCCCATCGAAACTGTTAACTATACATTCTATAACATGCGAGGTACGTACGATAACAATTGGCATATAAAAACAGGCACTGAGGCTGAAGAAGAATGGAATGATTATATTGAACTAGTCTTAGCTTATCAGGAAGCTGTCTCGAATTACAATCGGGCATACACCGCATATCAACAACGAACTTCCGAACTTTTCAATCAGATATTGCAGATTAAGGCAGAAGGGAAACCCTATGAACATTTACTTCAGGAGATGGAGAATATCAAACAACCTTCAGAACCAGAACCACCCAAGAAATATACAGTTCCCCCAATACGGCTGCAAAAAGGTTATCCAATCAATTTACCCGAAGGAGAATACACAATTCAACTGAAAACTCCGTCAGGGAACATACTGGAAGGATCTGAAAAGAAATTGATATCTATCAAGGGAAGAAGGACGAATTCCATAGGATATGAAATCTTCCCAGCTGTACGATGGACTCAACCGACGAACAGTACGACACCGGCATCCGTGCTCTATGTAGATGGAACTTCCGACCTTTATGTCCGTCCATTTTTCCAAACCGAATATAAAGATCTTCAGTATAATAAAATGATTAATAACCAGGAGTCGGGCAATCCAAACCTGTATCGTTGGGTAAAGATTCAACAAGTACCTGATAGTGGTATATCTGTAACGTCAGAAAACCAAGCGATAGAAATCTATGAAGAACCATATATTGTTGAACAATCAAAGACAACTGCACTCGGATATACCATTGCACCTTATGATCCAACCGGAGAGCATGTGGGAAAAACTCCAAGCATATCCGCGTTACATATTCCCCTGAACCCAATGATGCATGAGTTAGAATTTTCTCTGTTAGGACTTGAAGATCCAAAAGCCATCGCCACCAGCGGACGCGTCATTCGGATTATCTCCGGTATCCAAAACGAAACCATTACCGTAGTGCTGATTATCCTTCCGATTCTAGCCCTACTTCTTGTATTCTCGGTAAGACGAAAGACGTATCAATAAACTCGAATCATCATAAATCTACAAACTGATTCACTAGGGAAATGACTGTTATACATGAATACCGCCGTAAAAAGAAATCTGCCCAGACTGCATGTGCTTAGCAGATAAAACAAACTCCCCACGAAGACTCATGATGGAACAAATCGGCACCTATACGTATTTTCCCAGCTTGAATTGAACCTTAGAAAAGAATAAAACCCCATCCACTTGGGATGAGCCAAAAGTATGAGTATCGAAGACCATGGCTATCTGGAGGCTCGAGTAATTCGAGACTACCGATATCGTAGCTCTAGATGCTCTTTTTGCTTTTAAAGAGTTGACAACAAAGTATCGGTAATGATTCAGATCAACATATGCATGATCGATTCTTGATCAGTCTCCTTCGCTGGAAGTACATCCATGATCTTCCCATTGTTCATTACATAGATACGGTCACACATACCCAGCAATTCTGGCAGCTCAGAAGAAATCAATAGAATGCCCTTACCCCTTGCCGCAAGATCGTTGATTATAGTATACACGTCATACTTTGCCCCTACGTCAATTCCTCGAGTAGGTTCATCCATGACATAGATATCGGAATCACAATTAAGCCATTTGGCCAAAACTACTTTCTGCTGATTCCCACCACTGAGATTGAGAACCTTTTGTAGGATGGTTGGGCATTTGATACTAAACTCATCCACTGCCTTTTCTGTTACCACAACTTCTTCATTCTTGTTGATGACAAATCCATTTGAAACCGAAGCCATGTTGGCCATGGTAATATTGTCTTTCACACTACCAATCAAAACTAGACCAAGTCCCTTGCGATCTTCAGAGATGTAAGCAATACCATTCTTTATAGCTTTTGGGACGGTACTTACATCTATCGGTTCTCCTTTGAGAAACACTTCACCCTGAATGTTTTTTCCATAACTCTTACCGAACAGACTCATCGCGAATTCAGTTCTTCCGGCCCCCATAAGCCCCGCTAATCCAACAACTTCTCCGGCATGAATCGTTAGATTGATATTGTCAGAAACCTTTCTCTCTTGATTCGGATGGTCGACACTCCAATTTTCCACTTTGAATATTTGCTCTCCGATATAATCGCTCCGACTAGGATATCTATTTATCAATTCCCTACCGACCATATCTTTTACGATCTCTTTCTCTCCAATCGGTTGTTTGTGGAGATCTTTGTAACTGACAGTCTTTCCATCACGTAAAATTGTTATTGAATCAGCGACAGCGAGAACTTCGTTCAATTTATGGGAAATAAGTACGGAAGTGAGTCCATCCTTCTTGAATTTCCTGAGCAATTCCAAAAGATTCTTACTTTCTATTTCATTCAACGCTGCAGTCGGTTCATCCAAGATTAGAACAGTAATATTTTTTGATAAAGCTTTTGCAATTTCTATCAACTGCCGTTGTCCAACACCTATTGCTTCAACGGGGGTAGAAACATCAACATCCAATCCAACGGATTTCGCTAGAGCTTTTGCCTTCACTAACGTCTCATTCCAATGTACGACACCATGATTTGCTGTTTCGTTTCCTAAAAAAATATTCTCCGCAATCGAGAGTTTTGGAATCAAGGTGAATTCCTGATGAATTATACCAATCCCCGCTTCCTCGCTTTGTTTTATACTCTTCACTTGATAACTATTTTGGCGGAAGACAATCTCCCCTTCGAAAGTACCATGGGGATACACCCCACTTAGTACATTCATGAGCGTAGATTTTCCTGCACCATTCTCGCCGACAATTGCGTGTATCTCGCCTTGTCTTACTTTCAATGAGACATCATCAAGTGCACGGACACCGGGAAACAATTTGGTGATATTGTGCATCTCAAGTATATAGTTGTTTTCCAAAAGAGTACTCCCCATGCTTATCACAATTGCTGAGGTTTGAATTTACTTACAAACCTCAGCAATGTAGTCTTTAATAACGATTACAGAATGTCATCTTCAGCGTACAAGCCACGATCTATGACTATTCTCCAGTTGTCCTTGTCTACCAAGAACGGTTCATACATAGCAGTTGGTACATCAATCATATCATTGTAGAATGTCTTGTCTACCTTCGGTTGCTCACCACGCTCATAGGCTCTGATAACTTGATAAACTCTCTCCGCAAGCTCTTGTGCATCCAAGAACATGGTCATTGATTGCTGACCATTGATAATGGATTTAATAGCTGTAAGCTCACAATCTTGACCGGTAACTATGGGAAATGGTCGTTCCGGTGTACCATAGCCCATTGAAGCCAAAGAAGATATTGCTCCAAGCGCCACACAGTCGGCTGCTGCCAAAACGGCATCAACATTCTTATCAGTGTAGTAAGCTCCCAAGAGATTGTCCATTCTTGCTTGTGCTTTTGAGCTGTCCCAAGCAAGAGTCGCAATTACATTGAAATCCACCTGACCGCTCGGAACTACCAGAGATCCGGAGTCAAGATATTTCTGAAGTACACTCATGGCACCATTATAGAAGATTTGTGCATTTGGATCGTCAGGACTGCCTCCAATGATTTCCAAATTGAACGGTCCTTTTGCGCCCGTATCCAAACCAAGAGTTTGTTCAATATATGTTCCTTGTATCTGTCCCAATTTGTACAGGTCGAAGGTTACATAAAAATCCACAGCCTCTGTGTTCATGATCAAACGGTCATTCGCAATAATCTTGACTCCATCGGCTCGAGCCTTTTCGACAGCATCAGAAAGTGCATAAGAATCCACAGCCGCAATGACAATATAATCAGAACCGAGCAGTACTGCCGTATCAATCTGGGATACTTGTCTTTCAACTACATCTTCAGCGAATTCAAGTCGGGTCTGAAATCCTGCAGCTTCGAATCTTGCTACCAATTCATCTCCTTGAGCAGTCCAGATGGGCTGTTCTTTCGTCGGCATCAGAAATGTAACCAAAGAACTGTCATCAGCCTTCTCTTCAGCTCCCGCAGCACTCACTGTTACCATTGCCATAAGCAACACCAATAACACTAAAATCATTTTTTTCATACCATTTCCTCCTTTTGGTATTCCAATCATTCCTCTTTGTTCTTGTTGACTACCCCCGTCTATTCTTTAAAATAAAATCGATGGCAACCGCGAATAGAATTACCAGACCTTTGATAGCCTGTTGTATATCAACCGAGATACCTACTATTGACATACCGTTATTCATTACACCCATGATCAATGTACCCAATAGAGCCCCTGCGATAGTACCGGTTCCACCAGTGACGGAAGCACCTCCAATAAAACAGGCTGCGATAGCATCCAACTCAAAGGAGTTTCCTGCTTTGGGTGTTCCAGCATTCAATCTTGCGGCAAATACGATACCTGCGATCGCTGCAAGAAAACCCATATTCACGTTGGTTATGAAAATGATCATCTTTGTATTGATTCCAGAGAGTTTGGAGGCTGGTTCATTTCCTCCGATTGCATATATTCGTCTTCCGATGACCGTATTCCCAGTAATAAATGCATATATAACTATCAATACGACGAGCAGTATGAAAAGAAATGGGATACCATTGTAAGCAGCAAAGAAATAGGCAAGGATCATTACCCCAGAGAAGAAAAAAGCTTGTTTGACGATGAACATCCACAACGGTATTACTTCGAATCCATATTTCCTCGTATTCCTTCGTGTTCTGATACTATTCCATATGAGAACAATACCAATAACCAAACCAAATACCAGCGAAGTGATATTCAGAGCTCCGCCACCAAAATAATCTGGAATAAAATTCGTACTTATCGCACGAAATGTTGAAGTGAAAGGACCTATGGAACGACCTTCCAAAATAGCGATAGTCAACCCTCGGAAGATCAACATACCGGCTAAAGTCGTTATAAAGGCTGGAATACCAATAAATGCAGTCCAAAAGCCTTGCCAAGCGCCTATCAATGCGCCAATAAGCAAGCACACGAATAATGTGACTATGAATGGAGCTTCAAGATTGACAATCATGATGGCTGCTATGGCGCCGGTAAATGCTACGATCGAACCAACTGAAAGATCAATTCTTCCAGTAATTATTACCGGCAACATCCCGATTGCCAGGATCAGGATGTATCCATTCTGCAATACCAAGTTGGTAATATTAAGCGGCTTTAACAGAACACCATTGGTTAGTATCTGAAAGAGAATGATAATCATGCCAAGAGCGATGACCATTCCATATTGTCTTACGTTTCCCCTGAACATATTCGCTATCCGTTTCACATTGCATCCCCTTTTTGTTATTTGAAAGAATCCAGATAAATCTGAAAAAGCCAGGTCACATTAATATTGTCACTTAAATATATTTTATATGTTTTATTCTATGTTTAGATTAGTTCACTTGTCAATTAATTTTTTTTTATTATTATCTGTTGATTTTATTTATACTATTTTCCCACCTTACCGTTATATTACAGAAAGAGAATAATTATATTATTGAACACATTTTGCAGTACAAATATTCAGATTTTCAAGCATTTTTGTGCGTATACTTAAGTACCGATATGTCTGATGACTACGATAGTCTTGACTTGATACTAAAACTGTTCACCCATAGAATGAGGTGACATACATTATAGGAGAGCTAGGATTCACAAATGGATAACGAACGACACACCTTAGGTACACACCTCATTTTGGCTCTGGTTGCCTTCAGTTGGGGAACGAACAATATCATTATGAAAATTGGATTTAACCATGTATCTGCCGGCCAGTTCGGTGGAATCCGCATGCTCTTCGCGTTCCCCCTCATGATCTACCTGGCTTTCTTTTTACCAGGACGGATTCGATTCAGCAAGAAAGATTTTGTTGGCATCATGGCAGTTGGTATAGCCGGTCTGGGAGTATTCCAAACCCTCTTTCCTATCGGAATCGATGAAACCAGTACCCCATTAGGTGGCATCCTCATGGCGACCATGCCTATCCAGGTTGTTATCATATCTCTTTTATTCCGTTTGGAGAAACCCACCTGGAAAGCTATCGCAGGCATCCTACTGACTATCGTCGGGCTCGCTATCATCACCATAGCAGCGGGTGAATCGAGTAGCCACGAAGATACTACTATCCGTGGTATCCTCTTTGTCGTCCTTGCTGAATTGGGATACGGAATAAACACCACTTTCCTACGCCCTTACATGCGTCGCTATCCTCCGCTACAGGTAACCGGTCTAGCTATGGCGACATCGGTAATCATGTATGAGTTGGTCTATCTATCTGAGATGCGCGCTCTAGACTTTACGACTCTTCCTCCAGTCGCATGGCTTACCACCATCTACTCTGGCCTGATCGCATTCCTGCTTGCCAATGTCATGTGGAATCTTTCGGTAAAGAGGATCGGCAGCACACAGGTTGCAGTCTATGGCAACCTGCCACCGGTGGTAGTGTTAATACTTAGCGCATTGATCTTCCAAGATCTACTTAACATTGTACAGATGCTTGGTTCTCTGATCATCCTAACAGGTGTCATCCTTGCCCAGACACGATCAACCAAGCCAAGCATCACACCTACCGTACAAAACACTGTTGGATAACAAATATCTAAACTGGCACAATTGCCTTTCTCTCACTCAAAGTGAACGTGGTACCGGAACTCTCAACCTAGATCAACTCTGAGCGAGGTCATTATGTTGGTATAACAAAATCCTGAGGAAGTAATGATGCGCTAGCCCTATCCAAGTACCAATGGCAACTCTCATGCTGTTGTAGGATGGATGCTGGGCATAGGCCCGAGACAGGCCCGATTAATGCACAGGAAACCGCTTTGGCTTTCCTCCTATCAGGGACGGTATTTATGATATGATTTGACTTCATTATTTGCTTAACACCCATGGAGACAGCCTGTTTGGGCACATCGTCGAGCGTGGAAAACCATCCTTCTCCCAGCTGTTGCCTCCTACATGCGTCATCCAATTCTACCAGCAAGTATGGTTGCTCATTTTCAAAGTCAGCTGGAGGATCGTTAAAGGCAAGATGTCCATTTTCCCCTACTCCAACGAAAGCCACATCCACCTGTTTTCCTTGGATCATTTTAGACAAACGATTGATTTCAGCTTCAATATCCTGCGCATCGCCTTTGATGTAATTGAATCGCTTCAGGGTACCTACCTTATCGACAAACCGCTCTTTCAGGTACTTGCGAAAACTCGCTGAGTGGAACACAGAAATACCGATGTACTCATCCAGATGGAAGGCTTCCACCTTTGACCAATCGATGTCCTCTCGGACTAAATATTCCAGCATATCGAATTGACTAGCTCCAGTTGCCACGATTATTGTTGCAAAGCCTTTATACGCAATTGCTTCATTGATCAGCGAGGCACCCTTTCTAGCGGCAAGGGCGCCACTGGTTCGTTTATCACTACTAATGGTAATGGTCACACGATATCCTTTTGGATGTCTCAGAACGACTGTGAGAATTGCACCCGTACACCATCCGGATCGAGTACGTAGAAAAACTTTATATGATCGTTCGGTTGGAAAGGACCACTTTCAATCTCGATTCCATGCTCTTTTACGAATGTCATGGCATCATCTAGAGATTCTACGGCGAATCCAAGAGAGATTGCATTTCCTACCGATGACGCTGGACCAATACGCTTTATCAATTCAACTTCCGTCTCACCATCCCCGAGGAATACGATTTCACTTCCCGGGCCTGCAGAGAACCGACGATTGACTGGCAATCCAACAATATCCCGATAGAAGGCAATAGACCTTTCCAAATCTGTTACCATGATAGTTGTCCAACAATATTTCATCCGAACCTCCAATCGAAAAACTGTCTTCATAGTAGCACAAAACGCTAAAAGATGTAGGAGCCAAATCTACCGATACGTGCCATTTGGTTGTTAAAACCGTTCAGGAAAATCGTACTAAGCTTTCACATGCTGCCCAAAGACTCGCAAAAACATCTCAACTTGCGGTGGCGCCACATCCAAATTTTTTGCAATATCGCAGATCGCCTCCAAGTATTCTACATAGCGGTACATAGCCTTAGGGTACGAGATATAACCGAACTCCTCGAATTCCTTGAACCTGTTGCTGCTGATAGCACCAATAACTCGTTTATCGAGGATGAGCGCAGGCAAGGTTTCCACATGGACACCGCAAAAATAGAGGAGTTTTGACAGTAGCGATATTCCCAGTCCACTGACCTGTGTGACGGCAAACCAATAATCTTCCCAAAAAGAAAGAGTAGAACTCGCTACAGCCTCCTCCAAGTATTTGATGAGCATGTGCTTGTTCTTGAAAATATTTTCATGGAAAGATCCGAGCATTCCCACGGGATAACCCCATAAAACAGTGAGAAAGAGAACCTTCTCCAAATCGCCGCTCTTTGCAGCTGAAAAGATATCTGCTCTGGAAATTGTTATCGTTTTCTGCTTGGAAAAAATCGAGGCTAGCTTATCATGCTCTTTGAAGTAGCGTTTCCATCGGTTGATTCCTGTATCCACGCTCTCTAGTTCTACCGGAAGATGCGAAACCAACTCCTTGAATTGGGCAATACTGAAAGGAGGTGGTGGTCTTCGTCTCTTTTTTCGAGCAAACCCGAACGGATCAAAGTTCTCAATATCGATATCGGTCAGAGGATAGGCAATGGAAGGTTCGGCGAATGATTTGTATGTATCATCGTACTGTTCCCAGGTGGTTTCGTCTTTAATTTCCAGTATCATGGCACAACCCTACCTGATATTCACTATGCTAACCATCGCCTCTTTAGGTTACCCCTATCGAAGAATGTTTAGGAATTCCGAATAATACGACGGACTGTTTCGTAATGAATCCCTAAGAAGGCAGCGATATCACTATTAGAATGGCCTTCATAATTGGCAAGCAAGATAAACTGGTCCCTCAGAGGTTTAAATATAACCTTGATCTTGTTACCAGTTTTTCCTATGAGCAAAGCGTCGACTACCCGATCATAACGCATCGCCTTTCTCAACACCCAATCCGAAGAGGCAATAACCGATTGAAAGATGTCCCACAGATGCTCAGGATTATCGATTGGCTGATCAATCGTAGGAAAGATTCCCATAACCAGACTCACATCATCTGAATCTACACCGATTTCCTGTAGGGCTTCATTTTCTCCTACATCTTTGTGGATGTCACTTTCACAGCAGGAAAAATAACGAGATAACGCTTCTTCTGGATTGTCTGAAAAATAAGAGAGCATTTTCTCTCTAGCTATACACGTAGGTAGGTTTCGTGAAATCGCCGCATGAGCACCCCAGAGATAATTTCCCGGATTCTCGACCAGATTTGCTTTAACGGGATTTTGGACGATGTATCTAACAACTGCCTTATAATAAGACATTCCTCTTACCACGAAGTTATGGTACCGATCTTCATAGATAGTCCCCGTACGACGATATCGTTTGTTGTAGTACCAGGTATACGCTCTATTTAAACGCATCATGAACCGATCGAGTGCAACAGAACTTACTTCCACCAGCAGATGGTAATGGTTATCCATCACCACGTAATGTAGCAAGATAATACCCATTCCTTCTACATGTGATTTAAGTATCCTGATAAAGCACTCCTTATCATGAGGATGCAAGAAAATGCGGTTACGATTGTTTCCTCTCTGCGTAATATGGTGGATGCTACCTATCTCGTCCAACCCTATCCGTCTTGGCATGGTCTTCACCTCCTAAATCTCATCTTTATCTATCCTTATTACTATCACCTCCCCAAAAGGTGATTTGCTTCACATGAAAGACATGCCAGCAAGCTTTCGTTTTCTGCACTTGTCCGGAATTTCTACATGAAATAATAATATACTTTTTGTTATATAACTTCTGTTATGTATTACCCTGGGGAAATATCCACCTCACCACGTTACCCTTGAATTTTAGGTACTACAGAGGCTATTGGCTGTAAGGAAAAGACAACAAGATCCCACGGAACCCTGCGATTTTGAGCATTTCAATAATGGTGTTATCTTTCAAGCCCTATCGGTACCTCGACGCCTTTCACCTTGCTCCCATACGGTGCGCAAGCCGATGCCTACCGAAGCAGCCCTACTCCTTAAAATAACCCCTGAATTGCAGGTCCACGTGGGACTACGAAACACAGTGAAACACATGAACCCCTTCTGGAGTGTCTTATTTTGCAGCTCTACGTGGTGACGTGGGGTTTTCCCCAGGGTAACTCATAAAAAACCGTACCAATGCACGCCTAGTCGGTACACCAAGTGGCGGCAGTGTAAATCACTATGGCGAAGTTAAAAGCTTCACAATCCCCCATAGTGGCATACCAGTAGCCTACTCCACGAAATTCTTTACCATGGATCCCCATCATCCAGGCGGATCATTACAACCTGATCTTCTGGTAGAACCAACAGTTGCCGACATGCTTGCAGGAAGAGACACAACGGTCGAAGCAATCCTATGACAGCAACAGCCCGTCGTAAGTAGGACGAGCTGTTGTGATAATTGACATACGTATGGATATTATTTAACGAAAGTACCACCTTCAATGGTGAAATACGGTTCTATTCTATCGGAATCAGCGGGGTTTAAGATAAGAGTCACTTCCGCTCCCTCCTCGTAAATAATGTCCGCGGTTGCGTTTAACATTACGTTATCAGATGCTGAAATTCTAAGGGATGAACCCTCAGACAAAACTGGTGGTAATCCAAACATCCTCTCTTCACCAGGGAGAATAGCGTCCTCTGAAACCGTAGGTTCAACAATTTCTCCACGAGGATCAGCAATATAATATCCCCAAAAATCTAACTCATTTATCGGTGAATCAGTTGCGTTGACCACAGTCAAGGTAGTCTCTTCAAATTCATTGGCTTCCCGGCAACTGATCAAACCAATGAGTAAGAAAATGCATAGAAACGCCAAAACCACATTCTTTTTCATAAGGAACCTCTTTGTTGTATAGATAGTTCATAATATGATGGATTAATCCGATTGGGAACCTTTATAAGTAATATTTTGCGTAGTATATCACATAGTATGCTTAAAGCATGTAGTTCTTATATTGCAAGGGGAAAGTCTTCCCCTCGGTCCTATCGGCTACTCGTCGCCTATCCCCCTTGCTCCCATACTGTACGCAAGCCGGCGCCTGCCGATGCAGCCCTGCCCCTTCAAATAACCTCGTAATTATATTCCGACGAAATGTTAAAAACACAGAAAGTATAGGAGATCCTATTCTCATATGATGACCAATCAAAGAATATTGCCGATCATTTTTGACAATATTTATGCATACTAGCGAAGAAGTATGATATTATAAACGGAATATGTAATTCGGAGTAGATCTAGTGGAGTTTTTGACAACAAAAAAAATAGCAGCGGGCATAGAAGACATCATCAAAAATGCAAACACTCGAATTTTTCTAATTTCTCCTTATATCAAATTATCAAAAGAATATATCGAATGGCTAGAAGAAGCAGTAGAGAGGGACGTTGATATTGTTATAATTTACGGAAAGCAAAAAGATATTGAAGAGAATACTAGGAAAGCCTTAGAAGGTTTAGGTAATATTACTGTCAAATATTATGAGCACCTGCATTCGAAATGCTATATGAATGAATCCTTCGCGATAGTATCTTCTATGAATTTATATGATTTTTCTGAGCGAAATAACAGAGAAATGGGCATTTCAATTTTTAGGAAGGAAGATTCAGAAATTTTTAGTAAGATATTTATTGAGATACGATCACTTATACGAATTTCAAAAAATATCAATTTCATACCTAGGCAGAGTGGAATTAATCACTTTTTTAGTGACTTAGAAACAACCAGAAAAAGAGATAAATCTTCAAGCACTAAAAGAAAATCAATAAAGTTTGCTTTAGACGGATTTTGTATACGCTGCGGGGATGAAATCCCATTGGAACCAAGTCGACCTTTATGTGATGATTGTTACGAAACATGGTCGATATTTTATAATTTTGATTATGAAGAAAACTTTTGTCACGTTTGCGGTGAAGAATCTGATGTGAATTTTCGCAAACCTCTCTGCTTCAGTTGCTATAGGCATTCTGATATTTAGGTTAATAAAATACTCTACATCTTCAAACAAATTTTTCCTTTCCCAAGGTCAATCCTTTTGCCAATTATTGACCTTTCGTCCCCTATAAGGCTAAAGTACCGATACATATGGACAGGATAACAGTCTTTAGGATAGCGACATTCGCAGCGGCGTTCATATCGACCGTGCTGGCGATCTACCTGTACAACAAGAGGGATGCATCCCGCTGCAAGTCACTACAATTCCTATCGGGATTAGCGATAGCGAACATGGTATATGCGACAAGCTACCTGTTCGAGATATCAGCCATTAACCTTGAGGAAATAACATTCTTCCTCAATATGGAATATGTGGGAATACTATTCATACCAGTCTTTTGGGTATTGATCGCATGGTCATATCACCCCGAAAATCCCACTTACAACCAGACCCTAGTGAAAAAACTTCGCATCCTATATGCCATACCCATCCTTGCGAATATACTAGTTTGGACAAATGACCGACATCAATTCGTTTACCATGACATACGTATCGACCGAAACCTTCCCATCTCTCTTCTCGATGTAGATCGTGCCCCAGGGTTTTGGGTTGTGAACGGTATGATCGTAGCATTGTATCTTGCAGGTACCCTACGCATGGTTTACAACCTGATCAAAGCACGAAAAAGTGACCATCGTAGCCAGTATCTGTTGCTCACCCTTTCCTCTATCCCACCCTTCATAAGCTACATGTTAGTCCTCAAACAAGCTGTCCCTCATGGATTGGATCTGAATCCGATCGCATTTGCCTTAAGCGGATTGTTGCTATTCTGGGGAATGGTGAATCTAAACCTTTTTGATATCGCTACCATCGCCCAAAGCATGGTGATTAATGCCATGGGAGATGCCATGATCGTTCTGGATTCCAAAGGCCATTTGATCGATAGCAACAGACAAGCACGGATATTCTTCCCTCCAAGTGACGATCAAACTCACCACATTGGAGCACCGATTAAGCAATTGAATCCGGCACTGGACCAGATATTTTCACAAATCAACACCTCTAAAGAGGCAGAAATCACTGTCCCCACAACATCAAACATTCGCCGTTATGCAATTTCCCGGTCAACCATAACCGATAAACGTAGCCGCACCCGTGGCACCCTGTTCCTCATGCACGATGTAACCGAAATCCACACCTATATCTCCGAACTCGAATTCCTTGCAGCCTACGATGGCCTAACCAACCTGCTGAATCACCGCCAATTTATGAAATCTGCCTCCGAGAAAGCCCGCATGCTCAAGAAAAAGGCCTCAGGACAATTCAGTCTGATCATGTTCGACCTAGACCATTTCAAGACAATTAACGACACCTATGGCCATACGACGGGAGATACAGTTCTTGAACGTATCGGCAAGATGATAGCCTCATATGCAAGTAAAGAGGACCTGTGTGCCCGTTATGGTGGTGAAGAATTCGTTATGCTTTTATGGAACATATCTACCGAAAAAGCTTATGAGATCGCAGATCGACTCCGACAGGAAATCGAATCGGCCAAGTTCGACCATGAGCAAGAGGATATGAGCATGAGTGCCAGTTTCGGCATCAGCAACTACACTCCATCAGCCAAGTACACCTGGGAAGTTAGCCTGAACCAGGCCGACACAGCCCTCTATGAAGCTAAGAAAGCAGGACGTAACTGCGTAAAGGTTTTCACACCCCGCTAAAGCAGGGAGAATACAAGCAAGCTTTCGTTGAAAAATTGCCACATCACTCTACCTAGAGTAACCAACAGCCTTCTCCCCTGCTCCGTCCACTATCAAATCCACTCCAAAACATAGTAACGAGAGGACCCCACTACAAACTACCAAAATTGCATACTCACGTGGGACTACGAAACACAGCGAAACACAGGAAACCCCTCTAGAAGGGTTTCCCGTGCAGGTCTACGTGGTGACGTGGCAATTTTCCCAGGGTAACTTTACCAAGCGCAATATCCACCATCGATCAGGATATCACTGCCAGTCATATAATCGCTCGCCTCGGAAGCAAGATAGACGACTGCTCCTTGGAGATCTTCGACCGACGCCATGCGACCCATGGGAATACGCTCCAGCCAGAGTGGCAATACCGACTTCCCCTCAGGAGAAGCAAGGAGCTTGTCCACGAGATCGGTCTTGGTGTATCCGGGACTTATACTGTTCACATTGATGTGCAACGGCGCCCATTCAGCCGCCAGACTGCGGGTAAGGTGCAAGACTCCGGCCTTGGAGGCATTGTATGCACACTGATTCTGGGGCGTGTTGGAAATATGGGCAGACATAGAAGCCGTATTGATAATCTTCCCATAGGAATGCTGCTTCATATGTTGTGCTTCGGCTTGGGCACAGAGGAAAACAGCATCGAGATTGAGGGCGAGAATCTTACGCCACTCGGAAAAATCCATGGTGAGCGCATCGCGCCACATCCCCATCCCTGCATTATTAACACCAATAGTGAGCATTCCCCACTTGTCGACAACCTGCTTCACCATCTTCTGGACATCAGCCAAATCGGTGACATCGGTCCGAATGGCGATCGCCTCCCCACCATCTTTGGTCAATGCGTGGGCAGTCTCCTCGGCAAGAGGAAGATTGAGATCGACCACAGCCACCTTTGCACCTGCCGACACAAGTGCCTCGCAAAATGCTTTTCCAATACCCTGGGCACCACCGGTGACCAAGGCTGTCCTACCTTCCAAACTGAAACGTTGCATCATATCTTTCATCCTAAACCTCCCAAAGTTGATTAAATACCACCAGATAGTTTTACATTCACACCGGTAACATAGCTGGAATCGTCACTCATAAGATAGACGACCGTACCGGGAATCTCCTCGATATTCCCATAGCGACGCAGAGGAACAGCCCCGATCATCTGTTTTACCACGACATTGCGATCGGTATCGTAGTACTGCGAACCGACAGCTGCCTGCAGATCAACCTGACGGTCCCACATGAACCCAGGTCCCATGAATCCGGGAGAAATGGAATTTACCCGGATGTCAAAAGGCGCAAGGTCTTTCGCCGCGGTCTGGGTAAGACCGACCATGGCGAACTTGGATGCTCCGTAGGCAGCCATATTGACCGGACCATCGACCCCAGCCATACTCGCCGTATTGACAATAACACCACCCTTTTGCTCCACCATCCTCGCCGATACTGAGCGCAGTACGTGGAATGCACCAATGAGATTTACCTGGATTACTTTGGCAAAATCATCTACAGGATACTGGTGCAATTGCTTGAACTCACCTTGGATACCAGCATTGTTGAACAAGAGATCGATCTTTCCGAAGTCGGCTACAATATTCTCGACCGTGCGTTCAACATCATCATAGTCAGTCACATCGCATCGGTAGGTGCGCACCAAAGCTCCAGTCGCAGCTACCTGCTCGGCAGCCTTGGCCATATCCTTCACATCGACAAGGGCAACAGAGGCCCCCTCTTTTCCGAAACGGATAGCAGTGGCAAGTCCGATATCACCAGCACCCCCGGTGATCATGATGCTCTTGTGTTGGAATCTCTTAGTTTCCATAGTCCCTCCTTGTTCTTCAAGCATTGTTCTTAAACCAACATCGAACCCCCAGTGCGTCCAGTACACACAGTCACCGGGTACACCGACGCACACGACTTGATTCTCATCCTAGGGTGTGATCAAGACTTTCATGACATCATCGGTCCCCTGCTCTAAGAAATCAATCCCTTGGGTAAACTGCTCAAGCGGCAGACGATGGGAGATCAGAGGAGCAACATCCAACCGTCCAGTCTCTAGAAGACCGACAGCTTGGATACTGTTACGTACCGAGGTATAGCTACTGACAATGTAGAGCCCCTTCTCGAAGACGGTGAAGGCGGGAAAACTGACCTTAGCCTCTTTTGGGGGAACTCCAAAGAGCAGTATGGTACCACCCTTACGGACGAAACGGATAGTTTGTTCCATAAGGAAAATTGCTCCAGAGGCATCGACAACCACATCATAGTAGTCGAGAGGAAGCGCATCGAGTGAACTTTCGACCCTCGCAGCACCATTGGCCTTTGCTTTCTCAAGACGCTTAGTATTTCGGTCAACCTGGGTAATCTCCTTAGCTCCCTGAAGCATGATGCTCTGGGCTAGCAAGAGCCCGATCGGACCTGCACCGAGGATGAGTACCTTGTCGGCAAGTTCGATCCTGGTTCGTTCTACGCCATAGAGGACACAGGAGAGAGGTTCGACAAAGGCCCCGACTTCGAAGGGAAGATCGCCTATCGAGAAAGTGGCCTTCTCGGGAACTACAGCATATTCAGCCATCCCCCCGGGGAGCGTCACACCGACACCATTCCAATTAAGGCAGAAATTCTGACGATTGTTGAGACAGCTTTCGCAGTTGTCACAGCTGATATTCGGCTCTATAGCAACACGGTCGCCAACCTTGAAACGACTCACCTTGGAACCGACCTTCTCTACCGTTCCAGCGAATTCGTGACCCGGTATGACGGGATAAGAGCCTAAATACTCACCTCGGTATATATGGATATCGGTACCGCAGATTCCCGAAGCCATCACCCGTATGAGGACATCGTGGTCTCCCACTTGTGGAATGGGAACCTCCTTGACCACCGCAGTACCCGGTTTCTCAATGATCAACGCTCGCATGTTCTTTGCCGTACTCATAATCTACACCTCCTCCCATGCCTTAAACATGGGTATCTCGTATACGTTCCAATTGACGGTGAATAGCATCCATCGCCGGATAAAGTTGGCGATAGATCGCATGGATCTGTCGGTACAGATCACTCCTTTGCCGATCTGGGATGACGATTTCCGCTTGTGTGTCCTGTCGCTCCGCCGAAACTGCAATCGCTTCCCCGATATCCTTCCACATACCTACTGATACACCGGCTGCATAGGCAGCTCCCAAGGCCGTAGCCTGACTCGGGTAGGGATGGATAGAGACTTGTCTTCCAAGAACCTCTGCTATCATACGTTGCCAGAAGGTACTTCTTGCAGCGCCACCAAGTAGCGTGAATTGACGGATTGGAAGAGCCAGATCATCATAGACATCCATGCAGTCGGCAAGAGCATAGGCAACGCCTTCATAGGTTGCACGGATGAGCGTGTCAGTATCGGTCGATAACGATAGCCCGATATAGGCACCGCGTGCTCGGGCATCCCAATGAGGAGTGCGCTCTCCCATCAGATAGGGCAGAAACAATACGCCCGAACTTCCCACAGGCAGTTTTTCGAGTCGGCCTTCAATGACATTGAGGTCTTCCCTACCTGATCCATGGCGCTTGAGTAGATGACGAATCCAATCCAACGCAATGGAAGCACTTTGGACCGTTCCGCAGACATTACAGAGTTCTCCTTCCAAATCCAGAAAATGCTGCATCCGCATCTTATCGTCGAATTGAGGTTGTTGTGCGAGGGTCGATACCCATGCGCTACTGCCAAGAGCCGCATACCCTTGTCCAGGTGTTGAGACTCCTGCACCGCGGGTGGCACAGGCCGCATCGCCTCCTCCGTAGGAGATGGGAATTCCCTCACGGAGACCCAAGAGTCTGGCAACCTCACCTACAAGGGGACCAGCTACCTCAGTCGAAGTATGGACATCACAGAAAATGTTCCTTTGCAATCCCAGCGAATCGGCGATCTCATAATCCCAGGTTCGTCCGACAGGATTGAAAATCCCGGTCAATGAGGAATCGGAGAAATCGGTCGTCCCTAGAATTCCGGTCAGTTTGAAGCGGATGTAGTCCTTTGCGTTGATGAAGTAAGCACTCGAAGAGACTGCTTCGGGACGGTTTTCCTGGATCCACAGCAATTTCGGTAACGATAGATGCTCATCGATCCGGTTTCCTGTCCTCTCGTAGATTTGCTTTTGTCCCCAGATCTCATCGATATGGGAACATTGACGGCTACTTCGGGAATCGGCATGAATAATATGGGGATAGGTCGGTTTACCGCTGGAATCGACCAAGAGACAACCATTCATGTGTCCCGAAAGTCCAATAGCCTCGATAGCTGTTGCATCCACACCGGCATTCACTAAGGTCGAAACAGCCTCGACAGTCGCCTTCCAATAATTTTCGGGATCCTGCTGTGCCCACCCCGATTGTGGGTACTGCGTACGGTACGCTGCCGTAGAAGAACGGACCAACGTACCCGTAGTAGTAAAGAGGACAGCTTTTACACTGGTAGTACCAATATCAATCACCAGAAGAAGCGATTTCATCCCTTGACTGCTCCCATGGTAAGCCCCTTAACTAGAGCTTTTTGGGTCATCCAACCAAGAATGATAGCGGGAAGTACAGCTATGGTCGACGATGCCGACAACTGGGCAACAAACATACCCTGTTGCTCACGGAAACGGGACATATAGACCGGTAAGGTAGCTGTCGGATTTCCTGTCAGATTGAAACCCAGGAAGAACTCATTCCAGATGAATACCGCAACCAACAAGGCTGCCGAGATAATACCCGTTCGAGCCAGTGGCACAGCAATCTTGGTAAGTTGCTGCATTTTGGTACAACCATCGAGCTCAGCAGCTTCGAAGATCTCAGCCGGCAGATCGCTGAAGAATGAATGGACCATCCACACAACGATCGGCGTATGAAAACCGATATAGGCCATCATCAAGCCCCAAGGAGTATTAATAAGATTCAGCTGCTGATACCAGATGAATAGCGGAATCAGAACTGCTACCGGAGGCAACAAAATAGTGGTAATAAACCATAAGTAGAACTTGCCATTGCTATTGGGATGTTTCAGATGCCCGAATACCAAAGCGAACGCTGCAGGAATACCCAAGAGCATACTTATACCCGTACCCACAATGACTTGGAACAGTGAATTCCGCAAATACTGGTACATGGTGGGATCACCTAAAACCCTTTTATAGGTGCTTAGCGTGGGAGTGAACAACAGAGAGGGCATCACCGCCTGCTGTTCTGTCTTGAACCCCGAGAGGAACATATAGAGAATGGGAAAGAAATAGAGGAATGCTATTGCATAGATGACGATAGTCAAAAGCAGCTTCTTGCCCAAACGTTTTCGATGCATGGAGCGCATCACATTGTCGATCTGTTTTTCTGCCATGTTCATCCCCCTATGAGTATTGCGCACTGCGCTTGACGATCGATCGGTACAACAGGTTTACGAGAATGAGGGTAAGCAGTACCGTCATTGCTGCTAAAGCTCCAGCCCTTCCGACATTGTTGGCACTGAATACCTGCATGTATACGCTGTAGGGCAGCGTATAGGATCGGGTACCCGGACCACCAGCTGTAGTAACCAGAATGAGTCCGAACTCCTTTATCAGGAATACCAGACCCAGCATCACCGCAACACGCATATGGTTCATAATCAGAGGTAGCTTGATCTTGAAAACCCCCTGAAACCAATTCACTCCATCGATCCTCATACTATCGACCAGATCCTGGGGAATCCCTTGCAGACCTGCAAGGAGCACAAGGATGAAAAATGGCATCCACTGCCAGGTGAAGAGAACGATAATCACCCCTATAGGATGGTAACTGAGCAAATCCACCGGGGTAAATCCGAGAGCTTTGGCAATAACACCATACCAACCGAAGGTTGTATTGAAAATCGTAGTCTTCCAGATGACTCCACTAGCCGTGGACATGACGAAGAACGGCCCCAACATGAGCGTCCGAGCTATGTTCACTCCAGGAATGTCGTGGTCGAGCAGGAGCGCGAGCAAAAAACCCACCACAGAACACAGAGCCAACGTCACACCCGTGATCAGGATAGTCTGCCACAGGATACTATAGAATTCGGGAAGATCTCCCAAAGACTCGATCTTCAGAAAATAGAGGTAATTCTCAAAGCCGTTGAATTGTCGTGGAAGGTCGGGCCGCGAGAGATTCCATCTCAGCGTGGAGAAGATGATCGTAAGAAGGAATGGCACCTGCGTCATCACTGCGACCACCACCACAGCAGGTAGGAGATATCGATATTCGGTCTTTCTTTTTTTCATAAGGCCTTACCACTAGGATGGGCATCCGAAGCCTTTTGAGAGCTCCGGATGCCTGATTCGATCCCTTACGGGAACTTCCGTCTACTACTTGTAGTTGCCGTCAATGGCGACTTGCTCGAACACTTCCTGTGTCTTTGCGATAGCTTCATCCAAGCTGATTTTGTCGACAACATAGTCTGCAAGATACTCGGTCATTTTGGTACCAGCATCAGCAAACTCAGGAATAGCGATGTACTGCAAACCAACGTAAGGAACTGGATCCTTAGTAGGATTGGTGAAGTCCATTCCCTCGAGAGTCTTGAGTGTCATCTCTGCATAAGGAGCCTTAGCATAGACTTCAAGCTCATACGTCGATGAACGGGAAGCTGGAGGTGTACTTGCACCTGAAGGATCCATGTCGACAGTCATCTTGATATAGTCTTTGCTGGTTGCCCAGAGCATGAAATCAAAAGCAGCCTGCTTCTTAGCAGCCGAGGACTTCGGGTTGATTCCCATTGACCAGTTCCACAACCATGCAGTGTTCTTGTTGAGAACCTGGTGGGGAGCCATCACATAACCGAGCTTTCCCTGAACCTTGCTGTCGTCAGCTTCGAGAGGAGGAGCGATCGAAGTAGCATCGTAGTAGATACCACACTTTCCGCTGGCCATAAGGGCGATACATTCGTTGTAGGTGTAGGCAAGAATGTCAGCTTGACCTGCTTCGCGCAGAATCTTCTTGTACATCTGCCATGCGGCACGCTGCTGCGGAGTATCGACTGTAGCATTCCAATCCATATCGTAGAATCTTCCACCGAATGCGTTTACCATGGTTACAAATGGTGCTCCACTCATGCCCCAACCAGGTGCTCCACGCATGGTCATACCAACAATGCCCTTGGAGGGATCGTGGATCTTCTTGGCCAATTCGTAGATTTCGTCCCATGTCGGTTCCATCGGCATGGTAAGACCCTTGGCAGCGAACAATTCCTTGTTGTACATGATAAAGGAGCTCTCTCCGTAGAATGGAAGACCAAAGGCCTCACCATCGAGGGAGAGTGAGTCAACCATACCCTGAATCAGGTCATTGCGGTCATACCATGAAGCCTTGTCAGCAGACAACTTGTCAAAGTAGGGCTCCAAATTCTCGAGCCAACCATTCTTTGCCCATGTCTGTGCTTCGTAAGGACCGATGTAGAAGATATCATAGGTGGTTCCACCAGTAGATGCTTCTGTGGTCAGTCTCTGGCGAAGGTCGTTCTCAGGTAGCACCGATACATTGACCGTCACACCCTCAGCCTTGTACTCCTCCTGTACCAATTTGGCCATGGCCTGTGAGATCGGATTGTTCGCTAGTGCAATATTGACTGTGACCGGTCCGGATGCAGCCTCCTGGGCTCCTCCAGCGAATGCCATGGCAGTCGTCATTAGCAATGCGACAATCATGACCAGAACAATTGCGTTCCTTTTCATACAAATTCCTCCTTATCGTTATCCAACCCATACGGGCTGGTTTTTCCCTCCAAATTCCAAAAATTCTCTTTCCAGTAAGCGATTAACAAGAACCTCGGATGATTAGCTGGGTTTGCACCCTAACCATCTGGTTCGGTCGCTGGACATTGTTCCGAGCAGCCATCAACCGTTCGTAAATCATCCTTCCGGCTATCTCCCCGATATTGTCAGGATCCTGTGCTACCGCCGAGAGACTTGGTGTGGTCATCGTAAGCCAGAATGAATCATCAAACGTGATAAAGGCCAACTCTTGGGGAATCTTGACCTTCATCTCCATCAGACAACTGAAAGCACCAGTTGTAGCCAGATTGTTTCCAGACAAGAGTGCGGTTATCCCATGGTTGGTCACCAGATCCAACGTATGGCGATAAATCGCCCCATGACGCAACTCCTTAGGTGATAACGATAAATTGTCCCCGAAGCGAATGAAGTTTGCATTCACCGGAATACCTGCCTCCCGCAAAGCCTTCCTAAACCCTTCAGCCCGCTCATCCATCGTCGAATCGAGACGAGAACCGACAAATGCAATCTTCCTATGCCCCTTGGCTATGAGATACTTGACCGCCTCATAGGCACCGTCGACATTGGCCGAAAGGACCAAATCGCTGTCATAGCCGGTAGGCTTTCTATCAACGAATGCGACCGGGATGCTATGGTTTGCCAAGAGGAGATTCAGATACGAACAATCTTCGGTAGTAGGGGCAATGATGAGCCCATCCACACTACTCGCCAAAAGATTGCGCACATTCTCCATCTCAATATTCTTATCCTCTTTGGAATCAATGAGGATCGGCCGGTAACCATAACGAGCTAAACGCTTTTCCAACCCCAAGGCGACATCCTGGAAAAAATAGTTCGATAGATCGCATACGACAAAACCGATAAGCTTGGATTCACCTTTGCGAAAATTCCTAGCAAGGGGATTGATCTGGTAGTTGAGCTTCTTCACAGCATCCATGACTCGCTTTTCGGTCTCTGGACGTACGTGTTTGGTTCCATTGAGAACATATGAGACTGTCGCAACAGAGACCCCAGCTAGGTGGGCAACCTCCTTGATCGACGACTTCACCAGACACACCCCCTTTTGGTTAATCGGTTATCATCCCACTAGCATCCTAGGCCCCCTAGAAGCCCCAGTCAAGAAATTTTTTTGGTTAAATTTTAACCAATTCCTATTAATACAATAATTAATAAACGGTTAACATAACTGTCAATGGCATTTTTTTACTGCTATAATTTCATTATATATAAGTTAATCGTTTAAACGTGGCGAAGAAAAATTATAAACAGCATATCATTTACCTGACTTTATAAATCAACGTTACGCTTCCCTGGGAAAATTCCCACGTCACCACGTTACCCTTAAAAACAAGCCACTTCAGAGACCATCTGCTTAAAACATAAATCAACATAATCCCACGTAGAGCTGCAAATTTGGATAGTTTAAGCGGGGTGGATTCCCCTATCTGAGAGTTCGTCACATGTTAGGCAAAGGCAAGTGTTCGCAGAGTGAAACACCGGCACATGGAGAGCAATAATTCCCAACCACTATCACTGGAGGAGGAATGAATGAGGGAAAACCTCCAATTCGGACCCATCGGTTATTCGGTAGCAACGTCCTTACTCCCCCTGCACGCTCGCACATCACAACCATTAATCCGTCATGCATGAATGAGTAACAAAGGTTCTACCAAAATCCCTTCAAATCCGAGGCAGTAGCAGCTTCCAACCCACATCATAATTGAGGGGAAAGGGAAGGTTTCGCTAGCTAACCTCCCTCCCCTCGGTCCTATCGGCTACTCGGCGCCTCTCTCCTTGCTCCCATACTGTCCGCAAGAGGGCGCCTACCGATGCGGCCCTACCCCTTCGGAATGTACTCAGAATGCCCCTCAACGAGGAGGGGTGAAACTCACGAAACACAGGAAACCCCTTTAGAGGGGTCTATAGTGCAGACCAGCGTGGTGAAGTGGCGATTTTACCAGGTTAAATTACATCGTAACATCCTTATCCTTCGAAATCAGCATGAAAACAGTGAGCGAAACAATCGTGAACAAGGAAAGAATCGTTGCCACAGCCGCAGCTTGCCCATCCGAACCACGGGTAACGAATACATAGGTGAAGACAGTCAGGGTCTGGCTATTCACCGTATAGAGGATAATCGAAGTCGACAGCTCGGTGATAATCGTGACCCAACTAAGCAGGGCACCAGAGATGATCCCATTTCCCATCATCGGAACCGTAATTCCAAAGAACGTCTTGATCTTACTACTTCCTAGACTTATCGCAGCCTCTTCCATAGAGATGGGAATCTGCCCGAGAATCGCGACCGAGGAACGGATAGTGTACGGAATCCTTCTTATGACCATGGAAATGATAATGATCGCAACCGTACCAGTAAGGACCAATGGTTTTGTATTGAACGAAGAGATCAAAGCGATACCTACAACAGATCCAGGCAAGACATACGGAATCATAGACATGGTATCGATAACCTGACTCTTGACGCTCTTTCTTCGGACAACAAGATAAGAAACGAAGACTGCAAGTACCAGAATGATCAAAACCGATAGGAATCCGATGATAGTTGTATTCTTGAGTGTTCTCAATAGCCCTCTTCTCGCTACTTCCTTGTAACTCATCAAAGAGTATCCATCAAGGAATACATTCCCACTTGAACTGGTATTCTTGAATGAAGTGAACCATAGATATACTTGAGGCAACATCGCAATGCCGACCAGAATGTATGCATATCCATGGATGAAGATATTGAAGCCAGGCTTCGCCTTCTTCGATTCGATGGAATGCATGGAATTTATAGTGAAACTGAATTTACTGGTTACCCACTTCTGCGCAAGAAAAACCAATGCAGTGATCAAGATCGCAACGATACTGATTGCTGCCGCGAAACCGAAGTTTTGCCCTACCTCTCCCACATATGCATTGTAGATTTCAACCGGGAAGGTCCTGAAACCTTCACCGATCATGAGAGGAGTACCGAAGTCTGCCATCGCCCTCATGAAAACGATGAGTGAGGCTGCCATGAGGGAGGGCATGCAAAGAGGCACGATGACCTTGAAGAACATCTTTACACCTTTGACTCCAAGGTTCTGGCTGGCTTCTATGAGAGAATTGTCGATACTTTTAAGTGCCCCGGAAGTATACAGGAATACCATGGGGAACAACCTTGTTGTCAATGAAATCACGATACCTTTGAATCCGTAGATATTCGGCATCGTGAATTGGAATATACTCTCTAGGAATCTCGTTATCACCCCATTTCTTCCGAGCACGAGTATCCATGCATAGGCACCGATAAACGGAGCTGACATGGAGCTGAGGATAATGACAATCTGTAGAAATTGCTTTCCTTTCATTTCATACAGGTTGTAGAAGTATGCCAATGGGACACCGAGAAGAAGAGAGAAAATGGTAACTACGATCGATACTTCAAAGCTGTTGACCAATGTTCTGAAATAGTAGGGATCGCTGAAAAACCGTTCGAAATTACCCAAACCTCTTGTCCCGTCAGACAGATCGAAAGAAGAGCGGAGAATCTTGAAGAGAGGGAAAATGAGAAAGACTAGATATAAGGCAACGATAAGATAGGCTATAAGGTTCCATATCTCAAGCCGGCTTCTTTTTCTTCCTAGCTGATTCATATGCACCTCTTAGTCTTTCTTATCGTTCTCTACACCGAGAAGGATGTTCTCGGAACCATCTGCTGTGAAAATGTTGATCTTCTCCCTCTTTACTTGGAGTGAAACTTTCATCTCTTTCCCAATGTTGGATTGTAGCGAGGATTCCTGGATTATCTCGACCTCATCTCCAGTTGGAAGCAATACATTGTAGTGCGTGTTCAAACCAAGGAAGGTATGGTCTGTCACCGTTCCATCCAATCCGGGCTCTTCTCCCTCATATAGGACGAATTCTTCAGGTCTTATCGAAACCTGGACATCCTGAGTCTCCATACATTCTGGTCGTATACCGTCCATTTGGATATCGAATCCATCTGCGAGTCTGAGAAAGGCTTTGCCATCCTTCATCTCCAATCTCGCCTCAAGCATGTTGGTCCTTCCAATAAAATTTGCCACGAATACATTTGCTGGACGTAAATATACATGTTTCGGCTTCCCGATATGTTGGATCACACCGGCATTCATCACAGCGATCCTATCGGATACGGCCATAGCCTCTTCCTGATCATGTGTGACATAGATGGTTGTAATCCCTACATCACTATGGATCTTTTTGATCACACCCCTCATCTCAACCCTGAGTTTCGCATCGAGATTCGAAAGAGGTTCATCCATAAGTAGCACATCGGGAGAGATCACCAGAGCCCTAGCGAGTGCGACTCTCTGTTGCTGGCCACCAGACAGACGCTCGGGAATCCTGTCAGCATATTCATCGACATGTACCAACTTCATGAAATCTTCAGTAAGTCCGTCGATTTGTTCCTTGGGAAATTTTTTATTCTTGAGTCCGAATGCGACATTCTTCCTTACAGTTAGATGAGGAAAGATTGCATAGTTTTGGAAGACCATGCCAATATTCCTCTTGGCAGGATCCAAATCATTGATTCTCCTATCATTAAAGTGGAAATCCCCACCTTCGATGGTGTTGAATCCGGCAATCATCCTGAGAAGTGTTGTCTTCCCACAGCCAGAAGGTCCGAGTAGAGTGAAGAACTCTCCCTCTTGTACTTCGAGACTAAGGTCGGGGATGATGGTATTTTTGCCGAATCTTTTTACAGCATGTTTGATATGGATATTTACGCTCATCTTTTCATTCCTGTTATGGTACTCATAGCTTCAATCACGAGAAGAAGGTGACGATACACCAAATGACCAGCATCCCGAGGCAAGCCAAGGGATGCTGATTCGACATAGCTACTTACTGTATTTTGCCCAGATAGCTTCCCAACGGGCTACGATGTCCGGTCTATGTTCCGACAGGTACTGTTCATCTCGATATTTGAGATTGAGTTCATCCATCGGAATCCTGAAGTCGACGGTTGTAGGAAGATTCAGGTTCGCCTGGCGGTGTGTACCATTCTTCTCCATATGCTTTTGTGTCTCATCCGCAATGAGATGGTCCATGAAAAGCTTGGCATTCTCAAGGTTCGAACAGTCTTTGAGGATCCCGTTACCGTGGAACGAAGCAGTCGTACCCTCTTCCATGTATACGAGTTCAACCTTGTCACCTTGACCAGCCTTGATGTATTCGATACAAGGAGCTTCATAGGTAACTCCGACAACATATTCCCCATTGAATACGTTCTTATAGACTGCCGAAGAAGATCCGCTGATCTTCCCGTCGAGTTGCTGGGTGAACTTCTCTACATATTCCCAGCTCTCTTCAGATCCGAGTCCACCCATCACAACAAGCATGGTAACGAGTTGGTCCCAGGCAGATGACGAGTTGGAGGGGTTTGCAGAAATTATCTTACCCTTCAGTTTCGGATTGAGCAGATCATCGTAACCTTTGATCTCGACTCCGAGATCACTTGCAAGCTGTCTGTTTACGAGTAGGTTTACACATTGGGCAACCTGGTAGGTCAGATATCCATCCGTTGTCGCTCCTCGCGCATCTTCTGGCAATGCAGCATCATTCTCTGCGATATAGGGTTGCAGATAGGGCTTCATTTCATTCAAGTCCGAATAGGTGATGCCGGTAATTACATCACCCTGAGGATTTGCAGCCTCAGCCTTAACTCTTGCCTTGAGCTCGCCAGCACCACCTTCGATCAGTTGGACATCGATCTTCGGATATTTATCCCTGAATGTGTCGATGAGAATTTGCTGGAGGTCATTCGAGTAAGATGTGTAAATGACCAGTTGCCCGGAAGGCTCGCCTGCCACCGAAGCCTTTTCTTCTACACCGCCGGCGAATGCAAATGCACACACCGAAAGAAGGACGACAAGTAAAAATACTAGTTTTTTCATCGGTAATCTCCTTACTATTGAATTTTTCATAAGTACGCTCCTTTTCCTCTATATTTACCTTCCCCAGGTATTGCAATTTTTATCGCCCAGAGCGCACGATACTCTGGTACTATCTGCTCAAGTCGCATCAAAACCAGTAATCAGGACATGATTGGCCATCTCCTGCACAAACTGGGAGCTTATTTCGGTTGCACAAACCGCTTTGGCTGTACTCGCGGCAATCGCGAACTTATAAGCTTCAAGGGAATCCTTATGTTGGAGATATCCTGCAATAAAACCAGCAACCATTGAATCACCACAACCAACAGTATTCACGACAGGGCCTCCAGGACTATTGCCGATAAAAACCCGTTTGTTCTCATCAAGAAGGATCGATCCGTCGCTTCCCTGGGATACCAGTACATTCCTTGCTCCAGCTGTTTGCAGCAGTTTTGCACATCGGATGATGTCTTCAGTATCATTGACAACCTTTCCGAAATATTCACTAAGTTCCTCTGTATTAGGCTTGATCAACAATGGGTTGTAGACAAGGAGATCTTTCAACAACCGTCCAGCGGTGTCGATGATTATCTCTACACCGTGTTCTTCCAGAGTACTTACAAGTTCGCTGTAAAGTGTCCGTGGTGCAGTTTTGGGAAGACTTCCTGCGATAACAACATAATCGGATGGCGAAAGAGTTCCAATCCTATCCATGATTTCTGAAATGATAGTCGTATCGATAGAAGGACCTATGCCATTGAATGCTGTACTCTCTTTTGCAGTGATTTTGACATTAATCCTGGTATAGCCCTCATTGAGATATATGAACCGAGTTTCCACTCCTCGGTCTTCGACCATACGTTCGATAAATTTTCCAGTCTCACCTGCAACTGTTGCGATGGCTATATTCTTTATACCTAGGGTATGGAGCATGGTAGAAACATTGATTCCCTTCCCCCCTGCCCGCAAGTCTTCGGATTCATTACAGTTGATCTTTCCGATCAGAAGATCATCAACATGAACGATGTAGTCCAAAGCCGGGTTCAGGGTGATGGTGTAGATCATGGCATTTCCTCAATTTGGAAAATATCAGCATGATCAAGATAGCGTTTGTCTTTCAAATGTCTGGTGATGATCGATACCGAATAAATATCAGCGAAGGTAATAGCCGCAATACTGCCGAATTTTGAAGCGTCCGCAAGGACAAATGCTTTATTACACCTTTCGATCGCAGCACTCTTGATGGAAGCCTCGGTTGGAAACGATGTGGTAAATCCCGATTCAATGGAAATACCATTTGTACCGAAGAAACCTTTATTGAAGTTGAATCTTTGTAACGACTCAAGTGCATAGCATCCGACAAGCGCATCAGTAAGCAATCTGAGTTCTCCTCCCAAGAGGATGCAATTGAACCCTTGCAGAGATAATTTTCTGTTATGACCTGGACAATTGGTGACAAACAAGGCCTGGTCTGCTTGAATATGATCGATTATGAGTTCAGTAGTCGATCCAGCATCGATGTATACGCAGTCGCCATCTTCTATCAACGATGCAGCATAGGAAGCTATAAGATTCTTCTCATCGATATTTTTCTTTTTTTTGGCTTCAATCTTATCTTCGGTATGGATGAAGGTAGATGAATTAATTACTGCACCACCAAAGACTTTTTCGAGCTTTTTTCTTTTATGTAGAGTGTTTAGGTCTCGTCTTATGGTCGACTCTGATGCTTCTAGTATCTCTGCGAGCTCTTTGACAGTAGCACTCTGATTATCCTTCAAGATTGACAGAATCTTAGCGTATCTTGTTTCACTCAGCATATAGAAATTATACGTCCACCAAAAATCGATGTCAAACAAAATAATCAAAAAACTTCAAAATTGATTACAAAACAGTCAAACTCAAGTATTTTCAATCAACCTATCTAAGTAATCGATAATGAAAATTCGTTTCTCTAGAATTCATCCATTGTAATGATAAGACGTATTGTCTCTTCAGCACCCTACTCATAGAGATATTTCAGGGGAAAGCCTTCCCCTCGGTCCTATCGGCCACTCGGCGCCTCTCCCCTTGCTCCCATACTGTCCGCAAGACGGCGCCTACCGATGCGGCCCTACCCCTTTAAAACACCCTTCAGATGCAGCTCCACGTGGGACTCCGAAACACAGCGAAACACACTAATCACCTCTGGAGCACCCAAATTTGCAGCCCAACGTGGTGACGTGGGGTTTTCACCAGGGTGATAAACGTCGCGCACATCCTTCCAACCTCCGATTCACCCACATGAGATTGAAAGGCTGACAGTACATCGAATCGTACCAAGACTTCATCTCCCGGTGCTCAGGATCACCTTGATCAGCCAATATTTGGAGTAAACGGGCATAACCACCAGGACCTCCGCAATCCTCAGGAGGAGCTTCCCCTTCCCAGTCGATACAGGTAGCGTGGTTGTGATCATAATCATCAATGATCCGCAACAATCGTATATGATGGGTCTAATTGTCCCCAAAATCGTAGTTGTAGATGATATGGTCATATTGTGGGAATATTTCAGAGAGAAATACCGAGACATCCTCCCGAACCAATTCCTCCTCCAAATCGAATTCACGTTCCGACCCTATCAATGTATACTTGAGCCGTCCGTTGGGATGTCGCTCTATCCAGAAATCGTGCAAATGGTAGTCCCGCCAGCAAAACAACTGCTGCAATACCCGGTGTAACTGATAGAAAGTATAATCCATAGGTACGATGATTGTACGCCGACAGGGAAAACCGTCCAACTGAAGCTCGACCTCGAACTGAGCGGCACGACAACGATATACAGGCCCACCATAGCGCTTGGCCATATCCTCACCAAAAACCGTATAGACCGATTCATAGTCCCGATCCGCATTATTTTTCCGTGAAACCAAATCATCATTGATCTCTAAAAGTATGTGACGCTGCAGCAAGAATTCAGTGGAAAGATCATCACTAACCCAATAGACACGATTACAAAACTGATTGAGATGGGCTACAAGAGAACGACTTGCAGTCTTTGTGTAGGTAACACTCGAGCCGATATCCGAAAGATAACGTTCGACAATTTCAGGATCCATGAGTTCAGCCTCAAAGCAGGATCGCACCCCTTCAAAGATAAGACGCTCAAGATCCTTAAGATCCTTTTTCTTCATTCCATAAATCACAAATCCATAACGGGAAGAATCATTGGCAACGACAATAGCTCGACGATGGTCGATCGTGAGAAGATTCGCACTCCACCTCAGGACCGGATCGATAGTCTCATCGGCAGCAGTAGCCTTGCATCCAATATAGTCCAATAACTTCTTAGTGCACCCTATCTGCATATCGCTCCCCCTGATAGATGAAAGTATAACATACGAGTCATCAGAAGAAATCCCTGCAGTTTGTGATGCAGGGGAAGGCCTTCCCCTCAGCCCTATCGGCTACTCGGCGCCTCTCTCCTTGCTCCCATACTGTCCGCAAGACGGCGCCTACCGATGCGGCCTTACCCCTTCAAAACACCCCTCACATACAGCTCTACGTGGGACTACGAAACACAGCGAAACACACAAATCACCTCTGGAGCACCCTATTTTGCAGCCCAACGTGGTGACGTGGGACTTTTACCAGGGTAACTAACGGCAAAACACCTTCACCGTCGACTCATCGGTATCCACATCAATGCTCATCTGTTCAAGTGCCTCCATGATCTCCTGGAAGTTCTGCGGATCAATATCGCTAAGGCTAAAGGGAATACCACTATCATGCATGGAAGATTGGATCTTCTCCTGCGCATCGGCCGGTATCAACTTGGTAATATTCAAACCAGCTTTAACTAGGGCAAGAGGCACTTTAACCGATACGCGCTCGGAAGATTTGCCCTCCTTGGGATCGACTTGCACATACAGGTACTTTCCTTTGACATCGATAGATCGACTACCTTCAGTTGCGTTGGCATCGTTAGACTTGCCATCCAAAGCCTGCAGTAGCTTCTCAGCATCATCAGCACTGAGCTTCCCTTCGGCTAGCATGTTCAATATCCTCATTCTCTCTTCATTCATATGACTACTCCTAATTCCTATTACAAGTTTTGTATATTCCTAGATAATCCGAATCACTATATCCTTGGTTTCCGACTGTACCTCTATCTCCGTACCGATACTCGCAGAGAGCAGTTGTGGCAAAGCCATGATCAAGCGAAGGTATGCCCTTGCCTGCTTGGCAGTTTCGGGCACGGCAAGCAGGATTGCAAAAACGATTGCCCCAAGCACGACAACAGGGAGTGCTAAAAGATAGATGAGTACCATAGGTAAATAGAAACCGAACGTCTTTGACTCATCATGAATCCTAAAGCGCATCAACATCGGTAACATTATGAGATCTCCTCTATGGCTTGAGCGACGCTGATATCCCCCTGTTCCAACCGATCAAGAATATCGGTAATCGGATTGGATACTCGGATAGATACATCAACAATATCGAGTTGTCGAGCAATCTGGTTAAGGCGATTCTTGACCGTCGGGTAACTGATATTGAAGATCGATTCCATCTGCTTGATCGAACCGTGGGTCTTAATAAAGGCAGCAATGAACAACTGGTCCTCCATGCTGAGTCCAGCGAATGGAGGGAGTTGAAAATCCCCCTCTATGGTGATGTCGTCCTCAGGTATGTGTACTCGTGTGATGGAGAATTTCTTTCCACCCGTCAGAGCCAATAGTTTTTGCCATCCGTGTTCCATATACGTTCCCCTTACGCACACACTATAATAATGCTTATCATTTTTGTCAATTAAATTTTTATTGATTATTAATTTTTTTAATATTTTTCGTTCTTTTTCTTAATTTATATAATAATCATCAAAACAGAAGGCTAAAACTAGCCAGACTACCCGCTTGGACCGACTTGGTAGTCTGAGGTGCTGTGGATTTGGATGACACTATATATTTCAGGGAAGTAACACAATACATATTGATTGCTTTACGTAAGCAACACTTTCAATTCCAGTGCCGGATTTCTAGGACACTTTTTTCACGACAGCTCCCATTCCCCTGACACTTTTTAAGAGACTGCCCGGATTTCAGAACACCTCTAGAATGCAGTTCTACGAGGATGTGCGAAACACAGGAAACCCCTCGGCAGGGGGCTATAGTGCAGCCCAACGTGGTGACGTGGCGATTTTCAAACGAAGTAAGGGCAGCGTATCCATACATGGATACTTTGCCGAACGAGTGTAGGAAACGCAAGTATCGAAACTGAGCTCTCCGGGGCGAATTTGGAAGTGTAAACTTCCAGATCAAGGCTTGCCTTGATATTTTGATACCTTTCATTTCACCAGGGTACTACTTGATTTATTTATATTCGAGAGTATAATAATCGTAAGTATATATTTCAATTAGGAGAACGGCATGTTTATCGGAAGAGAAAAGGAATTGGCATTACTTGAAAGCCTGTATGAGTCGGACAAGTTCGAATATCTTGTGCTGTATGGGAGAAGACGGATTGGCAAGACATCACTTCTCAAGGAGTTCTCCAAGAACCATCCAGTGATATTCTATTCAGCCCAGGCAAAAAATGATAGCCTGAATCTATCCGATTTCTCCAAAGCCCTCCAAATGCATTTTTCCGGCACTTACTTCGGTGTATTCTCAGATTGGGAAGCAGCCATCAATTATCTGACATCCCAATTGTCGGATAAGAGAACCACCTTGATCATAGATGAATTCCCATTCATCGCAGAAGAGAACCAAACCATCAAATCCATCCTACAACACGCCATAGATCATGATTGGAAAGATAAAAACCTCCTATTGATACTGTGCGGCTCCAGTGTAAGCTTCATGGAAAATGAAGTGATGGGAGTAAAAAGCCCGTTATTTGGACGCAGCACGAGCAACTTGGAACTAGTTGGATTCGATTATCTGCAAAGTGCCGCATTTTTTCCCGAGTATACCCACGACGAGAAAATCATAAGCTACGGAATCCTTGGAGGGATCCCGAGCTACCTGGAGACTTTTAGTGACAAATCAAGTATCGAAGAAAACATAGCGAAAAAAATTCTTGGCATGGGATCTATTTTGAAGGATGAGCCGCAGAATCTATTGAAGATGGAACTACGGGAACCGGCTGTATACAACAGCATCCTAGAAGCAATCGCAACAGGTTCAAGCCGCCTGAATGATATTGCACAGAAAATCCATGAAGAACAAACCAAGTGTTCCAAGTATATCAAAACACTAAAGAACATGAAAATTGTAGACAAGGTGACTCCTTCCGGCCAAAAGGAATCCAGCAAAAAAAGCATCTATCGGATCACCGATAATTTCTTTCTATTCTGGTACCATTTCGTATTCGCGAACAAGAGCTATTATGAGCTGCTGGGAGACGAAGATGCTGCCAAGGAGATACACAGGAACCTACCAACCTATATGGGGCAGGTGTTCGAAAGGATATGCACCGAATATCTCGAACACCTCGCGAAAAATCGGAAACTTCCATTCACCCCACACACGATCGGAAGATGGTGGGGAACAAATCCAAAGACCAGAAAAGAAGATGACATAGACATCCTTGCCCTCGACAAACAACATCAGTCCGCGATCTTCTGTGAATGCAAGTTCCGTAACAAGCTTCTAGGAATAGACGAATATAGTGATTTCTTCAACGCCACAGAAATCATCACAAAACCAGAGAATCGCTACTACTTCCTTTTCAGTAAATCCGGGTTCACTGAAGAAGTAAAAATCCAAGCAGTTCACGATGGAGCAACACTTGTGGGACTGAATGACCTGTTTTCTGGTGATTGATGATATCGGCCATTACCTATACTGATATGCCAATGAGCCTACGGTTTAAGAGGTTTTGGGGAAAGGGAAGGCTTCGCTAGCTAACCTCTCACCCCTCAGCCCTATCGGCTGCTCGGTATACTTACATACCAAACAGAGCCTTGGCATCGTACATACGCTGCATGGGGTCTACGCCGAACGGACAGCGTTCCGTACAGGCTCCGCATGAGATGCACGCACCTGCCTTCACTTCCAGTTTTCGGTAGGCATCCCGTATTCCGTCGGTGATACCACCGAGAGCGTGGTCGAGTATTCGGATCGTCTCCCCGATATTGATCTGCACCGGACAGGGCAGGCAATGGTTGCAATACATGCAGGCGCCACCGAGATCCCAATCGTTCATCTTGATGATATTGGTAAAATCCCGTTCTTCAACACTGGCTTCGAAATAGCGTAGAACATCCTTCAGTTCACCGATATTCCTGGTTCCGGGAACTACGGTGGATACGACCTTCTGGTCCAAAAGGAAGGACAGGCACTGGGTCGATGTCGGTGGGTACTTCAGTTTCCTAGATGAGAGTAACCACCCGCCAGCGAATGCCTTCATGGCAACCAGTCCGATATTCTCCCTTTCACATAACGCATAGAAATCCTTTCTTTGGGCAAGGACGGATCGGTTATCGGTCTTACTCAGATCATGCATCCGTTTATGGGCTTCCTGCTCGGCATCGTCAGAGGGTATGTGGCCAAGTACATCGAAGGCGGGATTCATGGAAAACATGACTACATCGATTAAACCACTCTCAACTGCCCGTTGTGCAACAAGGGGTTCATGGCTGCTGATACCAAGGTATCGCGCTTTGCCCTCTTTTTGCAATCTGGCTGCCAATTGCATGAATTTCCCATTGAGGACCTCATCGAGGTCGGTCATGTCATCGACGAAATGCAGCATCATGACATCGACATGGTCGGTAGTGAAGCAGCGTAGGAAATCATGGAAGTTCTCCTCACTGGCTTTCACATCGCGGGTACGTTTGTACTGCCCGTCCTTTTCCATAACCCCTAGGTGTCCAGCTAGAACGACGTTCTCGCGCTTTCCTTGCAAAGCAAGTCCCATCTTCGTACGAAAATCCCTCTGTGGCCAAAAGAAGTCTATATAGTTCATACCATGGTCAATGGCCATGGCAGTAACATCGTTCACCATGCTCTGCTCTTCATGCACCACATGCTCCGTACCGAGTCCTATTTCACCAACTTGTAATCCCGTACGTCCGAGTATCCTATAATTCATATAATCGACTCCATCATGTATCTTGTTGTTCCTCTAGTGTAAAAGGGAACCGGTCCAAACGCAACTGTGGTTGTTCAGTGATTACAGTACCTTTTCCTACAAGAGATCATGAAGCTTAAAGGATAAAAAGGATGGTGATGTTCAAGAAAGAGGCAAAGCGATTGTCTGTAATTTGGCAAGGGGTGACGTCCATGGAAACGGACCAATTCTGTGTTGAGGTGATATTGCCCAAGATGATAATCTTCTCTTCTCAAACAGAGGGGAATTGGCAGAACAGTTCATCGGACAGCACTTATTATATAATCAGCCGAATTATATGAATCCTGAGCTCTACTATTGGACACGAGAAAAATCCCAATCAAAAGCTGAAGTTGATTTCCTGATCCAGTTGGGAAATAAAGTACTTCCCATTGAAGTCAAGTCGGGAAAGACCGGCACTTTGAAATCGTTGCATCTTTATATGGAATCGAAACACCTGCACACAGCATTGCGGTTTTCAACGAACAGACCCGCAATCGAGGAAATGAATGGTATCGCACCCCCAGGGCAAGCCCTGGACCCGGGAGGCTTCGCCTCCGCTGCCGCCCCAAGGGGCGGGGTATCTCGCCTTACGTTCCCTGCACTCACTCGGTAATGGACCAATAGTAATTGTTCCGCTACCCTCGTTTCGTTGGGGAATCAAATCTTCTCTGCCACTATCCGATTATACGTATACACTAGGTACCTTGCCACTCTATCTTGTCGGTCAAAGTAGACGATTGATGAAAAAACTGCCGTAGGAGAGAATCTTCAGTGGTACACAGCGAAGGCATAGCTCACCGCAAAGAGAAAGTGATCGGAAAGAACATGGTAACTGCAACTGGTTTTTCATCGATCTTCGCCGGTTTAGCCATCAAATCGGCAAATGCATCCATCGCAGCTGCAGCAAAACCGAACCCCGGATCCTCTTGCACGACTATATCGTCGATAGTACCGTCTTCTCCTATGTACAGTCTTAATACCACTTTGGCCTCCAAACCCTGTCGTTTTGCTCCCTGGGGATACGCTATTCTACTGGAGAGCAACTGTTGGTCGAACTGCGGAGCTTCGGTCACTTGGCCTAACGACACATAGGTCTGTGGAACGGGTCGGGATTCTCCGAGCTGTTTTTCCCTATAGCTGGCCTTTACAGAAGCGATATCCATGTCGGGGACAAACGAGGTATCCCTGGCAATCGCTTTCAAATGGTCCCCTGCTTGACGATCTGGTTGGGGAGAGTTAGTTGATTCAGATGGGCTTTCATCAATCATGGTATCAGCAATCATCTCCTCACGATCCTCTGCCACCCCGGTAAGCAACTGAGGAGAGACTTCTGGAGCTCGTGCGAGTGTGATGGTTGCTGCTCTTGGTAAATCTTCTCTACTTGGTGTTCCAACGCTATCGGTTGGCAACAGAGCAAAGGGGATGCGCAGGAATAGGAACATGCCGAGGGTGACTATCGCAGTAATGAGACCGATACGCATCCCCCGGGTCATGGTAGAGCCACCACACATTGCACTATTGGTACTCCCAATTCTGCAAGTCTTTGTAAAATGGGGAGGACCAGAGAAAACTCGGTTGCTTCATCGGCATACACCGAGATCCGCTCTGCATAGGCGATTTGGTCCAAGTCAATCTTTCGCTCTTGGTTATATAAGGTGCCATCCTTGTCCACGAACAGCTGTAGGTCAGCTTTTTGAACCTCTTGCGCATGCTGGGCTATCGGTAATTCAACTGGTATAGGAGTACGTTGGCTGGTTATCGCGAAGACGAGGAAGAAGAGAAGGAGAATGAAAGCAACATCGGTAAAAACTGCTGTGGCTACTTTCCGTTTGCGTCTCATGGCTCCTCCTCTCTCTCTAAGGAGGCAGGAGATGATTCACTGATAGAGTCCCCTGTCATGGTGGCGAATCCAATGGAGCCTACATCATACGTAGATAGGGTATCCAAAGCATCGACCACTTGCCCCCATGCTACCCTTGCATGGGCATGTAAAACGACATCCTTTTGTTCAATCGTAGACAACGGTAGGATCGCCGATGTGGAAACTACCTGAAGTGTGCCGTCTAAAAGAATCTCCAGGTGGACCACGTGAGACAGACTAGTCCCATCTTCACGAATATTCTGAGAGTCTGAAGAATCGATGGCGAGCATGCGATTCGCAGTCGAGCCGACCATCACTAAAAAGAAGATGATCAGCAAGAATGCGATATCGCTGCTGTATCCTACCTGTTCGCGTCTTTTTCTTCCCATATCCTCTCCATAGCGAATTCAAGAAGGAAACTCACCAGTGTTGCCAGCAGTGAGACAATCAAACCGAAGGCCGTGGTAAACAGTGCTTCATACAGTCCCCCTGCTACAACCGGCAGTTGGACTGTTGTCGATTCTGCCACTGCACCGAATGCGCTGATCATTCCGGCAACTGTTCCGAGGAAGCCAAGAACCGGGGCGGTAGTCGCAATGAAATCGAGCAGTGAGAGGGCGAACGATTCAGCGGGCTGGGTAGCTATCCCTTCGCCTCGTTTGCACTGGTAGAGGTTCAGAGCTCCGTCGAGTGCCACTACCAATACTGCTCCGAAGAGGATCAGCAGTGGCCACATCACTACCCCACCCCGTTGTATCATGTCCATCAGTGTCTGTTGTGTCTCCATTGCCGGTCCTCCTGATTACAGCTGTAGCGAAGCGCCGGTTCTGATCTTCATTCCAGGCATGGGGTAACCGTCATATAGCTGATACGCGCTGTCCAACAGGTTGTCGATCGCTACATAGGTCGATACTGTTTCCGATATCGCTAAAGTGGCTGTCAAATCTAAGAGTACGACAGCATCGGCTACTTCGGAAGATCCTAGGTACTCACCGAATACGATGATATCCCAAGGGCCATGGGTAAATCCCACTGATGTTTTGAGTGTATGTTCCCGTACTGCCGATACCGGAATGTCATCGGAGAATGATTGGTTATTCGATAGGTCGAAACTCCGGTTGTATTGGTAACTCACCGAGAAAGAGAGGCTCTCCGAGGGATCCCAAACTACCGACTGTTCTGTTCCGAGATAAAACGCATGTGCTATGTTGTGGGGAATGTAATTGTCTTCGGGATCGCCTACGATCGCATCATTAACATCCCGTGCGAAAAGGCTTCCTTCATACCGTACCTTACTAGTCTCCAAGGTATAGCCGATATCGCCATTGAATCCTTTTTCTGTTTTCAGATCGGGGTTTCCGCGGTATCCCCATTCGAGTGGCCAGTAGAGTTGGCTGAACGTAGGAATCTGCTGAGCATAACTGACTGTTGCCTGGAATCGGTGTATGCCATCAGGAGCGTAGATCATGCCGATCGAGGCATTCGGTGAGAAAGCTTCTGTATCGCTCACATACTTGAGTTGTATACTTGGGTGGATCGAAATCTTCCCTTCTACAAGATAGATACCTCCATTGGCATAGACAGAGGGAATCGTACGGCTCTCATCTCCGATTTTGGTACTGTCGACATAATCTACTGTAGCATCAACACCGGTTTCCAAGGCGAGGTGCTGATCCATCCGCCAATCTTGTCGATACTGGAAGAAGAGACGAAGTTTGTCATGGGTGTCATCCGTGGCCGATACTTCATCAATGTAGTGTGTCCGTGCAAATGCGGCACTCGCCACCACGGTGTGTGTATCGATGGGACTCTCTGGATGGGTATCGATCGAAACCGTTTGATTTCCCGATAATTCCCAATCCTCTTGTTGTGCATCGGGAGTTGGCCAACTCAACATTCCTGGGACTCCGACACGTTGCCAGTTGGCTAGGGCGTTACCTTTTAGATGGACTCGGTCGGAAACACTGCCGTCGAGGAACAGTCCTGCATGGGCAGAGATCACTTGGGCATTGGTGCGCTGCTCACGTCTGTCCCCATCGGGATAGGTGAAGGCATTGGAAGCCCGTAGCCCCCCTGTGGTTGCAGTCATTTCCATATTACCAAGACGAGTGGAGTACTCGATGTCAACTTTCTGGCTATCGACAAGTGAAAGCCAATTCTGATAATCGCTGTCCCCATAGGGAAGTGGAAGGAAGGATCCGTTCTCAAGTGAAATGTTCAAAGGTCTTTGCTTCCCGCTGGTATCCGAGGTCCCGGATTTGGTAATGATATTGACCATCCCTCCTATGGCATTGGTCCTTCCTAGGTTCCCTGGTCCACTTTTAATAATCTCTATGCTCTCGATAATGTTCACTGGGATCCGAGAGAGGTCATACGAACCTTCGTGGGCTGAGCCCAATGGTACGCCGTTGAGGAATACCAATGTCTTATCGGATGTAGCTCCCCGTATCTGCACGTTCTGTGCGGCTCCAAGGGCTCCATAGGATGAGAAGGTGGTGCCGATCACTCGCTCTACGAGTTGGGCTGTCGTTTCCGCTTGATAGGATGCGATTTCTTCACGTGTGATGGTTGTCACGCGTGAAGCTGTGTTGGTTTCCGCTTCGGCGAACGATTCCTCGATGATCGTCAATGCGGCTCCTGTTCCCAAGTCGGTGTAACTTTGTGCCAATAGCGGTGTAATGCCTACCACCAGCAAAAGGACCGTCAGGAGGGAGATGGGTAAACTGTGCGACTTCTTCATGAAGTGCCTCCAGAGATGTGGTGTCTGGCTTCATGAAGTGCAAGGGTGGAATGAGATTGATGTTAAGTGTATACAGTCGGTCATGACATGTCTGTTTCATGCTGCCTCTTTCTCCACGAAGATAATGTATCTGGAAACGTCTCCTGACTTACGACTCGTCTTCCTGCAGACCTTCTCATCCGTTGGACAATGGTATACCTGCATTCATCGTCGATTACAGTGGCGGGACCGTTGGGGAATCACACCCCATTCCGTTTTTCCAGACCCAGCGAGGCAAAGCATAGCCGATTGGCGGGAAGAACGCAAGCATCGATTGATTTAAAACCAGCTAGGGATGTGTCTACAGATAGGGGTCCTTCTCCGGAAAAGCCAATCCGAATATAAGGGTAACAGTTGTGTTGTGAACGCCACTTGTGTACAACAGGAGATACCGCCCTCGCAACTTTAGGAGGTAATGGGCACACCTACTAACATCTTGACGGTTCCCCAAACCTGATCGCTTGAGGCCTTCAACTTTTTTCTTCACGAGCTGGTGAGTGTGGTATCATAGATCGATAAGCAGATCAGCACATATCCCATTGACTCATCCAAGTCTGTTTATCGGATGTTTTTGAACCACGAAGGACATCTGTTTCCCAATCATAAAAATAGTCTGGGATGCTAGACATCTATACCTGTGTATAAGAATCTTTGACAGCCTGTTCCATGGCAGCAAGCTCCTCATCGCTCAAGAAGTCAAAATGGGAGGACCTCTTTCTCGCAGAAAGGTTGCCGTTGTCCTGTAGGCACAACTGTATGAACAGATCGATCAGCCGGTCGGGCATGTCGATTATATCCTGAATCGCATTCTTGGTTGCATCATAGTTGGCAAGAAAGTTGAGTTCTTGTACAAGCTCTTCTTCGATTGTTTTACGTAGAAATCCGGACAAGGCTTCTGCCTGGGCTGTCATATCCATATAGGAGTACCAGGGTGCGCTTTCATCCTCTACCGTCATTATCCCCATTTCATCCAACTGATAGTCGATGACCTGTAGCAGGGGCCGAGAAAAAGCTTCCAACGATCTATCATAATCTTCCGGATGCTTCAGCATGACAGCTGATATGGGAAACATGAGTCCACGAGGTACCATCTGCCGCAAGGAAAGGATATTATGGATGAGGAATCTATGGATTCGTCCGTTTCCATCCTCGAACGGATGCAGGAACACAAAGCCATAGGCTATCACCGCGGCGTGGATGACTGGTGGAACCCCACCCACTTTCATCCTGTCATGACAAGTGAGCAAACCCTCCATCAGAACCGGCAGATCTTCAGGTCTTGGGCAGATATAATGGATGAGCTCTTTTTGGTACGCCATTGTCTGGCCAACATAGTTTTGACTTACCCGGTAATCGCTATCGGCAAATCGCGGGTCGACAATACGGTTTTGCAGTTCAACAAGCCTGCCCTTTTCACAAAAGTCCTCTTGTTCGGCAAGTTCCAAGGATGCAATGAACTTCTCTGTGCGGGAAGCATTGCTTTTTGCATGTTCAATCTCAAATGAGGATTTTGTCTCTTTATTGTAGAAGTAACTCAGTGCCCGGCGAAGCAACTGTGGAGGATAGGCCGTGACGATTTCCTCACACCGTTCTTTCAGGACTGTGGAGTCCAATTCCAAGAGCTTGTCGGTCTTCCTGACGACAGGACAAAAGGCCCGGGGACCAAGAAGGTTGTTCACTATACGATGGCGGGGAGATCGTTCTCCGCTGTGGAGAGTGTAATAATCCTTGCTATCCAACGCATTGACATAGTTGCCAGTGGTCATGTCGCTGACAGGTAGATGCTTTTCTGTCAAGAGCTCATAGAAAAACCAGATCCTCCGGGCGTATTTCCCGGTCGGCTTGGACATGATGTACTCGGTGAGTACTTCGAAAGATACCTTTTCAAAGATTCGTGCCAGCAATGCAAGATTCACCCCATCATATTTCAGAGCGAACTCGAGATGGTCACCAACCGTTTCTCCGGGCCAGTATTGAGGTCGATAAACTTCATCGACAAAACCGTCCTGTATCTTTGAAGAGTGTGTTCCTGTAGTCGAAACCATCGATCGGTGCCAGTTTGGTATGCCTGTGATTCCGAGTTTTTCAAGAAGATATGCATATCCCGCCGGTCGAAGATCAGAAACGTATATTCCCATGGACAAGCCTCATAAAAAAAGTATCATAGTGCAAATATAGGTATGAACCTCGTTCATGTCAACAAATATCATTATTTATCAGCATATTTTTGCAATTATCATTATATATGCAAGCAGGATGCTTACATAGAGCAGACTGCCTACAAAAATACGTATATTCCTGCCAATTCGATTACCTGGCGGCATTCAAGCTCAAAACGTAGTATACACACCCTCTTGCCCCCTTTGCGTTCAAGCACACCCCTTTCCACCATAGCGAACATCGCAGGCTTCATAATGGGAAGTAAGACCTCAAGCTGCTGAGAATGCTTACGTTGGTTGATACCGGGATTCATGTTTATCAGAGAGGGTATCCTTAGTCCCAAAGTATCATCCAAAGTATCATCATGAGACTTTGGAACTATGGGAGGCTCAACCGTGGCTACTTTTATTGACAGCTACACAGTAAGAAGTGCATTTGCAATATTTTCGGAAGTATAATTACTATATCTTCGGAAGTAAAACATTGATATTATCGGAAGCATGAAGTACTATACATTCGTAGTAAAGGAGGAATCCCCCATGGAACGACAAACCTATCTCAAGCGTATTGCTGACGGGCTCTTACAGGAAAGACTCCGTTCCAACGGTGCTGTTTTGGTCGAAGGTCCAAAATGGTGTGGGAAGACGGCTACTGCAACGAGAGCATCAAGAAGTCAGCTGTTCATGCAGGACCCTGACAAGTCTGCATCATACCACATGGCAGCTGATACAAAACCTTCCCTCCTATTACAGGGAGACACCCCCCGATTACTCGATGAGTGGCAAAGCGCACCCGTATTATGGGATGCCGTACGTTTCATGGTTGATCAGAGAGGGGGAAAACCAGGGCAGTTCATTCTGACAGGATCGGCGGTACCACAGGATGATACGGTACAACATACGGGGACCGGGAGAATCTCACGACTGATGATGCGTCCCATGAGTCTGTTCGAATCTTTGGAATCGAACGGCATGGTTTCGCTGAAATCGTTGTTTGATGGGAAGATCAATCCTGAGGGATTTTCAGATGTATCCATAGAAAGCATAGCTTCTGCCATTGTCCGGGGAGGATGGCCGGCTTCCATCGGTGATGATGAGAATATCGCGATGCGCCATGCGATTGATTATGTGGAAGCGGTCATCAATGCTGACATCTCCCGGGTTGATGGCGTGGAAAAGAATCCTGCACGGGTGCGGGCACTGATGCGCTCCTATGCCAGAAACATAGCGACTATGGCCACAATCAGGACGATCCGTGACGATATTGCCCTAGGCGATGCCGATGCAAGTGTTTCAGAGAAAACAATTAGTCAGTATCTGACGGCATTGGAGCGAATCTTCGTCACGGAGAATCTTCCTGCTTGGAACCCTGTGCTGCGCTCCAAGACGGCGGTCAGGACTTCTGTCAAACGGCATTTCGTGGATCCTTCCATTGCGACAGCACTAATGCGGCTTACTCCTTCCCGATTGCTAGAGGATTTCCAATATTTCGGATTTCTCTTTGAATCCCTATGCACAAGGGACCTGCGAGTCTACGCAGAAGCCATCGATGGGCAGGTCTTCCACTATCGTGATGCAAGTGGATTGGAATCGGACACCGTAATCTGTCTTAACGATGGCAGGTGGGCGCCGATCGAAGTGAAGCTAGGTGCAAAGCAGATTGAGGAAGCAGCCGATCACCTGCTGGAGCTGAAGGCCAAGGTAGATACCAAGAAGATGAAAGAACCCTCATTTCTTATGATACTTACAGGTACAGAATTCGCATATCGCCGTGATGATGGTGTGTTGGTAGTACCAATCGGATGCTTGAGGGATTAATTCAATATACTCCTGATAGTCCGTTTAGGTATTGAAACCATGATACTTCAACCAAAAGAACTCTTGCCGATCCGCCGCACCGTCTCATGGCTCACATGCAGGAATGCTGCGATATCCTTGATCGCATGGCCATCGGTCATGGCAAGGGTGATGAATCGGCTACGTAGTTGTCGTACGACGGGGAGGCGGGATCCCGAGACGATCATTTTCCTATATGCACAGAGTTCCTGTTGCTCGAGAAATCCGTCAAGGAGACAAGCCAGACGCTCTTCGGTCTCGATCTCCGGTTGTACGATAGTGGCGAATCCCACCTCGGCATTCCATGTGTCGCTTTCGGTACATGCACGATATCGCTGCAGAGCAAGTGTGCTCTCGGGAGCGAAATAGGAGAGTAGCGCAAGGCGGTCGATGATGCCACCTTGACCGGAGATCACCGCACCATGGCCACTCCACCGATAGGCTCCCGGAGTCACTGCAATATTAGCCTTCACGGGATTTTGGACGATATAGCGGATGGTGCTGAAGAGCTTCCGCTCATCCTCCAGGAGGTAACTCTTGTATCGTCCTCCATAGATAGTGCCAATACGGTTGTAGCGTCGGTTGTAATAGCGGGTATAGTTCCTGTTGACCAACCATAGTAGTTGGGATAACGGTTCTTTTTCCACACGGATGAGCAGGTGGTAATGATTATCCATGAGGACGTACTGGAGGAGCGTGGCATCACTGGTATCGATGGCATGGGAGAGGATTTCGAGGAACTCACGTTTATCCCGGGTATTCTCATAGATGTAGTTGCGGTTGTTCCCCCGTTGGATCACATGGTGGACACTGTGGGGAACATGTTCCCTCTTTTGTCGACTCATGGTCTAGGGTCCTCCCACCAGGTGCCACCTGCCGTCCGCTCGGTATTCCACCCTGTCGGAAAGCTCCAAATCGGTAAGCAGTCCCATCGTATCGGTAATTTCACAACCAAGGGCATAGGCAATTTCACCGGTTGCCATACCACCCGCTGCGAGACGTTGTAAGACAGAAGTTTGGCGGTCATCACCCTCGACCAGGGTATGTGAAAGTCTAGCTGTGTCCTTTTGTGCTAACCTGTTATTGATATAGGCACGAGCTCCTTCGGTAAGGAGCACATTGGTTCCCCTACTTTTGGGTTCCAAGAGGCTGTTGGGAACGGCCAGAACCTGTTTCCCTTTGGTCATGGCGCTACGGGCGGTATGCATGCTGCCACTTTTTACGCTTGCCTCCACGACAAGCAGGGTATCGCACCAGGAGGCGAGGAGGTCATTGCGACCGATATACCTGAATGGCAAGGCTTCCTTGCCATAAGGATAGGGACTGATGATTGCTCCTCTTTCGACAATACGCTGTGCAAGTGCGGTATGCGATGCCGGCTGAACCTTATGCAGGCCACAAGGGAGAAATGCGTAAGTAATACCGCCATGATCCAACGCGGTCTTGTGGGAGAGGGCATCGATGCCGAAGGAGAGGCCGGATGCCACTACTTTGCCCTACCCCACAGCCTCTTCGGTAGCCGCTGTAGCTACCATACGGCCATAGGACGTACAAGATCGGGATCCTACGATCCCTATGAGCTTTGTATCGGCAGGTGCCAATTCCCCACGATAGTACACCACCAATGGCGCCTTGCTATCGGCGTCGAAGATGCGGCGGTAACAACTGTCGTGTGCGCACAGGGTCGAAATTTCATGGTGCAGGTGGTGCTCCATGATCGTCTCTGCCTCTTTGAGGTCTCCTTTAGGCCAAGCTGTGAACAATTCGCTCCCTTCGGCTCGCTCGGCCACACTGGAAGATCCGTAGCGGGTACTGGCCTTCCTAGCTAGCAATTCTATCACAGTGGATACCTCGGCATCGTAAATCGCCTTGGGATCGCCGAAGATCTTCAGGAGCTTTCTTTTGGATGACAGGGGAATTCCACGCAGCTCGTTCAGCCACACCCAGTAGAGCAACAGATCATCACGATCATACATGGTGGGTATCCTTTTCCAAGTCCCTTGAGGACAAAGCGAGAACAAGGTGATCTTTGCCTATATCGTCACATCCATCGATATCGGCGAATGTCCTAGCAAGACGGAGGGTTTTATAGCGTGCCCGCACGGAGAGATGCTCCCTTTCATAGGCACGTTGTAACAATCGTGCGCACCGATCATCCAGAATGCAGTATTTTCGGAGATGTGAGCTTCTCATCTCCGAGTTGGTGGAAATGGCATCCCCACCCTTACGAAACCGGCTGGATTGCCGTTCTCTGGCTAGCATGACGGACTCCCGCAGGGTCGCACTGCTGATCTTACCGCTCATCAGATGACCGTCACTGAATGCCACCCTTCCGACGAATTTTTGCATATCTATGCGGTCCAGAACCGGTCCCGATACCCGCTGACGGTAGGTACGAATCGCATGGGGAGTACATTCGCAGCGGTTGGTCCCACCATACCCGCAAGGACAGGGATTCATGGCTGCCACCAACATAAAATCGGAGGGATACCGGTTGGTCTGGTTCACCCGGCTTATGGTGACCCGTTTATCCTCCAATGGTAATCTGAGTGATTCCAGGGTCTTACGGCTGAACTCGGGTAACTCATCCAGAAAGAGGATACCACGATGGGCCAAGGTGACCTCTCCCGGACTCGCATAGGGGCCTCCTCCTATCAAGGCATGGCTGGACATGTTGTAGTGGGGACTCCTGAATGGTCTGCTTTCTTTCAGTTCATGTCCATCGAGTTCACCCGCTATGCTATATATCGAGGAGACCTCCAGGATTTCCTGTTCATCCATGGGAGGCAAGATGGTGGGCAACAGTTTCGCCATCAGTGATTTTCCGCTACCGGGCAGTCCTATCAACAACAGGTTGTGGTTTCCAGCCACTGCAGCTGCCAGAAAAGGGAGAATGTCCTCATGACCTACCACATCGGCATAATCGCCCATCTTCTCCTTATCAGCAGGATTTTGGACCACTACCATACGTCGATGGGAAGCAATATACAGTCTCCCTTCCAGATACGCGACCACTTGGGCTACTGTCTTACAGGCGATAACCTCGATACCACCAACCAACGATGCCTCATCGGCACAATCGAGGGGTACGATCAGACGTTTCCACCCGAGCTTACGTGCCTGCACTGCCATGGGTAGCACCCCATTGAATCCTACCAGGTTACCGGTGGTGCTGATCCCGCCTACCACGGCAGTCTTCTCCCAATCCTCTATGATCGGCATTACCTGCGCCGATTCGACCAGCATGCCCAAAATCATCGGTAGATCGAGGTAGGCTCCACGCTTTCTAATATCGCTCGGGCTTAGGTTCACCACTACCTTCTTCGTAGGATACGCATAACCGAGCTCTTCGGTGCACGCCTCCATACGATCCTTCGCCTCCTTCACCGCACTGTCACCCAATCCCACAATCGTAGTACCCGGCATTCCGGCGATTATGGCTACTTCCACTCCCATCGGGTATCCCGCGATACCGTCGATACCCAGACTCCTTATCACTGTAGCCATGGCATTCCATTTCCTCCTTCACCCCTACTTACGGTAAAGAAGTGAATTCTGCTTCACGTATATCTTCTTATAAGGAAAGTATGTCCAAAGGTTTCGGAAGGTTACACTGGAATCAGTAGCAGGCGCCTGCAATCACGATACCATGATTCTAGCACCCGAAACCCTGTTTAACTTGAAGAGGTGGAGACGGAAACTGGTTCTGATAGTCTCCCGGAAAATTACGAAAAGCTACAGCATTATGTTTCGGCTTGATTCAAAATCATCCGTTCATTGATGATCCGTTTGCTCAGCGGCTACATATTTTTGATTGCGACTGCTCGGTTTGTCTGGGTGGGTCATCTGTATTCTCCCCGATTCAAGCAGCGGCTTAAGAAAATTTAAAGAAAAATGTCTCACATCCTTATAGCCACAATGTTCCGCAATCTCTTTTCTTCCTCGTGGTATTACACAATACTGTAGTATTGCTTCATGGATGCTATCTTGTTGGTTATCTTGTTGGTTATCTTGTTGGTTATCTTGTTGGTTATCTTGTTGGTTATCCTGCATGGGAGCTTTCGCGGTATCGGCCATAGTAGAGTAATTCACATTCTTCAGCATCACTCGGAAGTCTGAAGGAGTGGAAAGAGGGAATGGAGGGAAAGGCCTTTCCCTACGCGCCTGTTGGCTGTTCAGCTCTTCTGGTTCTGCTCACATTCTGTACGCAGGAAGTGCTGGCCAATGCGTCACTACCCTTTCTGGGAAGTCTATGTGTTTTATTTGTCCTCCAGTGAGAGTATAAAGGATAGATGAATTTATTTGTGTTATTGTTATCGATATTGCTATTAAATGATCAAAAAAAATCCGAAGTTTTCAAACCCGGATTCGCAATGTGGAATTCTTGGAAAACGTACTCGGTTCCCGAAATCCTGAAATCATGCTTCTAGCACCCTAAAACCCCGATTATTTTGGGGAATGTGGATTTCGTACCTGGTACCGATAGTCCTGGCTATGCGGCTCTCCCCGAAATTCCGGTTGCTCGTTAAGCGAAAGGCGCTCAGCGAGTAACTATCCTTGTGGACATCGATACCAATGTGGATTACTATATTCATAGTGACCTCCATTTGCATGCGGTAGCCGCATACGGTTTAAGTTGTTCTTATTCCCAGTATGCTCGGTGAATCCACGTTTTGCAAACTGGGAGGTCACTTCATATTGTCTGGCACCGATAGTCTCGCAGAACGCACGAACTGACTGTCCGCTTTCATCGAATTCTTTGAGATATGCGATCCTTTGGTCGTGAGTGTACTGATGATAATTCATTGTTCCCATACCATCCCTCCTAGAAATGAGTATGGTCAAAACCCTCCAGATCTGCCATCCATGGTGTTGGGTTGACACGTACTTAAAACCTGATTCGCAATGTGGTTTTATTGGAAACCGTACCCGGTACCCGAAATCCCGAAATCATGCACCTACCCCCTTAAAACCCCGATTATTTTGGGAAATGTGGAGTCCGTACCTGGTACCGATAGTCGGCATGATAGGGAATCAGTGCCACAAGGTCACTGTGGACACCGATTGTAAAGGTACGATATATTCTTTATATTTTGTGCAGGACTTAGATTGAATCGCGCCAGATGATCTCCGCATCAAGGATGACTTCCTTGATCGATTGTTTATTGGCCATCAGATCATCAAGCAAGAGAAAACCGGAGGTTCCCAACTGATCCACAGGATACTTGATTGTGGACAACCCTGGTCTCACATACTTGAGTACGTCGATATTATCGAATCCCATCACTCCAACATCCTGAGGAATATCCCTTCCCAAATCCTGGAAAAGTTTAATGAGCTCCAGAGCGAAAATATCACTGGCACAGAAGAATGCTGTCCGCTTCTCCAGCTTCATTTCGGCAATCTCTTTCAGATACATCTCAGTAATGAAAGCATGGTGTTCTATACCGCGTTTCTCAACAAATCGGGAAAAGGTACGAAATCGCTGATCGATTTCCCAGTAGTTGTGCTTATAGCTACGATCGAAGAACGGACTGACGAAGTTGATCGCCCGATACCCTTTGGCAATGATTCCCATCAATGCCTTCTCGATGGCTTTGCAATTGTCCAACCCAACAAAAGGGATCTCAGGAGCACCTTTAGGTCCATGTACCCTATTGGCCAGCAAGACCACTGGCTTATCAATGTCCATGAGATACCGATAGAACTCCTGTCCGGTGTTCGTTGCGAACAGGAGGATACCGTCGACATTGCGTTGCAGCATATGCTCTATGATCTCGTACTCGCGCTTGGTATCACGCAATGAGATGGCTAACTGGATATAATAGTTATGTTCCCAAGCGACTTGCTGGATCGCATCCACCAGCAACGAGAAAAACCGGTTATTTAAGTCGTGAACAACCAATCCTATCTCATAGGTCTTGCCGCTTTGCAGACTCTGGGCTATCCGATCCGGTTTGTACCCATGCTGCTCTGCCATTTGCATCACTCTATCACGGGTAGCCTTGCTGACGCCAGGCTTGTTGTGTATCGCTCGATCGATGGTCCCTATGGAAACATCGCAGAGCCTGGCCAGATCCTTGATTGTGATCTTAGGCCGTTTCGCATTCCTCATAGACTACCTCAATTATATCCCAGAGAGAAACTCCATCGATTTTGATGGAGACGCTATTGCCTTCTTGTTTCCAGAATAGTTGATTTTCCTCATAAATAGAAGTGATTGTTTTCACCCGATTCGCTAATGTGAGTTCCATGCTGATACCACTGACACGATCACGCTGCTCCATGTAGACGAATGGACGTTCAAAATTACCTTGCATCGTATCGAGAATACCGCAACTCAGACTCGACTCGCTGCCTGCGACCATCAGATGAACATGCATCTTGCCCTTGCTCCTATCATCATAGACTTCCGAGGCAACTCGCATGGGTGCGTCCAGCTGGACAACTGGCCAATCCCGCTCTGTATGAATGGTCTGCAGAACAAGTTCACGCAGCCCCTTGCTCGGTTGTTTGGCATAACTGCGCGCGATTGGTTGGTTGAAATGGATCATCATCCCTTTATCATATCTGATCTTGATAGCCAACGGATAAAGGGAATCCTTGTAAGGTGAGGGAAGATTGTTGTGATAGAACGTCTTGGCATCATTCTCCACTATCGGATCGACTAGTGCCGGTGAATGCATCATCTCGGTTTCGCAAGAGGCTTGCTTTCCATCTAATCGGTACTGCTGGTAGGCTCCCCTCACCAACAGGTATGCGGGATTGGCTTCATCGCCACTTCTGATATAGGAGAGGCTGTACGTGCTTTGTCCATCAGACAATATCCCATTGACAACCGAGGAATCCATCAAGGCATTGAGACCAAAGGAAACCACTAAACCACCTTGGAGGAGATACGCCTCCAATTCACCGATTGCATGGGGATCCAAATGTGAGACAGAGGGAAGGAACACCACGGGATATCGAGCCAGCATTTCGCTCGTCGCGTTTTCATCGAAGAGAAAATCCACCGGGAAGTGCGCATCACGAAGCAACTTGTAGGCGCCCACCACATCTTTGATAAAATCGGTCTGTTTTTGCATAGTCTTGGTATATTGGGAATGGTAGATTGCACCATAGCACAACCGCTCTCCTTCCAAGCAGCTTGCATGCTTGTGTATGGTCTGGAAAATGGTCCTGAGATCTTCGTGATACAGCTGCCCATCGATAGTTCCGTCATAGTATGGTTCGTCATCCAGGGTCACCATGCCTCCATGACTGAAGACGGTCATACACTCGAAGAACAATTGGTCGTATGGTTTCCTCGTGAAATCCCACGTGTTCACAAATCGCCCGATAAGAGCTTCATAGGGACGACCATTGGCCACCCCACGGAGGAATCGGGAGAAGAATTCGGGTGATTGCAGGCCTGTCCAATCGGCATATGCTTCACCGGTGACCATGTCAGCTTCCGTCTGAGCTCCTATGGCCCGACTTCCCATGGACAGCGGTGAATAGGGATATCCCCAATAGTTGTTGAGAATCTGCAACTTGGGGTCCACTTTACGCAACACCGCGTATGCATCCCTAAAAAATTCCTCGATGTAGTCGAAACGGAAATCCAGGAACATGCTATCATCCAAAGTCAGGTCCCCAAGATCTTGACCATCCGGATGGAGAGTCTCGTATTTTTTTCGACAGTGATTGCAGTAGCATTTGCCATCTCCAATGATGGTCATGTCTATCCAAAAGCCATCGACAGAGGTCTCCTCGGCTATCTCTTGCAACTGGGACAAGACAAAAGACCGGTATGGAGAGTTCACGCACAATGTTTTCCACCTAAATTGCTGTGAATCGAATTCCCCTTCACGGTCCAAGGTCAGCCATTCGGGGTGGAGTGCTGCTTGGAACTCGTCCCAAGCAACTGAATAGTAGGCTATCACCTCTTTCCCCGCCGCATGGAGACGTTTGGTGGTTTCACGTAAGAGATCAAGCGAACCGAGTCCCGCATGCTTGTGACCGATCTTTGTATCGTAGTAGGCGTTGCCATACTGGCATTTCGCGTAGAGGATGACCGAATCGGCATCCGATGCAATCAACGCGGAAGAGAGATCGTCCACGTCGAACCTTCGCGCCACATCCGATTCGTTCCACTCGGGGAGGTGCATGTCGAAGAAAATTCTTGTCTTAGTCGTTGTAGTGTCCATGAGTTATCCTTTGATTCCTGTCGATGTGATACCTGCGACATAGTATTTCTGAAGAAAGAGGAATATGAAGATGATAGGAATAGTGGCAATCAGCATTCCGGCATACAGGACACCGAAATCGTTGAAATACAATCCCGAATAGATATAGTTGATGGCTACCTGGAGCAGCATCTTCGACTCCGAGGAAATGAAGGTCACTGGTACAAGGAAACTGTCCCACTGCTGGAGGAAGATCTGAAGTCCCAGAGTGATAAGTGCGGCTTTAGAAAGCGGCAGCATGAGTTTTCCGAAGATGTGCAGTCTGGAACACCCGTCGATACATGCCGCCTCTTCGATCTCCTTCGGTATCCCGAGGAAGAATTGCCGCATGAAGAATATCCCAAAAGCATTGGCACCGAATGGAATGATCAACGAAGTCAAGGTATTCATCATCCCCATCTGATAAATCTGTCTATAGAGTGGAATGATTAGGATTTCCACGGGAATGGCCAATGTAGCCAATATGAGAATGAAGATGATGTCACGCCCAGGGAATTGGATCTTGGCGAACGCATATGCGGCCATGGAATTCAGTATCAGATTCAACGCAGTGACGGTGACACTCACGAATACGGTGAGCAAGAAGACTCGGGGAATATTCACCAGCTCGAACAGCCGGGTGAAATTTTGTAGGGTGGGAGTCTTTGGTATGAATGTATATTGATCGATTCCCTGCATCGTGACAATTTCCTGGTTGCTTCTAAAGGCGAGGGAGAATCCCCATACGACTGGCACCAAAGTCACCAGTAGCAGGAGTACGAGGAGTACGAACCGGATGAGACCGACCAACTGTTTTGTTTGGAATATTTGGGGAATTTCTTGTCTACTGTTCATGTCGCTCTCCAATTTTTATCTGGATCGTTCCCACTGCAATGAGAAAAATGAATACAACCACCATGACAGCCGAGGCGTATCCCACATCTCCGAAACGGAATGCCATGCGCCATGCATAGTGGACCAACAAATCCGTAGAACCCCGTGGACCACCGTTGGTCATGACGAATACGGGTGTGAAGACTTTCACCACAGAATCCATAGTGGTGATGAGCAAGATGAATAAGATGGTGCGCCGAAGCATTGGGATGGTGATATTCCACAACTTCCTCAAAGCACTCGCCCCATCGATTTCCGCTGATTCATAGAGTTCACCGGGAATCTCGTTCAATCCTGCGATGAAGATCATCATGAAGTAAGGCCAACTTTTCCAGATACAGGTGATGATCAACGAGAATAGTGCCTGCGTGGGATCATTGAGGAACCCCTGTCTGGACCCCTGGAATGCTACAATCACCGAATTGATAAGGCCATAGTCATGGTTGTACAGTCCCTTCCAGAGATAGCCTACGACCACGAAGGATATGATCACGGGTATGAAGAAGATGGTTCTGACCACTGATGACATCTTTCGTCCGCTTTGCACGATCAAGGCACCGATGAAAGCCAAGATGGTTTGGAACACCACCACCGAGGCCATGAATTTCAGCGTGACCGTGAATGAGCGGAAAAAGTCCCTGTTCTTTACAAGATCACGATAGTTATCCAATCCTGCAAATATGGTTCTTCCCATGATGTTTGCATCGAAGAAACTCAGATACACCAATCGTAGCGCGGGAAAGATCACAAAGACGGCGATAATGATCAGTGCCGGAGCTATGAAACCATATCCGTCGATCAAATTTCTTCTTCTACTGTGGGAACCTGTCATGCCTACCTCGTATCGTCTAATATAAATGGTGGTGGGTCGGGGTCTTTTGAGGAACTCCGCCCCACCTCTGTGTCACTTGATATCAAGTACTCTTATTGCAATGCGGCGTTCATCTTTTGTACGGCTTCCTCGAAAGCTACGTCAACAGATTCACCGAATGCAACAGCATTGTATGCATCCATGAGTGCCTCCGAAATCTTCGGATACACGGGAGTTACCGGTCGACTTTTCGCCGAATGGATCAACTGATCTTTGATGATGTCATACGGGGGTTGCGACATGTCGGAAATTGCCAAGGTGGATTCACGCGCCGGAAGATTACCTGTGTTGCTGCAATAGATGTATGAACCTTCGGTATCGGTGATCGCAGAGACCACTTCCCATGCCAAATCCTTGTTCTTGCTCTGACGGGTGATCGCAAGGTTCCAGCTACCGGAATTACTCGCTTCCGCAGCACCTTTCGGCAATGGCATCGCACCCCATTTCCCGTCAAAGAATTCGGGAAAATTGTTCTGCCAGGTACCGACCATCCATGGACCGTTGATATACATGGCGACACGCTCGGATGCCAATGGATTATTCATGCTGATTGATGGAGCAACTTCATATTTGTTGAACAGGTCGGCATAGAATTGCAAAGCCGCTTTACTTTCCGGGCTATTGAAATATCCATCGACGGTGGTGCCGTCCGGGCTGATGATCTCAGATCCATACCACCAGGTCCATAACATCTGGGTGAATGTCATGCCTTCGTTACGGTTGTCCACGGAAAACATCTGCGGGAACAGTCCATAGACTTCCACATTGCCGTTCTTATCACGTTTGGTCAGTTTGATCGCAGCTTCGAGCAGTTCATCCAACGACCATGCATCTTCATACGTGGTGGGAGCGACAATACCAGCTTCCTTGAACATCTCTCGGTTGTAGTATAAGACGCAGTTAGCCTCATTGAGAGGACTTGCCCAGATATTGCCTTGCCATTGCATAGCTTCTTGAGCAGAACCCACCAGATCATCGAAGTCATCCCTATCCCAATATGCATCGAGAGGTTCCAAAGCATTCATTTCGGCATAGTACCCGATGTTCGGAGCATCTATACAGATGATATCCCCCACTTCACCTCCTGCGAGCATCATGCGGATTTTGTTCTCGTACTGGTTCTGGGGAACCATTCGCAACTCGACTTTGTCGGCCAAGCCCTTCTCTTCCAAAGCCTCCATCCAATACTCGGGAAACAAGTCCGAGAATGTCTCGATGATGATCTTGTCAGACGATACAGACTCATCTTGGCCCTGGGCAAACAAACCGCTGCTGCTACCCAACAGGAAGCATACCAAGATTAGCGAAAGCACAAACAGTTTCTTCTCTTTCATTTTACCAACTCCTTTTATGGTGTTTCACAGTTCAATTCCTGATAATCATACATGATACATAAAAGCAAGATTATATTGACTCCGTGAACGTTTACGATAATAGCGTGAACGTTCACGGTTGTCAACAAAAAATTTTATCTCATATTCTCCTGATTCCCGATAAATAAAAATCAATAAGTACATTGAGAAGGATAATACGCGGGCTTCACAAAATGAAGGTAATACTAATGGAAGAATACTAGAGGAGTAACGATCTCATGAGATAATAGAAATGAACCCTTTCGATTTTGGAGAAATCGATATACTTGCATGGTCATATACTCTAAATATCTCAAATTCATGCTTCATGAGACAGACACTTCATCATTATTATCAAACGGCCATCAGAATTTCGTGTCTTAGCCCTCTTATTGGTCTTCTTTATCGAAGATTTAACGGTTATTTATCATTCTTGAGAGATTTACTGTTAAATCGACAATAGGCAGATTCGCAGTCAATGAGATTTATGTAATGGGAGATGAGACAATCTGCAATCGATCCATTCCTTTCTCATAGTGGAACGTACAGAGATTTGCAGGTCCCCCAATTGTGAAAGCATCGTAACCGGAGGTGTCGATTCCCAGGAGTTTTGCGGGATTCACGGTACATAGTCTGACAGCCTCCTGCAACGAATGGTTGGTGTAAGCCATGAAATGTGCGATATCCCAATCCAGCGTGTGGGCAGCTCCTGCCAATACACTGGTACCATGCAAACCCAGATGCCCATCCTCATGCACATCGACATCCATGTCTCCCCATTTGTACTCTCCAGGTGGATATCCACCAAGAAGAGCCACATCACTGACCAAGACAAGACGGTCAAGGCTCTTGGCACGGGTGAATACCTTCACGACAGAAGGCGGGAGATGATATCCATCACAGATGATTCCCGCGGTCAATTGATCCGATGCAAGCTGTTCCCATATATAGTTCTTCAATCGGGGAATCTCAGTAAAGCTGCCGTTCCCCAGATGTGTGGAAATTGTCGCTCCTGCCTCCACGGCATACAAGATGACCTCTGGATCAGCTCCAGAATGGCCTATAGCCACCTTCACTCCAGTTCTGACCACTTGTTTTATGAAATCAATCGCACCGGGGACCTCAGGTGCAACGGTTACATACAAGATACTCCCTTGTGCAGCTTCCTGCCATAGAAGGAAATCCTCGTACACTGGCTCACGGATGTATTTGGGATCGTGCACACCACGGGGACCTGAAACTGGAGAGATGAAAGGACCTTCAACATGGAACCCGGGAATGGCTGCAGCCAAGGACTTATCATTATCGATAGCCTTACGTACCAGACGCAAGTTCTTCAATAGACGCTCTTGTGGCATCGTTACAAATGTGGGGATATGTCGAGTAGTGCCTGTTTTAGCCAGAAAATCGACAAGTGTCTTCACATGTGCCGGTTCAAGATGTTCCAAACTATAATCGGCACCATGAAAGCCGTTCACCTGCATATCAAGGAATCCTGGACTGATGAATGGCAATCCTTCCTCATATGGGATTCTTTCGATGGATTCGATACCTCCAGGACTATAGGTGATCACTAGGGACTCATCAGAAAATATCGACAATCCTTTTACTGTCTTCGTACGACTCATGCTCTGCTCCCCATCTCTTTGTCGATTCTACAAGAGAGATGCCGAATCGGCATCCAAGACCATCGCACAATCGGGATGGTTCCAAAGCATGGTCGCCGGAACCATAGGTGAGATCTCCTCAGCCATGACGGTTTGTTCGATAGCCTTGGCTTTCCGTGAGCCCGGTACTGTGCAGATTATTTTCCTTGCGTTAAGCATCTGGTGCACCGTCATGGAGATCGCCTGTGCAGGAACATCATCCTTTGTTGCGAACCATCCTTCGGAGACCTGTTGCTGCTTGCAGTCGTCTGTAAGGTTCACGACAATGTAGGATTCCAAGGTTGTGAAATTGGCCGGAGGATCGTTGAAAGCAATATGTGCGTTCTCTCCAATTCCGACAAAAGCAACATCAATGGGTCTCTCACGAATACTCTCGGTCAACTTGGTGATGTGCTGGTCCACATTACCCTCTCCATCAACATAGTGGACTATCGCGGGATGGACGATGTCGACGAACCGTTCCTTCAAATATTTCCTGAAGCTCGCTATGTGTGTCATAGGAAGAGCACAATACTCATCCAAATGATACATCTCAACCTTGCTCCAAGGAATCTCTAGTGTCACCAGATGTTTAATCATTTCAAACTGGGAAGCTCCAGTGGCAAGGATGATTCTTGCGGAACCTTGCTTGTTGATCGCTTCAATTATAGCCTGCGCCCCCAATTCGGCAGCAAACTCTCCCATTTCTCTCGCATTGTTCTTTCTGTAGATTTCCATTTTGCACCTATATCCTCATAAAAATTTTTCATTACCATAAATTGCCATCAGCATTGAATTCTAACTCATACGGTTCGCTGAGAATTTCCATATCGGGATGCCCCCGAGCCTCATCCAAGAGACTCTCTGAAATCTCGATTTCATAGACTTCCAGCGTATTGTGCATCCGAATCATCCTGATCTGTTCACGATCGACTTCAACACTCCCTCGAACACATGCTGCGATCGCGTAATAGTCATTCTTCAAGATCATGGGGATCTTCACTCCATCAAAGATGGTCGCTGTGATCGCGTTGACGTAACTCTCCTCGAGAGCACACTTGTCGAAGAATCTTTTGGTAACGACATCGGCCCATCCTGCACCCAGCATTCCTCCGTTGCTGTCCTTGGAAATATCAAGGACAGCCACCTTTTGGATATGTTCATCTGTTGTCACATAGGGAGTCCCGAACCGTGTCGTAACATAGGGATCCATGCCATCTCCGCTGATATTCTTCCCAATCTCATCGAGCACCAAAACAGCGATATCCTTCAACATCAAACGAGGCATCAGAGTGTAGGCTTTCTGCAGCAGCTTGGGTTCTTCTTCAGGGATCTCTTTCGCAGGGATACACTTGATCATGTAAGTCTTGTGGTAGGCGTTCTCCAATATCCCAATACCAAACAGTATGTTGCAATTATCCAGGATCACATGGGCGAACATAGGAATATAGGTTGCCAAATATTTAGCTCCTGCGTTATGGCAGACTGCGGCTCCGTGCTGCTTGCCCAATCCAATGGTCATCATCTTCATAAGACCACTTTCATACGTCCCCGTGAATCCAGAATGTGGGCGAATCTTGCCTATCACAATAATTCCATCGGCTGCGTTGGCTTGCGCATCGACATGAACCGGATGCCCTTCCGGCGAATACCCCACACAAACTGTCTCCATGGAAGCAACGATGGGGCATCCAACCTTTTCCTCAGTAATGCCATAGGCAGTGAGTATGGCCTTTTGTCCTTCAGCTGTTCCTCCACCGTGACTTCCCATCGCCGGAATGACAAATGGAGAAGCTTCAAGCTCCTTGAGCAACCTGACTATCGTCTTGATGATGATGTCGAGGTTGTGAATTGGCCTACTGCTTGCAGTGAGTGCGATTCGCATCCCCGGTTTGATAGTATTCCGAATCGTAGGGTCGGAAAATTGTTCTTCGATCACCGTGATAGGGTCTTCAATCCGATTATCCTCGAACTTTTGTCGAACCTTCAGAAATCGGGGAAGTTTTATCGTTCCAATCGCCTCGTATAAACTTTCTGCCATCGTATCTGCTTCCTATACTGATAAATCAATAGGTGATCTCAAGCACTTTGCCTTTCTCTACACTCTCGTGCACCTTGGAACACATGATAGTGGAGACCAATGCCTGATCACCGGTGGGGTAATCGGCTTGCAATGTAATAGGAGTCAGATTGTCACGTTTCATCTTATTCACCAATCGCAAGAAGTAGAGCATCGACTCAATCGTATACCCTGTAGGAACTGAACCTGCATCGATATCATCAACTTGTAGTTGGCCATAAGGATTTATCACATGGCTGTAATCGTCTGATCCAAACACCGCAACGACTCCTCTATCCTGACTGTCCACTTCCTGCATGCCATCTGTTCCGACAAGACGGATCTGCTGATTGACAACTGAGGAAAAACTGTTGGGAATTATCCAGGAAGAGTCGATCGAAACTGTCGCTCCAGAAGGGAATTCGAATTTTGCCTGTATCGAATCGTAGCTATCGATACCAAGTGATGCCAACTTCTTCTTATGTCCGGTGGCATAGACACGTACCGGCTTCTCTTCAAGAATCCAATAGATTAAATCAAAGAAGTGGACTCCAAGAAACCACACGGGAGAACTGTTATGAGCCCAAGATTTGAACCATTCCGTAGGAACCAAAATCTTGTCTTCCATACAGACATATCCATATTCAATCTCTCCAAGCTTCTTGTCTTTGACAGCCTTCCTCAAATGCATGTGCCCTGGATCAAAGCGCTTGTGGAAATCGACGTACAACATGACATCATTATCTTTCGCTGCCTTGATCATCCGTTCTGCAGCTCCGATATCGGTGGACAATGGCTTTTGAACCAATATATGAATCCCACTGTTCGCTGCATCAATAACGCAAGCTTCATGCAGAAAATCCGGAGTGACTATGGCAACAGCATCGAGATGTTCCTTTTCGTACATCTCCTTGTAATCGAGATATCCCTTGATACCATATTTCTTATCAATTTTTGCTAGTGCGTCGGAACTGATATCGGCGACGGCGACAAACTCGATATCGCCTCTACGATGCGCTCCGTAATACGCATTGATAAGGACACTTCCGTAGATACCAGCACCAACCACTCCTACTCTGATTTTCATCACTAATCTCCTCTTATTTTTGAATTCAATGTAAGCTATGTAAACCCATCTCCAATCAAGCGAAACCAAGAATTTTCGGAAGCCACATAGCCACCGGTTCCACATATGTGACTATCAACAATGAGATGAACAGAGGTATCCACCACGGCATGACCATGCGCACCACCTTGTTCAAAGGATGTCCCGATGAGGACGAGAGCATGTAGAGGGAGAACCCCACAGGAGGAGTGAGCAACCCTATCATCATGTTCAACGTAAGAATGATACCCATATGGATAGGATGGACCCCAGCGATCATCATCAATGGAGTAAGGATTGGCAAGGTAATCATAATTGCTGCCACAACCTCAACGAACATTCCCAATACGATGAGGAACATATTGATAATGAGTAGAATAACAATCCTATTGTGGGTGAAGGAGAGGATAAATTCCACCACTACCTTGTCCACCTTCTCGTACGTCAATATCCAAGCAAACAAGGCTGCTGTCACCACTACTGCAATCGAGGGACCCACTTGCCGTACCGACACCAACAGCAACTTCGGAAGACTCGAAATCTTCATATCCTTATAGACCAATGTGGAGACGATCAATCCATAGACGATGGCTATCAATGCCGCTTCTGTTGGAGTGAAGAAACCTCCCCAGATACCTCCTAGCATAATCACGGGAAACAACAACGCCGGTAAGGCTCCCCAAAAGGAGAAAAAGATCTCCTTGAATGTTGCTTTGGGATGACGGATATAATTCCGTTTTTTCACAATTACATAAATATATATGCACAGGACGATGCTGATAAGCACACCAGGCCCTACTCCAGCTAGGAACATGCCTCCAACGGAAACACCTGACATCGCAGCATAGATGACGAAGGGAATACTGGGAGGAATGATTGGACCAACAGTACTGCTGGCACCAGTCACTCCAAGTATGATGTCATCGTCATAATTCTCGTCCCGCATGGCTTTCATTTCAATGACTCCCAAACCACCGACATCGGCAAGTGCGGAACCGCTGATGCCACTGAAGATCAGGCTACTGAACACATTCACGTATGCGAGACCTCCACGATGATGTCCCAGAAGAGTGCGGGCAAACCCGAAGATTCTATCTGTCACACCACCGGTATTCATGATTTGGGCGGCAAGAATAAAAAAGGGCACTGCCAACAGAGTGAATGAATTTGGTGCATTCATCATCTTGCTCATGGCTGTCATGATTGACAGGTCACTATTAAACCCAAAATAGATCAACGAAGACCCCAAGAGACAGAGGTAAAGAGGAGTTCTGATGATCAATAGAATTACAAACGCTAAGAAAAACCAGGCTACAGGTTCCATTGCACTACTCCTCGATAGATGAATTCAATTCGGTCGACTTGGTATAAGTAATGAGTCTTTTCACATCCTTCACGATATGTTGCATGCGTCTGATAAAGGACAGGAAAAAACCAAAACTCATAGATGCGGCTACTATACCCATGGAAATGCCGAATGCAGGAGACTGAAGAATCCTCTGGAATGAGACGAACTTCAGAGACCACATGAACATCACTGCGAACATGATGCTCCCTAATATCTTTTCAATGAGATGGACGATGATATCTGATCGGCCTTTGAGAAATTTTACAAATATGTCGACGCTGAAATGATCTCGGTATTTTTCACCCATGGAGATGCTGATATAGACACACCACACATAGGAGAATCGTGCCACCTCTTCGGTATACAACAAAGGACGATGCAGCACCATTCTGAAAAAAATTTGTGCCGCGACGGCTACACACATGATGGCGAAGAATCCAGGGGCAAGATAATCTTCAATTTTATCTAACACGAGTAATATCTTTTTCACAGAGGACTCCTTACGATATGCATTCAGAAAGCCCCTACGACCGTTCCATATGTCTATGTAGATGTCGCAGGGGCACGTTGGTGAATTTACTTGTACGAGGCTTTGAATGCTTCAAGATCATTGATGACCTTCATCCACTCGGCATTATTTCCAAAGGTAGAAGCAATGACCTTCTTGGCATTTTCCTTGAAAGGAGCCAAATCCGGTTCCAAAATCTTCATACCCTTGTCACGGAGGAATTTCAAACCTTCCTCAGTATTCTTGTTTATCCGCTCTTCGATCATCGGTCGATACTTGGCCAAAGTGGTTGTGATCGCATCACGCTGGGCATCCGTCAAACTCTGCCAGATGGTTTCAGAGACGTGTACCGTGCCCAAGTGGACAGAGTGCTTGGTGAGCACCAAAGTATCCTGTACTTCATAGAACTTCTGGGCAATGATGGTTGGAATGGGGTTCTCTTGTCCCACCACAACACCTGTCTGCAATGCCATATACAATTCACTGAAGTTGATGGGTACTGGACTTGCACCCAAGGATCCCACGACGGTCTTGGCAACTGGAGTATCCATACAGCGCACTGCCTTACCATTGATGTCTTTCGGCACTTGCACGTTGATACCATTCAATGTCAGATTCCTGTCACCGAAATACCACACATCAAGTGTTCTGACTCCGCTTTTCTTCATGATATCGGTAAAAATCTTCTGTCCTGCCTCGGATTCGAAATAGGCATACCCCTGTGTGGCATTGTCGAATGCATATGGAAGGGACATGACTTGCACGGGATCATAGAATGAAGCAAGGATACTTGGTCCTGATGTCAACAATGCCAACGAACCTGTTCGCAACATATCGACTGCTTCAGCTTGAGTTCCCAGAACACCTGAAGGATACATGGTGATCTTCAAGGTTCCATTCGATTTCTCCTCGATTTCCTCTGCTATCATAAACCCGACATCGGTCCATGGATGTCCTTCAGGTTCCGGTTGATACCAGCGCATTTCAACGACATCAGTCGTTGCGGTTGCCTCTGACTGTCCAGCAGCAAACATACTGGTGGCTATCAACAGAATCAACAACATCGCCATTACTCTTTTCATAAAATCCTCCCTTTGCTCTCACTCCATTGTATGGAGCATGTTCTCCTCTTCTTTTTACCAGTGCAGAATGCACCTGTATATTGACTAACACAGCAAACGTTTACTGTCAAGTTTTATTTTTTCCCTCCATCAGCTATTTGATATCCAAATCATTAAAATTTGGACTCATTTTGTTTTAGTATAAAATCTTAAATATAATTAGATTTATCCATCTGAACCTAAAGGCAAGAAAACAAATTTTGCTAGAACATGTATCTAACAATTAATATCACATTTCATATAGTAAATTTTACTATATTTTCTATATATTTTTCTTTTTTAGATTGCATGAGGAACCGGATTAATCTAAACTCTAGGTGAAAAAAGTTGGAAGGAGCAGATAGTGTCAGAAACGAGAAAGAGGCTGAAACCCACAATTGTTGATGTGGCGAAACTCGCAGGAACTTCAATTGCTACTGTGTCTCGAACACTTAGTGGTAGTTCCTATCCAGTGAGCGAGGCGACACGGTTGAATGTCACCAAGGCAGCAGAGCAATTGGGATATACTCCTAACTTGATTGGCAAGATGTTGAAAACAAACCAAAGTCAAACCATTGGAGTCCTTATTCCCTCTTTTCAGAACGCTTTCTACATTCAGATCATCCATGGCATCACAAAGACTGCCACAGCCTTGGGATACACCGTTCTGACATTCAGCTCGCAACGTGATGTACAGCAAGAACGTACTATTATTAACCAGATGCTTCAAAAACAGATTCTGGGTCTCATGATCGCATCGGTTGACACTTCATCATCAACCATTTCCCACTACATAGAGAATGGTGGTAGAGCCTGTATCTTCGAATCGAACTTTAAGGACTCTCATCGATTCATCCTAGCTAAAACTGACATGGTAGAATCTGGCAGGCTTGCCATGAACTATCTCATCGAAATGGGGCATAGCAATATCGCAATCATTACAACTCCCTTAAGCAAGCAATCGAGACGCAACACAATTAAAGGCTGTAGGTATGCGATGGTCGATCACGGACTGGAGTTCACTGATGAAGATATCATCATAGCTCCTTTCGAACGGGAATTGGACGATGGTCTCTATGAATTTGAAGTTGGACGGGATCTTGTCGATCTTCTTATCAATCGAGTCAAGAAATATACGGCAATTCTCGCAGTCAACGATCTCATCGCTTGCGGCATCATCAAAGGTTTAAAAAAATATGGATTGAGTGTTCCCCAAGATATCTCAGTCATGGGGATGGACGACATCCCACTATCCAGTATGATCTCACCCACCCTCTCGACCGTACATATGCCATCCTACACTTTGGGCCAGAAGGCTTGCCAACTCATGGTCGACGCAATGAAGGAAAAAGAGAAAAGATATGGAGTTGCTCTCTCGATTCGACCTGAGTTGGTTGAACGGGAATCGGTGAAGAAGCTCTCTCGTTGATTAATAGAGAATCTATAGATTATCGCGATCTAAACAAATTGAAGGCGGCCGTAAGGGACAACCCAGCGACAGCCTTCAGGAAAATCGCAATCGATGTCTACTTCAACATGCTCTGTACTGCATGGCATACACCCCAATATTATGCCTATCTACATGGAGAACAAGAATTCTATATCTGGTAGGACCACTAATTTTAGCTCTGCGCTTAAATACTGGTGTGGCTAACGTGTTCTCCAGTTTGTTCGACCCAATCTCAACACATCCAGCCCAATATCCCAAAAACCCTCGATTCCTGCATATTCATGCAGCTTTCGGAACTTGCTGGTGACATATATCTCTTTCTATTAGAACGATTAAACTTGCTAAGGAAGGAGCCAGCTGGTGCCAGGTTTCCTACCTGGCTCCTCTTTTGGCACCTCATCCCATTCTTCAAAACGACTAACCGTCCGCGTCTTAGCAGGTAAAACGCTATATATGGAGCCTTATCGTTAAATTGTGTTATTTGTTACGCTATATATAGTGGTCGTCAGGTTATTAAAGACGACGCAGGAGCCCAAGAAAATGGGCGGATGGGTAATTATAGGGGATATTTTGAACAAAAAATAGTTGCTCCGCGCCGGTTTTTGCATCGGGATCCGAGCGGCGCTCAGTACCATAATTGTTATACTGTTGTTGAAGGTCCATGTCGGGCAGAGCTGTCCGACTGTAGTCATTGTTGAGAAAAATAGGTTGTGTATCGTAGCATGACGGGACCATCATCATGCGGTCCTGTTTTTCAAGATCTCGATTGTCTCCTGCACGGTCCGTTCGGTTGGCAAATCCAAGCCGACTGTCCAACCATACGGAATGGCACGCCTCATGGCCCTTATGTCAGGATCACCAAACCTTCGGATTTGCTTCTTGCGCTGGGCTTGGTAGAATTCCTCACCGAACCCATCGGACCATTCCATGGGGAGGATGGTGAAATAGTTTTTCCGGATCACAGCCATGCCCTTGAGGTACAGCCAACCCTCGGCAGGCTCTATGCCTTTCTGGATCATCCGCTGCACACATTCGGGATCGTACTTCCTGTCACCCAGATCGGCGACATGCAATTCACCTGTCGTCTTCTCGGTCAGTTCGTCGTAGTAGATAGCTCTGCTTCTCGAGAGCTTCTTCACCGATGTTGCCATGGGACCATTTCCCAGCTCGAAGTCAGACAGATCGGGCACATAGCCTTGCTCAGGAAGATACCCTTCCCTCACGATATCCCTGGCCTGTTGTTCATCAATGGTATCTGTATCGATGTTACGGATGCTACCGGCTTTTGCTGGAACGATCGCCATCGATTCATCCAGGAAGAACACCAACACATCCTCATCACCGATGGTCTGGACCGATCCAAGGACCCGATACTTGAAATTGGCATTCCACCCCATGTTCTCATAGAGTGCACCCGAGATACCTCTGCAGGTGCAACGGCGCATGCAGGGATTACCGTTCTGCTCGCCAATCCACCTGATGGTACGATCGGACTCCTTTCTACTCTTTCTTACCACCAGCAGACGCTCGACCGGGTTGTAGGCAAGCTCCACGAATTGAGCCGCTTGTGTTCCGAATTCCAGTTGTTGGCTGCACATCCGATTGAAATAAAGGCCCTTGCTATCGGCGGTGAAACTGATCTTGTCGCGGACATTGAAGAAATGCGGACGAACAACCTCGCAGCCACTCAGGTCATAGCCACCGAACTGCCGTTTGTCCACCTCATCATCTTGGCCTTCACGCATCGACTCAACCAAACTCCTGTAGCTTTCGACCACTTCCCCCTTACCCTCTTCCACCTGTGTGCCATCATCCTCGGGGAATTGGTCATAATCATCGGAGTCGATCGCATAGGCATGCTGGAACTCAGGGGTCTGCACCTGGTTGGTATCATCGTCATGGTTTCTCGAAGCGAGACGCTTTTCGAATGCATCGAGCTCAGCCTCAGATATTCCGTTCGCCCTGAGGGCGGCGCGATTGTAATCCTCAGCAGTGAATCCTCGCCAATTCGGCACGGCGGTAACAAAGCCGCCCAGGGGACCACGTTCATAGATGCCCAGCTCAGGAAGACCGAACTTCCACCCTCCCCGGTTGGCTTCCAGTATCCTCTGCACCAGATGGAAATCCTCGCGGGCAACGATAGCCGGATGCTGGTCCTTCGCATAATACTGGGGAAGATGGTTCTCATTCTTCTTGGGCTTGTGATCAAGATAGTTCGGGGTGTAGGTCTTCTGGGCAAGCACGTCTCCGCATCTGCGTTCATTGCGCAGGATGTTGCTCACCGAATTGGCGGTCCACTTCACCACCCCTTCCTTGATGCGTCCGTCCTTGTACTTGTGGGTATGCGTCTTGCGCCCCAGCATGACCAATACATCAGCGATGGTGGAAGGATGGATGCCGGCGAGGAACATCATGAAGATCAGCTGGACGGTCTGTGCCTCCTCCTCATTGATCGCGATCTCGTTGACCCCGACGCTGTCATAACCAAGCAGATCAGGCTTGGTGAACTGCCCCGATCCGAATCGCTGCTGGTACGAGGAGTTCATGGCCTCGGACTTCTTGTGACTCTCCTCCTGGGCTACCAGGGAAAGCACTTGCAAGGTGAAGTCCACATTCTTGTCCAAAGTGAACATGTTCTCGGTTTCAAAAAGGATGCCGATGGGGTGAGGCAGAGAGCGAAGCTCATAGATGATGTTCATGCAGTCCATGAGATTCCTTGCCAACCGAGAGAGGTTCTTCACCACGATGATGTCGAACTTGCCCGCCCTGGCATCCTCAAGCAGCGTCAATAGCCCCACGCGCTTTTCCATGCTCGTTGCGGTGATGCCCTCATCGGAATAGAGCCCGACCAGCTTCCAGTCAGGTTTCTTCCTGACAAACCTCAGGTAGTAGTTCTTCTGCAGCTCGAACGACGATGTCTGGGATATCCCATCGGTCGATACGCGGCAATAGACCACCACCCGCTTGCGACTTTTTGGATTGAACGGATCCGATTCCTGCCGGGCCGGTATCACCTTGATCTTGCTCAGATCGCGAGGCCGGTTGTAGCGCTCACGCACATCATCCTTGCTCGCTGTTTGGAGCGCGCTTGCACACGATGATTTAGGCGCCACCGGTTGCAATCCTTTGCTCAGCCGCTTCACCGAATCACCCATGGCGTACCCCCAATATGCTCCTATCGGGATACGGGAGGAACTGATGATCGTCGAGGTCTATGAGGACGGTATCGCCATCCTCCAGCAGGTTGCCACAGAAGCGCAGGGTCTTGGACGGGTACGGAAGACCGATCACGCTTGCGAGATAGATGACCAGTGGTTTGGCTTTGAATCGGCATTTATTATCGATCTCTACCGCAGCATAGTCTATCGGGAACGCATCATTGTCACGCTCCTCACATCGGCGGATCAGAAGCTGGCGTTCCTTTTCGTTGATGAAGATGTGCACAAACCGGGGAGACCTCAGGTCCTTGAGCGTCTTGATCCTGATGTTGATCTCATTGTTGGAGAAATTCACTGTGATGCCACTTTCCATCGCCATGCCGCATCCTCCCATCCGATTTATTCGTTCACCACCCGCGATTTTCGGACGCTATGAAAAGATCACCGGAATCACCCCTGGCTGGCAGATGCGGCACCTCGGCCTTCGCCTTGTGTTCCTCGAACGGAACGCCGAAGGTTTCGGGACCCCACTGCTGGGGAAGCACGGCGCGCTTGCGATATCGACGGATAATCTTCTCACCGGCGGCCTTGGCGGCTGCACGCTGTTCACGATCGGCCTGTCGTTTCTTTTCCAGTTCATCGAGTTTTGCCAATTCCTCGGCGCCGACCTCGATATCCTCCACCCCGGCATACGCGCGAGCCTTGGAGGACATTGCATGGGCTTCGGCCTCATCGAGCTCGAATACCATGAGCAGCTTATCCTCATCCTCGACCTGCAGCGCAAAAGTTCCGCAGATCTTGTAGCCATACCCCTTGTTCCACCCCATCATGGAATAGATGCGGTCGCAGAACGGTTTGCCTTGGATCTTCCGGCTCTTTCGCTCGCCGTGCTTGAAGGTACACCACCGCTGGCCATCCTTGTCATCCTCGTCACAGGCGCTGATGATAAACCAGCGCTTGCTTCTATCGATTATCAGATAGATGTACCGCACATCGGGCATCCGGGTGATGCATGCATTGTTGAATTGGATTCCATCAGGCCTGATGGTCAGTATGTTCTCTTTCAGATGGGAGAGGAACTGTCTGCGGACGATCTCACATCCCTCGAGGCTCACGCGCGGCAGATCTTCCTTCGGAACCTCAAGCTCCAGCGTATCCAATTCCTGTTCCCTTGCCTTCTTCCTCGCCATAAACACACCCCTGGGACATATGAAATGTTTATTTCTATGCACAGTTTTCTATTAAACTGTTGTTGCAGTTTATTATAACTTCGCTTTCCGGGTATTACAATAAAAACTCGTTCTTTTATCACTTACGGCGAGACCGCAGGCCCATGCTGTATAGATCTGCTGCTTCCGAAGTCTGCAGAAGATCATTCTAAGGGAGGTTTTCATGGGAATCGATTATGAACTGCTCGGGCAACGCATCCGAGATGCACGTATCAAGGCATGCATGACCCAAGCAACCTTGTCAGGTATCATCGGTCTCTCACCAGCACACTACTCGCACATCGAAAGCGGCAAGGCAAAGATCAACCTACCGACTTTGGTAGCGATCGTACAGGCATTGGACACGACCATCGATTCGCTGCTGTACGACAGCACGCCTGTGCTCGTTGATGCCTATGACAGAGACTTCAAGGAACTGCTTGATGACTGCACACATGATGAGAAGGAAATCCTGCTGCAGAATGCAATCCAGATGAAAACGGTCTTGAAACGAAATCGCTAATGCGTTTTTGTGCTTCAGTCGTACTCTCGTGAGTCCCGACTCATGTCTTCGAAGCCAAAAAAAGCAGGCCCGAAGCCTGCATGTTGCAAAATGAAGTCATTCGCCTGTCCGTGATGCCAACACATGACACTTACCTAGATAACGGCACTGCAACAGGACTTACTGCTGACACCCTGAATATACCTCTAGCCCGGGCTAATGTCAATAAAAATGTTACCTTTTTGTTGCTTATTTGTTGCATTCCATCACCAAGTGAATCCTTGAGGGATTGCAAGTTCACACACATATCTGCTATCAATTGCATGCATTCATACCCCATGATTCCCATTATAAGGAAACCTGAAAACATATTTGAGATAGCCGTTTTGATAAAGATAGTTTATCTCCCTCAAGTATGCATTTGTACGTTTATGGGCGTAAAGAATATTTGCTAACACATCCGCTACCTGAACCAACATGTTATCAGCGGAATCGAAATATTGCACGTGAATCTCATGAGTAAGCGTTTGGTCCAACAGGAACTCTGTCCTCAGATAATTTTCTAGGAAGTGTTTGGTCTCAGTCTTCTCATTCCTCTCATCAAATTGAAGGTTGTAGTCCTCATCAGGGAGAAGGCCTTTGTTGAAATAGAACTTCAATGATAATTTGATGATGTAGTTGAAAGCTCGTGCGGTATTGTCACAGAAATGTGGCTTTATAAGGGAATTGTCCACCAGGATGTAATATAACTGGAAGTAATTGTTTCGGGCGAAATATTTAACAAATTCTTGCCGCATCTCGCGATTGAACTGGGAACCTTTTAATTCTACAAATTTCCCGTCTTTGAACATCTTGTTTTCGCCGTTATCCAACCGCTTCAGCTTGTCCAAATTCTCCTGAATAAACCTTTTATAAGCTCTTTTCAACTTATCCTTATCCAGGGGCCTCACCATGGCAATAATGAAATAAGGATTAGTTTCACAATACCTCTGAGTTAATGTTCCTGATTCGTCAAAATATAAATCCATGCTGCTGATGTTCTGCCTTTTAATCTTAAAACCCTCTTTTGCATAGTGTTGGTCGCCAACTGCAAATAGAGAGTTAGTTTGAGTATTTATCTCTGTAACTGAGCGAAATGGGGTTTTCGAAAACCCTGTTGAGTAGAATTTCAATCTTTTTGTACGGGTCGTTGGGAGGATTGACAATAAAAGCAAAGAGGTTCAAGTAATCAGAGAGATTGGCTCTGTCAAAACCGGAATGCGAGTTCAGGAACTGCTTGAGCTGTCGACAGCGCTGGTTGATTTCGTTCATTGGATTTTCCTTGTCAGGCAAGCCTTTGAGCGACTTCGAGCTATGAGCTTCACTCACCAAGTGCAGGTCTTTCACCAGACTGTCATGGCTTTTCTCTCTATCATGGACAAGGGTTGTCCCTGGCTCGATATGATGAAGGAATGCCTCCAACGTTTTCTTGGAGGATGTCTTTCCGTTCCCCTCGATGGTACAGAAAACATGGCCGGAGAGATCGCATCCTATCCCTATGCAGATCTGGTTTCGTGATAGACCACGATACTGCAGCCCATCCTCCTTCATCTGGATATCTTCTTTCCTCAGCTTGTAGAAGGTCTCATCGATGTAAGCTTTTCCCCTGAGAACAGTAGTATCTTGGTATCCCCTGAGTGTAAGGCAGAGTTTGGATGTCCAGTAATTCGTTGTTGTGTCGCTGTTTCTGTTTGATTTCGATACTGAGTTGAAGCTCTGCATCCTGAACAAGCCGAGCAGATAATCCACCCATTCGCTTATGGGTATCTTGTGGTTGTCGAATATGGTGCCCGTTGTGACCGTGAAAGTCCTTTCGCAATCCGAACACCGGTAACGTCTGACATGGTTGCTCGTGAATCCGTATTTCTGGATCTTGAGGCTCTGGCAATACCGGCACTCCTGGGGTGCATAGGAGTTGAGAAGCTCACTTTCTTCGGTATCCGAAATTGAGGGATGCTTCTTCTTGTAGTTGGACAGATTGCTTGCATCAATGAATGATTGCAACGGGGTCGCATCGTCCTTGCCGGTCCAGGGTGTCTCCTTCCTGGATGAAGTGATATGCTTGGGCATTGTGGTAGTCCTAAGCATTGGGAGAACAATGGGCAGGGACTACCACATCTTCTGCTCCATCGCCCTCTCAATGCCTTATTACCTTACCACTAATTTCAATATTTTGCTAACAGTTTACCAACACTGTGCAAAAGAGGGTTTTTAATCTTTATATCACATAGGCTAACCGAGGGCAAACTATTACTGGCTTCGTATGTGGAAGTTAGCAAAATTATACTTGTTGGTGGTATTGGAAAAGAATCACGACCGGCGTCGTTTGCCTCGCCTTGTCCAACGCTTAAAAGCACGCATCCTCTTTGTCTACCCCTGAACCAGGGACTCCAACCTTAAAGTATTCTCGGGCCGCTTCCATCTGATCAATTGATTTTTTGAGTCTTGTTCTATTCTGTTCACAAAAGAATGGATCGACGGTAATCTCGAAGGGAATACGTTTCTCAACGGCTACTTTCGTAGCAAACATGGTGAAAGCCTCGGTAGTTGTCAATCCAAGTTCTGTGCAGGCCTTTTCGTATTCACTCTTCAGCTGGGCATCAACTCGAAATTCAATATCTACTGTTGTGCTTACCATGATATGTTCCAATCTCCTTAGCATGCTAATTTCGATGTTCAGATCTATTTTGTAATAAGAAACTAAATCCAGGATCGTTATTTCAAGATAGCCTACCATCGATCAAGAGAACATGCGAGCACGCTGATCATATTTTCACTCATTCATATACTTTCACTACCGTGATGAAAGTACTGTTTTTAGTGAAAACAAACCAGGTTCGTTCGGCCTCCTCATCGGGAAGCTGTCATCATATACAGACTTCCGGGGTAACTTCCGGGGTACTTCCGGGGTAAGGCGTATTTGGTTTGATGCTCATCTGTACAACATAAGCTCAAACAGACCAAAACTACGCATGAATTAAGAACCGATAGAGCGTGTAGATCGGCTGTTCCCCTCACAGGAGGCCTCCGTTCTGGAACAGGATGTCAATGACTATTCCTGATGAATTAAGCAGTGACCAAATAGATGTGACAAGCACTTGACTATACCCTATCTGATAGGGTATTTTATAGACAGCTTATGCAGATCAATCGTGAATTTGTCATGATGCCGGAGTTCGATCACCAATGGGGGCGCCTTGGGCTTGGTGATGAGGAACTTCGACAGCTACAGGAAGAATTATTGGAGAATCCCAAGGCAGGCGCTGTGCTGAGAGGCACTGGAGGGCTTCGTAAATATCGGATTGCCTTTCCGGGTCGCGGTAAGAGCGGCGGTGGTCGAGTGGCATATGTTGATTTCACCGTACATGAAACAATCTACTTGATCACGGCATATCCAAAATCCGAGAAGGACAACCTAACGGGCAAAGAAAGGAATGAAATCGCGAAAGTGATTGCCGTTCTGGAAAAAGGTCTGCAGAAACAGGAGATAAGGAAATGAGTGTATATAAAAGCATCATGCAAGGGCTTGATGAAGCCGTCAAATACCAAGAAGGAAAGATCGACGCGCGAAAGACAAAAATCGCAGTTAAACCGGTGGAGTCTTTTTCCAGCGAGGACATCAAGCAAATCCGAAAGCGAGTCGGCTTGAGTCAGGTTATCTTTGCATCTTCTCTTGGCGTGTCCAAGAAAACAGTCGAGGCTTGGGAACGAGGGAGAAATACTCCAGAAGGCCCTTCACGAAGACTACTTCAGCTGATCAGAGACAATCCTGAAGTGATTGAACAATACATGATCAAAGCTTAAGAGGTGCATCAGAATCACTTTCAGTCTACAAACTGGATATCCGCCTGGCCCTCTCAACGGCCGAAGCGATCATGGGGTAGATCGTTTTCCCAAGTTTGAACATCTCCGTGGAGCCGTATAAAACTTCCTCACCAGCTGTCCTGAAATATCTTTGAGCATTGGCTATGGCATCTGCAATATAGATGGGATGCTTCCTACTATCAAACCCGCCCGGGATCAATGCGTTCACATGATTTTTCCATGCAATGCAGTCAGCCAACACGACAGATGCTACATCGTCAACAAACAAGTGATAGTAGAGCCAAACTTCAAAACAGGGATTGCTTTGCGCCACATGCCAATTCGCTTTACCCGCACAACCGAGACGTAAAAGAGGTATGTGAGACCCCCACGTATCAGTATCGATGACAAACCAGACCTGATCCCCTTCCCCCACCTCATACTTGACAAGTGAATCCGGACCGGATCCTTCGATATCGGAACAAGCTTGCTCGTACAGACCTGATGGAGAATTGTCACCCTGAGATTCGGCCTTCACGACTTCAAGGATGATCCTGGAACTGAGCCCCTCGAAGTACTTGAAGTATTGTGGTTCTCTTTTGCTCCCTTCACAATAGATTATGCAAAGGGTTGCATCTCTATCCGGCTCTTTGCGTTCATATAGCCTATTTCTTAAAATCATAGGCATCCCAGTTGATATCTTTCAGGTTCGCAAGGAATGGTATGGATCCGTACCGTCCAGAGAGATAGCCCTTGCGGATATCCTTTGTGTTGTGCTCCTTAAAATCGCACAGAGAATAGAGGTCTGAGCTTCCCGAGAGGTCTTTCTCGACAAACCAAACCTCATCTTGCCGGAAGATCTCCTGATCTAGCAGATTTGATTCATGGGTCGTACAGATGAGTTGCCCCTTGGTATTGTCGTCGGCAGAAAACTTTCCAATGATCTCCTTAATGAGAAGAGGATGGATGCTGCGCTCAATCTCATCGATGAAATAGGTCACATCCTTGGTCAACAGGTCCTTGAACGCAGGGAGATAGTCCATCAACCGTATCGACCCGTCAGACTCTTCGGAGAGGTCAAACATCACAGAACGGCCGTCTTTCGTTGCGTGTTCTGTTTTCAACTGTTTCACGAACACCTCTCCGTTTTCCTCGACAACAATAATCTCCTCACCATCCTTGTTGAATAACCCGAGAACTGATCCAGGAGATTCTGCCACCTTATTCAGCAGCACATCCATGTCAGTCTTATTGTCATCACCGAAAAACTCCGCGATCGGTTTCTTCACAGTCAGCAGTTTCTTAATCCCGACACTGAATGAGCACAACACCTGTTCGGCATAGCGGTGGAACTCTTTATCGATGTCCAGCCTGTGGGCAAGTCCCCCGGAACGTACCTCTGGCGTGATGATAGCCAGCTTATGCATGAACCATCGATACGCATTTCTGGTATCCACTAACAACGAATTATCGAGCTCAGAGAGTATTTTCAGACAAGTCTTGTTCTGTTTGATCAGGTTGTTCTCCAAGATCCCTTTCAGCACACGACCTTCCTCGCTGTTCAGGAACCCTTCGGAAAGTCGCAAGACTGTCTTTCCACCTGTATGAGTCGATCGCTCGAACACGAGTTCGTCTTCACGCTTTCCCAACCCAGAGATATACAACTCTTCCTTGAGGACCGACTGTTCGCCAATCTCTACAGCATAGAGGTAAGGGACCTCCTGATTGATGAACTCAACGCCCAATATCATCGGCTCCCCGGATGAGTGGAAATGCTTCATTCTTTTCAACTTCATCGGACTGGGCAGGTCTCCTGTGACGACAATGTCTTGAAGAAACTCGAGTGCACGGATCAGGTTCGACTTGCCGGCACCGTTGGCTCCGTAGAATGAAGCCAATTTCAAGACTTCAATCCCTTGCTTCTGGTACTTGTGACCCTTCAAACGAGTAAATCGAGGAGCAGGAATCATATTGAATTCCTTCTCTTCGCCGAATGAATAGATATTGCGCAACATGCATCGTATAAACATATACGTGATTTTATCACTTGAAGTTTAATATTACAAGAGATTTCTTCTAAAATACTAATATCAAGTTTGTTTTATTGTAATATTTTCACGTAAATTCAATTATCCATTCGCCACCTGCTGATACTTCATCACCACATCGATGCCATCCAGCTGAATGACTACCCTTTCGACCGCATTTACTAGTGCATCGGAATCGAATTCCTCAACAGTTCGCCATGGCAATCCGAGAGTTTCCGAGAGTGTCTTCAGAAGCTGATCGATCCTGATCGAACGGTTTGTGCAGGTGCGCTGCTTCCTGTCCCTGCGCTTTCTACAGCTACACACCAGATAATCATACTCGGTACCCTTGTACTCGGAGCCATCACCTTTCCTGTAGGGCAAGCCGCATTCACTGCAGTATACCAGTCCATACAGGTAATGCGATTGCGAGTTCCGGTAGATGCCGGCCTTGCGCTCTTGATCAACCCACTCAAGGCGTGCCTTCACCTGCTCGAACAACTGGCGGTCCACGATCGGCTCATGGTCGTCGGTAAGATAGTAGCTGGTATAGGGCTTGGAGAAATCCGGCTGCTTGGTGATCAGGTCCCTCACCGGTCCCTTCTGGATCATCCGGTCTCCCACATACACCTCGTTGGATAACACTTTCCTCATGTTCCCTGATCCGGGAATCCGCTTGGTCGTGGAATTTGCAGCTCCGAGGTCCTCCAGATGACGCTGAATCTCTATAGGGTATAAACCCGCAGCATAATCCTCGAAGATTACCCTGACGATCCAGGCATCCTGGTTAGGAACGAGCACTCCATCGGCCTCATTGTATCCGAGGATGCGGTTGCTTCCCAGATGCCTGATACCCTGCTCGGCATGCTTGCGAAGCGACCATTTCATATTCTCCGATATCGAGCGGGACTCCTCCTGGGCTGCAACCGCCAGCATGGAGAACGCCATCTCCGCCGACCCGTCCATTGACGATATGCCCTCGCGCTCAAAGCGAACCTCGACACCCAGGCCCTTGAGCTCATGTACATAGCGCTGTGCTTCCTTCGCATTGCGGGCAAAGCGCGATATCGACTTGACCAGGATGATGTCGATCAGGTTGTTTCGTGCATCGGCCATCATGGCCATGAAGCCCGGCCTCTTTTCGGCAAGGACGCCCGAGAACCCCTCATCGGCATAGACCTTCACCGGTTGCCAGCCGGCGGTATGGTTGATCAGATCGGTGTAATAGCGTTGCTGGGTCTCAAACGACTCCTCCTGGTTTTCCTTCAGGGTGCTCACCCGACAATAGGCGGCGACCCGCTTGGCCTGGAGATCCTGACTTCTTACTACCCTGGTAACTCGCATGGGTCCTCCTCGTTGCTGTTGTGCTTCTTGCTCAATGGTGGATACACATTCGGTATCTGCACCTCGTCATCATCAGAAGGATCGACGATCCTGATCGCATCGATATAGATGATCCTTGCCTTGAGCGAGGTGGCCACCTGCTTGCCGCTTCCGATCGGCTTGCCGTCGATACGGAACCGTCCGCCGCTGTAGGTCAACACGCTGGTGGGACGGTGCCATGGCCTGTGGTAGCTGATGTCGACGCGGCTTACCACACCGAAGTTCCAGGTCACCAGCAGCGTCCGGTAATCCTCGGTGAAAGAGATGTCCTTTACCGTCTTGACCAACAGATGGTAGGAGGGCTCATTGCGCTTGCCAACCAACCCAGATCGATCACACCCTCTCGCCTCCAAAGCGAACTGTGCTCCTTCGGCCATATCGCCTGACGAGTGGGAAATGGCAAGCAAACCGCCCTCGTCCAGATCATCGAACGCCTGCCAGAATGCCTCATGGATGTACCCCTCACTGATCGATTGCGGTATGCAGGAGGTGCGATCACCGCGCTTCTCTTGCCCCGCGGCACCGCCGCAGGTCCAATCCTTCTCCTTGCTGAAATGCCCGGGGAGCTGGAAGCGGATCATCAACTGGCCACAATGCGGGCATCGCAGGAACCCATAGTAGGGATACTGGGTGGAGCCGCGATGGGGATCACAGAGGAGTGCTATCCGCTGTACGACCGCGAATGTCTCACGATCGATGATGGGCGGGTGATGGTCGCGGATATAGTACTGGGGCACCAAGAGGTCGCGGTTCTTTACCCTGCGGTGGGAGAGATGGTCGGCCGTATAATCCTTTTGCATCCTCACATCCCCGATATACTTCTCGTTCTTGAGCATCGTGGCAAGCGTATGGGGATACCACTTGGTCCCTCCCATCTGGGTGATCACACCGTCTTGCTCCAATGCGGATACGATGGCGGGAAGGCCCGATCCGTTCTTGTACATGTCAAAGATCCTCCGTACCTGGACGGCCTCGTTCTCCTCGATCACCCAATCGCCCTCCCCGGTCTTGCGGTAGCCGTAGGTGGCCGCCCATTTGGGAATACCGGCGGCGAAACGCTTTCGGATGCCCCACTTCATGTTTTCCGAAAGGCTGTGGCTCTCTTCCTGGGCGACTGCCGCCATCAGGGTAAGGTACAACTCAGAGGTCGCCTGGGAGGTGTTGATGTTGTCACGCTCGAAGAACACCGATACCCCGAGGGCCTTGAGCCTGCGTGTAGCGGTGAGGGCGTCTACGGTGTTGCGTGCAAAGCGCTGGACCGACTTGACCAGGATGATGTCGATCTTGCCGGCCTCCGCATCGGCCATCAGGGAGTTGAACCCGTCGCGGTTGCGCCTACTGGTGCCGGTCTCCTCATCGGTATAGATGCCGGCAAGCTGCCAATCGGCATGGCGGGCGATCATGTCGTTGAACGCCTCCATCTGGGTCGCCAGGCTGCTTTGCTGTTGCTCGAGCTCGGTGGAGACGCGACAGTACGCCGCCACCCGCTTCGCCCTCACCTGCGGCAGCGCACTGTCGCGATAGAGCCTTCTGACCCCGACCGGAGTGTTGCCTGTTGCCTGATACGTGTGTCCTTCCATCCGCATGCCTCCTAGTGTTTCGCATAGTGCCTGAGTGCCCCTGAATCCAAGAGCTTCTGAACGTGATCGAACAAAGATACCTCCACGATCGGAGGATGATGGTCCTCGATGTAGAACTGGGGCCGCTGGCCCTCGTTGCGCCGTTGCTTCTTTGACAGGTAATCGACCACGTATTGCTTGGTGGTCAGCACATCACCCTTGTAGACCTCGCTACGCAGCATCCGATAGAGCTTGTCGTGATACCACCGCGTCGCTTGGTTTTCCTTGGTCTCCAAGTCCCTCAATGCAGCGAGGATTTCCTTATACCGGCATCCCTGCTCTGCCATGGAGAACATCAACCTCACCCGCTTGGCCTCTGATTGATGGATCACCCATTCGCTGCCGTGGGTATCAGATACAGCTGCCTTGCGGTAGCCGTAGGGGACGCGGCGCGCTGCGATGCCGCTCTCCTGGCGCTTTTCGAACGCCCACTTGATGTTCATGCTCAGGCTGTTGGATTCCTCCTGGGCGATGGCGGCGAGCATCGAGAGGATCATCTCGGCCCGATCGTCCATGGTGTCGATACCCTCGCGCTCGAACAGAACCGGGATGCCCATGCCCTTGAGCGCCCGCACGCACTCGAGGCAGTCGGCCAGGTTGCGCGCAAAGCGCGAGACCGACTTGACCATCACATAATCGATCTTGCCGTCCTTGCAGTCCTGCATCATCCTCAAAAACTGCGGGCGGCTTTTCATCATCACTCCCGAGCATCCACGGTCTCCGTAGACACCCACCAGCTCAAGGGCAGGGTCGGATGCAACCAGGTTGCGATAATATGCACATTGGGTCTCATATGAAAGCTCCTGCTCCTCCGAGAGCGTGCTCACCCGGCAGTAGGCGGCCACCCGTACCACGTCCGACCCCTTCCTCTTCCGTGAGTGCTTCTGGTGCGGGGCAACCTCGATGATCTTGATGTTGGTCTTTGCCATGAAGGTCCTCCGGTGTACAAGTTTCGAAAACCACGCGCCGTCGGGTGTGGTTCCGCGTTGGTGCATGTTCGCTAATAGCGCGCATCATATCAAGTCAATACAAAGAGTTATCTGCATAATACACCACTATATACGCGGTTATAAAAGCCTGGATGCCAGCCTGGTTTTGTACTTTGCCCAGCGGCCGTCCGGGCAACAAAAAAGGCCCCGAAGGGCCTCGTAATTGGTTGATCATATGGTAAGTTCAAGTCTTGCCGGTGAGGATGAATCGCGTGTATTCACCCGTGTTGCCTGCTGTCAGATAGGCGGCAAGCTCGTCAAGCCCGAGGTGCTCGGCGATCCTGATCACCGCCGCCACATCGAACATGTTCGTCAAAGCAGTAGTTCTCACCTGCTCCAGTTGAGCCTTGATCGTCTCATCCATTGCCGCCTCCCTGTGCTTCCGAAACCAAGCGGATCTCATCGACTGAAGGGACGATTCCCAGCGTCGAGCCGGTCTCCCACAGCACATGTACCGTTCCCAATGCATCCACGTGCAACACTTCACCCTTGGCACCCATAGGGGGCGAATCCCCATCTTCCATCTTCACCAACTCCACCAGCGCCCCTGCAGGGAATCGCTTCTTCAGCTCTGCAAGGGTACTATCGCACTCGTAATCCATCAGCGAACCTCCTTCTGGAAATGCATTGTTTCCGCATCTAGGGGAGCTTGGCAAGCACATCGGTGCAAAAAGGCACCAAGGATTTGCGCTATTGAACATCATGCAAGCTCTTTGTGTACATAACCGCCTGCTTGAGGATCTGCTCGTCCAAACCACAATCGCGGTAACCGTCAAGGATTGTCGCGTAGTAATACGCATCCGGCATCGCCAGCGGAGGTCCTTCGTTCATGACGTAGGCCATCGCCACCAGCTCCTCCCCATCCAGGTGCACCATCAGGCGCTTCTTGCGGTACAGGTGGGGGTGGCCCTCGTAGCGGTCCAGTGCCTTCTCACATTTTTCGGTGATCTGCCACAACAACGCGGGGACGCTGGAGCCCCGTTTCATCTCGATGGTGGCCACTCCGCTGTGGCGGCCTCCCCGGAACAACAGCTGATAATCGTGCAGTATCGTTGATCCGATGACTGCGGCATCGGGGCATCTGTATCCCATCTGCTGGAGGTTCAGATTGCTTCCATAGGCCAGATAGATTTTCTTCATCGTTGCTTTACTCCTTCATTTGGTCTTCTACCACCTGAAAGGGCGGTTGTCCCGCCCTCAGCTTGCAGATCCGTCGCCACTTCAGGCGGCAACCCGCCGTCTCCATGCCGCTGAGCCGGTGAGGCGCTTGGTCAGATGCTCGCGGCAGGCTTTGAACTCGTCGCCGATGAAGCCGATGCGATTGAGGTAGGTGCGCATCGCAAACTTCTCGTTCTCGGCCTGGGGCTTCTTGGTGCTCGCCGAGTTTTGCGTGAGCGCCTGGGTGTTCAATGCTAGGGCGAACACGATGTAGCTCCTGACCTCTCCGGCGTGCAGCGTGCTGTTGAATCCGCGCAGCTCGACGGTCTTGTGGCCGTGGAAGAAGGAGTGCAGGTTCAAAAAATGGTAGCGGCTTTCGTGGTAGTGTGCGTCCCGGTTTCCCCGGTAGCCTTCGTACCAGATGCTCTCGATCTTGGCGAAGGTGGTCGGCTTGGCTCGGTTCATGGTCGCCACAAGGTGCTCGTCCATCCTCTTGCAGTAGCGGGCCCGCTGGGCTTCTATGCCAAGAGCCTTGTAGAAGAGGTCGTTTCGGGCGTAGATGATATTCACGAAGTTTCTGATCGAGCGCGGTGTGTGCGCCGCCCCATCAAGGTGGATGTGGATGCCGCAGGAGCTGTTGGTGAAGGCTCCAGCCTTCCTCAGCGCCCTGATGACCTCCTGCAGGTTCTCGATATCAGCTTCGTAAGTGAGGATCGGGCTGACCAGCTCGACGCTGTACAGGCGCGATGCACTCTGTTTGATCCCTCGCGTCTTGGTTTCGCATCGGATGCTACCGTCGTAGGTGAACTTCCATGTGCGGCCATCGAAGGTCTTCAGTTCGTAGGTGTCGTAGTAGGAGCCACCGTAGGCTAGAGTGCCACCGAGGACCGTCTGGGCAGCCAGGGCTGCGTCCTTGCGGGTGATGCCTGTCATCTCGATCTCGATTCCGAACCGTGTTGTCTTTTCCATGCCGTCTACCTCTCTTTGGTGTGTTTTTCTTCGTACTGTAGTAATCACTCAAAGAGAGATATATAGCAAGTGTATATATGCAAATAAGATACACTATTTTCTGGGTATCTCTTCGTCCAGGCGCCTCACCATGTCGACCCCCGGAACCACTCCCAAAGTCGAGCCGGTTTCCCATGTAATGTGGATAGTACCGATGTCATCCACGTGGATTACTTTACCCTTGGTGCCCGCCGGCGGTGCGAACTCGTCATCCATGTGCACCAGCTCGACTGTACACCCGCTTGGGTATTGCTTTTTGAGGACCTCGACTCTCTTACGGTTCATCTCATCCATATGTATCCTCCATGTCAGTGTGCATTGATCGCTCAGCTTTGCTATAATTGCAAGTCCCCCTCCCCCGCTTCACCCGATACCACAGACCGTTGGTCCATCAGGAGAATATCGGGGGAGGACCAGCATGATAATCACCTTCGTGGATTATAAGTGAGCAAACGCTCCATGATGTCGTCCTGGGGATTGTTGCTCGGGATCGTCCTGGTGCAGTTCTCCTTCACGATCTGGTAGATGTGATACCAGCTCTGGTTGATCTGCTTCATGAAGGCATGGGACATGGCGACATACGGGCTGGGGATCGCAGCCCCGGTGGTGGGGTGCTTTGCCAGAAAGCCGAACTGGCTGATGGCCATCTCACATTGGATCCACCGAGCCACCGACATCGAGTACTCCTCGAGCATCCGCCTAGATATCAGCTCCTCGCACCCCAGTTTCTTCAACCATAGGTAGGTCTCGGTGAACACCTCCTCGGCGCACAAATCCAGGCCGCTGCGCTGGGCCTCCTTCATAAAATCCCTCACCGGAGGCATGTCCGAGCCCTCCAGGTCCGTCGCATCCTTGCTCAGATCCAATATCTTCAATTTCCTGCCCCCGGGATTGCCGTTTGCAATCTTCTCGGCGAGCGCCTTGGGTTTGCGACCGGCGCCGATCTGGGCACCGCCGCGGTTCGTTCCGTCCTTGGCCATCCAGGGCCTCCTTCATCTGTAATGGTAATGGGGGGTATACCCCCGTTCGAATTCGCCGTTTTTTCGCGTGAGGGGAGCTGCCCGTTGTAAGGCCGATACCCCCCAGAGATGCAGACCCCCCTAGGGGGCCCCCACCCCAGCACTGTTTGCTGTCGGTTGTGCTGGCTGCTCTGCGCATTTCAGCTTTTGCATAGCTATTGTCTTCCTATAGTGATATTTGTACACAGTCAGGTGATGCTTCTTCGGAAGCAAGGCCAGATGCTGGTCCACCGTAAGATCGCTGCGCTTAGTGAGAATCTCGCTAACTGCAAGTTCTCCGCGTAGACTGTTACCGTACTTTGCCATCACTTCGAATGGCGGTTTCAGGTAATTGGCAAGCCACCACGGGCAATGCTCCTCAAAAAGCAAGCGGCACACCTCGTCATGGGAGAGTTCCCTCACGATCCTGATGGCATCGGTGGCAAAGCTTTTCACCGTGACACATCGGTGATGATACCGCGAATGTGTCCTCCCCAACGGCTCGACAATGCAAAATCGTGTGTCTTCCTTGGGATAGAAGCATAATGCCGTGGTCGCCTTGTCGCCGTAATGGAACCACACCACCGGATTGTCGGCCTTGGTCGTATAGGTCTTGCCTACCTCAAACTGGAAGCTCTCGCTCCCTTTCAGATCTTTGTCGAATGCCTTGATGTACATATCCTTTTTTACCTCCCGGTCATTTGTGAGTTCTAGAGCCTGCTACCTTTAGCGGTCACGCCCCGGCTCGCTGCTGGTGCTGCTTGATAATGGACATCGTCATGTCGTGGTAGCGGGCCTTGGCATGGTATTTCTTGGGAAGCAGCGCATATTTCTGCTCGAGGGTGAAATCATCGCGATCCTTGATGATCTCCCTGATCACCCACTTGCCGCGTATGCGCTTGCCGTACTGCGCCATTACCTCAAACGGTGGCATCAGGCAGTTGGTGAGCCACCACGGGCAATTCTCCTGTAGCAGCATGGCGTATACCTCGTCGCGGCTCAGCTCCCTGACGATCTTGAGCGAATTGCTGCTATGGGCGGTGATACGGATGCAATCGCGCTGACGCATCTTGTAGATCTTGCCCAACGGCTGCACCTCACAGAAACGTGAGTCCGGCTTGTGATAAAAGCACAACGTCGTGCTCGCCTTGTCCCCATAATGGAACCAATCCCAGGGGTGCTCCTGTTCTGTGGTGTAGGTTTCCCCCACCGCGAACTGAAACCCTCCATACCCTTTCAAATCCTTGTTGAATGCCTTGATGAACATACTGTGTCTGTCTCCTGTTGATGTGTGTGAGTACCCGCCCGAGCGGCCGTTTGGGTAACGCAAAAAGGCTTCTCCGCGTTACCTATGTGCGTTACCTTCCGAGAGGAGCCCTTGTGACATGGTGGACCGAATGGCGTGCCGAACCACAGGCAAAACCGGAAAGGCTCCGCCACCGGGGCCCAAACCGTCCAAAACCCTAAAAAGGTAACGTAAAACTGGTACTACGCTACCACTACGTTACCCTATCCATGTGTTTCCATTGAAAGCAATTAGAAAGATAAAAACTATAGGTAACGTAAGTAACGTAAAATCAATATGCTCGTATAGGGAAAAAAAGAAAGTATACTCCCACCCGCCATTTCCCACCTGTGGCGTGGCGTGTGGCACCCTCATGTTTTTTTTCTCCTATAACATGGGTATATGTGAAAAAATCGCGTTACCGCGTTACCCTACCTGTTGGCGGGCGAAAAAGCCCTCCCCCGCCTCGAGGAATTCCGAACAATCATCCTCGACATCACCCACCTCGATGTTGGCACATACCACACGGGTGTTCATGCCGTTGATCTTCTTTTGCAGTTGATGGGTGCCCTTTTTCGATCCTTTTTGGAACACCTTCAAATAGCTCCGGTCCATAAAGCCCCTGATGCACTTTGCATACGAGTACCCCGCCTTCTGCATGGCCTCCCGAAGGATGTCGATGGTGATGTACACCCCATCCTTCTCCAGTTTTCCATACCGTGGGGTGGCATGGGGCTTGAAGCAGTTGCGGTTGGAGGCAACCCACCCCTGTACGAAACTCCACGCCCGCTCGATACTGTCTTCCTTTTCCTGCTCCTTCACATTCACCAGCACCGAAACCCCCATATCGATCACTTCCTTGATGATCGTCTCGATCGGGAGTGTCGCTTCGCCATAGAGGCACCGGGCACCATACAGATCAGCAAGACACATGACCGCAACGCTGTCCAGGTGCACCCCGACGTTGCCCAGGTCCTTGGCTTCGAAAGCATCCTTGAGCCGGGCTCGCAAATCATGGTAGTCAGATTCCAGTTTACCCTTCTCGGAGATCACGTGGTCGATCAGATGCCTGATGTAGAGCCTTCCGGCGAATCCATAATTTGCTTCACTCACCTGGTGTACCAGGCGGCCGAACTCGGGATCATCGATCGGGGCCCCATAGAGCTCGATCGCGCGGCTGATCACCCCGTCCATGGAGTTCTCGCTGCTCAGAGGCTCTTCGCCGGTGGTCATGATGCTGTTTCGCCAGGTTAATGTCTCCTGCAATCCCCCGTTCTTCATGCCCCGGGTCTTGCCCTGACCGTTTCCCAACTGGTAGACCGCCATCGCAGGGGTAAGATTTCGTGCCATCTGCTGCAGTTCATCGATTCCCAGCGGCAGGTGCTTGAGCATGCCCGCTCTCCGCTCCAGGCCGACGGCAGTACTGTTGAAGTTGCCGATCATCTTCATCGGGTCCCCCCAGAAGGAGAGTGCAAACTTCAACGCCGCTGTTTTGCCGCTACGCGATGAGAACCAGCTGTGCAGGATGAAGATCCTCAGCTTCAAGGGCTCAAGCAGCACCGAGGCCGCCGCAGCATTCAGCATCGCACGCGAGATAGGATTCTCCCTGAGCTTCAACGCCGTCTGTTTCCATAGTTCGTAGTCGCCTTGCTCGCCGATCGCCTTGATCAGGTCCTGGTCGGCATCCTCGAAGACGATCTGCCCCTGGTAGTGACAGGGATAGAATTCCTTGAAGCCGGAGAGCCACCCGATGCGGCCCAGGCTGCGCGAGAGCGGGATCAGCTCCTGGTTGGCAACCTCGAAGGAATTGAAGTACATCACCATCCCTTCGCAGTTGCTCGAGGTTACCGGAAGGCCGGTATCCGCGTACTTTACCAGCGAGTTCTTGTTCAGCAGCTCCGAGCGCTGTGCGACCAGGTGCTTGATGCGGCCACTACGCAAGAAGGCGAGCTCCATGCGCTCGCAGCCGGTGTCGACATTCTCCATGATGCGCGTGATCACGACCGGACGGCTGCACAACTCGGTGCACTGCATCTCACCCTTGAATTCGTGGAATGACCGCACGCCCTCCTCCATATCCACACGGTAACCCGGAGGATCCATCATCCCCCCAAGGTCCAAGCCCTCAAGTTCGATCTCGCACGATTCAACGTTGAAATCATTCTCGGCACTTGCTTGGTATAGGAGCGCCCTGGTCTGCTTGACCGCCCGCTCGATATCGCGCAGGCTAAATCCAGCTTTGTTCAGCCTCATCTTCAGATAGGCATACTCGGCGGGATACCGGTCCATCGCAATTGCCAGCAACTCCCTATTGCCCTCATCCAGAAACATCGCCGGATCCAGCTTCTCATGGCCAAGCAGGCCCTGGATCCGATCCCAAGCGGTGGGAAGGGCGAATACGATGGGAGCCTTGACACCACAGCCGCCTTCGGGGCAGTCGGCACCGAGGGTGCGAAAATGATCACAGGTGCACGGCTTTCGGCTCTTTCGGGCAAGGGCGATCTTGCGCTCGGTCTCCTCGAACGAATAGCCGCCATAGCCCTGGCTGAACTCGTGGCACGCCTCTACCCCATCCGATGCCAGGCAAAGGTTGTCCAGTGATGCTTTCCACAGCGGCTCGGTCTGTTTCTCGGGGTGCTCCATCAGATCCCTGATGACCATACACCCCTCATAGATGCGAGAAGCCTCGAGAGCATCAGGATACGCCTTTTCACCCTTCTGGGGCACTGGCGAGGCCTGGGGGGCTTGTTTGACATCAGCGAACACCAGGTAGGGCTTCAGCTCCTCCAAGGTGTACAGATGTCCGTCCATCTCGCGGATCTCACAGCGCACCGGGTGCTCACTGTCCTTGAGGTTCATCGTACCGGGAAAGCGCAGCATCCTGGCCAAATCACTGCAATTGTCGATCTTCCAGCCACGCTCGGATGCCTTGGCACTCACATAGCGGAAAAACGCCTGCTGCAACTCGATCGCACGCCTGCGCGATGCCTCGTCGGTGATGCATATCGGTACGGCGAGGATGTAGATGAGGTGCATTCCGTGGCCACTGAAGATGATCGCCGTAGGAGGCGGCAACACCTCGTTTACGAAGGCCTTGATTTCCTCCTCACTCTCAGGCAGCTCACGCTTGACGTGGGCGGCCAGGCTGAGCAGGTCGATGTCGAAATGGAAGGCCAACATGGCCGTCACCTGCTCGTTCGATCCCCTGGCGGTGCTCTCCAATGGCAGATTCGTCGGGGCACAGCTGTAGAAGGTGTTATACTGCTCTCCCAGCTTCAGAGCCTTTTCGACGAACGCATCCAGATCCTTCCGTTTGAATCGTTTGCTGCGGCAACGCTTGCCGACGAGCCAGGAAAGGGTGATGTTGTCATCGGGCGACAGCGGACCGAAGAACAGCTCGGAATATTCACGAGGCTCCATAGGCATAGGCCTCCTTCACGAAGGTTCCCAAGCGGACCTCCTCATCGTTGACCTCGATGCCGTACTCGGTGCAAAAGCGCTGGTAGCGTTTCTTGATCGCATCGGCCGAGAGGCGGTTGGGATACTCGCTGGCGATTTCACGCCACGAGCGGTGAAAGAAATGGCGCCATCTGAGTAGGGCGCGGAACTCCGCATCCGCTATCAATTCCAGTTCATCCTCGGCGCGGTCGATGATCGTCTCGCAGCGCTCGATCATTCCATCGATCCGCCGTCTCAATGCCTCGCGCCTGATTGCAGCGCTTCCGGTTGGATCTCCGTGGGTGCCGCCTCCCATGCGCATGCCCATGGGATTTGGGGACCTGCGTCCCACGCACCCCTCGAGCTCATCCTGCAGGGACCTGAGTTCCATCTTGGCCGTCCAAACCGACGGGCAATACTGTAGGTTCATGTACGGGTCCTCCTTGTTAATGTCGTGAGTTGTATATAGATTTTCCAGCTTACGACTTTACTATAGCAGGACCGGAATAGTGGGTCAATAGTCAAAAGTACCCTTTTTACTTTCACTTCTCTCTACATTCGATTTTTCTTGACAGGCTCCCCCACCTCACGCTACATTCGGGACAGGGAGGAGCATTCCTCCAGTTAATACTATGGATTGAAGGAGAAGTGTATGCTGCTGATCAGGCCGCGAGAGACGGGTTACTCTGCTGGTACGCCCTACGGGGATGTGGTGCTTCAAAGCGGCGACCACCAGGAGCTCTTCGATTTCGTCGAGGCCGACCTCACCCTGTTCCAACAGTCCTTCACCTCCTTCTTCGAAAGCCGCATCGACAAGGCATCTGCAGAATGCATCGGCGCCGGGATCCAATCGGTGCTCGCAAGAGAGCTGTGTGATCGGGCGCGTGAGGTCCATCCCCTGCTGGGAAACGACTCGTACCTGGACAGCCTGTCCACCATGCTCATCGACTACCTGAACGCAATGTTGATCCACCGCAGTATCGACTTTACCGAGGAGCAGTACCTTAAGACCGCAATACACCTGACTGACCCCATCTTCCACTGTGGTATTGCCCGGGGGCGCATCAAGCCCAGGCACGAGCTGCTTGAAGCCCAATACCGCATCTATGAGAAGCGGGATACGAAAGCCCTGATGGGAGGCCATGTGCACATGGTGCGGCTGCAAAAGCAACTCAGGCTCTGGCTGTACTGGATCCTGGATGCCTCGGCCGCTCGTTTTTCCAAGCTGACCATCGACGAACGCTGCCGCCTCTACCGTCAGGTATTCAACACGAGCGGCATCTCAAGCGACCTCATCTTCACCGAACGCTTCTCGTGGAGCAAACCCCGGCGCGAGATCCTCTCGGTCGACGCCTTGGTCCAGCGCCCCGAGGAGATCCTCGAATGGCAAGAGGGGACTGGGGAAAGAAAGGACTATGCAATAGCTTTCAGGGAACTGGATGGGGATGCCGTCGAGTTGAATGGAGAGCTGGATCGATACCTGAAGGGTGAGATCGATAAAGCCAAACAAAGCGATGAGGTCGCGCTGTTCAATGAATATGAAGTCAATGACTTCGCTCACCTGGTGGCCCTCGAGGTGCGCCTGATGGCAGGTGAGAGCACCTCGGTCAAGCGCTGCCGACACTGCAGCCGTTACTTCCTAGCAGAGAAGACCACCATCGAGTACTGCACTCGCATCGCGCCGGGGGAGAGCGCCCCCTGTGATGTCATCGGGCCCAAGCAATCCTTCTCACGGCTGTTGGAAGGAGATGGCGCCCTGAAGGCCTACAACTCCGCTTACAAGACCTTCTATGCCCGTCAGAGACGGGGTACGATGAGTGAGGCCGAGTTCTCATCCTGGCGCGACGAGGCAAAAAGGCGTCTGCAGGATGTGCGTGAAGGCAAGATCGCACTTGAAGAGTACACCACGTGGCTCAAGCAGGATGTGCGCAAGTGGACGGCCAACTGATACTGCACACCTGAGATATTGCCTCTCAGGGAGGCTCTTGTCCCAGGTGATTTTCACAGCCGCGCCACCACACTTTCTGGGAACTTGATCAGATGCATCACCGATCATCTACCCAGGAAAAGGATTGTGCAGCTGAGACACCAAGGGGGAACCTGTTGCCAGATTCCCCCTTGGTGTTTGTGTATTCATTTGTATCTGCCAATGACTGGACATAGGCTCGTTTCTACAAGCGGCTTAAACGCAATTGCTTTCTTTCAGTATTGCGATTTTGCTGAGGTCAGCAAAATCGTAAGGATGTGCTATTCATCAAGCATAGGTGGCTCTTTTTTCTCTTTCAGCTTTTTAAGCTGTTCCTTGCCAATTTCGGAAATGCTCTTTTCAGGAGTGGGTAAATTCTCCGGCATTGTACCCTCGTTTTTTGCGATAGCTTCACGAACAGTCTGTCCGACTTGGTAATGCATGCCACTTGCCGTTTCCAGTCCTTGCGGCTGTTCACGTCGGAGTTTTGCCTCGGTCTGGGTAATGCGGAACAGGTTTGCACCGAGTTCTTCACTGCCCATATGGTCGAGAATTTTCTCACTTGTTTTGAGTTTTTTCCGTCTGTGAATATCTGCGGCGGTCAAGCCGCCATACAATCCCATGTAGCCTGCATTTTGAAACTGAGCATATTCCAACTGGTCGGTGATGCCCGCTTTATGTGCTGCTTCCACAAGCATAGTGTTCCAACTTGCGACCTCGCCACGGATAACAAGGCGTTTATTATCCTCGTCAAGCTCATTAAACCGATCAGCTATTTCCTGTCTGCGGGTTTGTATAGCAAAATAGGTTTGACCGAGAGCAATAGGCTCTTTGCGTGGATCGCCGTTTTGTACGATAAGATAGCAGGCATAGCGTGAAAGCTGAAAATCATTTATCGGCTTAGAGGTTGCACCTGCCTCCACGATTTTTCTGGCCTCAAGAAAATGGTCTGCACATTCAAAACCGCTGTTCTGACAGGACAACATCGCCTTATCAATTACCTTTGTGAAATTACGCCATTGGGTATAATCAAGGACACTAGCAAGTTCACGGGCATACCAAAACTCTATGCCGTTTTCAGTAGTGTGCTTTATATCTTCAAATTGTTTGTATTCTGCTGCAATTAGTGTTGCCAATTTTATCACCGCCTTCTACATATTTTACCATTATTTTTGACATCGTGAAATGGAAAGTAAGGCTTTTGAATAACAACAGGGGGATAGATTGTCCCCTTGTTGCCTCTTACTTATGCTTTTTCCGTTTCCATAGGCTTGGTGGTCATAATGCGCTACAGTTCAGTAGGGTACTTTCCAAAGATGGGCTGATCCTTCAGATTTTTGGCTGTATCATGGCGGTGCAGGTCGTGAAACTCTATTCCTAAAACCCCCTATAGGCTCTTTTTTCCAAAAATCCCCCTTAAAGCGAAGTTCTCTCTATGACCTTCTCGACCTGCACACTTTGGCAATGTGCAAGGTCAGAGCAGGTCGATTCCAGAAATATCACTGCGGCAGTTGCTTCATGAAAAGGCACCTTGATTTTAAGCAGATATCCTTCATCGGGTGACGGTCGTGAAACTCTATTCCTAAAACCTCCTATAGGTACTTTTTTCTGAAAATCCCCTTAATGCGAAGTCCTGGATAAGACTGTCACGACCGTCACCTCCCGCGCGGATGCAAGTCGATTTTGAGAAATTCCCAAAATCAAGGAGCAACCCGTCCCATCATGGAACGAAGGAACAAGCAGAACAAGGAATCCCTATATATTATACGCGTGCGTATAGGCGTATCCGTCCTTCCTTTTCTCTCTGCTCTCCTCATAAAAGTCTTTTTGGTATATTCTTATTCCATTGTTCCAAAATCTTGAAAATCTGCATTCCAGGGTGGAATTTCGTCGATTTCTCGTGGAACGAGTTCTGGAACAAGCTTGGAACGAGCTGATTCTTGTTCCTTTCAGTCCGTACAAAGGTATTTAGCGGGAATATTCAAACTTCAAAGCTTGCATGATAATCAACACGGTATCACAGGTTTGCTCAAAACCAATTTCTTTTGCATAGTCGAATGCTTTCTGATAGTTCGCCCAGAAATCATGCATACGAGGGTTTTCTCGTATATTGGTCATAATGGTTTGATAATCAGTCATAAGTGAAATGCTTCCCCTCTTGGCGGCTGTCCTCTCTAAAGCAGATCTCAGAAGCGACAGATCACAGTCTCCCCATCGTAAGGAATACAGAAGGTATACATCATAGAAATCTCTTGGTCTGGTGTTGGCAATGTTCCTGGAAAGTATCGTTTCCAACTTCTCAGCTAATATGGTCTCCAGATTGTATGCCATCATCGAAATGGTACGATCATCAAACAACAGCGGAAATGAATACTCGATTTCGCGTGGTGTAATCTTGTCGCCTGTCGTCACATCAACTGAAAGGGGAACCCGTAAAGGTGGATAGCTGGCAATTAGACTGACACGGATACCAGGATAATCATCGGTTTCCCGAATATCGGCAACTCGATTGACTGAGAATGTCACATCATCATCCACTTGTATGGCGCAGACATGTTCAAGTACGGTTCTGATAGATTCATGATTCAGTTTGAAGCCCTTTATGGTTGCATCAAGATCCATGGTTGATCGTGATTCGAGCCCGACCATGACTGCAATCAGGAATCCTCCCTTGATGATGAAATTCTCCCTGTAGCCGGAAAGGGACAGTCGTTCCAACAAGCGTTCCATCAGATAATTTTGCAGAACGATTTGGGCTGGCAGGTGCTTTTCGGCTGCAAGGTTCTTGATCCGTGCTTTCAATTGCATGGGATTGTTGGTAATCATAGCAGAATCTCCATATACGTGAGGATCTTCGGCTTCACCCGAAGCCTTTGCGCATAATCCATGAGGCGCCCAATGTCCTTCTCCCGTGAACCGGCATACATCCTCATCGCCTGGTTCACCACCTGGATATCGGCCTTGTGACGGGTCCTGACCATATCACAGAGGGTACGTTCTATATTGTATACCTTGAGAGAGTTCCCACTTGGTGAGGCTAGCGTCATGATTCCCAACGGATACGTTTCTTCGTTGGCCACTTTGGCTACCACACCTCGTTTGAGAACATTGCCAGGATTGTATCCGAAGGGAAACGTCATGGTATATCGTGATGGAGTTCGATCGGTCATGGCATGAAGATACAGTGCAGTCTCATGGGAAAAGATTCCCCTCGAGAACCTCCATTGAAGAATAAACAACTCATCCTCCCAAGTTTCCGGGAGGGTATATACACCCCGCTCGACTCGGACAAGCAATCCATTGTGAACCATGGAGGAGAGACACCGTCTTGGAATACCAGCCTCCGTAACCTGGGTACTCGTGATCATCCCCTGGTGTGTTTCGGCCATATGGAGAATCTTCTCATCATCATCGGCTTTCACCAACTCTTTTTGTACTTTCATGCTATATACATTACATCATTTTAGCATGCATGTACAATCATTTCTGTAAGATATTTTCGCATCTTCCCCAAATCATACAAGATGATGGCAAGGATTGCGATGACGTCGTTGGAGTCTCCGCGCCTGAGTCTGGAGCGTTCACGCTGATAGGACCAGCTTTTCAAAACTCTTGTTGTTCCGAAAACTGTACCCAAGAGCCGAAAAACCCCTATACGCGTGAATATGCATATACGGGCATGCCACGCTGGTCTTCTCTCCATATAGTATTGGTATTGATGACACATGATATTTCAGGAACATAAGAACACATCCTCCGCAATTGTTAACTTGGCAATGAGACGCTGCTTGTTACCGCGTATGTAACCCATTGCTTTGGTGGGAACTCGGGAACAATTGACGTGTTGATCCCGAGAGAACCGCTGGTTCCCAAGAACCTCTTCGGCCACCGGCAAAGAGGATGATACGAACTGGGTCCGTTCAGCTCTTCAAAGATCTTCACGATGAGAAACCCATGAAGGCGATACTTTCGCTCAATTTTGCGCTAAAGTGTCTCCCCCAGGCCAATCGACGGTTACGACATCATCCCCTTGTGATCACAAGTGACACAACTGAACAACTTTTCCCTTATATATGCTAACGCGGGTATGCGCCTACAGGCCGGTTCTTCCGTCTAAGGGAAATCGATTTTGAATATAAGGGGAAAAGTTGTGTTGTGAACGCCAGTTGTGTTCACCCGCTGCTGGGACAGCTGGACGGACTGGACACTACGCCCTATATACGTATACGCGTGTATACGGGTGCTCGTGTTGCATCCACCCCTCTTCCATCAATAAAACTCTTGTTATATGAGTTCTTGTCCCACTGTCCCAAAGCCTCGCTTATATATTGTGTTGGCATGAGTTGCCTCTTGGGACAGTATGGGGACACCCGCTAACAACGGTCTGTTCCGGGTGCAGGGGTGTCCCGCCTGATATGATGAGAAGGGCGATCTGAAGCGTGTATTGAGTGGTACTCAATTTCAAGTAAAAGTCCCCCATGATGGTCTTGGTAAGAAAATTGACCTCAACCTGGGGGGCTTCCACCCTGATCTGATCAGACTCCTACTTCCTCGGAGGGCAGCCATTCATAGACATTGACGACTTCCTTGCTCTTACGGAACTGGCGGACATCACTATCAAGCACATCGAGCAGGATCCATCCAAGGTCCTTTCCCGCCATCCCTGCCGGGTCGTCAGCATCGTTATCCGTATGCCATTGATGCAATGCCTTCAATGGGGTGGCACTCCATAGGCTGTCATATGCACCGAACAGGTCTCGCGCCGAGAACTTCGATCCCTGGCCTGCGACATTGCAATAGCAATAGACGGCACCTTGCACGAAAGCCTTGATCTGATCCATGCGGGATTCGTCGATGATTGCTGTGGTTTTGCGTTTCTTGGGTGTAGGTGTTACCATGAGTCTTACACTCCCCTTCTTCTGGTTGTAGTAAAGCATGTGGGTTAAACTTCCATTGCACGCTCAGAGGTAGTTCCTATACCAAATTGATGGATTCTGCAACCCTTTCGTTACAATCTGTATATGCTGTACTGATGCACAGCGCCCTCTGTACAATGCAGCGAATGCTTGCATCCATATCATGAAAGCGATATGATAACGATATATGGAGGTTCCGCATATGCCAACCATTCGTCCCAGTGCTGATCTGAGAAACAAATACCACGAGATATCCGAATTCTGTCACCAATACCCCGAGCCGGTGTTCATCACAAAAAACGGACAGGGTGACCTGGCAGTGATGAGCATTGAAACCTATGAGATGCTCACCGGTAAAAAGGAACTGTACAACCTCCTTGACGAAGGATTGAAGGCCCGGGATGCTGCTCAGGTCGAACCGGCGAACGAGGTGATCGCCGATATCCGGAAATCTCTGAAAAAGTGATGTACGAAGTACAGTGGACATCGCTGGCGAAGGAAGATCTGGTTTGTGCCGTCACCTACATCGCCGATATGCTCAAGGCTCCATTCGCTGCAGAGAAACTTCTGGATGACATTGAAAAGGAAACTGCAGTTCTCGCAGAGAATCCGTATCTTTTCCCTCTTTCTCACGACGAGTTTATCGCGCATCGTGGAATACGGCATATGAAAGTAAAGAACTATATGCTGTTCTACACCGTCAATGAGGATGCAAGGACAATCACGGTCATCAGGATGTTGTATGCCAGGCGAGATTGGATACAGCTGTTGGGTGGGCTCTCACCGTAAGCAACACATTAATTGCAACAGTACGACCTTTTTTCATTGACCGTCCCAATAAAGCCAGAAAGCTACGCTTCAGCAGCTACATATTTTTGATTGGGTCTGCTTGGTTTATCAGGAAAAGTCATCTGCAATCTCCCCGATTCAAGGAGTGGTTTCAGAAAACCCTTAGAAAAATACTTAATATCGCTATATTCAAAATGCTCAACAATTTCTCTCTTTGTTCGTGGAATGGAACAGTACTGAAGAATCATTTCTTCAATACTAACTTGGGGGGTAACTTGGGGGGTAACTTGGGGGGTAACTTGGGGGGTAACTTGGGGGGTAACTTGGGGGGTATCTTGTGGGGTATCTTGTGGGGTATCTTGTGGGGTAACTTGTGGGGCAACTTGTGGGGCAACTTGTGAGGCGGGTGACTTGCGCGTTATCTTGCATGGTGCCTACGCGTCCATACGTATCGCTGCCTTTCAACTTTCATATCGCCAGTGAAATCCTATGGTACAGAAATAATATTATTGCCACGACATTGTTTTTATTGACACGACATTACCGCTGTGCTATACCTACAGTACGAAGAAAGGAGGAATGGGAAATGGCGAAGCATGGAGAAACACCTAAAGCAGAGACCGTCGAAAAAGTGGCGAGTGTCTACAAGAAGACAGGATCCATCAGTGAAACCGCCTTGCAGGCAGAAATCTCAACTACGAAGGTGAGAAAAATCCTGATCACCATGGGCTTGTGGTCGAGTCCAAGATCTCAGCAGATCCGTGAATTATCTGATCAGGGGAAATCCTCAGCAGAGATTGCCGAGACATTGCAGATCAGCATAGTGATGGTTCAGAACTATCTGCCCTACGAGAAAGGGCTGTATGATGAACCACAGAAGACAGACACGGCGATGCGTAGCGAGAAGTATCGTACGCGAAATCGTTCGTACGCGCAAAAGAGTCGATCCCGCGAACAGCAGAAACCAGATGGGTTGCCGGCTGATCCAGAGACTACAGCACTTATAGAGAAGAAGGCCCCCTATGCCATGCAGTTGCATCTGGAGTTGCGTGACAGTCATCTTGAGTCCTTGTCTGCCAATGAAGCAAAGATCCTCGCGAAATATGGCGGCGTGGCAAAATCCATTTCCCGGGATATCATCGTCCCCTCCTCCTTGGCTCTGCATCAGCTGCATTTCCTCATCAACGTGGCCTTTGGGTGGACGAACAGCCATCTGCATAATTTCCAGCTGCCAGAGCCGTTGTTCCAAACACTCACCGCGGGAAAGTTCATGAACATCGCGCCGGTGTTCGGCTATTACCTGCAGTTCCCGAACAGCACCTTTGGTGATGCATTCTGGGATGACGACTATGATGAGTCCAAAAGCCCTAGGTCATGGATGCGTTCAAAGTATCTGAAGCAGTACAAATATGGCGGTTTCAGTGAGTACTGGATAGAGAACCAAGCCGAGATACATAATTTGGCACAACGAATTCCCATGCTCACTGTGCATCCGTTCCGATTCAGAGAGAAAGTGAAGCCCAGACAGGTACGATTCGAGGATGCCTCATTGCAGGAACTCTTGGATGCAATCGTCTTCGATGACGGGATGCCCGATGCATTGAAGGAAAGTCTCCGTTTGAACGAGATTCTTTCACGGGATCCCATGGACATCGAGCAGGCTAAGGCTAGTGCCCTGTCAGAAGATACAAGCGCTGTAGGATTGTACAAGCACTATCGTGACACTGTTGTTTCTGATGCTAGACAAGAGAAAGGTCATCGTGATGAATCTGCATATTCCCATGCTTTCGGGCAGATGGTAAAACTGCAAAAGAAGTATGAACCGAAGCACATCATGCCGATCGCCACAGAGCTTCTCTATAGTTACGACTATGGTGATGGGTGGGAGGTGGATATCACGCTCGTGAGGGAATTTGGTAAAGACAGTCAGACGGTGGATGATGAGACAGCAGCGAAGGTCATTGCCGATCTCAAACCGATCTGCATCGCTAAAGATGGGCTGCATGTGCTCGATGACTGTGGAAATGTTCATGGGTATATCGACATGCTCCGCACGATCCATGAAGGCGATAGGGATGAAGCGATGGAGATGAGAGAGTGGGCACGGGGCCAAGGTTGGACCGGCCGGGATGTGAGTCCTAAGCAAATGATTTGATCACCTTGCAAGAGACGCCACTTCTCGGTCACCTTGCGCCGATGATACTCACACCTCGTAATAGGTGCGGTACCAATCCACGAACTTCTGTAGTCCCACTTCAATCGGTGTGGTAGGCTTGAAATCAAAATCCCTCATGAGGTCGTCAACATCGGCATAGGTCTGGTAGACATCACCGGGCTGCATGGGAAGGAATTCCTTCTTGGCAGTCATTCCCAAAGCCTTCTCCAATGCTGCGAAATAGTCCATGATCTGCTCGGGCTTGTTGTTGCCGATGTTGTAGACCTTGTACCGATCACCATGCTCGTTCGGCACCGGTGGATTAGGGAGGATGTTGATAATACCCGCGACCACATCGTCGATGTAGGTGAAGTCCCGCCACATGTCCCCGTTGTTGAAGATCTTGATCGGTTCTCCTTTCACGATTCTGTTGGTGAATGAGAAGTATGCCATATCGGGTCTGCCCCAGGGACCGTAGACGGTGAAGAACCGAAGGCCAGTGCTCGGGAATCCATAGAGATGGGTATAGCAATGCGCCATGAGCTCGTTGCTCTTCTTGGTGGCGGCATAGAGCGACACCGGAGAGTCGACATTGTCGGAGGTGCTGAATGGAACCTTCTCGTTCATGCCATACACCGAAGATGACGATGCATAAACCAGATGCTCGGTCTTGAAGTTCCGACAGGCCTCGAGGATGTTTAAGAATCCTGCGAGGTTGGATTGCAGGTATGCATAGGGATTGTCGATGGAATAGCGTACTCCCGCCTGGGCAGCAAGGTGCAAGACGATCGTTGGAGCATATGTGGTAAAGACACCATCCAGAGCCTCCTTGTCCGCGAGGTCTCCCTTGATGAAGGTGAACTTGGGATAGGCAGAGAGTACTCCCAGCCTGCCCTCCTTGAGCGACACATCGTAATAATCATTGCAGTTGTCATAGCCGATGACGATGCAACCTCTCTCGAGAAGTGCCTGGGAGACATGGAATCCGATGAAGCCCGCGGCCCCGGTGACCAATACGATGGTACCGCTTTGGAGTGTATGTTTGTTATTCAATCCCATGCTCAATCCCTCTCATACAGGTCGCGTGTGTAGACCTTGTCCCAGACGTCCTCAAGCTCTGAGGCATACCGGTTGGCGACGATGACATTGCATACTTGCTTGAATCCTTCCAGCTCCTTGTAGACCTTGCTGCCGAAGAATTCGTCCTCGGTGAATGTGGGTTCATAGACCACCACCTTGATACCCTTCGCTTTGATACGCTTCATCACGCCTTGGATCGAGGATTGACGGAAGTTATCAGACCCCGCCTTCATGGTGAGGCGGTAGATGCCAACCACGATGCTGGAGGCATTGTTCCACTTGAAGCCCGCCTTCTGCAGGATCCTATCTGCGATGAAGTCCTTTCGGGTCCTGTTTGCATCAACGATCGCGGTCATGATGTTCTGGGGAACATACTCATAATTGGCCAACAGCTGCTTGGTGTCCTTGGGAAGACAATAGCCGCCATAGCCGAAAGACGGGTTGTTGTAGTGGGTCCCGATGCGAGGGTCCAGCCCGATCCCATCTATGATCGATTTGGTGTCCAAGCCCCTGACCTCTGCGTAGGTGTCAAGCTCATTGAAGAAGGAGACGCGCAAGGCCAGATAGGTGTTCGCAAACAGCTTGACCGCTTCAGCCTCGGTGAGTTTCATGATCAGTATGGGCACGTCCTTCTTTATCGCTCCTTCTGCTAGCAGGGAGGCGAATGTTTGTGCAGCATCCTGCAACCGAGCATCGTCCAAGGGACAGCCGACGATGATGCGCGAAGGATACAGGTTATCCTTCAACGCCTGCCCCTCACGAAGGAACTCGGGGCTGAAAAGGATGTTCTGTGATCCATATTTTTCTCTCACCTCGGCTGTGAATCCGACGGGAACTGTGGACTTGATCACCATGATGGATGATGGGTTTACCGCCATCACTTGCTGGATCACCGCTTCCACCGAGGAAGTGTCGAAGAAGTTCCTATCTGGATCATAATTGGTCGGTGTGCTGATGATCACATAATCGGCATCCCGATAGGCACTATCCCCATCGGTGGTCGCCTTCAATTTCAGATCATGATGCGCGAGGTATTCGCTGATCTCGGCGTCTACTATGGGTGACACACGCTTGTTGATCATATCGACCTTGGCTTGTATAAGGTCAACGGCTACCACCTCGTGATGTTGGCTCAGCAACACCGAATTGGACAAGCCGACATATCCTGTTCCTGCGACAGCTATTTTCATGGAAGACTCCTGCAATACGTTTGATACTGCATAATTGTACTACACATTTGTAAGTTTCGCGATTCAAATCACCAGATCCACACCATCCCAACGTGTAATCCCCTAATCAATGCTTCTGATACCGCTGCTGGCCCGAAGCTCCTTTGTCGGCAACGGTAACCTTGCAGTCATGTGTGCCGATATAGCTGAGGAACATCGAACCCAGCATGAGTCGGTCTCCCTTGGGAATACGGTTCCACTCGTATCCCTTGAACAGATCCTTCACCAGGAAGGTCTCCCCTTCCCGTACATGCGAGGTCTCATCGATTGCGGTTTTCAACAAGGAATTCAGGTCGTCCATAAGCAAATTTCCTCCATTTCTATTTTTGTTCTTATTATTAATATTGTTATTATAAATGTTCAGAATATTGATATTATAGGCCAAAAAAGAATGCGCGTCAATCGTCTTCGCGCTCCATCATCTCCCACACAATCTTTCTGGCTTCTGGTGTCTTTCTGAGAAATTCAATCATCTTGTCCCCACAGGGATTCTCCTTCGATTGCTCATCTCCATACAGCAACCAAGATGCACTTATAGCGCATGCGTCCTCGATCTTCTTTGCAAATCGAGTCGTCATCCTTCTGCGTCCGAATTCAACTTCCACCAGGTTGGGAAGAGAAATTCCCGCTATAGCCGCCAGTTCCTTTTGCTGGATTCCTTTTCCCTTACGCCATTGTACCAACCTGCTACCGGCAGATGATGAAACCTCATCAGCCTGCAGCCTGGATGTTCCTGTAAAAAGATCCTCTCCCTCATCAAGAAACGGCCATGTAGGATTCAGTTGAAACTCCTTGATAATGGATTCAATCATTTCCATTGTCGGAAGGCTTTCTCCCTTTTCAACCCTACGCAAATGGGCAAGTGAGTAGCCGATCCTTTTTGCAAAATCGGCTTTAGAAAGTTGAAGCCTGTTTCTCAACAGCACAATCGTCTCGCAGACCGTATTGTCCAGTGAGTGTTCTATCTCCTTGTTTTCAACCCTCTTTTTGATTGACAAATGCCTAAATCTCCATAAAAATATACTTTGAAACGCCAAAATAGTAAAGCATTGATTCAAAACCACTGCTGACGAAGGAGCTATCCTTGATCCCACACACCCAATCTTCAAACGGAAGGAGATGTGTCAAAACCCTTTTTCCTCCATCATCTCCCACACAAGCTTTCTGGCTTCTGGATGTTTTTTCAAGAAACTGGTCATTCTTTGTCCACACGGAAGATACTTCGCGTCCTCATCCCCATGCAACAACCATTCAGTACCGATACCGCAGGCGTCCTCTATTCGCTGAGCCATCCTCAAGGTCAACTTCCTACGGCCATACACAACATCCTCGATGATAGCCACTGAAATTCCTGTCAGCTTTGCGAAATCCTTCTGGTTGATATGCAGTTCCTTTCTCAAGTCCACCAACCTCTCTGCAACGGCCTTGATGCTGCTCAGTTCTTCTTGTTCACTGAATTTCCGATGAAGTTTGTTACCATCTGGGTCACCGGGCCGTTCCTCAGAGAAAGGCCAATTAGAATCAAGATGAAAAACATTCCGTATGACGCTTATCAATTCATCGGTTGCTTTTCTCTTGCCTGATTCCACCTCGCTGATATGGACCCTGGAATACCCTGTGCTCATGGAGAAAGCTGAAATGGAAAGTTGATAGCTTTTACGCAATATTGTGATAGCCTTCCCGATATCTTTTTCCAGAATATCCGTATGGGCTTCTTCACTTGTTTTTGCTTCAGGGTCGATATCCATTGACAGCAGAATCCTTCTGAATAATAATCTTGATATGTTACACAAATCATATTTTTCAATAATGTGATTTGGAATAGGAGCCAACCTTGATCACATCAGACGCACCGCTCATCCGTAGCGACTATCAAACCGGACTGTTCACCAAACAGGCACTTGCCGAAAAATACCACGTACACCCAGATACGATCACGAATGTGCTCAGCAGGTGCGAGGATCGGGATATTTACCGCAGGACTTCCACGCCGGGAAATCTGTTGATCACCCCGTACCAGACTTTCATCAAGGAACAACTCCAGCGCGGAGATATGCAGGCCACATCCATATTCCAGCTTCTCATAAGACTCGGTGCCTGTCTGTCATTGTCGACGGTTACCAAAGCCGTGAGAAAAATCAAATACGATCTGGACATGGCAGCCATCCGGTATGAAACATCCCCCGGCCAGCAAGCCCAGGCTGACTGGGCTTCGTTCAAAGGGTTCTCGGCAACCATCGATGGTATTGAACGCCCTATTTACGCTTTCTTCATGATCCTCGGCTATTCACGAATGCGGTATGTGGAATTCGTAACCGAGATGACCACGATGACCTTGATCAGATGCATCGAAAACGCCTTCACGTATTACGGCGGCAGCACCAAGGAAGTGCTCTTTGACAACATGCCCCAGATCGTGAATCGCTGTCTTACCACCAAGGGTGGCAACTCGCTCGAACGGATGCTGATTCCCGAGTTCACAGCCTTCGCAGACCATGTAGGATTTGACATAACTCTTTGCAGGATAAGGAGACCTCAACAAAAAGGCAAAGTCGAGCGAGTCGTGAAATATTTTAAAGAAGGCTTCATGCCCATGCTTCCCAAGAAGACAGGACACTCGCTGATCGATCTGAATGAGCAGGCCATACAGTGGTGTGATGAAGTAAACCACCAGGAGCACATGACCACCATGGAAATTCCGTATGATCGCCTTGGTTCGGAGAACCTGAATCCACTTCCCCGGATTCCCTATCTGGAGGATACCACGGCCAAGGTCTCCAAGGATGGATGCGTTGCCTTCCGTGGCAGGGTATTCAATGTAGATATGCGCTTTGCCGGAATCGAGGGCAAGATAATCGACCTTGAGGACACCATCTTCGGCTACTTCGACGGCAAACTGGTCATCCTGGGTAAGCGCGATTTGCCCGTTCATGTCCGGCATCAGTATTGCCACAGCAGGCATTCAGGAAAGATCAAACAGAAACGCTCCAAGCATATCCATTCCAACATCTCCCAATGGCTTGGCGGCAACCTGCCGCAGAAAATATCGGTTGACTGGAAGCTGATCTATGCGTGACCCATTCACCAAGCAGGTACTGCAGGATATCGCCTCATTCAACAATCGCTATCTTGGAGGTATTCTTGTAAACCTCTTTGAATCGCATCCCGAGCTTCGGGAGGAGATTGCCAATTCCATCATCGGTGCGGTTGCAGCCAAGGAAAATGACAACGTCAACAAGCTTCTGGAGGAGGCGTTTCTTCCCGGGTATCCCGATCACCCCACCCTCTCCGATTTTGATGCATCCTGTCTGTCAAAGACGGACAAGGGGGTGTATGATACGTTCATGACACTCGATTGTCTCACCGACAGGAACAGGAAACCGAATCTCGTTCTCTACGGTCCTCCCGATTGCGGTAAGGAGAAGGTCGCCATCGGATTGGGCGACCGATTGTGTAGGGAGGGAAAATCGGCGCGATTCATTGATTTCCATCATCTTATGGAGGTGCTGCAGACCCATGGGAGACTTCCCTCCAGCAACACCCTGTATAGGATACTCACCAAGGTGGAGTGTTTGATCATCGACGATTTCGCCTGCATGAACATCCATGATGCTGATCTGCTTGACAGCCTCTATGTGTTGCTCAGAACCAGGATCGACGATCATCTCAGCCCGAAGACCAAAAAGAAGATCCGCGCCACTTTTGTCACGACCCATCAGCATCTTGAAGATTGGCCGCGCCATTTGATCGGTGACGACTTCAAGGTGCTGCAGATCATCAACATCCTGTACGGTCGCGGGACCCTGCTGTCCATCGACGAGAAGGCTCCCAGAACTGATGAGGCAGAAAACACTTCTTCAGCTTCCGAGGCTACCCGGTAACCGACAACCCAGAAAATTCAGTTACGTTTAAAAAGTACCTTTTCCTAAAAGGCGGGAAAACCATGTCTTTTTCAATCCGGAAAATTCAAATGCTGGAAATGCCGAAAATTGCGATGCTGTCTACAGAAAACACTTCCTCACCTTCCGAGGCTACCCGGTAATCACCAACCCCGAAAATTCACTTACGTTTAAAAAGTACCTTTTCTCAAAAGGCGGGGAAACCATGTCTTTTCCAATCCGGAAAATTGGAATGCTGGAAATGCCGAAAATTGCGATGCTGTCTACACAGGTCCTCGTCGATTTCCAGCTCTTCTATGGCGAAGAGGATGTCCTTCACCGCACCGAGCCTGTTGGAGTTGTCGGTAGAGCCGTCATCGAGGACGACGACAGGATGGGAGAGAGAGCAACTCTCTTTCCAAGCAGCGAAGTGATCATGGAACTTGTGGTTGGAGACAATCACATACTTCTCGATCCCTTCGATGCCATCGACATCGGAAAGAAGCCAGTCAAGGACGGTCCTTCCCTGTACATCCAAGAGGGGCTTGGGAAAGTTCTCGGTCAGGGGATAGAGCCGGGTTGCATAGCCGGCTGCCAGGATGAGGCAGATCATGCTTCTTTCAATCCAACAAACTCTGCAATAGCTTCAAGTGAATACTGTATCATCTCCGGTTTCATTCCAGGGAACGTCCCAAGAAAGAATGTATTGTTCATCGCAAAATCCGTATTCTTCAGGGTTCCAACTACCCGCTTCTCAATATCCAAGTATGCCGGCTGTTTTGTGATATTTCCTGCAAACAAGTTTCGTGTTTCAATCCCCTTCATCGCCAGATGATTCGTCAGTTCTGTTCTGGTGAATGGGGCATCCTCCCGGACAGATACAGGGAAGGCAAACCAAGAGGGATCTGAATGCTCGGTAGCGTGAGGGAGAATGAAATATTTCTCAAATTGCCTAAAGCCTTCAGACCAAGCCTTGAAATTGGCTTTTCTCATCTCAATGAAGTGTGGAAGTTTTTCCATCTGGGCTACACCGATTGCAGCTTGCATATCTGTCACCTTCAAGTTGTAACCGATATGAGAGTACACATACTTATGGTCATATCCATGGGGGAGCTCGCCGTACGTGCCGCCGAACCGTTTCCCGCAAGTATTGTTCTCCCCGCCTTTGCAATAGCAGTCACGGCCCCAATCACGGATGGACGTGACAGCCCTGGCTATCACATCATCATCGGTGAACACCATGCCCCCCTCCCCCAACGTTATGTGATGGGCCGGATAAAAAGAACACGTTGCAACGTGTCCGAAAGCACCTACGTGCTTTCCCCGATAGGTGGAACCAAGTGCATCACAACAGTCCTCCACAAGAAACAAGTCATGTTGCTTTACGAAGTCTGTAATTTCATCAAGGTTGTAGGGATTTGCCAACGTATGTGCCAGCATGATTGCCCGAGTTTTTGGACTGAGAGCCTGTTTGAGGTCCTCAACCTTGATATTATATGTTCCCAGCTCAATATCGAGAAATACAGGGACCAATCCATTTTGGATGATCGGATTAACCGTGGTCGGGAATCCTGCGGCTACAGTGATTACCTCATCACCGGGTCTCAGCCGCTTCTCCCCCATCAGATGGCTGGTCAAGGCGGTAAGAGCAAGGAGATTGGCTGAGGATCCGGAGTTCGTGAGCATGGCATACTCAGCACCAACAAAATCAGCAAATTCTGCCTCAAACTGCTCGCTGTACCGCCCGCTGGTCAGCCAGAAGTCAAGGCTGGCATCAACAAGAAGTTGCAACTCCTTTTCATCAAAAACCCTGCCTGCATACCGTACCGGGGTTTTGCCGGAAATGTATTCCCGATTTGAATATTTTACATCATGGTATTCTTTCACCATTGCAAGAATCTGTGCACGCAACTGCTGTTCGGTCTTTTCCATCTATCTTACTCCCAAGCATCTATAATGATTGACTCTGGGGGAAATCCTTGTACCCCCAATTCATTCTGAAAAGCATGAATCATGTTCGGCGGTCCTGAGATGAAACACACCGAATCTCCAATCTTTGCTATCTCACTACAGATAGCTTGTATATCAAACAAGCCTTCCACCACATGGACTTCTGCAAGGGAAGATACATCGTCAAGAACTGATTTGTAAAGAAAGTGCTCTTTGTCCCGAATACCATAATAGATGGAAATGGGATTTGTGAAACCCTGATCAACAGCCTGATGAAAATACGAGATGAATGGAGAAATTCCGGTCCCTCCGGCGATGAAGACTGTATGTTGGCCTGGGGCTATATGTTTCTCTACGATGAAGTCGCCGTACGGAAGCTTGAGCCAAACCTGTCTGCCAACAGATAGTTCCTTCTCCATCCGCTTTGTGAAGGTACCCTTCACACTATAGACAATCTCGATGAAATCACTCTCTGGTTTGGAGGCGATGGAGAACACCCTTGATTCCGGCCAATACCCTTCTGAAGGATCAAAGGAATCTAGTGCCAGATGAAGGAACTGCCCTGCCTTGAAACGGGTGGCTCGTGAAGGGACAGAAAATTGCACGGTATGGATCCCATCACCGTGGTTGATGATATTGCTGATGGTTGCTTGTATTCTTGTTGGGGCTGGCATTCAATAGGATTCCTTTATCGAAGTAGTTGAATCTTGGATGATGTCACTCGATTTACAATCCAAAGAAGGATGCTATCTGGTTGTCGGTGCATAAATTCATATCATTCCCGGATACATACTCCTTATACCATTCAACTGTTCGTCGTACTGCCTCCTCAATACCCCATCTAGGAGACCACCCGAGATTCTGCTTCGCCTTGGAACAATCCAGACGTAGGTAGGAAGCCTCGTGTGGACCTGAATCACCTTGGGTTTTCCAGGAACCATTGCCCCATGCATCAAAAAATAAATCTGAAAGCATCCCGGTCGTGACACAACCATCCTCGTTTGGACCGAAGTTGTAAGCACCCTCCAGATTTTTCTCAGAATATTGAAACATTGCAAGAACGAGGTATCCATACAAGCATTCCAACACATGTTGGTATGGACGTATGGAATGGGGGTTTCTGACAACCAACTGCTCATTATTCATCACTGCCCTGACACTATCCGGAATAATCCTATCCTTGGCGAAATCTCCACCACCGATGACGTTCCCGCTACGTGCAGTGGAAACCGACGGGGAACCTTCGTTGAGGAAAAACGCATTGTGATAGCTGTATGTGACAAGCTCACTGCAAGACTTGCTGTTCGAATACGGGTCATACCCGCAGAGGTTCTCGTTTTCCCGATACCCCCAAATCCACTCCTTGTTCTCATATACCTTGTCGGTTGTCACATTGACTACAGTCCTAACCGATTTAGATAACCGGATGGATTCCATGAGATTCACGGTCCCCATCACATTGGTTGAGTAGGTTGTTACAGGATCCTGATAAGACTGCCTGACAATGGGTTGTGCAGCAAAATGGAATACAACTTCCGGCTTGACGGAATCAAAAACTAACTTAAGATAAGCCAAATCCCGAATATCACCTCGGCTATCTTGGATTCTGACACCGGTATCGGTCAATGCAAACATTGATGGACTGGTAGGAGCATCCAAAGCATACCCAGTTACTTTTGCCCCAAGCATAAGTAGGGTTCTCGTAAGCCAAGTTCCCTTGAAACCAGTATGCCCAGTCACAAAGACACTCTTCCCATTGTAGAATTCCTTTAAGCTTTTTACCAAATCTTCCATGGCGCCTTATCCTCTTTCCATAAGGTCTCAAGCAATTCTTTATCCCTCATGGTATCCATACACTGCCAGAATCCCGTATGTTCAAAAGCCATCAGATTTCCTTCCGAAGCCAACGTCTCAAGCGGATATTTCTCGAATACGCACTCATCACCAGCGATGTATTCAAGAACACTTGGTTCCAAAACCATAAAACCACCGTTGATCCATCCTCCATCTTCCTTTCTCTTCTCCTTAAAGCTCTCGACAAGATTGCCATTATTGATGTCCAAAGTACCGAATCTCCCACCGGGTTGAATAGCTGTCAGCGTGGCTTTTTTACTGTTGCTACGATGATAAGCAAGCAATTTGTTCAAATCAACATTTGCTACCCCATCACCATATGTCATGAAAAAGGTCTCATCACCGACATACTTGGCAACCCGTTTCAGTCTTCCCCCGGTCATCGTATTCAGGCCGGTATCGATGAGCGTAACCTTCCAAGGTTCGGTTGTATTCGAATGAACCTCAAAATGATTTTCTTTTGTGAAATCGAAGGTGATGTCACACATATGCAGATAGTAATCTGCAAAAAATTCCTTGATCACATATTGCTTGTATCCGCAGCAGATGATGAATTCATTGAAACCGAAGGATGAATAATACTTCATGATATGCCAGAGGATTGGTTTCTCCCCAATCTCAATCATGGGTTTGGGAATTAGATGACTCTGCTCAGAGATTCGAGTACCAAAACCGCCTGCCAGAATTACTACTTTCATTACTCACCTCATTTGGTAAAAATTGTCCAGCACCAATACCTAGGTGCAACAATCTGAAAATCCACGGGATTTCTCAGTCCTATAAAATTTACTAATGCTTTTTCTCAAGCATATCCTTAATTCCTCTCTCAAATGTATAATCAGGAGAGAACCCAGTATCTTCCATCAATTCCTCGATATCTGCAATAAGATACATGACAGAATTCTCATCGAAAGGGATATCCCCAAATCTAATTTCAGATGTGGATTTAATCTGGGATCTGATGAAGTCGATGTATTCATGCAATGGACGTCCAATACCACTCCCTATGCAATACTTCTTGCCGACTATCCCTTTTTCTCCAATCAGATAAAGTGCTTTCGCAGAATCAATTACATACAGGTAGTCCCAGATTTGGGTTCCTTTTGTAAGTTGGAGTGTCTTATCCTGCTTGAGGCACTGTATCGTGTGGCTGATCAATGAGGAACCCCGATCGTATGGGCCGAAAATGCTGAAAATCCTTGGCCAAAAGCATCGAATTCCCAATTCAGCTCCTCTAGATAAAACCAACTTTCCGGCTGATGACTTGCATATCCCGTACGCAGTGACAGGCTCTTCGGATGAATTCCTGCCGATGGGACCGTGTGTCTTTGGACCGAACTCTGCTTGGGACCCTGCTCCAACGAAAGTATTACACCCAATCCTTGAACACAATTCGAGAGCATCCAAAGACAACCTAATGTTTTCAATTTGTCCCAGAACATCTTTATCCCTGTCAGCTCCTGTATTGGCCCAGGCAAGGTGATACATGATATCATAGTTATGCTCCAGAAATTCCGACAACTGTAAAATTGATGCAAGCTCATATTCCACAATTCTAAGATTCGCATGCTTCGGTAAGCGGGAAATATGTTCCGAGTGAGGGCGAACAAGCCCAGTTACTTCACAATCTTGAGCCAATAGGTACTCTACCAAGGCGACTCCAATCATGCTAGTTGCGCCGGTAATCAGAATTTTCCTCATCTTATAATCCCATTAAATACTCTGTGAGCTCAGCTGGTAAGGGTGGCTCCTGGAGGTGAATCGGCTTGTCGAAGGCCAATTTAGGATATACATAGGTTTTTGACCCCAATTGGATTTCAAGAAGTACCGGTCCAGCATGAGGGGTCATAGCCTCAGTGATATCTGTCAGCTTATCAGCCCGGTAATAAGTAAAACCATAGGCATACGCTATTCTTTTAAAATCTGGCACCGAATAACCCTTTTCTTCAACAGTCTGAGCAAAATTAGAATTGAAGTACATCTCCTGGAAATGCCTGATCATTCCCAGCGATTGGTTGTTTAGAATCACAACAGTAATAGGCAAACTTTCCCTTGCGATAAACTGTAATTCCTGAATATTGATTTGGATACCACCGTCACCATTGATGCTGTAGACGCGCATATTAGATTTCTGGGCATAGTATGCCCCGATTGCGGCAGGAAGTGAGTAACCCATGGCTCCATGCCCGCCAGAAAATAGGACCTGTTGTCCGGCCTTTACTTGGAATGATTGGGATACCCAGACTTGGTTCTGCCCAACATCAGTGGTAATAATTGAATTCTCAGGAATTTGATTGCTGATTTCACGCATCATCTGATTCGGCAATAGGTCATCCATTCCCTCAACCTTTTCCCGTATTTGCTTGCATATGCCCAACCACTGCTTATTAATATCTGTATTATCTATATCTCGCTGTTCGAGGTGTGCAATCAATGCTGGTAATAACATCGATAGGTCAGAATGAATATGTATCTCATCTTTAGATATCCTATTTTGAAGTTCTCCGTTATCCACATCTACACGGAGAATTCTTGCTTTCGATGCAAATCCTGACGGATTGGCCCCGGTCTGCCTGATATCCAACCGAGATCCAAGTGTAATCAACAAATCGCACTTTGCTACGATGATATTCGAAAATCGATTTCCATATGCCCCGATGAATCCGAAATTAAGGGGATGTGGTGAGGGAAGAATATCCACGGCTATCATGCTCGTGACTACTGGCATTCCAAGTAAATCAACAATCGCCCTCACCAAAAGTTCATTACCGCTATGTCTCACTCCCGCACCAATCAACAAGCATGGCCGTTTAGCTTTGAGAATCTCGGCGATGATTGTTTCAATGTGCCCTGTCAAGATTGAGTCTACTGAAGAAATAGGAAGGAAATCATTTGCATATTCGACGGATGAAATTTCTGCCCTCTGAATGTTCATGGGGATATCAAGTAACACAGGGCCCCTTCTGCCTTCCATCGCAGTCTTGATTGCTGTCTCCAGAATCTCCGGCAATTCCTCCGGTTTCTCTACTTTCTTGGCGTACTTGCAAACACTTCTAACCAATTCAACAACATCCGTCTCCTGAAAACCCTTCTGGCGCATCGGAAGAGTCCCTTTGGACTCATACGTGTTTACCTGTCCGGTAATGAACAAAACAGGCAAGGAATCGAAATAGGCAGTACATATCCCAGTAATCAGATTGGTTGCACCTGGTCCGCTTGTGGCAAAAGCAACTCCAAGGTTGTTGCTCACCTGTGCATAGCCACAAGCTGCAAATGCCGCAGCTTGCTCATGATAATTGATATGCACAGAAATCAAATCTTGATGCCTATCTAAAGCATCAAGAAGATGAGTAACCATCCCCCCAGGATAACCAAATACATCTGTAATTCCTAGTGAGATAAGCCTTTTAACCAAGTATTCAATATTTTGCATATTTTAATAATCCTATAAATCATTGTTCAGAGAATACAAATCAAATTATTTCTTATATAAATTTGAGCTTTTAATTTTTTTTGTGAAATGTGAATAATAATTTTTACAAAAAGTAAAACTATCAATTTTGAATAAAATCGAATAACCTATATAGATAATTGACCCGACACCAATTTGAAGTATTAAAGTAAGCATATCGGATAATTTAAGATTCTGAATCAACCAAACAGGAATTGACATAAGAAGACAACCAATTAGAGTTGGTAAAATGTCAAGAATTTGATCCTTATACATATATCCATTATATCGTTTACTTGTATACATAACTGTTAGTGTCATGAATAAAGCGCCAGCTATACCACTCAAAGCAATTGCCATCACACTTGTTCTATATATTGAAAATATTATAGTAAGAAAAAATATCCTATAGGCAATATGTTCAATCATATAAACATCGCTTCTTCCTATTGAATTTAATGCTTGGTGTCTCGTAATCATCCCAATTGTTGCACCTTGAGTAATACAGAAAATCTGCATATATGGAACACACTCAATCCATTTTTCAGTTAATAATATGCGAATTAGAGGAGAAGCAACCAATGCAAGACCAGTTATCAATGGAAAAAGAACATAAGAAGCTACCTTTGTTGATTTTCGTAGTAACGATAGAACAAACCCCTCTTTGTTTTGATTATTTGACATTGAAGGAAGTAAAACAGAACTAATTGAAACGGCTATGTTTTTTATGAGTAAAGCTGGCATCTGCTGTGCTTTATTGTAATAAGCCAAATCTCCAGGAGAGTAAACCTTTCCAATAATCAAACCCCTAATCTGTACAGAAAAGTTTTCTGAGATAGATTCAACAAGAATTTTCCATCCAAAAGAAATCATACGTCTAATTCTATTCCAAGAGAAATTAAGTATTGGTCTCCATCTAACAGTAAACCATAATACAATTGTATCTACTACTGTATTTGTCATATACTGAGCAACTAAAGCCCAGACTCCAAAGCCATTTATTGCCAACAAGATACCAATCAAACCAGATAGAACTGTACCAAAAAAAGTGGACCAAAAGTATTTTTTAAACATCATATGTTTTGATACATATGAGTGTTGTACGCTATTCAGGGAGGCAATAACTATTCTTATCCCCATCACTCTTATTAAAAGAATTAACTCATCATTACTATAGAATGAAGCAATACTAGGTGCAGAGTAAAAAAGGAGTATGTAAAGAAAGATAGAAAAAATTGAGTTAAAATAAAAGACAGAGGAAAAATCCAACTCATCAGTATCTATTTTTTGTATCAATGCTATGGGCAACCCATTAGTTACGAGAATATCTAGAAACGAGATAAAAACCGTCATCAAAGCAATAGTTCCATAAGCCTCAGGAAAGAGAAGCCTTGCAAGGACTATAGAAACTATGAAAGATATTAGTTGTGCTAACATTCTTTCTGAAAATTTCCAGAATATGTTGGTTATGATTAATTTATTTCCGTTCTGCATCAATTTTCCTAAAAATTTCTTTCTCAAATTCGTAATCTGTAGATTTAATTCAAGCATCTTACTGGAATGAAGAGAGTGAGAACTATATGGATACTTCTTCACTATTTCTTTACATAACATTAGTCATGCTTGCGCTAATAGCTGAAATTCCTTAATCATCTGTTCATTAACTGCTACTTTTGTCCTTCTTCCTAAAACATAATTAATAACTTTCATTAACCCCCTTTTTAGAAATATTAAGAAGAGTAAAACCAATATATTTAATGTGGTTAGTTCATTTATTCGCTCTGACCAATCTTTTTCAGAAAACTCGTTTGAACGAGTTCGTTTATACGAAAAAATGCAATCAGCAATTGCATGATTCTTCATATATAGAATTTGCTTTTTAGAAAATCCATACTCCCTCAATGAATTAAAAAATGTTGGAAAACTCTCGAACCAAACTTGTCCCCTTCTATCAGTCCAAGAGGTGTTAACACCGCAAAGGATTGATACACTATTATCAAAATATGAAGAACCGGATTGCATTGATAATATTGCAAGCCGTAAAGTTTCTACCCAATTAATTGAATTATCTTTATTATTAATAATTAATTCTCTTCGAAATACGTTGCTAGACATAAATAAAAGTGCACTATAGTACTTAGCTACAATTTTTGTTATTTCTTCATTGCTTAATCCGATTCTCTTTAAATTCAAATCCCTCTTTATTCCTCTAATTGTAGAAATAGACATAGTTTTTTCATTAAATGCTACATAATTGAAATGAAAATATGAACATTTTTCATTCTTAATCAATCCGAGGAGTTTTTCAATAAATCCAGATCTTAGATAATCATCATCTCCTAACAAGTATATATATTGGCCTTTAGCCATCTCTATACACTTGTACATATTTTTTTCAGCCCCTAGATTTTCTTCATTTTGATTAATATGAACATTACCTCTTACTGGCAAAGAAAGCAAATATTCATAAGTTCCATCATTTGAGCAATTATCAGAAATAATAATTTCAATTTCGCGTGAAATCTCTTGTAATAGGAATGCTACTTGCCTCTTAAGATGGTCACATCTATTATATGTTGGAATACATATCGATAATAATATCTTTTCAATACTTTTGCTTGAGAACTCTTCTGACAATTTTTTTCTCCCATCAAGTTATTTTCATCTGATTTTATATGAGAAAATTTCTCTAAGGTATGCAACTCTAACAAGAGGTATTATTGGTTTTCTTCAGATAATATTAAATGAATATCTTCACAACTGCATAAGTAACTGCAATAGAAATATAAACTATAATCAAGATTTTTATAATATTTTTTCTATTTCTTTCAGCTAATAATGCATTATAGACATAAACCGAGCAAACAAACATTGAAGGATACACTCCTAATAGTCGTCTAACATCGTTAGAACTATACCCTGCTAAGATGAGAAGGAATATTGATCCTACAGCACCTTCAAAAATTCGTTTTGGGATTTTGCTTCTATATTTTCTAATCACAATGCCCATAAAAAAGAAACCTATCACAACAAACCAAAATAAGTTAGCAATACTATACGCATAGGTCAATAACTGAAATCTAGGGAATTCACCATTTGCCATATTCTCAGGAACTTTGTAAATCCAAAACAGGGAAAAGGGATTTATTTGAGATTGCAGAATCCTAGCAAAAGGATATAAGCTCCTAGGTATCAAGCTATATACAAAGTTTGCACCTCCATCGCTTTGTTGAGCAGTAGCAACATGGAACTCTTGGTAGGACTCACTCCAATCAAGAAATTGGTTTAAATAACCAAAATGATTACCTACAATTGTCAAACCAAAAAAAAGGATTCCAACAAATATAAAAAATAATAAATATATTACTTTATTGACTTTATAGTTGTTTAATATTCTATAAATAATTAGAGATAAAAAAAACAAAGCATGCGATGGCCTAAATAAAAATATAAAGATTATGATGATGATCATTTGAAAAACTGTACGTCTTGACAGTTGCTTATGTAAAACATAACACCCTAGAGCAAGAAAAAACGCAACATGCATGTCTCTTAAAAGGGTGGCTGAGAATATGAGACTATAAGAAAATATAGCGTAGAACAATGTTGAACTAAGTGCAATTGTTTTTTTAAAATAGAGTAAAAGTGTTTGATAAATAATTGCATTTATCATTGAGGCACACCAAACAACCACAATCAGATGGATGGTAATAGAATGATTTCCTGTGATGAGTACTGACATTCTTCCCAAAAACCATCCAAGATAATAAATACCTACTCCCTTGTATAGAAAAGACGATGAACCTAGGTCAAAAGCTGTTGGTCCTGTATATTTGCTAAAATTTGCTAATTGAACAAACCTACTATAATAAGTTCTTGAATCAGGTGTAAAAAAATAGGAATTAAGTGGATCTTTAACATATAACATCTGTGTCACAAGCATATATGCAATATATATTGAAAATGAAAGAAAAAAGATACCGTTTGTTATCGAAATACTCTTCTGATCAAAAAGGATAACATTTACTATGCATCCACTCATAATCCCAAAAGTAATAAATAGAAATATTGCTGGTTGCAGAGAAACTACACAATAAATTATAGAAATTATGATTGATAATAGATATATAATAATGCGATATTTATACGCATTATTAATTCCAATTGATTTACTCATTGTATTAATGTCTTATATTGTCTATCGATTTGAGCATATATTATTTCTGGAGAGAATTTTTCTCTAGATACTTTCTGTGCCGCATTCCCCATCTGATATCGCAAATTTCTGTTTCTTGCTAACGATATCAGTGAATCTCGAATCCGAGTTGAATTGAATGGAGGTACGAGAATGCCATTAAAGCCATCAATTATCACTTCAGGGTTTCCTCCTACATTTGTCGCAATAATTGCAAGACCAATTGAACAGGCTTCAAGTAATGAATTTGATAAGTTCTCATGTAGCGTCGGAAATAGAAATATATCGCTCCCATATAGAATCTGAAGAACATCTTCACGATTTCCCAAGAAAAAAACACGTCCTGATTTAATTATATTTTTATACTTATTCTTATATAAATCGAGATCTTTTCCAGAACCACATAACGCAAAATACAAATTAGAATCGTTGAGATCGCTAAAACCGTCTAGGGCATATTGTATCCCTTTTTCATCAGTTATTCTACCTGTATAAACAACAAGTATATCTGTACTACTTAATCCTAATTCTCGCTTGATTGCATTCTTTTGTAATTTCAGAAAATCTATTTTCGGTGCAACATTATATATTACAGACATTTGACTGCTTTTTGTGTTTTTTTTAATTATTGCTTTATTAGCCATGTCAATACATACTGTGTTTACAACCTTTGATAATCTCAAAGTAAGTGGCTCAATTATATTAACAAACATCCATTTCTTAATTCTTGGATATTGTATCATATCAATTGTAGCCCCATGTACAGTAGTAAGAATCTGTGTATAACCCGCGATTCGAGCAGATAATACTGCATAAAAACCATGTAAACCTAATCCACTTACATGGATTATATCAGGTTGAATGAATCTAATCCTTTTTACCAACTTCATAATTAATTTTATCCGTACTATACTGCCTAATTTTTCATTTATGTATATCTCTTGAAAATCATACTTCTCCTTAAGCCATGATTTTTGTATTGCCCTCATAGATGTTGTTATTCCGCTTACATTGCCTTCATTGTAAATAAAAACTAAAACTCGTGGTTTGACCACTAATTGTGGATCTCTTTCAACTAAAAATTCCATTTAATTCCCCCACACCGTCTCATTCACTATCTTCGCATAGCTCTGTATAAGCTTTACCACCTTCACCGATACATTGGTGTCATGGTAGTCATCAGGCATCTCGGTCTTCTCCTGGTTGTCCCGCATGGAGACCGCCATCTCTAGGGCCTGAGAGATATCCTTGGTGGTGATTCCACCAACCACAACGGTTCCCTTGTCCAGTACCTCAGGTCTCTCAGTACTGGTCCTGATGAGAACCCCTGCGAAGTCCAGCATTGCCGACTCCTCGCTGAGGGTGCCACTGTCAGAGAGTACACAGTAGGCATTCATCTGCAGCTTGTTGTAGTCCAGGAAGCCGAAAGGCTTCAGGCTCTGCACCAAGGGATGGAACTGAAAGTTTCGTTGCTCGATGAACTTCTTGCTCCTAGGATGTGTGCTATAGATGACCGGCATCTGGTAGGTCTCTGCCATGTCATTGATGGCAGTCATCAGGGAAAGGAAATGATCCTCGTTGTCGATGTTCTCTTCCCTGTGGGCTGAGACAAGGATGTAGTTGTTCTTATTGAGATGCAGTTTATCTAATACATCGCTTTCCTGGATCTTCTTCATATGATTGTCCAAAACCTCCCGCATCGGGGAGCCTGTAACAAAGATGGTCTTCCCATCCAATCCCTCAGAAAGCAGGTAGCGTCTTGAGTGCTCGGTATACGGAAGGTTGATGTCACTGATATGATCCACAATCTTCCGGTTGATCATCTCGCTGACATTCCAGTCCCAGCAGCGGTTCCCTGCTTCCATGTGGAAGATGGGAACCTTCAGGCGCTTCGCGCTGATGGCCGACAAGGCACTGTTGGTATCACCCAAGACTAGCAAGGCATCGGGCTTCTCCTTCTGGATAACCTCATAGCTCTTGGCAATGATGTTTCCCATCGTCTCGCCAAGGTCCTTGCCCACGCTGTCCAGATAGTAGTCGGGGGCTCTCAGGCCCAGGTCCTCGAAGAACACCTGGTTAAGCGTGTAGTCCCAGTTCTGTCCCGTATGGACCAGAATGTGGTTGAAGTACTGGTCACACTTCTGTATGACTGCACTGAGCCGGATTATTTCGGGCCTTGTCCCAAGGATGGTCATCACCTTCATCTTATCCATACCATTCACACCTTCTCAAATATCGTATCCGGCTTGTCCGGATTGAACGGCTCATTAGCCCACATGAAGGTCACCAAATCTCCCTCCCCCTCGTTGATGATGTTGTGGGTATACCCAGGGGGGATGTCCACAACCTCAAGCGTCTCCCCCGAGACATGGTAATCTATCACCTCAGTGGTCCCGATTTTCCTGAACTGGATCAGGCCCTTCCCGCTTACCACTAAGAATTTCTCGTTCTTGGTATGGTGCCAGTGGTTCCCCTTGGTGATGCCGGGTTTGGAGATGTTCACCGAGAACTGGCCACGCTCTACTGTTCTGATGATTTCGGTGAAAGAACCACGGTTGTCACTGTTCATCTTCAGTGGATAACTGAACCGGTCCTCCGGTAGGTAACTCAGGTAGGTGCTGTATAGCACCTTCTCGAAACTGGAAGACATGTTCGGCACTGAAAGATTGGTTCGGCTGTCCCTAAAACCCTCAAGGAGCTCCACAATCCTTCCCAGCTTCACGGTATGTACCGTGGGTACCTTGCAGAACCCATTTTCCTCCAGAACATCACCTTTCTCCAGTGCATTCATGAAACTGTCCAGCACATCATCGATGTAGACGAGGTTCATGACCACCCCAGGGTCATTGACCGTTATGGGCAAGTCCCTTGTGATGTTGTAACAGAAGGTGGCAACCGCACTGTTGTAGTTGGGCTTGCACCACTTGCCGAAGACGTTGGGAAGGCGGTAGACGTATACAGGAGCCCCTTTCTCATCTCCGTAGGAGAAGAGCAGGTCCTCCCCTGCTTTTTTGCTTTTCCCGTAGGGATTGTCCAAGGCTGCCTGAATGGAAGAGGTGATAAGAATGGGGCAAGAATTCTTATGTTTCTTCAAGAAGGCGAGCAGGGTACTGGTGAAACCGAAGTTGCCTTCCATGAACTCCTTCTCTTCCTTAGGCCGGTTCACGCCGGCAAGATGAAAGACAAACTCACAGTCCTTGGTGAAGGAGTCAAGAAGGCTCTCCTCTGTATCGATGTCAAAGAGGTACAACTCCTCATAGCCCTTGTTACGTAGTTCACAGACAAGGTTCTTCCCCACAAAGCCGTTTGCACCGGTTACCAGTATCTTCATGCTAGCGGTTCTCCCATGCTTGTAGCTCTTCCTGGATGTATTTCAGAGTGAGCAGTTTTTCCTTGATCTGGGGGACGGTCAGCAACTGGGTGTTGCTGGAGTTAAACTCCTTGAGGGTATTACATGCCTCTGTGCCATCAGAGAAGTACTTGTCATAGTTTAGGTCACGGTTGTCGGCAGGGACGCGGTAGAAGTTACCCAGGTCCATGGCATTTGCACACTCCTCATTGGTGAGCAGTGTCTCGTACATCTTTTCGCCATGCCTGATACCGATGGTCTTTATCTCATTTTCTGCATGGAAGAGCTCCTTCACTGCCTGGGCAAGGTCACCAATGGTACTTGCAGGTGCCTTCTGTACCAGGATGTCCCCGGTATGTGCATGTTCATAGGCATAGAGAACCAGATCGACTGCCTCTTCCAAGGTCATGATGAAGCGAGTCATAGACGGGTCAGTCACCGTCAGGGGCTTGCCTGCCTTGATCTGCTCAACAAAGAGAGGGACCACGGACCCTCTGGAGCAAAGCACATTCCCGTACCGTGTACCACAGATAAGAGTCCTGTCCTCGGAAACCGTCCTTGACTTGGCGACAAATACCTTCTCCATCATTGCCTTGCTGGTTCCCATGGCATTGATCGGATAGGCTGCCTTGTCGGTGGAGAGGCAGATGACTTTCTTCACCCCCGCATTGATGCAGGCGGTCAGGACATTATCTGTCCCAACCACATTGGTCTTCACTGCCTCCATAGGAAAAAACTCACAGGAGGGAACCTGTTTCAGTGCTGCTGCACTGAAGACAAAATCCACCCCGTTCAAGGCATCGCGGATGCTGCGGTAATCGCGCACATCACCGATGTAGTACTTGATCTTGTCGTTCTTGTAGAAGTGGCGCATGTCATCCTGTTTCTTCTCGTCGCGAGAGAATATCCGGATCTCTGCTATGTCAGTGTTAAGAAAGCGTTCCAACACGGCATTTCCGAAAGAGCCGGTACCGCCAGTGATTAGGATGGTTTTGTTAGTAAACATTTAATAACTCTTATATTTAAAATTGACTATCTTCAGAAAAGCTCAGTAATTTCTTTAAAATCTGAAAGATAGTTCCGATAATCGAAAATTGAATGATTTTCGATTCTTCGCTTATTGCTATATGCTCTCTCCAAAGCAAGAACTATCGAAGAGACAGAAATATCTTCAACAAGAATACAACCATTAAGTTTTGAGCAATAATCAGATATATCACTGGTTCTATTTGTAATTACAGGAGTTCCTGCACTAATACTTTCAACAAATTTTGTTGAAAACCCAGCTTGAGTCATTTTATTTTTATCACGAAAGAAACAACTATAATCTGATCCTTTTAGTTCTGTTATAACCTTTTCATGTGACAGACGCCCATAAAAGATAATATTACTAGGAATGCTATTCCTTGAACCAGAAAATTGCTCATGAAACTCATTTTCTGTAATACCAATAATCTTAAGCAATACAGGAACTTTTATTTGGGATACAGCATCAATTAAAAGATCTACTCGATCTTTTCTACCAGGTGAACCTGCATAGATAATTGTAAAATTTGAATTTTTAATAATTGCTTCTATGGCCCATTTGGGATCCTCAAGATCAACCAAAGGGGGAATATAGAAAGTAGGTACATGCTCATTATAATAATTTAAAAGATATGAACTGATTGCTACAACACCATCAACAGTTTTATTTACTAATCGCATTCTCAATTCGCTATCTACAAATTTTACAAGTCCTTGAATCCCAGTGATCTGATGAGAATACCATTCAGTACAATCAGAAATTACCTTTATTGAATTAGTCCTACAAAAAGGTATGATACGAATGATAGGTAAAGCTGGATAATTATAAAAAATCACAGCAGAAACTCTGTTAAAATATTTTAATATAAAAGTTTTAATTATCTTGATCTGTTTACTATATCTAACCCATTCTTTAATTTTCTTTGGATAGGGTCTATTATAGAAATCAAAACCTTGGTACTTTTGGGGGTTATTATGCACCTCATAATCAGGATAATCGATTTCATGGTTAATCCCAATAAACACTACTGAATATCCTAATTCCCTAAAAGCTTTTCCATTAGCTATTACTCTCTGAGCTGCTGCATTCTTATCTGGTAAATCAAACCCTCCAAAATATAAAATTATATCTTTCTTCATATAAATTTCCCATTATTCGGAAAAAATAATAACAAATTATTAATCCCAAATCTCACTAAGATACTTCTCAACAACAATGTCTCGATCAAACTCTCTTTCAACTTTCTCTCTTCCCGCAATACCCATCTGCTTCTTCTTTTCATAGGGTAAAGCAATGAATGATTCAACTTTGGCTATTAAATCCTTAGCATCCTTAATCTTTATGAGAAAGCCATTCTGCCCTTCCTCAACCACTTCCCTGCACCCACTTCTATCAGTTGTGATTATGGGCCTAGCACAAGCACTACTCTCTAAAAGTACATTGGAAAGTCCTTCAGGATAGTAGGAAGGATGAACAGTGCAATGTGTTATTCGTAGAATTTCCCTCACATCCTTCACCATACCATGGTATTGAATGATTCCCTCTTCTTGCATCTTATGGAGAATACCTTCATATGATTCTTCGCAGAAGCCACAGATATGGAAATGGGTATTAGGATACTTTGCTTTAATAACCTTTGCCATCTCAAGGTAGTGATCAATGCCCTTCTCTTTCATGATGCGAGAGATAAACACAAATTCAATTGTATCATCAGGAGGGTACTCCAAAGGTTGGAACTTAGTTAGATTCACTCCTGATCCAGGCAATAAACCATGTTTCCCCAATGCAATTCGTTTCTTTTCAAAGAAAGCTTGGTTTTCCTTATTCTGGAAAAAAACTTTCTGCGCATTCTTTAACGCATGCTTGTAAAGAAAGCTGGTAAAAGATTGAAGAAATCCCGCCTTCTCTACTGCAGTACCAAGCCCAGTAATATTGGCAATATAGGGAATCTTTTGCATTCTACAGGCAATCCCCCCATAGATGTTGGGTTTGATAGTGTAGGTTAATACGACGCTTGGAGAGTATTGCTTCAATATCTTTCTATAATGCAAAAGCAGTTTCAGATCTTGAAGGATACTTACACCATGTCTATCCATTGTTGTATGAATTGAAGTACAACCTAGTTCTTCCAATTCTCTGATCCTCTCCCCATATGGAGAAGAAATCAGCACCTCATGACCATCTTGTAGCAATCGCTCAACAAGCTCAAGACGAAAGTTATATATGACTACTTCATGATTGACTAAAAAGAGAACTCGTCGCTTCATGCATTAATCACTTTGGTTATTGAAGAATCAAAATCCACTAAACAATAGTCATTATTGAAGAATTCAGAAAGGCTCTTTTCATATATCAAGCTACCAAATAGCTTATTTATACTAGAAACAAAGAAAGAACCAAGGAAAACAAACAAATTCAACACCCTTGTAATCCATACCTTATGCCCAGCCTCTTCAGCTACCTGCCTCACTACCTCACACGTATCCACATACTCCCCATTCTGTGGCCAGAATACACCTTGCTCTTCATTGTCTATGACTAACCGGACAAATTCACAGAGGTTATCAATATAGAGCATACTTCTTTGGTTGTGATACGCAGGGAAGATTGGTGTTTTCTTTGCTAAGGCAATAAGCTTTGAAAAGTTTCCTTTGGAACCAGGACCATAAATCATAGGAGGACGGAGTATCACAACCTTGAAGTCTTGGTCTTCCAGCTTCTTTATTCCAATCTCTGCCTGAAGCTTACTGTTACCATAAAAACCGTTGGGCTTTGGTTCTGTCTCTCTGGTGATTACAACAGGTTTAAGAGACTTGCTCTCACCATAGACAATTATGCTACTCATAAAAATAAACTGTTTCACACCACACTGCTTAGCATGTTGGGCAGTTTCAATTGTTAAATCAGTATTCACCTTGTAGTACAAGGATTCCATATTCTTCTTGGCATTCACATGCGCAATACCAGCTACATGGAAGACTACATCATAACCAGAAAAGTCTTTCTCTCTCCAGGAGCCATCAATCATATCAAAAGTATCAACCTGATACTTATCTGGTTCCCGCATTAGCCAACGTTCCACATTGGTTCCTACGTAACTATTTGCGCCTGTAATCAGAATACGTTTCATACTACTACCAACTTATTCACTCCCCGTCCCCCCTTCTCTCACCCCGTCACTTTTGAGGACTGAGAAGATGGTAGCGAAGAAACAACGAATATCCATGCATGGGCCAATACGCTTGGCGTATTCACCATCGAGCTTTGCTTTTAGTCTAATGGGAAGCTCATCTCTTCCGTTTATCTGTGCCCAACCAGTAAGACCTACAGGAACATCGTTGGCCCCATATTTGTCTCGCTCGTCAATGAGATCATACTGATTCCACAGAGCTGGCCTGGGGCCAATGACAGACATCTGACCAACGAAAATGTTCCAGATCTGGGGAAGCTCATCCAAACTAGTCTTTCTGAGGAACTTACCTACTTTGGTAATATATTGCTCAGGGTTCTTGAGCTGATGAGTCGGGACATCATTAGGAGTATCAATACGCATGGTCCTGAACTTGAGAATATTGAAATGTGTCTTATGAATACCAACACGTTTCTGTTTGAACAAGACAGGACCTTTAGAATCAAGCTTAATGGCAATGATGAGAATCAGGAATATGGGAGAGAGGACAATTAAAGCCAATAGAGAACAGATGAAATCAACTACTCTCTTAATATGCAGATAGTTTTTCGATGGAGCAACCATCTTTTGAGTTGTTGATTCTTCAAGTTCCAAGGTTTCATTACCCATATAAAGTTACTATCATGTTGAAAACAGATAGGGCAGGAACTCAACACTCCCACCCTATGTTCATAAGTTTCCCACCACCAATTTCAGCTCTGCGCCAAAATTATGGTGTGGGCACCCTCTTCTTTGCCCTCTCCCATCCTGCTTCAACTCAACCAATCCAATATCCCAAAACCCCTCGATTCCTGCATATTTATGCAGCTTTCGAGCCCCCAGACCTTATTCCCGTATATCTATCACTCATCCTATTCTTCAAAACGACTAACGATAACGCCGAATATTGCCCAAACGTTCCAGTCTGCTTCCTCTTATATGTAGCTCTAACCCACTAGAAAAGAACATGGTTGAAAACGAAAGAAATATCCTCTTCTCATTCATACACCGCCACTTCCTTCGGACCCAGCACACTCACCATCCCCAACAAATTCACACTTCTCAAGCCAATAGCTTTCAATTCTCGTTCATCATCCTCTCGCCAGACAATAATGGGGGTAGAAATTTCATTCTTTATGTATTCAATCTTATCGCTCTGAATCTTTTGCTCTTCAATCTTTACTTTTTCATTCCTCAAGAATTCAATCTTAGATTCTTCAATCTCTGCACTTTCTTTGCTTCTACCCTGATGTTGATCGATTTCGTTTTTTCGACTTTCATTCTTTCGATCTTCAATCTTTGAAATTCCAGTCTTCCCATCACCATGCTGAACTTTTTCATCCTCAGCTTTAAACTCCCCACTCTCCCCCTTCACCCTTTCCATACTATGGCAGACAGTGACGGGGATATCGAAACTCTCTATATTCACAAGATCGGTAACCATGAGGGAGAAGTCGTCCTTTGGACCGTAGAACAGTATCTTGTCTGCTTGGTGTAAGCTTGCAAGGTTGTTGGTTACGGTGACAATGCGGTTTCTCATGTGGTCTATCTCACGATAAGTACGTACGATATAGGAGTAGGTACGATCGAGTTTGTCGGCTATGCCGGCAGGGGTGAGAAAGTATTTGACTGAATTGGGGGTAAGTTTCTCAACCTTCACGAAGCCTTTCTTGATGAGGGTCTTGAGCAAAAGGTTGATGGCGCCAAGGGACATGCCTACCTGTTCACTGAGTTCACGCTGTGTTGCATGGGCGTTGTGCTCAATGTAATTGAGGAGGGCTAGTTCTTTGGCATGGGTGTCTGTATACATGGTTTTGTGGTTAAAAGTGTTCAACAAATGAACAAAAGTGGTGGGCACCGGTATTCGAGCGGGCATTGCCACTCGATACTTTTGCTCACGTTATTGCTTGATTAGAACTTAGGTCTTGATACATGCGGCATTGCTAGCAATGCACAGCTTCGCCATTTCCACCATTTTCAGTGGTGGAGAGGTTGCCATACTCACTGGCTGCGCGATACACCGGAATGCCGGAACAAGCACGGTGTATTGTCCCCCTCGCATATTTGCAGTAATGCAAAAGAAACCATGTATCGGAGTAAAAGGTTACCAATAGTATTTCTATATCGGTTAGCTTTCACCCATTGAAGATTATAGTAGCAGATGGGAAGGGAGGACGCAACTAGGATTCGTATGGAGAGGCGCTTTTTTTGACAGTTTGGTAGTGAAGTGCACAAATACATACCTACTTTATAATTGAAGGCTCGTAAAGAGTGAAATATTCAATCATGTGGTAACGAGGTTATAAAATCTTATCCATCTAAAGCAGGGTAATTACCTATTTTCACCCACAACCTCCCCCACCCGATACCGGACTATCCTCCGAATAAGATCATAGGGGATAGGTTGATCAAGTGGAAACTGTATGGCACCCTTGGACCATTTGTAGGGACCAAGTTCAGAGACAAAAGCTTGGACTCCGCTGGGAGTAGGATAGAAACCGAGGTGTTTCTTCGCTAGAGCGAAGTGAACGAGGTTCTCCTTGTAGTAGAACGTGGGCATACCATAACTAATCTTTTCTGTAGCCATGGGTGCCTCTTCTCGTATGATGTTACGAATCTGAGTGAGGATCTGCCGGTACTCAGGATTGGATTGAGCTATGTATCCGTCTATAGTGGTGATGACTTTTGTTTTCTCTGTATTCATAGGAATAGTCTAATTACTGGTCATAGATTATGCAAGAAGAGCATCTAATTGTAGAGATCTATCGATAGCAATATCACTAAGGATGGAGCTAGGTACAAGCCCGGCATCTTTTTCGTTGACATTGGAGGCAGGCTCCCTTACTATGGGTAGCGTACCGTACGGTACACCTACACTATATATTGTGCATACAGGACAGGGAAGTTGGGTACGGATACCCACGCGGTCCCGCCGCTGTGAAGGTTAGGAGTCTGTCGCATCCACTGGAGTAATCTGGGAAGGAGACAATGCTCCGCTGAGCCTGAGCCAGAAGACCTCCCTGTATGGACACGCTGTCACGGAGTATGGCATTGGCGTGCAAAAATGGGCGAATTGCGTCCTTTTGTTCTCCTGTTGTTTCATTACATCCTCTGACAGCAGGAGGAACCCATGATTACTCGTGTCGTCAAACGAGATGGGCAGGTCGTCTTTTGCGATGGACAGAAGATAGCCCTTGCTGTGGAAAAGGCTGCCCGTGTAGCCGAAGAATCGATCGATAGCGAAAAGCTCACCCAAGAAGTACTGCAACAGCTGGAAAACGGATCGACCACCTCGGTCGATGTGGAGACGATCCAGGATGCGGTAGAAGAGCAGTTGATGCTCAGCGGTGCATCGGCTACCGCGAAAGCCTATATCCTTTATCGTGAGGAACGTCGGAAAGTCCGTGAGGGAAGAATCCTGATCGATGCCACTACCCGGTTGTTCAACGATTATCTGGATGACAAGGATTGGATGATCCAAGAGAACGCCAATACACGGAAATCGATCAATGGGATGAACAACTATATCCGTGAAGCTTTCACCCGTCGCTATTGGCTCAATGAGGTGTACCCCACCGAAATCCGTGAAGCCCACCAAAGTGGATCCCTTCATATCCACGATCTGGGTTTCTATGGTCCCTATTGTTGCGGGTGGGACCTGCAGCAACTGTTGACGATGGGATTCGGTGGTATCACCGGAAAAGTATCTTCCAGACCGGCAAAGCATTTGCGCTCCTTTTTGGGACAAATCGTCAATGCCACATTCACCACCCAAGGTGAAAGTGCCGGAGCGCAAGCTTGGTCCTCCATCGATACCTACTGCGCTCCCTTTATCCGTACTGATGGATTGGGTTTCACCGAAGTCAAACAAGCCTTGCAGGAATTCGTCTTCAACATGAACGTCCCTACTCGGGTCGGTTTCCAATGTCCGTTCAGCAATTTGACCATGGACCTTACCGTACCCTCCAGAATGCGGGACCAGGGTGTGATAATTGGCGGAGAGGTACAAGATTCCACCTATGGCGATTTCCAGAAGGAGATGGATCTGTTCAACCTGGCCTTCTGTGAAGTGATGATGGAGGGCGATGCAAGCGGCCGCGTATTTACCTTCCCTATTCCCACTATCAATGTGACCAAAGATTTCCCATGGGATGGGCCGGTTGCCGATGCTATCATGGAAATGACCTGCAAGTATGGTATTCCCTACTTCTCAAATTATGTGAGTAGCGACTTGTCACCAGAGGATGCACTTTCGATGTGCTGCCGTCTTCGTCTGGATACCACAGAACTACGTAAACGCGGTGGTGGCTTGTTCGGTTCCAATCCTCTGACGGGCTCCATTGGGGTGGTCACACTCAATCTTCCCCGGCTGGCTTATCTTTCTTATGATGAGAAGGACTTCCTTGGGAAATTGGAGATACTCTCCGATTTGGCTTTCCAAAGTCTTGAGTTGAAACGAAAGGTCGTCGAACGGGAAACCCAACGTGGCATGTATCCCTTCAGTGCAAGATGGTTATCATCAATCAAGGAGAAGGAGGGGGCGTACTGGGCAAACCATTTCAGCACTATCGGCCTAGTGGGAATGGAGGAGGCTTGTCTGAATCTTTTCGGCTCTTCTGGTAGTCTGGTGACCGAGAACGGCCAGCGCTTCGCATTACGTACCCTGGATCGATTACGTCAGTTGATCGAGGGATACCAACAGCGCAGTGGTAATTTCTACAATCTCGAAGCCACTCCTGCCGAAGGTACCAGTTATCGTCTTGCCCGAAGGGACAAGGAGGATTTCCCCGATATCATTACAGCTGGAACTGATGTCCCCTACTACACCAATTCCACCCAATTGCCCGTCGGTTTTACCGACGACCTCTTCGAGACATTGGACCTACAGGATGACCTGCAATGCCAATATACTGGAGGAACAGTGTTGCATCTCTACCTAGGAGAGCGCATTGAATCCACAGCAGTAGCAAAGCGTCTCTTGCAGCGGATCTTCTCCCGTTATCGTCTCCCCTATGTCTCTCTTACCCCCACCTTCTCGACCTGTGAGGACCATGGCTATCTTGTTGGCGAACAACATACCTGCCCTGTCTGTGGTAAACAAACCGAGGTCTGGACACGCGTGGTTGGGTATCTCCGTCCCGTGCGGGATTTCCACCAGGGTAAGCAGGAAGAATACAAGCAGCGGACCCTGTATCGCGTTCCCACTGAGGGAACCAAGGAGGTCGTGTGAAAATCGCAGGTGTATTGGGTTCTTCATTGATTGACTATCCGGGGCATATTGCGTGTGTGGTATTCCTGCAGGGCTGTAACTGGAATTGCACCTATTGTCATAATAAGGCGCTTATTCCCTTACAGGCGGCCGAAAATAGCGTTTCGTATCCTACTCAGGGGCTCGGTGAGCCCCTGTCCACTTCAGATTCCGATGGAGGAATGTTGCGATCGCGTGAGCGCAGCCACATCGATTTTCCTGAACAGCTTTATGCTTACCTGGAAACACGCAGGGGATTGCTCGATGGTGTGGTGGTTACCGGTGGTGAACCCACTATCCATGCCGGACTGCAGATATTGTTGGAGGAGATTCGCTCTATGGATTTTTCTGTCAAGCTCGATACCAATGGGAGCAATCCGAGGATGCTGACTCAATTGCTTGATGCAGGGTGTGTAGATTACGTCGCTATGGATATCAAGGCACCGTGGTATAAATATTCCGAGATTTGTGGTCCCCATGCCGATGCGGCACGCGTGAAAGAATCATTGGGGATACTCCAACATAGCGCGATTGCGTGGGAAGCCCGCACTACACTGTGTCCCGAGCTTGACGAGGATGATGTGGCTTGGTTGGAAGAACTCGGATATTTTCGTTAAGAGCGACCGAGAGAAAACAACAGAAGTATGAAGTATCGTTCCCCTAGGTAGAACATTGGAGCCAGGAGACGTCGTCCCAAGGCTACCCTGATGCGTATGGTATCTTACTTTTTCAAATAGTTGAGGATGTATCGATGGAAATCAGAATCGAAAGGAATCGAATCATTCTCAAGATTCGCTATGAGATTTTCCAGATGATTCCTATCGATGACAAATGGAATTTCTCCTTTTTGATAGGATCCTCCAACAAGATCCTTGAAAAGAACCTCATAACCATCATTCCATTCTTAGATATAGGGATATGGGATGCCTGAGAATTTCCCATCTAAGTATTGCTTGCGAAATCGAGTTACATTTCGAACCCCTTCAAAATCAGAGACCCGTACGAATCGGGTTCCAGACTTGGACGTTTTACTCACAATTCCGATTTCTGAGATTCTCATAAGCTCATGATCCATAACATCGGTATTGTGTGTGGTAAAGACCAATTGTGCGTTGGATTTATTATATCGTCTGTCCTTGAAAAGCCTTATAAGTTCTGCCAATAGAAGCGGATGTATCGAATTTTCCAGTTCATCGACAATGAGGATATGGCCATGGTCCAAGACTGCAAGGATTATTCCCAGAAGACATGCAATCTTCCGGGTTCCGGCAGATTCTTGTAGGAACTCCAATGGAATCTCGTCTCCCTGGTGATTTCGATGATATGACTTTATATCTGTTTCCACTACAAGATCTTTTTTTGGAAAAAAAACATACTCAAATTTTTCTTTGTCTATGGTATCGGGTAGCACATTCAATTCATTCCGCTGGTACTCCATTTTGGTTATATCGATATCCAATTTTCGTAAAATAGAGACGATACGATCAAAGGCACTCTGTAGTTGCTTTTTATCCTTGCCATTGGCCAAACGTGTCATGCAATAATCGAAAGGAAAATCATTTTTCTTATAAATCTCCAGATTTCGGGTAATGTATGTGAAAGCACTAGTGATGGTATCATTCAAATTTGCGTAGTTTTTCCCAATGACTGAGAGAAACGGGGTATTAAAATGTTTTTCCTTGTCCAAACATTCAACTTTAAAGATGGTCCTCAATTTATCTAGTGTGTAGACTTCTTTCGACGGCTTTGCATAATCCAAAAAGTTCTTTTCAATCGAAAAGACTAGATGTGTATCAACAATCAATTTCTCTTTGGTGATTTGTCTATCATCGTGTGATAAGAAATATTGGAAAGTAATACCTTTGTACCAGAAACCAAGTTCATAGCCCGATTCCTCACCAACGTCTTGAAGCTTGTTGGGATACGATAAACTCTCTTTGAAACGATTTCTCACAATCCTCTGCAATGTGTCGAAGGCTTTGATAATATTGGTTTTCCCAGAGGCATTCGGTCCGTACAAGGCTAGAGTAGGAACACCTCGTATCGAGTCAATTCCGATAAAAGGTAGTATTTCTCTCTCTTTATAACCATTTGGAGCTTTCTTTTCAGCAAACCGAAAGTTGACTTCCACATATTCAATCGAACGATAGTTTCTTACTTTATAATATAATAACATAACGAACTTCCTTTCTTCACTCTCATGGTTAGTATAATGTTCGTAAGTTCAGAAGTCAAGATAAACAACTTTTTTGTTTATTTATAGATTCGCTTATAGAAAACCATGCACTAGGCAAACAAATCTAGATAATGATAACTGGAGTATTGTGTATACAGTGATAAGAATGTTACTGATGAGCCAAATACCAGAATATCTTGGCTATCTACTGTTCTTTGAAAAACAGACTGCTAATTCGTAGCGCAAGCCAGATGATGGAGTAGGCAGGGATGAGAAAGGTGCCGACCTTGATGCTATGGAAACTGGTGTGGGTCATGAGGTTGTTACAGATTCGGACAAACGGTCTCATCTTTTTTGGCCTCTCCTCGTTGGCAGATATGGAAAGAACAACCATGAGTGGTGTTACGTTACAAAAGAGGAACCGGACGCTATATCAACCACTATGTTGCCTCAAGAATGCAGTTAGCGCCCGATTCCCAAATGACTGATTTTTTGTTTTTTTTCCTAAGCATCACCTCCTGATAGGGAAAAATACATCTTATCGATAGGAGCATCGTCACTGAGTGCAGTGAGGCTCAAAACCGGCTGGGGGTCTTCACTGTTGGCGGTGATACGAATAGTATAGGGACCGTAGTTCTGGAAGTCGATGGTGACTTCATTGTTTTCGAAAGTCACAGTTCCCTTGTCGATTTCATAATTCGTTGTATCATCGTCTATCAGAGCCCCCTGTAATGTCCCGTTGTTTGCTGTAAAATCTTCTATTCGGAAAGCATCGACTATCTTTTCACCCTCCCAGTTTCTGACCACATAATCATCTTCCTGGGCTACCCAGCCCAGGTCATTGCATAGCAGTGCCCGGTCGGTCGAAAGGTCTACGGTGGTGTTACCAGGATTGGAGTCGCAACCAGTGCATCCTATGAGTACGAGAACTGCTACAGCGAGCAGTGCTATTAGGGCATAATACTTCATGTATATGATTCTCCTTTATCTGTAGTATCGTGATGCCTGATCAGGACAGGTATAAGTGTGGAGGATGGAAAGTGTGCTGTCAAGATAAAATTTTATTTATTTTGTTTTACAGTATATAGTTATAAGAATTTTTCACTACACGTTTATGCCACTTGCGAGTCAGATTTTTGCATCTGCTACGAAGTGGGCTGCGTAAAAAGATAGCAGCGAACGAGTTGCTGTCGATTGCGTCCTGCAGTGTGAATGTTCTTGAGGTTGATCTGATTATACCATGGAAAATCAATACATTGTGGAAAAATTATAATATTTATGGCAAATTCTTGCTGCTATTTCAAGAATGCTGTATATTTACAGCCTTCTAGATCACAGTATATACGTGAACTTGGTCCAAATTTGCCACAGAAGTCTTAGATGTTGAACTCTAATAATGTGGTGTGCTTGTAGGTCTCACCAGGGTGCAAGAGACAGTTGGGAAAGTCCTTGTGGTTCATAGCGTTGGGGAAGTGTTGTGTCTCCAGACAAAAACCGGTGTATTGGGTATAGGGATGCCCGTCTCGAGATGTATCGCTTCCATCAAGGAAGTTTCCGCTATAGAACTGTACCCCCTCCATGGTGGTACTGACCTTCATGGTCCTTCCCGATTTCGGTTCCTTCACATAGGCACAGCTCTTGAGATGATCGCCTTTTGTGGTGAGCACCATACAGTGATCGTACCCTCCGGCCTTTTCGATATCTTTGCCAATCGTCTTTCCTGAAGTGAAATCGAAGGGAGTACCCTCAACCGATTTGACCTCCCCGGTTGGGATAAGCTGGTCATCCACAGGAAGGTATTTGTCGCAGTAGAGTTTCAACTCGTGGTTGAGGACGTCGCTTCCATCGCCAGCAAGGTTGAAGTAGGCATGGTTGGTAAGGTTCACCGGTGTGGTCCGATCGCAAATGGCAGCATAGGTCATTTCGAGCTTACCTTCGGGATAGAGGATATAATCGACATGGACCTTCAGCGTTCCGGGGAAGCCCATCTCACCATCTTCACTCACATACGACATGTGCAGGGCGGGAGCGCCGTCGACTTCACTGGTGAGGACATCCCAGATCTTGGTATTGAGTCCCTCCGGTCCACCATGGAGGGAATTAATCCCATGGTCATTGCAGGGGACCTGGTAATTACGGCCATCGATGGTGAACTTGCCACCTTTGATACGGTTTGCGAAGCGGCCGATGAGGGCTCCGAAGTAGGTGGTGCATTTCTCATATTCAGAAAGGCTTTTATAGCCCAATACGATATCGGCCTTACGTCCATGGGCATCAGGCACGATGAGGTTGAGGATGGTCCCTCCGTAGGTAGAGACGGTCATGCTGTAATCACCAGCGGTCAACGTGTATGCCATTACCGGTTCACCAAAAGCGGTGGTTTTGCCGAATTCTCTCTTCTCTATCATGGAGTGCCTCCTCATCACCTGCTATTCTACGACGAGTTGGCGAGTATTGGCAAGGAGGAGAGCAACAAGCTTCGTAGTATATAACTTTCTTGACAATCTAGAGCACATGGCTATCGATCTCGGCCAATTCGGCATCGGTGAATGCCAGATTATCCAATGCTTTCACATTCTCCCGAATCTGCTCAGAAGAACTTGCTCCAATAAGGACAGAGGTAACCTCTTTTCTCCTCAACACCCAAGCCAATGCCATCTGCGCTAGGCTCTGCCCACGTCTCTTCGCTATCTCATTGAGTTTGGAAATCCGCTCCAAGTTCTCCTTGGACAGCATATTCTTCTTCAGTGAACTGTTCTTGGTTACCCGGCTTCCCTCGGGAATTCCCCCAAGGTATTTGTCCGAGAGCAACCCCTGTGCCAATGGAGAGAAGCAGATGGTACCGATTCCCAGTTCCTCCACGGTATCCAACAATGATTCTTCCACCCAGCGGTTGAACATGGAGTACTTTGGCTGATGGATCAAGACCGGCACATTGCGTGATGTCAAGATTTCGTATGCTTCCCGGGTTTTCTCCGCCGAGTAGGAAGATATTCCGACATAGAGAGCTTTTCCCTGCTTATAGGCGCTTTCCAGGGCTCCCATCGTCTCTTCCAAGGGCGTATCGGGGTCGAATCGGTGGGAGTAGAAGATATCGACATAATCAAGTCCCATCCTCTTCAGGCTTTGGTCCAGACTCGCCAACAGGTATTTCCGGCTACCAAAATCACCATAGGGACCCGGCCACATATCATAACCCGCTTTTGTCGAGATAATCATCTCATCACGGTATGCACTCAGATCCTGATGCAGGATCTTTCCGAAATTGCTTTCAGCCGATCCTGGGGGTGGTCCATAGTTGTTCGCTAGGTCGAAGTGCGTGATTCCCAGATCGAATGCGGTGTGGATCATCTCTCGGGAATTCGCGACCGAAGTGATGTCACCAAAATTGTGCCATAATCCGAGCGAGACCGCAGGTAGTTTGAGTCCACTCTTTCCGCAGTAATTATACTGCATGGTTTCGTAACGTCCTTCATTTGCCTTGTACATAAAAACCTCCGAAATTATTCCACTCGTGCCATCTGTAAGAATTCATTGTTTTCCTCAAACCAAACGTACTTCCATTGCCTATCACTATGATTGTTAGAATGCAAACATCACCTTTACGGCATCTGAATTACCTGATAAGAGCAAATCAAACCCTTCTTGACAACTTTTGCTATCAAGAACGTGGGTGATGATCTTTCTGTATAATGGTTCCTTGGCTGCAAGTAGGGCTGCAATCTCAAAGTCCTTTTTTCTATAGACTCTGACAAACTGGATAGATACTTCTTTGAACATGCCTTTAATCAAAGGCATACTCGCAGGATATTTATATGCTGCAATAATTACGATTTTCCCCTTCACTTTCACGGTATCCAATAAGAGTCCAGCTACCGCTTGTACTCCAGCACAGTCAAAAACCCAATCAAAGCCAGTTCCGTAAGTAATTTTTGAAACTCTATCAAAAAAATGCGTATCCGTAGGGTCCAATACATTAAATCCAAGATTTTTTGCCAATTCTGCTCTAAGTGGATTGGTCTCTACCATGGTTACAGAGGATGCCCCGAATTGTCTGAGAGTCAATGCTGTAACCAATCCTATCGTTCCACACCCGAATACAACGGCATTGTCACCTGAGGTGAAGTTGGATTCACGAAGCGCATGCACTGCCACAGCTATTGGTTCAACCAAGGCTCCCAATTCATTCGATACACCATCTCCCAACCGCACCAAAGTTTCTATAGGGACTTGAATATATTCAGCCATAGCTCCATCACAATCTATACCCAACAGACCAAGAGTACTACATACATGACTGTTACCAGTTAGACACGCTTCACATTTTCCACAGGACAGAAGTGGGTATGAAGTAACTCTGCTTCCTTTCGGTATTTGCGAAGTATCCTGTTCCAATACTCCAGAAAATTCATGTCCCATAACTAGGGGAGCCTTTGCTCGAGGATGAGTACCCGCATATATATTCAAATCAGTACCACAAATTCCAACATGGGATACTTTCACTAAAGCCCAACCTTTCTTTGGTCTTGGTAGTTCAATCTCTTCGAGTGAGATTTGATCTTTACCTTTATATACTATTGCTTTCATCATCATTTTCCTTGTGCGATAGCCACATCATTTATGGGATATCGTACCGGTAATCCTTGTACGTACCGTAATGCTTCTTCAGCACATTTTTGTTTCAACTCTTTTGCGGATTCTTCCGAATACCAAGCCATATGTGGAGTTACGATAATGTCTTCACAAGCTAAAATCGGATCACCCGCTATCAGCGGTTCAGACTCCACGACATCCAAAGCAGCTCCAGCCAAATGATGGGATCGGATAGCTTCAAGCAGTGCTTTCTCATCTACAATCCCACCACGCGATACATTGATGAGATACGCACCCTTTTTCATTTTTCCAATTGTTGATTCATTTAACAAATTATTGCTCAATTCGTTTAAAGAGCAGTGTACAGAAACGATGTCAGATTTTTCTAATACTTCTTCCAAAGAAACATAACCGATATCATCAGGAAACTGATTTGACTCAACTTCATATCTGGGATCGTAACCGATCACAGTGTAACCAAGGGCTTTTACACGCTTTGCAAAAGCTGATCCAATTCTTCCTACGCCGATTATCCCCACAGTTCTATAACTACCACGATGAATTGGAATAGTTTGTTTATAATCCCATACACCCTTCCGAGTTTGGGCTACTATTTTATCTACCTTTCTAACTAACGCTAACATCAGCGCTAGAGCATGATCAGCAACTTCATTTACACCATAATCAGGAATGTTACAAACTTGCACTCCATATCTTGTAGCATCCTCAATATTGATGTTGTCATATCCCACACCATAGCGGACCACACATTTTAGTGAAGGAATACTTTCAAATATTTTTTTATCCATCAGAACATATTGGTTCAACAAGGCATCAACACCTTGACACTGTGCAATAACCTCTTCTTGCGATTTGCAATGAAGCCATCGATATTCTACACCAGCACTTTCAAAGACAGCTTTCTCCTGATCAATATTGGAATGATCACAATCACAAATATAAATTTTTTTCATCAAACACCCACTTCAAATAATTTATCTTAGATTATGAAGTCCAGATACATCCCAATCTCTTAGAAATTTCGGTAGCTGCATGGACAACAGCAGAAGCTACTTTTTCTTCATCGACTTCATCAAAATACTCCAAAGCCCAACTCACACTAATCGCAGCAATGACTTCCTTTCGATAGTCCCTGACTGGGGCAGCAATACAGCGAAACCCTAATTGGTCTTCTTCATTATCATATGTCCACCCACGTTTGCGACTTTCTTCCAACTCTTTTAACAAGAATTTTCGATCTGTAATCGTATTGTGTGTTCGTCTCGTCAATTCATGCTCTAAAATAAATTTCTCTAAGGAATCCTTCTCCCATCTTAATAATAAAGATTTACCCAGTCCTGTAGAAAAAAGTGATCTACGTTGTCCTATGTAAGAATAACTTCTTAATGTATCACTTGTATCGACTCTATCCGTATAACATACGTGATCTTCAATATTAATTGCCATGAATGATACAAAACCGACACGTTTGGTCAATTCGACTAAAATTGGATGTGCTTCTGTTTTCAGTTCAAGTCTATTGAGGAATAAAGCAGAGATTTCAATAAATTTCAGACCTATCTTATAGATTCCACTATCTCTTTTTTCAACGTATCCACGCTCAACCAAATTACTTAATAATCTAAATACCGTACTTATTGGTAAATCAACTTTTTGAGCAATAGCAGTTAAAGCTAAGCCATTTGGTTCAAAAGATAACAATTCGATAAGATCAAAGGTCCTGTCGATAGACTGAACTTTCATAAGACTTCCTTTTAATAAGTGTACCGTATTTTGGCATAATGGCTTCCAATCGACAACACCTTGCGGTATTGCCGATTGAACTTACCAAAATCATTAAAAGATTCCAATTATTTTGGGTCGTCTTCAGAAAATCCAGGAGCTAGAACATAAAGACCTGCACCTTCACGTCTTCCAGGCATCACAAAAGACTTATAGGTAACCTGTTCTTGTTGCCTGAATTTTTCGAGTAAGTCCTCACTGAAAGTTATTCCAAATCCTGGCGAATCTCCACAGATTAACCAACCATCCTCAATCTTATTATCGACTGTGTAGCCCCAATCTTCCCAAGCATTTACAACCTCTATCATCATGTGGTTAGGAAGAGCTGCAGCAAAATGTCCCATAAAATTACCTGGTGTATTCATGACACATACTGGCAATTCATATGCATATGCCAATTCTGCAACATGGAGCGCTCCTGTTATTCCAGTAGTGTAATTACCGATCTCAACTATATCCATGGAGTTCGCTTCAAAATGTGGAACAAATTCAGTGACATATTTCAAGTTCTCTCCACTTGCAACCGCAGCGGTTATGCTATCAGAAACTTTTTTGAGCCCTTGAACATTCCATCTTCCAGCAGGTTCTTCTGCCCAGGCTAAGTCAAACTCTTGTTCAATCTCCCGAATACGTCTGATCGCCTCTTTAGGCGCCCAGTATTCATTGGAATCTATAGCTACCTGTCCCTTACGACCATTAACAGACAATGCATCCTGAACAATACGAAGGCGAGCCATATCAAATTCTTGGTCCAAGCCGATTTTCACTTTTCCCATAGTTATTCCAAGCTTGGCCATTTCGTCGTAGAAGGCTTTCAACTCTTTGCTCGATAGTGAAGATCCGATTTCACTAGCATAAGCCTTTACCTTTGGACTAGATGCTCCCAAAGTTCGATACAAAGGTTCATCATTTGCTTTTGCTTTCAAATCCCATAAAGCAAGATCAAGTCCTGCAATTGCCTCACTGGCTATTCCTCTACATCCACTTTTAAAAACATAATCAACCAAGGTCTTATATAAACCCTTTACTCCTCGTGGATCTTTTCCTATCAACAAGGGAGCAAGATTATGAACCATTTGTTCTGCTGCTGGCAAAGTTATTGAAGTTCCTTGTAGTCCTTCATCTGTAGTGATTAATATTGCTAAAGATGCCCAAGAACTTTGACCATACGGAAAATTTGCGTCTGCAAGTGGCCGGGCACTTTCATAACGATGAACCTGTGTTTGAACTCGAGTGATTTTCATGTGATACTCCTTTTATATTTTCCCATCTATAGGGAATTTGACTCTACATATTTTGCTGCAAGTTTTGCAGCTCCTTTCATCGAAGACTGTTCTGTAAAACAATAGTCAGCTGTTCTATACCATCTGCGCTTCGCTTCGATGATTGCTTCATTAACAGCCCCTCCAGTGATAAATATTTTATTGGAAAGCGATATCTTCTGATCCAATTCGTCCAAATGGTTACGCTGGTATGAACAAAGAGAACGAACCATAGCAACCAACATCTCTTCTCTCGTGGTATCCTGAGTCAAATTTGTAAATCCTGCTTTTAATGCTTCAAGGGAATAACGGGACCCCATGAGGAATGGAATATATTCTACATCAGATTGTTTGTTGGCATATGATGTCAAAGCTGAAGGTACGAAATTATCGAAGAAAGCCCGGTAATCCATTTCACTACAAAAAACATCTCGAAACCATTCATAGGCTTTTCCTCCAGCGTTCATCACATAGAGAGTTAACCATTGACCAGGAATGATTTGGGATCTGATATTGTAATTTTTCGAGGGTATGAACTTATCAAGGAGAACAGAAGATATTTCACAAGTACCATTAATATTGATAACGTCTCCCACCTGTAGCTCATCAAGGGAAAACATCGCTACGGCGGCATCATTCCCCCCGATTACCACGGCTGGTGGCTCATGAAATCCCAGTTGTTCTGCCAACTCTTGTTTCACGGTACCTATCGAGTCGAAAGATCGAATTATCTTGGGAAGTTTACTCCTGTCTATAGCGAACATCTCGAGAAGTTCTGCATCCCATTCCATGTTCCCAGCATTGGCATTATTCAGACCAAAAAGTGAAACTGAAGAAGGATCAATACCAAATTCGCCAGTTAACCAAGCTCCGAGTACCGTATTGGAATGACCGTAACATACAGTATTTTCATCAATCTCAGGATACATCTCTCTAATCCATAATAGACTAGCCAAGGAACACCCACCTGCAACAGGCAGATTACCTGTGCGTTGTAAAATTGCATCTTCTCCAACTGTATCAATTATTTGTTGAGCTTGTTTTCTCGATCTTTGGTCAAACATCAAGATCGAAGGAAAGAGAGCTTCACCTTGAGAGTCCATGGGGGTGAATCCTGGAGTGCTACCTGATAATCCAATTGCTTTGACGAGGGCTAAATCATCCTTCATTGCTTCACATCCATGCACGAAGGCTTGTTTCCAATGCTCTGAATTAATATCAGAGAAGCTAGCATCTTTTTGTGGATTGAGAGGATAGGTTTCAGAATAGGTTTGGATCAATGAGAGAGAGAAATCTTCCTTGACCTCATAAATACCCATCTTCAAAGAGGTAGTTCCAATATCAACTCCCAATATCCTCATAGTATTTCTCAAATCATTCTTTCCTTTTCCAGAATCTGCCGTATTTTTGCTCTTTGATTCTCATCCAATTTTCTATAGGGAGATCTTGGGTTCAGCCCGTTATAACCACAGATATCCATGGCTGCTTTGACTCCCGCAACACCGTAGATGCCTGAAACTTCCTGATTAATCCGTTGAAGGCGATTGTGCAGCTCTCTTGCTTGTGAATATTCTTCCTTCAAAAAGAGATCATACAATTCCACACATGTATCAGGTATCGCATTTGCCAAGGAAACAACGCCTCCTGTCGCACCGCAGTGCAGTGCAGGATAAAGGAAGTTTGCCGTTCCTGACAAAATTGAAAAATCAGGATTATCCAAATTTGCCCTGCTGAGGAATGCAAATGGTCCCGATGACCCAGAATCCTTAATTCCGATAATATTTGGGTTTCCGAAGAACCGGTGGAGCAATTTGGGACTGATTGCAACATTATTAAGAAAGCCGGGACAGTTATATAGGATGATTTTAATAGATGAGCTAGCGGCGAGTTGTAGATAAAAATCAACAATAACCTCCCCATCAGCCATTTTCGAAAAATATGATGGAGGGGACACTAGACATGTATTGAATCCTAGATCTGTTACCTGATGTATAGCATATTTTGCCTGTTTCATTGATTCAACAGATATTCCCACCATAACATTTTTCTCAATCGGTTGGGACGCATAAAATTCCAAAAGCTTTCTACGTTCCGATTCGAGCATACTACGAGGCTCACCATTACTTCCGAGCAATAGATATCCTTCCAGCCGAGATTTCTCATAGCGAAGAATATTATGAACCAAGGCATCAAAGTCTATCTCATCTTGATCATTGAATGGGGTTGTCAATGGCGCCCAAATTCCTTTCAGCATACGTTCCTCCATCCTTAAGATTTTTTTGTAATCACTTCTTCAATATCAGAGAAGTGAATCATTGGACCTAAATGAAAATCGCTAGGGATTTTTGTACAATTTGCGGGAGTATATTCATCCCCTAGACTATCAACAATTATCGTTGCGGATGAAAGATCTTCAGATTCCGTGTATGCATTGGTTGTCGCCAAAACTTTGATTCCAGCTGCAGCTGCAGCCTGAACTCCATTCTGGGAATCTTCCACGACCAATACTGATTGGGGAGATATCTTTAAGATTTCTAGTGCCATATTGTATATTTCTGGATCTGGTTTTTTCTTTTTCACGATATCTCCCGCCAAAACCAAATCGAAAGAAAATTCAGGCAAGAGAAACTTAAGTACACTATCGGCAAAATTCCTATTTGAGGTGGTACAAAGTGCGATTTTCTTATTCGTTCCTACTATTTCCCCAATAAATCGACGAACACCAGGTCTTAAGGGCAACTCCCCAGTACCTATCATCTCGATCAGAATCTCCGTCTTCCTTTTATGTAATGTTTTTACAAAATCCTCAAATTTATCTGATTCTACCGGCAAACGGCCAACAATATTTCTAAAATAGTATGCTATCCTCTCTTTTCCCCCAGCGACTGAAAGTAATTCATGGTATAGATTTTCATCCCATTGAACAGCTATTTCGGACTCTTTGAAAGCTTTATTGAAAGCTACTCGATGACCTTGCCTCTCTGTATCGACCAAAACTCCGTCCAGATCAAAAAAAACTGCCTCTATCATGTAATTCAACTCCTTACGCTTTTTCGCCAGAACCTAAAATCCCAATCCATTCGGAGATTTTTTCAACATGAGCATTGAAGACCTCTTTGTCTAACTTCCCAGGATTATATTCCGAAGGATGTCCTGTTAGATAATTGAAGGTTGTGTCGATCAGTACATGTTTCAATTCGGTAGATACATTAAATTTGGCTCCACCATTGACAATCAATTGTTTCACCATCGATTGCTGTAACCCAGTTCCTCCATGTATAACCAAAGGAACAATCGAATCACGTTTATGCAATAGAGTAAAAATCTCTTTCAATCGTTTCAAATCAATAAAAGGATTGGCGGTCTTATATACACCATGTGCTGTGCCTATTGCCGGCGCGAACAAATCGACTTGGGATCTTTCAACGTACTCCAAAACTTTATCGACTGGGCATAGAGCAGCATCATCTTCATTGACTACAATCTGATCCTCTACGCCCATAACAGTACCCAACTCACCCTCGACACTGATATTTCCAATAGAATGGCAATACTCGGTTACTCTTTTTGTATTTTCGATGTTCTTGTCGAAATCCAGACTCGAACCATCGTACATAATATTCGTGTAACCGGCATCAGCACATTCAAGACAGAAGTCGACATCGGTACAATGATCCAGATGAAGACATATTGGAATAGTACTATTATTAGCCAGACTCTTGATTGCTCCAACAATCATATGTGGCGAATAGAATTTTGCAGGACTGACCGATGTTTGTAGTATTACTGGAGCATTCATTTCTTCAGCAGCTTTGATAATGGCTTTTGCTTGCACAAAACTTGTAAAATTAAAAGCTCCTACACAATAGTTCTCTATTGTTGCTTTTTGAAGCATCTCTTTTGCACTTGTTAATGGCATATACTATTTTCCCTTTTTAAAATTACTAAGATTTTCCAAAACTCTCGCCGACTCACTTTGAATAAAACCCAGATCATCGCCACTCGAAAGAAAGTCGATACCATTGTCTAGCCACCACTTTACTAGAGTCAAATCATTGAATCCCAAGGAAATACCACAGGGTATGCCAGCTTTCTTACATTTTTCCAATACACTCAAGCATGCAGATTTAACCTTATCACCGCCAATTTTTCCAGGACATCCTAACGAAGCAGACATATCCAAAGGTCCTAGGATGACCAAGTCAAAGCCTTCAACTTCCAGTATTTCATCGCAATGTTCTACAGCATCAGCATGTTCGATCTGAAGAGCTAGAAGGAACGTTTTTCGTGTGTTCTCCACGTAATCAGAGAAATCCATATTATTGTATTGATTAGACCTTCTTGGTCCTAACCCACGAATCCCTTTGGGAGGATATGTACACGCTTCAACAGCTCTTTCCGCATCTTTTCTACTATTGATCATTGGTACAATTATCCCGTCAGGATTCAATTCGAGGATTGGTTTCAGTCGAACAGGATCATTCCATGGGACTCGTACAAATGATAATGCTCCCCCTGCATGTGCAGCTAAGATATGTGCATAGATTTTTTCTGCGGTATAGGAAGAATGTTCTCCGTCAATCCAAATATATGTGTATCCGGTGAGGGCCATAATCTCGGTTATCATTGGATCTTGCAGAAAAACATGTCCTCCGAAAGGCACTTCTTGTCGTTTAATTTGTTGTAAGAATAATTGTGCTTTAGAAATTCCGACAGTCTCATTCATCGTATTATCCTTTTACAGCTCCAGCTGTTAATCCTGCTACCATACTCTTTTGGATGAACATAAAAAGAATAATTACAGGTATCGAACTAATCACACCACCAGCCGCCAAGAGCCCCCAATTAAGAACATGCTGTCCTATCAAGGTGGATAAACCAACTGGTAAAGTGCGAGTCTCAACACTTCTCGTAAATGTCACAGCAAAGAGAAATTCATTCCATGCATAGATAAAGATATAAATCAAAGTAGCAACTAGGGCAGATGTCGCTAGAGGAAGTATTATTCTTATAAAGGCTCCTCCATGAGTACAACCATCTACCATAGCAGATTCTTCTAGCTCATTCGGTATCGAATTGAAAAAACCGGTTAACATCCAACAACTGAAAGGTATGGAATAAGTTGAATAGGCAATTACTAGCGAAATATAAGTATCCAAAATACCTAACTTTAGAAAGATTACATACAAAGGGATCAGAAGAAGAACAACAGGAAACATATTCAAGGTTAAGAATAGAAGCATGGTGAAGCTTCTTCCTTTAAACCTAAAGCGCGAAACACTATATGCTGCGGTTGTCGCGATAATCAAAGAGAGGATCGATGAACCTAATGCAACGATAAGACTGTTGGTAATATATCTAAAGAATGGGAGAGTACTGAATACACTCCGATAGTGTTCAAACGTTGCTTTAGTAGGAAAAAATTGTAACTCGAGAGTTATTATTTCTTTTGAAGGTTTAATTGAAGTGAGAATTATCCATAAGAAAGGGAATAACATCACCAGAATCACAAGAATAATTAGTAGATCGGGAATACTTTTTCGAAATTTTCTGTATGTAAAATATCTTGTCATCATATAATCTCTTCTTTCCGTGCACGGGATACATAAATCATGATTACAACAATGAGAAGAATTGTCATAAATATGGATAAAGAGGCAGAATATCCATAGTTCAAAGTACTTCTAGCAGTCATAAACGTATAAACTGAAAGTACTTGAGTACTATATCCAGGACCTCCTTCTGTCATATTGAAAATAATATCTACAAAATTAGCTGTCCAAATAATTCTTAATAAAGTTGTAGTAACAATTGTAGGCATAATTGAAGGAATTGTTATGCTGAACAACTGTTGCCACTTTGAAGCGCCATCAATCTTGGACGCTTCATAAAGCTCTTTCGGAACCGATTGTAGACCAGCGAGCAACATCAAGGTAAAGAAAGGTACCCCTTTCCATATTGATGCGACGATGACAGCAAACATGGCCGTATCCGGCAAGGTCAACCACGCAATATTCTCGTTGATCAGCCCCATACTCTTCAAGATTGTATTAAACAGACCATAATTTGCATTAAATAACCATCGCCACATAAAAGCTGCCAGAACTCCAGGAATTACCCAAGGTATAAGAATCAAATTTCTAGAAACCCGGGAAATAAAACTTGTACTGTTCAACATTAGTGCGAAAATCAATCCAAATAAGAATTGGAATAAGACAGTTCCAAAAACATATACCCCAGTTTTTACAAGCGAAGACCAAAAGACCGGATCCTGCAAAGCCTTGTAATAGTTACCAAATGCAATAAACTTGATATCATTCGGTTTAAGCAAGGAATAACTCTGGAATGACATCACCAATGCCCTAAATATTGGAAATGCGATTACTCCTAAGATTGCAATATATGCAGGAAGAAGTAGAACATATGGCCTAAGGGTATTTTTTTGTTTGTATGTCAAGCTTATCACTTAGACCTCCTTATCTAACAAAGATAGAGGCGGTGAAGAGCGAATCGTTCACCGCCTGGATAGTTCAGACTATTTACCTTCTAAAGCATCCGCGAAATAATTCATCATCTGTGCAGGTGTGATCTCACCCAATAGTGCCTGTTGAGTCCTTGCAGGCCATACTTGCTCCCAGAAAGTACCAAGAGTATCAATATATGGTGGGTTATAAGCCCATGCAGTGGATTCAACCGATGTCATGGCAAATTCACTTTCTTTAAAGTATGAGTCAGCTTCCGCTGCACCCTTCACGACAGGAATTGACCCGATATAGTGCCCATAGTATGCAGCCTGCTCGGGCTCGGCCATCCATGAAGCGAAGGTAAAGGCCGCTTCTTTATTCTTAGATGCCTTGGGAATAATATAGTGGTGAAGTCCTGCTTCAACCCAACGATTCCCACCGACTTCTGGAATGTACATGATACCAACTTTATCCTCTCCCAAAGCTTCCACATGAGCATTAGCACTCATAATATGGTGGACAATCATGCCTGTTAGACCGCTACGGAATCCATCCATAATCTCTGCAAATCCATCACTTGGTGCACTTGGAGGAGTAACTCGAGCAGTCTTGTGCAAATTAATATACCATTCAGCTGCAGCAATTGCTTCTGGCTTTCTAAATGTGCTATTACCATTTTCGTCGAACCACTTATTTCCCACTGCAGGCAATATGAAAGACAACATCTGGCCTGTTCCACCACGAGCTCCTCTCATACCAAAACCATAAGCATTAGGAATATTTTCAGTGATTTTCTTTGCAGCTGCGAGGAACTCTTCCTTCGTCTCAGGAACTTCAATATTTAATTGCTTGAACCAATCTTTTCTGTAATAGACTACACCTGGAAGTGATACGACAGGAATTCCGAATACAGGATCATTTGCAGACACTCGTGAACTTGACCATGCAGAATCTTCGACCAAATCAGCTTTGTCCCAATCGGCGATATAATCATCAAGAGGCTCAAGAACACCCATATCCCAAAATGCACTTCCCCAAGTGGGTGTAGCGTAAAAAATTACGTCTGCAGCATCTCCTACTACTAGACTGGTTGTGTACAAGTCAAATGCACCGCCCCAAGGAATCAATTCAAATTCTGCTTTAATATTAGGGTGCTGTTCATTGAACCTATCGATCAGATTGTAGAAGTACGGATCATCTGGATTGTCCAAATGTTGCCAAATTTTTATTGTGGCAACTTCTTCTTTTGCTTGGGACTCCTCCGCTCCTGCAGCAAAAAGGCTACCAGATACAATCACTACTAGAATTAAGCTAATCCCTAGAAGTTTACATACCTTTTTCATACCCATAAAAGACCTCCTATTTTTTTCCCAAACACAAGCTTGGGTTCTTAAAACCATTAAAACAGGAGAATCACACTTTTCCGTATCGTGGAAAATGTTTTCTCCTGATGGAATTGTAACTCACACTATCCACAAATTCAACAAAAATTTATCAAAATTTCTTACAGCTTATTCAACGAATTTATACAAAGAGGTAATATTAATTTAATCTTTATATTGTAATTTTTTATTAAGTATACCCCCCCCTTATCAATGAGTACATTAACTAGAATTCCTAAAGAAAAGCCAAAAATATTTTGGAATGAAGAAATTATCACCCTGGTGAAAAACCCACCTCACCACGCAGGGCTGCGAATTAGACTACTGCAAAGGGGGTTTATGTGTTTCGCTGTGTTTCACAGTACCACGTTGACCAACGAATTAGACGTGTTCTGAAGGGGTCCTGATTTTTAACTTCAGAAGTATAGCTGAGACTAGTCGGGTAGCTACCATGTAATGCAAGTTTCACTATGTACCATGCTTTCACCACGGTGGTGAAAGCATGATTCTTAATGATAGTATATTTTTTATTGCTATTTTAGATTTCACTATATATAATGGTTTCACCACGGTGGTGAAAGGAGGCTTTTTAATGAAAGTAACTACCACACTATATCCGAAAGAATATCATCAACTTTTTACAACCTTAACGATAATCCCTATAATAGAACGATGTGACTTTATACGTGATAAGAAGAACGGATTCATTGCCAGTCTCATTTTCATCGATTCATCGACTGAATATCTTGATGTGACTGTCTTGAATAGAGCGTTTCCCTCAATTATCGCCAATTTTGCCAATAGACAAAGGGACAGGGAACACAATCAAAAGAATACGTATCCTGTAATCATGGCTCCATACATATCCAACGAGTCTGCAAAACAGTGTGAAATTTTCAATATGGGATACATGGATTTATCAGGCAACTGTAGGATATTGGTTCATTCCCTTTTTATAAGCGACCAAGGACATCCAAACAAGTTTGCTATGAAACGCAAGGCAAAAACCATATTTGATCCTTCTTCGAAAGTATCTTCGTTGATCCTTCGTGAGATAATGAGTGATACAACACAATCTTGGAAATTGAGCCTCATTTCTGAAAAACTCCTTTGCAGTATAGGACAAGTTTCAAAAGTAAAGGACTACCTCTGTGAGCAACTATGGGCTCGGATGACCTCGGATGGATTGCGAATCATCGCTCCACAATTGATCATGCAAGCTTGGAGTGAAGCATATTCGAAGAAAGCAGCGTTATTTGAATTGTTGGATTGTTATACGCTTCTGTCGATCTCAGAATTCGAGGAAAGGGTACGCAAAATCAAAACTGAATGTGGAGTCGAATGTTTTCTTTCAGGCTTTTCTGGGGGCGCAAGATACACCCCCGTAGTCAGATACAACAAGGTTCACTTGCTGCTTAGGGTTAGGGATGTACAATCATTTTTGGAAACTGCAGTTTGCAAGCCAGTTGATACGGGGGCGAACATACAGATACTTGTACTATCCAGCGATGAGTTGCTCCATGATTCAAGAGAAATCAACGAAGCTCTGGTGGTATCCCCAGTACAAGCGTATCTTGATTGCATGAGGTTGAAAGGACGTGGTGAAGAAATGGCGGAAGCAATCCTAGCAAAGGAGATAATCAAGTGAATGAAGATGATCATCTACACACCTGTATTGATTATTCGGGAGGCCAAAAGGACGCAGCATACCGAGTATTGGTAGAGCTTTGCTCATTGTTTGAGCAATACAATGACGATATCCGCATAGTAGGTGGATGGGTTCCAGAGTTAATGTTCCCGAAGCAAGGACATGTAGGGAGTGTCGACGTGGATGTATTGATTAACCATCTAGCTTTACAGGACGAAGGTTATCAGACTATGAAGAGAATCCTTTTGAAAAATGGGTATCAAGTACATCCTGAAAAATATTTCTCATTTCTAAAACAGGTTGTAATCAATGGCACTCGATTTGATGTCGATGTTGATATCCTCGCTGGGATGTATGGTGGAACCAATGAACATAAATGGAGCCAACATATCCAAGGACTCAAAGCTCTGAAAGCTACAGGAGGAGATTTCGCATTCAAATTTAAACCGCACGAAATCAAGGTGACAGCACAACGTTCAGACGGTGCCATTGAAACAGCAAAAGTTAATGTTGTTGCTACAGTCCCCTACTTAGTCATGAAAACAGCCGCAATGGGACGTGGTAAAGCCAAAGATGCCTATGACATCTATTTTCTGATTAAACATTACCGTAATGGGATTGGACAGTTGGCATCTCAATTTTCTATGCATTCAGAAACCCCTCTTGTACAGGGAATGAAAACAAAACTATCTGAGAAGTTCGCTTCTATAGATCATGCAGGACCCGTAGATGTCTCGAATTTTCTGGATCTACGAAATGAGCAAGAAATCGAAATGATAAGACGGGATGCATTTGAACAAGTACAAGCATTGTTATCAGAATTTTAATATGGGTTCTACAAGGAAAACATGTTAGAAGAACATATTCTTGAAGGGATAAATCCGCTTCTTTCGGTACCATCATAGGTAGAGTATCAGAACAAGAGAATTAATACGGAAAGAACCAAGGAAAATGCTTTCCCTCATATCCCCGAAAAGAAAAAATCCCGGTTCGAGTTGAGCCAAACCGGGAGTGATGAAAGGTCTTTAGAATGAGGCAACGTGTCTACCGACCGAGGTAGCCACCATCCACGGTTATTACCGTTCCATTCACATAGTCGGAGGATTTCGAAGCCAAAAAGAGTGAGATGCCGGCCATATCCTCTCCTGTTCCCCATCGTTGGGCTGGGATACGGGCTGTGATCTCTTTGTTTCTCCCCTCGTTCGCCAAGAGGGCACTGTTCATATCGGTTGCCATATATCCTGGCGCAATAGCGTTTATGTTGATTCCACGGGATGCCCATTCATTGGCAAAGGCTTTGGTAAGCTGGGCTACCCCACCCTTGCTAGCTGCATAGGCGGGAACGGTGAAGCCTCCGAAGAAACTGAGCAATGAGGCGAAGTTGATGATCTTGCCATACCCCTTGGGCAACATGATGTTCGCTGCCCGTTGGCACAAATCGAATGTTGCTGTCAGATTCACCTCCAACACATCATCCCAATCCTTTAAGGGGAATTCCTCTGACTTGTGCCTGCGTTGGATACCCGCAGCATTCACCAAGATATCGAGATCACCACCAAGGAAGGCAACCGCTTCATCGAAACCGCGTTTACGGTCGGCCCGATCAGCTAGATCACATGCCACGCCATGGCATACTTGTCCCTTATTGCGATACTCGGCGGCGATATCGGCTGTTTTATCGCTGTGAGCTATGATAACCACCTCTGCACCGTAAGCTAGGAATGCTTCAACCACTCCTTTTCCCAATCCACGTGATCCGCCGGTTACAATCGCTTTCTTTCCCTTGATGGTAAAATAATCCATGTTTCTCTCCTTGTTTTGTCCTACTCTTATGCGAATGCCGGGTCGTTCTTAGCTAGATCGTACCGACGGCTCTCTGGTGTGAATGCTACCAGTATCCACATATACGCATTCTTAGTCCCTGGTGTAGCCACGGTAGGATGGTATCCTCGCGGGGCCTCAACCATCGTCCCCGAAGAGACTTCGTGGAATACGGCATCTTCTAAAGCGCCGCTTTCCAGGTAGCTCAGGTGGAAGCCCTGCTTTAGCGTCGGCATATCGAAGTAACAATATACCTCTTCCAGATCCTTTTCGTGCTGGTGTGGTGGCCAGCTCGTCCACCCGCCATCTCCACTCCATGTAAGACCGCAGATCAGTCGGCTGGCTGGTGTCTCAGGGTCTAGGGTAAACATTACCTCCCGTTGTCCTGCTCCACTCCCATGAATCTGGTGGATGTCACCTATGGGGAGCTTCTCATCATAGGTGCGGAAGGAGGTCTTTCCGATTCCTGCGTACTGGGCACCACCGATATAGAAGACACAATCGGTACTTGCTGTGATGACTACCTCGGTATCCGCTGGAATGTAGAAGGAATCGAAGCGCTTCATAGCTTGAGGAAGATCGGCGTTACCCGACAGATTGGCTTCACCTTGTATCAGAGTTACCGCCATTTCCAACTTCCCCGATATCAAGGTATGCGAATCCCTTGAGGCCAGGTTCAACCTAAATACATAAGAGACAGTGCTGTCGCATGTATCGGGTGATATCACGGTATGGAAACCCCAGGCATCGGGGGATTGATGACGCCAGGAGTGCATATCTACTTCTGAAGTTATTGTGGATTTCTTTGATGGTTGCATAGGGCTTTGTTCCTTTACATGGCTGATTCAATACTCTTGATCTACCGAAAACTGTTGCCAATTTGTTGAAAATGCCCGAATTTCCTCACTTGGTCAAGGAGGAGCGTAAAACAGGGGCAAGTTTGCATGCCCAATCACTACTTCACAGGGAAATTGATGGAGAACCCAACAATGTAAAATGGGCACATCGCCTATACTAACTCGATGTGCCTCATAGTTCATGTCTAAAAGAAATTTTACTTCAATTACTTAGGGGCTCTTTGAGTTGCTCCCCATTCTCACCTTCATAACGGAGTCCCCATCCAGTAGCTACTGCAAAAACAAGCGTGACAAAGAGTGTTATTGGATAGATTAAACCTCCAGCTATAGCAACAGGACTCACCCCACTGAGGGCTACAGAAATGAAAACGAAGACACTGAGAAATGGAATGACAACAGGAAGGCTGTTTACAAAACCATCAAGTAAATTCGCTCGACGATAGGGATGAATTCCTTTACGGTTCCCAATCTCATTTACTACTGGACCGAACGTAAGGATTGAAGCACTTGTCACGCCACCGAAAATCATGGTAGTCAGGCATGCTCCTAATCCGATAGCAACTTCAGTTCCCTTAACTGTCTGTCCCATCCTACTTTTTAGGATGGCCTCTACCAAGAGGTCCAGAGCACCAGCAGCTTGAAGAACTCCCATAATACCAAAAACTGAGATAACCAAAGTGACGGTACTCATAATGCTTTCCACACCGGTTGGTAAGAACCCAGTGACATGGTTTCCCAATTCACCTGAAGAGGCGAACAGGCTATCCCATGTAAATATTCCAGTAGCCAACCCCGTGATAATTCCAGTAACGAGACCCACTGAAATAGCTTTGAACAGATCCCGACTCACTACGGCAACTACCAGAAGTAAGGTGACGGGAATGAGCATGAACAGTCTTTTGGGATCTCCTAATGCCCCGACATTAGCATCGACAGTACCCCCAATACCACCAATAATCAGATAAATAACGAATGCAGCTATAGAAGCCACAAGAGAGTATTTGAACCGACTAGCGACGACACCTGCAATCTCAGCGGTCCTTTCCTTGTCTCGATACGTTTGTGTTGAGGAAGAAGCGATTGTTGTGTCTGAAATAGGTGCGAGGTTATCACCAAAAATACAGCCACTGGTGATTGCTCCAGCGAGAAAAGCTGGATTCGCACCTAGAGCGATACCCGAACCAAAGAAAATCGGGAATGCTGCGAACATCGTTCCAATAGAAGATCCTGTAGCAGTTGAAATGATACAAGTGGCAAGGAATGTAAATGCAACAAACATCCCTCCTTTCATTCCAATTTTGTTTGCGACCCAGACAAAGCCTTCAGAAGCACTACTATCCTTCATCATCTGCGAAAACATTCCAATTATGAAAAGGATAATAACAATGGTGACCGAGTTGGGGCTCGCTATACCTTTGATTACAGAATCCCAGTATTTTTTATAATCCTTAGCAAACGGAGCACCAATAAGTAGCCCGAGAAATCCACCCATCGCCAATGCATGCATATCATATGATAAGTAAACAAGAAACAACAAAATACAGAAAATAAAAAATACTACCAGCGGTACGAATGAAAAGCGCCAACCTCCCCTGAACTCCAAAACTGACTTCTTCTCCATACTATACTCCCTTTTTTTTAGCTAAGGCTTTAAGAGCCTCGTTGATTCTTTCACAAGCTTCTCTAGCTCGTTCGTCATCAGCAAAACATCCAGTTACTATCCGAATGTAACCTTCCCCCTGTTTTCCATATGGTGTACCTTCATTTACCAATATCTTCGCATGCTCCAAGATGTGAGCTACGACTTCACTCGAAGTACCCAATCGTGATACATCGATCCACGTAAGGAACCCACTCTCGCTTTTCTGGATTCTTATAGATTGATTATCCTTGAACACTTCATGGACTAAGTTCCTCCGGCGTTCCAAGCGAAGATTGATATCCTTAAGGATACTCTCGTCGTCCAATGCCTTAATAGCTCCAATCGAAGTGACTGTAGCTGATGCTCCCAACACATTTACAGCTCCGCCATATAGGACATCCATAATCTTCTCATCAGCATAGATATAGCCAATCCTAAAACCGCTTAATCCTAAGCCTTTGGAGATTGAACAGACTGTAACGGTCCTTTCCCACATTCCTTCGATTGTTGCTGGAGCGATGAATTCAATACCGTCATAGATGTGATCTTCAAATGCTTGATCGCATACCAATACCAGATCATGCTTAATCACAAATTTCGCCACTTTCTCCAACACATCCTTTCGGAATACTGTAGTTGTGGGGTTGTTGGGGTGGCAAAGAACCAGCATCTTGGTCTTATCCGAAACCCGTTTTTCCAACTCCTCAATGGACAATTGCCATTTGTCCTCAGAATGTAGGGGAACCGGAACTGTTACCCCACCTAAAAGTTTTGGGTTGAGAAAATTACTTGGATAACTTGGATCAGGGACCAGAACTTCATCGCCAGGTGAGATAAATGGCATCATCGCATACAATAATCCTGAATCGGAACCGGGTGTGACAATGATATTCCTACTTGGATCAAGTTGTAATCCTGTTGTGCGTTGAATTTTTCTCGAGATCGCTTCACGCAACTCGAACTTTCCGATCGGCATGGAATAATGGGACGGAAAACCATCTTCCAAAGCTTCAACCATCACTTTCTTCACCGAATCAGGAATCGAAGGATCGGGAAAAAATGGGTCAGCCCACGCCATGATATCGACACCCTGTTCTATCAGCTTTCCCACTCCCTCCCCAACATCTGCCTTTGTCACTGTCTCGAACAGTCCCCCTTTCAGGGAAGAGAAGCGACTATTCATTTTTTCTTTAATGTCTTTCATGATTTACTCGCTATCGCTTCGATTTCCACCAATGCATCTTTTGGAAGGGATGCGACTTCAAATGCAGCACGTGCTGGAGGATTCTCTTGGAAATAGGTTGCATAGACTTCATTCATTGCGCCAAAATCGCTAATGTTCTTGAGATACACGGTTGTCTTCAAAACATGGGCAAGCGAACTACCTGCTTTTTCGAGGATTGCAGAGAGATTCTTAAGGCATTGATGGGTCTGTCCAACAACATCTTCGGATGCGAATTTTCCCGTTTTCACGTCAATCGGCAATTGGCCAGAGACGAATACTAAAGATTCGATTCCCGTCGCCTGTGAATAAGGACCGACAGCTGCAGGAGCGTTTTCACTGTGAAAGATTTCCTTCATAATACACCTCTATAATGCAAATTTATTTGCATGATAAAAGATTTTTATTACGTTGTCAAAGGAAATCTATGAGATTCTTCTTAAATAGCGATATATGGTAGCTTCCGAAACATGAAGTACGCGTGCAATGCTCGTAACCGCACCCTTCAATAGGAATACTCCACGATTATTCAGTTCTGCAATAATCTCTTGTCGCTCTTCTTGGGTTAAAGCATTCACTTCAACGTCACGTTCCTTGAGAATCGTCAAGACACTCTCTACGGGAATATCATTCACCGAATGCCTGAGTTTCTCATCGAAATTAGTCGGACTTTCATGCTCTTCAACTTCAGGAGTCCTAGATTTTATCAACTCATCGATTGCTTTTGTTACTTTGTGCAACGCAGTTTGGTCAGTATTTACGCAAAACAATCCAATCAACCGATCTTTATTCTTGATATAGAATGTGCCCGAATTCAAAAACCGTCCACTTTCATTCGTGCTGGTGTATGCTGGAGTATAGTCTTTTTGTTCGTACTCCTTCCTTTTCATAATTCTTAAAACGAGATCAGTTGCAGGATCACCAGCACTCCTCCCACTGATCTGATTGTTCTCGATAGCAATGATAGATTTCTCCAGTCGAGAAACATCGTGTAATACGAATTCCGTATCGGGCATCAGTTGTGCCAAGAATTTCATCAATGGAATATAACTTTCAAGAATCATTTTATCTTCACTGTTGCTTTGCATGCATACAAGAGTACTTAAAAGAGGACGGGAAATCAATTGTAATATTTTCGTGAGATACAACGGAATGAAATCTTTTCCAGAATATTCGTGCTCTTCGGAAGCCTCTACTCATTCACCCTTTAAAACCACATCTGGAATAAAGGTCTGCATAGGGCTGTGTTCCTCTTATATTGGGGTATAGGCTATGCCAATTCGTTGAAAATGCCCGAATTTGGCTCCTTGGTCAAGGAGGGGACGGGCAGTAAGCGAGACAAGAGAGAAGAAGAGTCGTTGCATAGTTTTTAGAATCTGATATAATAGATTTCAGTGAACTATCCAATAAGTGTAGGCAATTCGAGGTGGTAGACATGAAACAAGACCCTCCTTCAGTAATCGAAAAACGTAGTCTGGCAGAACAAGTGTATCATTATCTCTGTGACTCAATCATAGGGGGACGATTCAATTATGGCGATACGCTCAGTACCAAGCAACTTGCCGATGAATTGAATGTAAGCATGATGCCGATTCGCGAGGCTCTGAAGCGCCTTGAAGTCGACGGATTGGTTGAGATTCGCCCAAGAAGCATGTGTGTGTTGAAAACACCCACCAAGAAAACAATCCTATCTGCCATAGAGGTGCGGGAATTATTGGAAATCTATTCCGTCAAATCAGTCTATCAAAACATCGATACCAAGCGATTGGAACCACTTCGGGTACTTACTGAAGCTATGGCTTCGACGTTGGCTAATAAACCGGTGGACCTGCGCACCTATATTAAATTCGACTGGCAATTTCACTCTGAGCTCTGTTCACTTTGTGACAATGAGTTCATTATCCGTTCTTACAAAGAATTGAACCTACATCTGAATATGAACTATATGTATGATATCGGTATCAAACCCAATTATTCACAAACATTTCAAGATCATATCGATCTCGTACAAGCGCTAGAAAAACATTCTCCGATCGCAGTAGAAATCATCGAGAAACATTTGCATATAAGTAGGGAAAATATCCTCAGTGGATCATTTTTTACCAGCAAAGAACGGTTAGATGCATGATCTCAATCCATCAAGAAGCCACCATTTAGGTTCAACGTCTCACCAGTGATGAATGACGCCTCATCTGAGGCAAGAAACAACGCTGCATGAGCACATTCACGAGCTGTACCCATCCGGTTCAAAGGAATCGATTCTATCACACTAGATCGTTTTTCATCAGACCACTGGGCACTCATATCGGTCTCAATTGCATGGGGTGCAACGGCATTCACCGTAATACCGTATTCAGCCATCTGGCGTGCTAACGATCTAGTCAGTGTGTTGACCGCACCTTTACTCGTACCATATGCGGGACTGGCGGTAATATCCCCGATCACTCCCGCTATGGAGGTGATATTCACAATCCTTCCATATCTTTGCGCTACCATGTCCGGTAGGATCGCCTTGCACATATAGAAAGTCCCGTTGAGATTCACATCCATTATTTTTTGCCATTGATTCTTCGTCAAATCGAGAATTCCCTCACGGGTTATGATTCCCGCATTGTTGACCAGAATATCGACTGAGCCCCGCCATTCATGAATACGGGTCATCATCGATTCTATGGCATGGTAATCGGTGATATCCACAGCAAGTGACAATACCGGTCCATCCAAAGCACGAACTTGTGATTCTGTCTCCTCGGATGGCTGCATATCGACCAAGACTACAGCAGCACCTTCTTCGGCAAACCTGATTGCAATTTCCTTGCCGATTCCACGTGCAGCTCCTGTAATAACGGCTGTTTTCCCTTCAAGTCTCATAACGCACCTCTTTTATTCCGTAGTAGTGGTTCAACCGAACAAGAGGTTCGGTAATAGCAACACAAGTTGTGGAAAGAACATCAATATTCCCACCATGATCATGATAGTAATGAGAAATGCCCACATTTCTCGTACATAGTCGTTAATTGAAATGTTGAGGACTTGGCAGACCGCATACATAGCCAATCCTACAGGTGGAGTCATATTCCCCATTGTAATGATCGTGCAGAAGAGGATTCCAAAATGGACAGGGTCGATCCCTACGGCTTTGGCAAGCGGTAGAAAAATCGGGGTAAAAAGTAGAATCACCACTGAACCGTCCATAAACATACCGAGGATGACTAAAAATAACAAAATAATGAGCATGACAATGTATTTACTCTGGGAAATACTCAAAATAGTGCTGGTCAGCAATGCAGGGATGTTTTCCAAAGGAATACCATAACCGAATATCCCAGAGAGAGCGATGATGAACATTATCGCACCGACGTCAATCACGGTATCTCCCAGAGTCTTGGCGATAATTTCGAAATTCAACTCATGATACACCACCGTACCTACGATAATGGCGTACACACATGCAAAGGCACCCACTTCCGATGGAGTAAAAATTCCACTTCGGATACCGACCAAGAGCAGTATCGGGAACATCAAAGCCCAGATAGACTCTCCCAATGCAGAGAAGACCTCTTTTGCTGAAGCTTTCTCCCGCTCCGCACCATACCCTCTTCTCGTGGATGTAAGCCATACGGTGAACATTAATGCGATCATCATAAGCAAGCCAACAAGAATGCCAGAGGCGAACAGACGTCCGATTGAGACCTCTCCAACCGTACCATACAGAATTATACCAACTCCGGGAGGTATCGTCGCGGTAATCAGGGCTGTCCAGCTAATGACATTGGCTGTATATCCACGAGAGTAACCACGTTTTATCATATCGGGACCGAGGACCCGTGCTTCCATCGAAGCATCGGCTATCGCAGAACCCGATACACCGCCCATGAAAGAGGATAACACCACACTTACTTGCGCCAAGCCTCCATGCATATGTCCGGTAAGTACCGAAGAGAGTTTCATCAAACGTTTGGTAATACCCGAAGAATTCATCAGGTTACCGGCGAATATGAATAGGGGAACTGCCAACATGGCAAAGTTTTGGGTCTGAGAAATGGGCAACTGTACCGTAATAGTAAACGGTAATTCAGGATGCTGCAGGAAGAACGCCATTCCGGCGACTCCTATGGCAAAAGCTACCGGCATTCCCATGACAAGAAAAATAATGAACAAGATTCCTACCAACAACATGTCATGCCTCCCCTTGAATTTCTTGTTGCTGCTTTGGAGACAGCAGTTGTTTGAGCTTGAGCACCGATGTAATGATCATGAGCGAGCATCCGACAGGTACACAAAGAATTACCCAGGTATAACTGAATCCGGGAATACCTTGGAACACTCTTCTATAGGAGATAAAACTGAGTTTTATGCCATATACTACCAATGCTGACAAGAATAAAACTATGAGGATATAGTTGATAATCGTAATTATCCTCGTAGTTCTCTCTGAAGCCTTAAGAAGCAGTAATTCCATCTTCACCAACTTGTCATTGCGCAAGGCAACATCCGCTGCGAGAAATACACTCCATGCGAAGAGAAATAGCGATAGATCTTGCGACCAGTTGAAAGGATGGTCAATTGATCTGGCTATGGCTGCAATGAATATCAATACACAACTGATACTAAGAAACACAGCCGACAATATTACTTCTGTTTTGCATACACGTTCATAAAATTTTCGCATGAAATGCTCCCTTTGCCCGGTTGAACACGTTAAAATCTGCATATACTAAAATGCGGTGCGTGTAGGATTAAGGATTCGGCACGCACTCGCCACCGATAGAGAGAAGGAGATACCGCGGAACCTATCGTGCGATCCGCGGTATAAAAAGACATTACTTCGATTTTCCCAACTCTTTGTAGACGCGATCGCGTGCTGCTGTGAGATTAAGTTTTTCATACGCAGCATCACCTGCGGCTTTGAATGCCTTCATATCGATTTCAGATGCAGGAATAATCTTCATCCCTCTCGATTTGAGCAATTCGAGGTTCTTCGGGTCGATCTCCTCAAGATATTGGCGGGATACTTCGAGACCAGCCTTGTTACACTCCTCTTCTAGGATCGTCTGATATTCTTCGGGAAGAGAGTCGAACCATTTGCTACTGATTACCTGGAAGTTGATAAGCAGAATATGCTTTGTTTCGCTTACATAGTCACAGACTTCATGGAAGTTTCCAGTTGCAGTTGCAGTGAATGACAATTCAAGACCATCGATGGCTTTAGTCTGTAAACCTGAGAACATATCCCCATAGTTCATGGCTACTGGGGTCGCTCCTATAGATCTGATTGACTCTTGCCATATCGGAGCGCCTGGAGTTCGGATCCTTTGCCCTGCAAGATCCGCCGGCTTGGTAATCGGTTTGTTAGTAACCATCTGTCTGAAGCCTTGTACCCAGAAGAATGAGAGTACTTTGAAACCTTGCGTTCTTTCAAGTTCAGCCTTCCACTCTTGCATAACAGGAATTGACTTGAGTTTCTCAACTTCTTCAAGCGTTTCGACAAAATAGGGTGCGTTCATAGCTGCCATATCGGGGACATACATTCCCAACCGGGCTGCATCGGTGTTTTGACCGATATTCGCTCCCTGGCGAATCTGTTCAAGAATGTCCTCCTCGACTCCTAATTGAGCACTTGGATACACTTCAATTGTCAAACCGCCATTGGTTCTCTCCTTCACCGCTTCTGCCCATTTCAAAAATGCCCCATGGTAGGGATCTTGTGGGGTAAGCACGTGATTGAACCTCAAAACATACTTCTTCTCCGCTTGTGACTCTTGTGCTCCGGCTGCGAACAACATAGTTGATCCAACCAACAGCACGAGTAAAGTGATTGCAATAATCCTTTTCACGACATGCCTCCTTCAGCATTGCTGATATCTTAGATAGATGATATCTTATATTTGTTGGTTTGTCAAAAAAAATATTATGTGGTATTTATCACAAATGGAGAGAACCGCTATGAAATTCAATGCTCCCCCTGTAGAAGAACGAAAGACATCAATTGTCGAAGGTCCTGGAGGACTTCCAGCCATCCATATAGACAATGACCTCGCTGAATGTACTATATTCTTATATGGAGCACATATAGCTTCATTCAAACCGAAGGGCACATCGGAAGTATTATTCATGAGTCCACATAGTGCATTCGAAAAAGGAGTGCCGATTCGAGGGGGCATACCGGTGTGTTTTCCCTGGTTCGGCAAGCATCCACATCGCGATGATCTGTTTCTTCATGGTCTAGTCCGTACACAAGTGTGGAAACTTGAACGGATTTCTACTGGTGAAGACAAATCAACCACCTTGGTATTATCTACTTGCGACGATGAGACTACCCGTACCATATGGCCACATCGTTTTGCTATCAATCTTACGGTAAGTGTGGCACATTCGCTTACTGTGGAAATAGAAGTAAGAAACACCGATACGGAAAGTTTTACCTATGAAGAAGCTTTTCATACCTATTTCTCTGTCGATGATGTGCAACAGTGTAGAGTGGAGGGTCTTGAAGGGTTGCAAGCACGCAATCGACTTGCTAACGAAGAACGGTATATCCAATCTGGACCGGTGACGGTATCTGATGAGTTTGTAAGATTGTTTGAAAAGGTCAATGAAGATGTTGTTTTGAAAGATTCCAACGACACAAGAGTTATCGCCCTACATCATGACGCATTCAATCAGGTATTAGTCTGGAATCCTGGGCAAATCTCCGGGATGGCAAATCCTGAGATTGCCGAAGCATGGAATACCTTTGTGTGTGTCGAGCATGCAAATTGTCTGGATGCCTTGATTACATTGCAACCACAAGAGGTGCATAGAAGTAGTATCGTGATCTCTCCCGAAAAATAGAAATTGGAATGAATCGGCAAGGAGTACGCTCACTAAGCATAGTTTCCTTGCCGGTCCAATTACTGCGGGCTCTCACTGTACACCTTCTGTAGAGGCAGATTTTTTAAAATCTTTCACAATTTCATTCCCTCCCCACCACACCTGTAATCAAGGTCTATGTGGAGGGGTGAAACACAGAAAGTGGCTCTCTGGAGTCTTAAATTACAGACCCACGTGGTAAAGTGGCACTTTTCCCAGGGAGCACATTACTCTCCCGGATACTTCATTCCCCATTGTGTCCTGATGTCGTCCATGATGTGCATGACGCGAAGGATTTCGCTATGCGGCATCTGTGGACACTCGATGCTGCCAGCTGCGATGGCATCGATACAGGCTTGGACTTGGTATTCGAAACCGGTGATCTGCGCCGGTTGTGCCAGTTCCTTCACCAATTTGTAGTCCAGGTCATAAACTCGGATAGCCTCCGGGTTGTTGATATTCTGCACCTCTATGAAACCCTTGGTACCAAAGATCATACCACGACGGTCGGTAAGGGCATGTTGGGTCGAATGTAAGATCGCCATGACATGGTTAGGGTAGCTGAATGTAATGCTGTTATGGCCGTCAACTCCAGAATCGGTCATGATAGCCGTCGATTCGAAGTGTTCAAAGTGTTCACCGAGAACCATGAGCATGAAATTGATCGTGTATACACCGACATCGAGCAGAGCTCCTCCGGCCAACTTCGGGTCGCCCAAGCGGGGAACACTGTCGATCACATATCCAAGATTCGCAGTAAGTGATTTGATCTCTCCGATGATTCCGCTGGAGAGTACTTCGTCAAGCATCTTACGCATGGGCAAGTAGCGAGTCCAGATAGCCTCGGCAAGTAGAAGGTTCTTGCTTTTCGCGAGATCGAGAACATCTTTGGCCTGTTTTTCGTTGACCGTGAAGGCCTTCTCACAGAGAACCGGCTTATTATGCTCTAGGGCCAACTTGATGACATCAGCATGGTGAGAGTGGGGAGTCGCAACATAGATTAGACCGATATCGGGATCACCTACCAACTCTTCATAGGAACCGTAGGCCTTTGGCATACCGAACTCCCTAGCGAAGGCTTGGGCTTTCTCTAACGAGCGGCTACCGATCGCATAGGCACTTGCACTCTCCATGCCATTGAGTGTGGTTGCCATCTTCTTGGCTATCTTTCCTGCTCCAATAATTCCTACGTTCATGGTTTCACCTCTTTTTTATCAACTATAGACTATAAGTATACCCGTCGTTGCCAAAGGGCGCAACTGATCACTTTCGTGTACAACCATAACGAGACAAAGAGAAAAATTGCCCCTTTCGGGCATTGGTGGTATGATGGCTAGAGGAATCGTGGAGGTAACTATGGGAGCGTGTAGATATCCAGTGGTAGTGGTAACCGGCAGTAGTCGGGGAATCGGAAAGGCAGTAGCGCTGCAGTTGGCGAAGGCAGGGTATGCCGTAGCGATCACCTATGCGGGTAACAAGAGTGCTGCCGAGGAAACGGTCAAAGAGTGCTCTGCATTGGCACCACATGAGGATATCCCTTTCTCTGCATTCCAACTCGATGTGGGAAGCAAGGAGAGTCGCAGTGCATTGGTAGAAGCGGTTTATGACTACTTTGGAACCATCGATGCCCTGGTCAACAACGCCGGAATGGCTCCCCGCCTACGCGCTGATATCATCGAAGCGAGCGAAGAGTCTTTTGAGGAAATCATAGGGACCAATCTCCAAGGGCCCTACTTCCTTACCCAAGCGTTTGCCAAACGCTGGCTGGCTACGAAAGAACCATCGAAGATAACCAGTGGAAGAAAGGTAGTCTTCGTCACCAGTGTTTCAGCACAGACGGTCTCGATCAATCGAGGTGATTATTGCATCTCAAAAGCAGGACTCTCCATGGCTGCATCGCTGTGGGCTGCCCGTCTGGCACCCGAAGGAATTCAAGTCTACGAGGTAAGACCAGGAATCGTGGCTACCGATATGACAGCCAAGGTGAAGGAAAAATACGATCGGCTGATTGCTGAGGGACTGATCCCCCAAAACCGTTGGGGCAGTGGCGAAGATACAGCAAAAGCGGTTGAGGCTATCTTGGGCGGGGCACTTGCCTATTCGACCGGAACGGTAATCCATACGGATGGGGGAATGCACATTCCTCAACTCTGATCTTGAGCTTATTGAGTGACAGGGGCCGTTCTTGTCACCCAATGCGTACCAAACACTTCAATAGCCGTTGTTATTCAAGTAAGGTACTTACCTTCTACGTAGTCACGCCATACTGTCTCGAACCAGAAATCCTCATCGGGAATCGGGCGGCATGGTATACACTCATGTATGCTCTTTCCTTTTTGAAAGCGGGTGGTGAAGACAACGTTTCGCAAGGATTTATCTTCGGGTGTGTAGTACCAGAAGTTCTCCAGTTGTTCATGGATGGATTCTCCCTTCTGGGCTAGAACGAGTGCCGAGCCACGACTGCCACCCCCCTGTTCCAAGTATGAGACAATCGCCTCTAGGTAAATCTGATGGGAGAGTACGAGATGGCGTGTCTGCAATAGCTTGGGCAGCAGATGGGCAGTTCCGATTCGCAGATCGGCAAATGCCTGCACTTGGGTTGCAGCGGCTTTGAGTTCTTCAGCCAAAACCGTGCTACTACGGACCATGGAACCTGCTTTGCTCATCCGTTTGCGGTACGCTCCCCTATAATCCAACAAGGCAGTGAGATTATCCTCCGCATCTTTGCCTTCTTCGGTGAGACTCGTCTTGGCTATGGCAAGGATCTCTTTTGCAGCAAGTAATGCAGGTTCTGAAAACATCTCCCACGTTAAGGTGGGTGTGCTATAGGAGCCCACGATCTTTCGTGATGCACGCTCTGCCCCCACCTGACCCGAGTTGAGGGCTGATCCACCAGGACGGGCTATACCGTGGGTACCGGCGACCTCCCCAATGGGGAAGAGATGGGAAATATTCACCGACTCCCACCAGGTATCGACCGAGAGACCTCCATTGTTGTGTTGGGCACAGACAGCCACTTCCAATGGCTCCTTTGCCAAATCGATGCCATGTTCACGGTACAGTCCTATTGCCTGACTGTTCATCTGCTCAAGACGTGCATAGGGAGTCGCTCCAAGAGCTGCCGATTTTTCCAGGTAGCTCCTTGCTACCGCCCCGATAGCATCAAGACTGAAAGGCTGGGAAGCATGTACGGAAGAGGGATTACGACGGAAATCCATGAACACGCGTCGACCCAGAAGAACCCGCTCACGGTAGACAAGGATATCGATCAAAGAGGAACCATGGTCGGTAATCTTTCTCACATCAAACGGCCATTGATAGCCTTTGAGGAATATCGCATTGCAAAGGTTCTCCGTACTGGGAAAGAAGGGTTGAAGGAACTCACGTTCATCGTTCCCATCGGCGTCGGTACTGAAATAGGTGGGGATTACCTGCTGGTAACTACCGCTGACATTCCAACGGAATTTGGTGGAAGCCAGACCGAATTGCGACTCGGTGAGATTGTTTGCCTGAGCTCCAATCTCCAAGGCAAGACCGATCGCGCCACTGTGGCAGGAGGGGTAGACCGAATCCTCATAGATACCACCGGGACCACCAGTTGCGAAGACCACATTGTCAGCCATATAGAGACAAAGCCCATAGGAGGACTCTTCCACCCGCTTGCGATCTATAGCTACTGCTCCGACGATACGGTTGTCGCAGGTTATGAGGCGGACGACCTCGATCTGTTCGCGGATATCGACATTGCGCAGTCGGGCTTCATCCAAAAGCACCTCCACCATCCGCTTGGACGTGTAGGGACCAATCGAGCTGCCGCGTTCACGGATATCGTGGTCGGTTTGGTATCCGGCGTAGGCACCATAACGGTTGGTAGGGAACGGTACCCCCAAAGAACACAGATAATGGAATGCTTCGGTAGAGCCGATTGCCTCCACTAGAGCGGTATCACCATGCATTGCTCCACCGCCAGAGAGATCGTGAGCCATTAAATAGGGTGAATCGGGTTCTTTGGTCCCTGTCGATAGACGGTAATAGGTCTGTTTGTCCGATCCAGTGTTGTAGGAAGTTCCCCCTTTCACCGATTCGGTGAGCACCACTAGGTCGTCCACTCCCAGTTGTTTCAGTCGACAGGCCGCCTTAAGGGCTGCAGCGCCGCTACCGACGACGAGTGTATGGACAGCTGAGACCTCAAGTGGGATGCCATCTACCACCAGATGCTGCGCGCGTGTATCCATGGTTTTCTTCATAGCGTATCTCCCGATACATAGTCACAATCCAGACGAATATGGACCGGCTTGTCCAATCTTCCGATAATACGGCGCTTGAGGACCTTGGCCGATTCCAAACCTAAGCGGTGGGTATCGAAACGGATCGTGTCGATCCTCCGGTCGATCAACTCGAGCGCCGAGGAATCGTCATAACCGGTCAAAAAGAAATCCTTAGGAAAGGAATAACCACAGCGTATCCCATCGTTATAGATATCGATCGCCACATAGTCATTGAAACAGACGATCGCATTATAGCCCTTCTCGTGCAGGGTATGGGTAAAGCCGTGAGGGATATCCTGGATTGACTGGAACTCATAGACATCGCTTTCCACATCGAAAGGGATACCGAAACGGGCACATGCGTGGGCAAGACCGTTACGCCGCTCATTGTCGACATAGGCGACCGGTGGGAAACCGATATAACAGAGATGGACCACCTTGTGCACACGCTGGCGGGCTTTGGCGACCATCCTCTCCACCAGGATTCCCATAGCCTGTTCACTATCGTAGATCACCGAATCGTGACGCGGGGCATAGCGGTTTACCAGAAGAAGGGGAATACCCCGTTCTCGGATGCGTTTCACCAGAGAGGGCTTTGGTGTCGTAAAACTGAAAATACAGGCGTCCACATCGCCCAACTTCTTATGGTGGAGCCCCTTGTCATCACTCTGGTTTATGCGGACGATCACATTGGCCTTCACATCATCGAATCCCTGGTAGAGGCCTTTTATGAACTCATTGATATCGTAAAAGAGATTGACTGATGCGCTACGGGTCTCGGGTAGGAAAAGGACGATATTGAGGATCGCCCTACTCTGCTGCTTGCGGATATTGCGCTTACGATACCCCAGGCGCTCGGCTGTCTCGAGTACCAACTCACGTTTGTCCTCGGTGGTAAGAACAGAGTTGTTCAAAACCCGACTTACCGTACTGGCAGAGGTACCGCACGCGTCTGCGATATCCTGTAGGGTCACCCGCTTGTCGGTCTGCTTCATGTGCGCCCCTGCAGCTGTTTGAGCATCCCCCTATAATAGGGATCGTAGACGACACATCCATCGTGTAACTGGTTCACCATAAGTCGTGTGCAGGCAGAACAGGCGGTGCAGTAGTTGATAGCCTCTCCGGTGCGTAGTTTCTCTGGATAGAGGGGATCGGCGAAACTTTGGCGCCCGAAACCGATCATATCGACCAAACCATGTTCCAGGTTCTCTTCAGCATAATCAGGAGCCTCTTCACGCAAGATCGTATAGGCAGAACCGATGATCTTCATAGCCGAAAGGACATCTGCCGATGCGATGGCATCCCGGGCCTCCTTGCAGTAACGGAAGTGATGCAGGTAAAAATACTTGGAGGGATTAGTAGGACGAGTAATCTCGCTCGTCCATCCGGGGATTCCCGCCGATACATTGATATAATCGGCTCCCTCAGTCGCCATCATGGCAATCAGTCGTTTCATCTCGGTAAGATCCTCGATATAACTGTCGGGAGAAGCGGTACCACACCCTCCCCTGATACCTTCGAACATAGAAATCCGTGAACCGAGGATGAAACCATCCTTTCCGAGACTGGATTTGAGTTCCCTGAGGCTCTCACGGATGAAACGGGTACGGTTCTCGAAAGAGGTGCCCCATTTGTCATCCCTAGTATTGGATGGACGGAGCATCTCGGCTCCGAAATAACCATGGCAAAGTTTGAAGTCGATTCCATCGGCTCCTGCCTCGTGGCTCAGGTGAGAAGCCTCTACCATCATCTGCCGGATCTCCTCCACCTCAGCTGAGGAAAGTAGCTCAGCGTTCCCTCTATCACGATCGTATAGGGCAACCTGGCGGGAGAAAGCACCCGACTTGCGCCCACTATGGGTAAGTTGGAACAACAGAAGCCCATCGGGGTTTTCGGTCTTGAAGGCATCAACGAGCTTTTTAAAGCTATCGAGGTTCTTTCGATTCATTACCATGCCATTGACGCGGGCTTTGGAGCGCTCATCTACGCTGATAGCCTCAACCACTACCAGTCCCCATTTTCCACGGGCGAGCTGTACATACCGATTGCGAGTCCTCTCGGAGACCTCCCCTGCCGGACCTCCGTCATTTCCCTCCATCGCCTGAACAACCAGACGGTTCGGGGCACGTTTTTGTCCAATGGAAAGAGGAGAGAAGAGAGTGCTCCATTTTTCGGGTGTTTTCTGCATATTCATGGGAAGGCCTCCTGTGGCGGCCCAGGGGTCGCTCGTCACTTTTGCATGCAAGAGAATAATCTTTGCATGCAGAAATTATACCCTAACGATTGGCTGTGTCAACAAAAAGCCTTGGAAAAAATTTTTACGTATTTTTCAACAGGAAAGTTTTGTATTCGTAACTTTTCCGTGATACACTATCGGTGAATCGCAAATTAGAGGAGGATTCGAACATGAAAAAATCGAAAGTACTACTGATTACCCTGATTCTCGCACTCTTTTCGCTCTCTGCCCTTGGTGCAGCAGGTGCGGCAGAAGCAGCAGGCGACTATGCCTGGCAGCCCACAAAGCCGATCAACTTGATCGTACCCTGGGGTGCCGGTGGATCGACAGACCGCAGCGCACGTACAACCGCTGCTATCGTTGAAGAGGCACTCGGAGCAAGTGTCGTCATCGTCAACCAGGCTGGAGCCTCCGGTTCTCTGGGAACGAAGGCAACCATGGATGCACCGCATGATGGTTATACTTGGACAGCCGGTGCTGTAAAGGACCTTGGCGTCTACAAGATCCAGGGACTACTGGACACCACACTCGATGATTGGCGCATCTACACCAATGTAGCTATGCCGAACGTCATCTCTGTAAACGTAGATTCACCCTATAAGACATTCGACGATCTGTTGGCTGCCTTCAAGGCAAATCCAGGACAGGTAAAGGTCGCAACTGCTGGAGTCAACTCAGCCGGACATACCGCCATGGAACTGCTCTCAAGCTACACAGGAATTAAATATCGCCATATCACCTATGATGGTGGAGCTCCAGCAGTTACCGCTACCGTCGGTGGAGAAGCCGATGTTGTTCCTCAGCTCTCAGTTGAACAGGTCGATATGATCAAGGCTGGAAAACTCCGCCCACTCGTCGTTCTTACCGATGCTCCATTGGAGATCGAAGGCTACGAAGGAACTATCCCATCAATTAAGGATTGGATTCCCGAATACAAGAGTGCAGCACAGTATTTCGCCATCTTCGTGCCAGCCGATGTTCCTCAGGCAGTACTCGATACCCTCGACCAGATCTGGGAAGAGAAGGTCATGACCAGCGACTCATTGCGCCAGTGGGCACGTGAGAACGCAGTCGTTTTCGACCCAGCCTATGGCCAGAGTGCATTCGACAAGTCTTTTGGCATGGTCCAGATTGACGCATGGCTAAAGCATGCTGCCGGCGACACGGTCATGAGCCCTGAAGCTGTCGGTATTCCCCGTCCGTAATTACTGTATGATACCTGTGGATACCGGACATGCCAGTGCATGTCCGGTTCCCATGTTCTACACACCTACCTGTGAGGAGTTTTCGTATGTCCCCAGTGAAGACACCACCGAATAAGAAACAACCTGCCGGCAACCGAATGCCGAAAGCCGATTTCATTACATCCATCATATTGATGGTATTCTCGGCCTTCGTTTTAATAGAATCAATCAGGATGCCGCGTCTGGAACATAGGAATATCAACCCATACTCCATACCCGGTCTCGTCCCCGCGGTCTTGGGAGTAATCATGGGATTCTTCAGCATCACCCTCTTCATCCGCTCCATGCGTCATGGAGGGCACCTGATGCTCAAAAGACATGAACCGTCACCCGAAATTACAGCAAAGCCCAGCTTCTGGAAGAAGCCGGAGACCATTCGAGTCTTGCTGACCGTCGGTTTCTGTCTCTTGTATGCCATCATACTCGTTGGTTGGGTATGGTACCCGATAGCCACATTCGTCTTCACATTCATTTTCATCGTACTGTTCGAATATGACAGGAGCAAACTTGCCAAAGAACAGATACGCATCTATGTGATCGCGGCTATTGAAGCACTACTTACCGCGGTATTGGTATCGGTGGTATTCCGTTATCTCTTCCTGATCCGTCTGCCATAGGAGTCACACCATGTTAGAAGGTCTGCAAATGCTGGGAATCGGGCTCACCCGGTTCCTTACCTTAGGTTCACTATTCAATGTCTTGTGGGCAGTCCAGCTGGGAATCATCGTCGGCATGTTACCTGGACTGACAGCTACGATGGGTATCGCGCTGCTGGTCACACTCACCTTCCGAATGCCTGCGGACGAGGCTGTTCTAATCCTTATCTGCATGTATATCGGATCGATTTATGGGGGAAGCAGGAGTGCAATTCTCCTAAATATCCCCGGCACACCGGCAAGTGCCGCAACTGCTGTAGATGGGCACCCGCTTTCACGTCAAGGACGTGCAGGAGAGGCAATCGGTATAGCTACTACAGGATCGTTCTTAGGATCTGTGATCGGAATGATCATGCTTGCTCTCTTCACCCCTATTATCGGTAACTTCGCCCTCAACTTCCAATCGATTGAGTTCTTCTGGCTTGCAATATTCGGCGTAGTCATCAGTGGATCACTCACAGCCCCGAAAGACCCGCTCAAAGGGTGGATAGCAGGCTTCTTCGGTCTCATGATAGCCATGATTGGTATGGAGGGAATCCACGCCCATGTCCGATTCTCCTATGGATTGGTTGAACTTTCCGGTGGTATCAGACTGATACCCGCTATGGTTGGAGCATTCGGTTTCTCTGAAGTAATCAGTATGATGAAACACCAAAAGGTGGAGATCATCAAGAGTGATATCAATCGGGTCATCCCTAAATTCAAGACTATAGCAAAACACTGGAAGACCATTATTCGTAGTGGCCTGATCGGTACATTCGCCGGAGCCATTCCGGGTGTCGGAGAGGATATCGGAGCATGGGTGAGTTACGACTTCGCCCGTCGCGCTAGCAAGGAACCAGAAAAGTTCGGCCATGGAAGCATTGAAGGGCTAATCGCCAGTGAGACGGGTAACAATGCAGCCGTCGGTGGAGCCATTATCCCTGTCCTCTCGCTTGCTATTCCAGGTTCGGCACCAGCTGCAGTTTTACTGGCTGCCATGTATATCCATGGGGTCCGCCCCGGTCCACTGATCATGATAGAGAATCCACAATTCGTCTATTCTGTAGTTGCCATGTTCCTCTTGGCAACCGTGGCCATGTTCATACTCGGTCTCTCGATGGTCCGTGGCCTGGTCAAGGTTCTCGAGGTTCCCCGCAGCAAACTCATGCCGGTCGTATTCGTACTCTGCGTCATAGGCTCCTACGCGGTTGAATCTCGCCACTTCGATATCATCATTATGGTGATCTTCGGTATCCTCGGGTATGTCATGCAGGAGCTCGAATATCCTGTGGCGCCCATGGTATTGGGAATCATTCTAGGAGAGATTCTGGATAAAAACCTCAGACGTGCTCTCGTTGTAACCGATGGAAATCTTGAGCCATTCTTCACCAGACCCATCTCACTCGTGCTCATCTTCTTCATTCTCTTGAGTCTGGTAAGCAAGGCACGCTGGTTCTCCCTTTTTAAAGCAAGAATGTGGCTGGGAATCAAATCGTTGTTTGGAAAAAAACACGCTTAGGAGATAATACCAACGTAAGGAGTAGATACTGTGAATGACAAACACCATATACGAGCAGGAATCGTAGGCTCCGGTTTTTCCGCAGCCTTCCATGTTGAAGCCCTTAATCGGGTCTACGAGGCCCACGTGGAAATCACCGGTGTCTACTCCCCCAATGCCGAAAATCGTAAGGCCTTTGCCGCAGAGCGGGGCCTTTATGCCTGTACTAGCCTCGATGAACTGATCAGTCTTTGTGATGTGGTTCATGTCTGCACTCCTCCTGCTACGCACGAAGAAATTGCTGTTGCTGCCCTCGCTATGGGTAGACATTGCATCATCGAAAAACCTTTCACTGGATATTTTGGCGATGGAGCTAAGTCATTCGATGGGCGCACGTTCGACCGCGCTTCTGCATTGAAAGAGGCAATGGAGAGTGTGGAGCGTATTCTGGAGGCTGAACGGGAGAGTTCTGCCTCAATAGCCTATGCAGAGAATTGGGTATTCGCTCCAGCAATCCAAAAAGAGCGCGAGCTGTTAGAAAAAACCGGTGCCCAAGTACTCTGGATGCACGGGGAGGAGTCCCATAGCGGATCACACGCCGAGTATTACGGAAAATGGTCACACTCAGGTGGCGGCTCGATCATGGGAAAGGGTGTCCACCCCCTCACTGCAGCATTGTACCTGAAGAAAGTCGAAGGACGTGCCCGAGAGGGTAAGGCTATAAGACCTGTTGCCGTATCGGCGCGTACCCACGCAGTCACTACCAGCGATTGGTATCGCGATGAGGGACACCTGCGTACCAGCTATACCGATATCGAGGACTTCGGGGCTGTCCATGTGGAGTTTTCCGATGGTAGCTTCGCCGACATCTTTGCCTCCGAATTAGCTCTCGGAGGGGTGCACAATTGGCTCGAAGTGTGTGCCAACAACCATCGGACACTCTGCTCCATAAATCCCAACACGGCCATGCAGACCTACAATCCTAAGGACGAGAACTTCAAGGATATCTATGTTGTGGAGAAGATCGGCACCAAGCAGGGATGGTCCTGTATATCCCCCGATGAGGATTGGTTTACCGGCTACCAGCATGAGATGAATTTCGTCTACCGCTCATTCACCCGCGCCGAACCGCTCGAGTCCGATAGCCAACTTGCTGCCGACACTATAGCTGTCGTATATGGTGCCTACCTATCGGCTTCACAAGAGGGCAAGGTGGTGAGATTGTAGGGTTTTACAATTTTCGTATCTGCAGTTGTTGGATTTTCTTGGCAAGGGTCTTACGTGTCATACCGAGTCTCGCAGCCGCCTTCGATTGGTTGAAGTTACACGCAGTGAGTGTTTTCTCGATAGCTATCTTTTCTGCCTCTTGGGTAATCTGCCTGATATAGGACTGAAGTGAACCGTCCCGTCTTGGATCAAAAGGTCTTCTTTGCAGGGAAGGCTCTTCACTGCCGGGAACATCCACATGGAACAATTCAATCTGGTCGGATGCACTGAGCAGCACCCCTTGATTTACGACATTCTGCAATTCCCTCACATTCCCAGGCCAAGAGTAACTCATCCAAGAGCGCAGTACTTCAGACGAGATTCCTCTTATGTTTCTCTTGTATCGTCGGTTGTATATCCGGATAAAATGGTCTGCTAAAAGAGGAATGTCGCAACGTCGTTCACGTAACGGGGGCAGATCTAATTCCACCACATTGATTCGATAGTAGAGATCTGAGCGTAGTTCCCCCTCTTCTACCAACTGCTTGACCGACTTATTGGTTGCTGAGATTATCCTGATATCGACAGCGACGCTGCGCGAACCTCCCAACCGCTCGAAACAAGATTGTTCCAAGACGCGCAACAATTTAGCCTGTACTTCCAGTGACATGTCGCCAATCTCATCAAGAAAAAGGGTTCCGGTATCGGCAAGTTCGAATTTGCCCAACCGTTTTTCGAATGCCCCGGTAAAGGCACCCTTCTCATGTCCAAATAACTCACTGAGTAGTAGAGACTCAGAGAGAGCTGCACAGTTTACACAGATGAAAGGACGATCCTTGCGGTTACTGGTGAAATGGATATACCTTGCCATGATCTCCTTTCCGGTCCCACTCTCCCCACAAATCAGCACCGGAGCATTGCTCTGTTTTATCCGATCTGCGATCTGCAGATGGCCGAGCATACCGGGGTCTGCACTGACTATTTCGGAAGAGCAGTATTTTTCCCTTAGTTCACCATGCAGGTATTGGTTGTCTTGTTGCAAGCGTACCAGTTCAATATTCTTGCGTACTTTTTCCAAGATATGGGAATTGTCGACAGGCTTGAGAATGTAGTCTGCGGCTCCTGCGTGCATCGCCTCTACCGCAGATTCGACACTGCCGTAACCGGTAATCATCAGAACAGGCAGTTCGGGGTCCCGTTCTTTCAATATTGCCAACAGATCGGTCCCCGACTCATCATGTTTTAGACGGATATCCAGGATTGCGATATCGAGATTGAAGTCGTCGGCTACCCTGAGGGCACCCGGTATACTCTGTTCGGCATGAACGACGAAGCCTTCGCTTTCAAAGAGATCGGAGAGACCTCTCAGTATCCCAGACTCATCATCCACGATCAAGATATGCGATCCATGTACACAACCCATTGGATACCTCTACACGATCGGCAACTGGAATGCGATCCGTGTCCCTTCGCCTACCGTACTACTGACAGATATTTCACCCTTGTACTTCTTTACTATACCATAGACTACCGACAACCCCAAACCGCTTCCTACGTCACCCTGCTTCGTCGTATAGAAAGGATCGAATATTCTCTGGATCCGGTGCGCCTCGATTCCCGAACCATCGTCTGTGATCGATACTTCCACCGATTCGGACCTACTGAGATACCTTGTAGCAATGGAGACCGTACCGGATCCACTGATCGACTGCATAGCATTACGCACCAGATTTAGGATCACCTGCTTCAGCTCATCGCCACTGATTGCCACAAGCGGACAACTCGCATCGAAATCGGTTCGCAGTATGATCTGATGTTCCTTTTGTAGACTGTAACCGATCAATCGTGTTATTTCCCCAATGGTTTCGTTCACCTGAACCCCAACGGTTTCGCTTCCATCCGTGGTTGAAAAATCCAATAAACCCCTTACAATCCTGGCAATCCTCTTGGTCTCCATCTCGATCAGATTGAGCGTCTCCTTTCGTTGGAGATCAGCTTCCGTGTGGATGAGATTCTGTGTATTGGAGAGAATCGAACTGAGTGGGTTGTTAATCTCATGTGCCATTCCTGCAGTCATCAGGCTGATGGAGGCAAGCCGCTCGGCTTGGAATATCTTCTGTTCGTAGGCTATGCGTTCACTTATATCTTCGATCACAACGATACAGTGGAGGTCTTCCTGACCCGTCAACGGATACAGATTCAATTCATAGGTTCGCCCGGCTACCGCTCTTTTGCATGTAGACTTTCTAGCTTTCCCGTTAGAGAGGACATACCGGATCTCAGAAACCAATGCCGCATCGATGACTTCACCAGGGAGCGTATCCAAGGCAACTTTGGCAACATCATCCTGTGCGAGAGAAAACATTTTTAGATAGGCGTGGTTTACCTTCTCCACCTTTAGATCCTTATCCACCACGATAAGGCCTTCTGGCATGGCATCGATAATATCCTCATTATAGACTTTCAAGCGCATGATCTGCTGCAAATTCTCTTCACGCGTCTGTTTATCGAGAGCAAGTTGGGCGGTCATCTCATTGAATCCATCGAGGAGGTCACCTATCTCCCCTCTGTGATGAGAGGCAATAGAGACCTGATAATCACCCGATTTGATCTTCTGCATGGACTGTACTACCCTATGGATCGGATACGTGAGATTCTTAGAAAAGATCGAACTGAGTATGATGGTCACCAGTGCTGCGATGAGCGCAATAGTCAATATTGCCTGATTGATAATCTGTACTTGCGACTCGTAGTCGGAGAGCGAAAGGAACACCATCAAGGTGAGCATCTCAGTATCTTCACCCGCAGCGACGGTTCCCGAATGCTGGATAATACCACGAAAGTTCTGTCCACCCATCTCCACCTGTTCAACAGGCGTATAGGCATGTTCCACTCTCCCGTTGGGGAAATGAGGAGGAATGCTCTCAAGATCCATGGTACCTTCCACAACCTCGGATGCACTTGCAAGTAGAACCTTTATCCTCTGGTTAGAGGTGAGTCTCTCCAAAAGAGGCCGGTCTATCATCTTTATCAGGAACACATCCACCGCTGTACCCGCTTCCGCCGAACCCAACCGTACGATACCGGTGAAATAGAGCGTATTGTGTAATTTGATGATCTCGATATAGGGGTGTTCCTTACGGTTTTTGAACACTTCGATATCGAGAAAAGGTTGTTCAGCTGCCTCGATAGGCACTTGAAGATTCTCATTGCTCGCAATACGGTGGATCACAGCATAATCGATACCAGATCTCGATGCAGTCCTTTGAATACGTGAGATGAGCTGATCATCGAATGATTCTGCATATTCAGCGCTGTTAAGCTGCTCATCCTCAGCCAACAGATTGATATAACGCCACAAAAGGAGTTTCCAGTGGTTAAATGCATCGTAGATTGCCGAGGCTTCCCTTGTCAGTTCACGCGAAGCGTCAATGGATTGGTTTTCATTGATGGCCTGGGTAATGAAGACCGTTGTTGAAACGGACAGCAGGATGATGATGGTGATGAAGAGATAGAGTGTCTTGTAGAAAAGCCTCATGGTGCATGTTCACCTTTTTACCGTCTCCGATCCTACAATGAGACCGACTATTTCATCGGGAGTAGTCTCAGAGACCAGCCGGGTCGCTACATTCTTTCCACGGCGCATCACCATGATCCTATCGGCGACCTCGAATACATCATACATCTGGTGACTTATAATGATAATCCCAATTCCTTGTGACTTCAAGGAATTAACCAAAGCAAGAACCTTCTTCTGTTCGGCAATACCCAGCGCGGCAGTTGGCTCATCCATAATCAGGACCTTCGCTTCCCAGTAGATGGAACGCGAGATCGCTACAGCCTGTCGCTGACCTCCGCTGAGAGTTCGGATGGTATTCTTCAATGAAGGAATCTCGATTTCTAGCCTATCGAGCACACTCCTTGACTCTTTTTGCATGTACTCGTGATCAAGGACATTGAACATCCCCAGCGACTTTCTCGTTTTTTCACGTCCCAGAAAAATATTTGAGGAGACATTAAGGTTCTCAGCGAGAGCCAGATCCTGATAGATTGTCTCTATTCCGCTTGCCAAGGCATCCATCGGGGATTCAAGTTTCATGGGCTTACCGTCGAGGAGGATAGAACCCTCATCGGGTTTATGCACACCACTGATAACCTTTATAAGTGTGGACTTGCCAGCTCCATTGTCACCAAGAATGGCGACAACCTCTCCTGCATTGACCCCCATACTCACATTGTCTACTGCGGTAAGACCGCCAAACCTTTTGGTTATGCCCTTTGTCTCGATGATGTATCCCATGGTATCCTCCTGCCTGCCCTACCGTTTCATATCGGGGAAAAACCGTTCTATGACCACAGTGAAAATCAGAATGATTCCCACCAGAATATATTTATCGAATGTCGGAGTTCCCCGCATACGTAATCCAGTCTCCAATGTAGCAATTACGAGGCAACCCACAATGGTTCGCCATACCGTGCCCGACCCACCGAACATGCTTGCACCGCCGATTACCACGGCTGCAATCGCATCTAACAGTGAAGCAGCTCCTGCATCGGCTTTACCGGTTATGTACTTCATAACATAGATAATGCCTGCAAGAGATGCGAAGAAGGATGAGAACATGTAGACTGCTATGATATGTTTTTTAACATCGATCCCGGCTCTGATAGCAGCATCGATATTCCCTCCTATTGCATAGATGTGCTGACCAAAACGTGTCTTTTTGAGGATAAAAGCGAATATGATAATGAAAATGAGAGCAAATACGACGACATTCGGAATAATTTCTATGACCCTCACTCCCCGTTCTACATCTGGCCGTTGTAAGAATGAGACTCCTTCGCCAGAGGCGATATAGAGAAAATGTCCATTACCGATTGCACCTGCTAACCTTGGCAGGTTTTTAGCCGGTATTCCCTGCATAAGCAACTCTGAAATCCCTTGGCAGACTCCTAACATGCTGAATGTCGCAATGAAGGGAGGAACACGAAGCTTCGCAACCAATACGCCGTTGACGAAACCCGGTATGACTCCAATGAATAGAGTAATCAATATGCTCACTACGATGGTACCTAAGGGAGAGAGTCCACTGGAGGCGAATACCACCATGAGCTTGGAGGAAATTACAGTCGCGAATCCCAACACATAACCGACCGACAGGTCGATACCTCCGGTTATTATCACGAACAACTCAGCGGTAGCCAAGAGAAAGACCTCGGTACCATAGAAGAGGATCATCTGGATAATGTTCAGGCTCATGAAACCACGGGTAAGGATGGCGAAGAAACTGAATTCCAAGAACAGAAAGAGAAACACCCAGTTTCGTCCTATGGTAACCAGTGCACTCCGTTTTCGCTGCGTGACTAATGCATTCATGGGCAACTCCGTTTAGAAAAGATCGGGGAACAGTTGGTCTATGATCACAGCCAAGGTAAGGAGGACGCCGACTGCTATGTATCGTACGAAGGGCTGGACTCCCGAGATTGCCAATCCGTTCTTCAGGACTGCAAGAACCAGCACTCCGACCATGGAGCCGATGATCCTCCCCTTGCCTCCCAACAGGCTTGCACCTCCGATAACCACAGCCGCTACGGCAAACAGTTCATACATGGAACTGAATGTAGTGTAATTACCTATTCCAGTCTGAAATACATTGAAAACACCGGCTAGACCGGCAAGAAAGGCCGATAGCATATAGATCCTTACCAAATGCCGATCGACATCGATACCCGATCGGATGGCTGCATCCATATTCCCTCCGATTGCGTAGGTATGTTGTCCGAATTTACTTTTATGGAGCACATACCAGAATACCAGTATGACAATTGCGATAAGAACAAATGAGAAGGGGATTAACCTGATGAGCTCCCTCACCCGTTCATCGGGAATGTAATCGGGCTTTCTGAACAATGTGAGTGACTGGCCTTTGTGGATATAGATGAGATATCCGTTCCCGAGACGGGGAAGTACCGATGGAAGTCCGGCAATGGGGAGAAATCCGTCGCAAATATGCAAGGTGATTCCATTGCAGATTCCCCACATTCCTAGGGTCGCAATAAACGGAGGCACCTTGAAACGTGCCACAAGCGTTCCGCTTATGAAACCAGGAATGAAGGCAACCAGCAATCCAGCCAATGTTCCCAAGATAATGATCAATGGTTCATTCAAACTTGTAGAGCTGAGTATAACCATGATTCGTGCTGCCAGTGTTGAAGACAACCCCATCACAAATCCGATTGACAGATCGATTCCTCCGGTAATGATCACGAAGGTCTCTGCTACCGCCAGCAGTATCGAGATTGTAGCCAGATGTATAATGTTTTGAAAGTTGACAACTTCGAAGAATCCGGGTCCGGTGAATGCGAATATCACCACCATTCCCAGAAGAAAAAATAACGCCCAGTGGCGACCCAACAATCTGCCTGATTTGGTCTGAACGAACGGTGTGTGTGTTGTCATCGGGCACCCTCCAATTGAACTCTCCTCGTAATTGGACGGCCTCTCCCTCCTTCCAAGTAGGAGAAGCCGTCGTTGATACTTGTTTCTACTGATAAATGAACTGGGCCATATTGGGATCGTTCACATTCTCCTTAGTGAAGAACTCGAATCCCGGGATGACCTTCTTGGGAACTTCGACAGAATTATCCTTGAGATATTTGACTGCCCACTCGACTCCGAGGGTTCCCATCTCACCCGGCTTTTGTGCCAGTACGAGATCGACCTGTCCCTTCTTTAAGGCACCAATCAGTTCTTGGGTCGCATCCCATGATGCAATCTTTATAGCTCCGGTAAGACCGGCATTCACAACCGCTTGATACGAACCCTGTGCGCTGTAAACGTTTGTTCCGAAGATACCGACAATGTCCTTGTCTTTCTGCAATGCTGCCAAGGTTTGCTCCTGGGCTACTTGTTGGACATCGAGACACCATTCGACTCCCACCAGCTCCATTTCCGGGAACTGTGCTACACCGGCGGTGAATCCTTTGACTCGGTCAGCGACAGACGAGGCATCGGGATTGGTCGCTTCACAGAAAACCTTGCCCTTCTCACCAAGCATTTCAGCCAATTTCTCAGCCATCATCTTTCCGCCTAGATAGTTGTCAGAACCAATGTAAGAGAGCGGGAAGCTGAAATCGCTCTGCTTCGAGTAATCACCATCACCAAGGAAGGTGTCTACGGTAATGATCTCCATGCCCTTGTCATAGAGCTTTTTTAATGGTGCGATCAGTGCATCATTCGATGTCGGTGCTATCAAAATAGCATCGAAATCCTGCTTCGCAGCTGTCGCTTCCAAGATAGGCACCTGGGCTTCAGGACCCCAAGATTTCGGGTATTCGGCCACGACTACCTCGACACCCAATTCTTCCGCCTTTGCCCGTACACCCTTTTCCATAGTGTAATAGAATGGATCGGCTACACCTGGCATGAACAATAGGGAAATTTTGCCGTCATCGGCGGCTTCTTGCGCACCAGCTGCGAAAACCATGGATGTGCTCCCAAACAAGGTCAGCACAACCAATAGCATGATAATACTTCTTTTCATGACATACTCCTTTTCGTGATGGAAACGAGAAATCGGTTAACAACCAAACATCACCATGCACAAAGCGTGCCAATAGCAAAGATAGCATAGAAGGCAACTCCTTACGCTAAAAAAGGTAGGATATGGGTAGCCGACTACCCAAGAGGTGGGTATTGAAGTATGCACCTGAGATGAGATAATTGGAGTAATTGGAACGACTATGTAGATAACGATTCATGAGTACTAAGTTTGACCTGAAGTTAGGGAAGCTTCCTTCGTGCCGTAACAGCAGATGGCTCAAACGCCATCGGCGTTATTTTTCAACGTACTGACTTATATAGTCGAGCCCCTCTTTATATTTCTTTGATACTTCCTCTGGTGGACACATAATCTCTAAATCAAGAGATTCCTGGTAACCGTTTAACAGAAGTGCGTCAAGAACTTGTTCCCAATCAATCGTACCCTCTCCAGGAGTCAATGATAAATTGACCATACCATCGTTATCGCACAAGTGGGTGCCGAAAATTCGATTACCCAAACGGGCAGGAATGGTTTCGAGTACATCGCGGAAAGCATGCGCATGACCAGTGTCGAAATTATACCCAAGATTATCTACTGACTGGAGAATTGAAAGAATTTGTTGGACACCACCAAGTCCCGGTATAATCGAACCGGGCTGTAGCTCCAGTGCAATCTTGACTCCATGAGCTTGCGCCATGTCGCAGAGACGCTGTAGATTATCGAGAAGTGTCCGCTCAATTTTCCGATACGATTCGTGCGTCATGACCTGTTGCTCCGTATGGAATTTCCCAAAGGGAACAGTAAGGAGACTGCAACCGGGCAAGCTTTCAGCAAGTACAAGGAGTTTAGAAACCTCTTCCCTACTATACCCATTCAAAATACCTATGGGAGTAGTGGAATTCTCAATCCAGAAATGGGCTACTAGTTGGGAGATATCGACCGTATATTCTTCGCAGGTGGCTTGAAGCTGGGAAACCTGGCTGCTTCTCCAGTCATCCAAGTGTTGCACATACGTTATTTCAAGCTGCATTGAATCGAACCCCATCTTCTTGATCAATGGAACTTCAGCAATGCATTGCTGTGGACTGAAATGCTCTCCGTACTTAGAGAGGAAATAGGCAGGGGAAACTCCAAACTTCATTTCGCTTGCTTCCTGTTTTTCAATTTCTCTACTACTATCCTGATCTGGATGATTATCTTTACGATGCAATGCACCGACATGAGCATCGCAGAGAACAAAATCGCTCCATACCACAATCTCTGCGGCAAGTGAAGCATGGGACTCGTCCTCGGACCTGAGGAGATATATAGATTCAAGCTACTTGAGAATAGGACAGCGATGAATACTCCCCTCACTAGTAATGAGAATAGTTGGTAGAATGCAAGTAAGGTAATACGTGAGCTGAGAAAATCATCTACAAACTCAACTCTCAGATGCCCATCTTCACGGAAAAGCAGCGCAATACCGACGAACACAAACCAGGCGAAAAACAGATTGATGATTTCGTCCTGAGGTGCCAGAGCCTGAATGCGAAAATATCTTGCACTGACTTGAGCCGATAATAAGATCAACAGTACGACGAGGCTGATTTCAACGAGCACAAAAAGTGTTTTATTCAGGGCTTCATCAATTTTCGCCAATTGCTTAATCATACAATCAACTCCTTCATGACATCAGATTTGGCAAGAACAGAACAATCGAGGGAACAAACGTAATAATCAGCAAGACAACAAATAGTGCGAGAAGGTACGGCCACAATTCGCTCAAAATCTCTTTGATTGTCAAATTTGTGATGCTTGCTACACTATATAGACATACTCCCATGGGAGGAGTAAGTTGTCCAATCATCAGATTCAATGTCATAAGCACGCCAAAATGAATTGGATCTATTCCGATTGCTTGTATAATGGGCAAGAAGATTGGCACAACCAAAGTCATAATGCTGATGGTTTCCATGAAACAACCAAGTAACAATAGCAGTGCATTCACTGAGATAAGAAAGAGCCATGGTCGTTCAGCTACCGAAACTAGCGCTGTAGACAATCTTTGCGGAACCCGCATGATTGTCAGTGCGTACGCGTATGCAGCTGCAACGGCGATGATGAAGATAACCCTAATAGAACTACGTATGGTCTCTTTGAGTATGGCTGGGAGTTTCTTTAAAGTCATATCCTTATACAGGAGAAAACCAATCAGCAAACCATATACACATGCTACAATAGCAGCTTCGGTTGGAGTGAAGATTCCGAAGGAGATTCCTCCGATTATAATGAAAAAGCTACCAAACGGTATCAGAGCATTCAAAAAGCCAAGGAACAACTCCTTCTTGTTATAACGGTTTTGTGAACGTGGATACGATCTCCTAATTGCCAGGATATAGACAGTTACCATAAGAGCGAGACCCATGAATGCTCCAGGGATCAATCCTGCCATAAATAACTTCCCAACGGAGACTCCGGTAAGTGCGCCATATATGACAAATGGTATGCTTGGCGGTATGATGGGACCGATGGTGGCTGAAGCAGCTGTTATTGCAGCACTGAACTTCTTGTCATACCCACCTTTCTCCATCATTTCCATTTCAACCACACCCATTCCACTTGCATCTGCGACTGATGACCCCGACATTCCGGAGAAAAGCATACTCACCAGAATATTCACATGACCTAAGCCTCCAGGGACTCTGCCTACCAGCATCTCTGCTGACCGGAGAATACGTTTTGTGAGTCCTCCATCGTTCATAAGTAGCCCTGATAAGATATAGAAGGGAATCGCCAAAAGCACAAAAGAGGTACTCCCGGAATACATCCGTTGAGCTATGACTACAATCATACTCCAACTGTCGTGGAGAGAAAATGCAATTAATGTGGCGATTCCCATACTGAATGCAACGGGAATCCCAAGAAGGATGAGAAGTATCAGCGCGCTAAAAACTAGTATGATATCCATCTGAAATTCTGCACTCCTTTGCGAATGGTACATGCGATGGAAAACAACCGCGGAATATCATACTCCGCAGGTTGTCTTCCGTAAAAATTGACTTAGCGAGCTTGTTCGACCAACTTGACAAACTTGTCGGTGAATTCATTGCCTGCAAAATCGCCAATCGTTTTGATTGCAGGTCCCATCTTATCTCTAAATGGGGCGAGATCCGGATAGTTCACCGTTACATCAGCTTCTTCGAGTTTTTGGATCAACTCCTCCTCCGAATTTACTGTAAGTTCCCTTGCCAGAGCTCCTGCCTGCGCCGATGCATCAAGCACAATCTGTTTGGTTTCTTCTGTGAGAGAATTCCATGCCTTTTCGCTTGCTACCAACATCTGAGTATTGTATACGTGGTTCAAGATAGTCACGAAAGGTTGCACTTCGTATAGTTTCTGATAGTAGATGGTGGACAATGGATTACATTGACCGTCGACAACGCCTTGTGCAAGAGCCATATACAATTCAGGGAAACTGATAATTGAAGTTGTTGCACCCAAAGCTTTGTACATGGATTCAAGCTGGATTTCATTTGGAACCCTCATCTTGAGGCGAGCAACATCAGCTGGTTTCTCGACTTTCAACAAGCGGTTCGAGAGCTGGCGGAATCCCCACTCCCAGTTTCCAATTACGACAAAACCTTGCTCCGCAGCATAATCTGCCAGCAGTTCTCCCGCTTCACCATCAAGTGCACGATGCGCGTGTTCATAACCCTCGAAGAGGAAAGGAATCATTACAGCACCATATTCGGGTACCCATACTTGCAACTGGCCACTTGTCACGAGACCAAGTTCGAGTGCGCCCAATTGTAGTTGTTCGGTGTACTCAGGAGCAGAACCGAGACTTGAGTTGGAATAGACCTCCACTTTTACAACTCCGTCCGTCTTTTCCTCAACCAATTCCTTGAACAACATCGATGCCTTATGGGAAGGATGTCCCTCATCGGAAATATGTGCTAAACGTAGCGTCATAGACTTCTGTTCAGTCGAGGTTGCTTCCTGAGCACCTGCGGCGAACAACCCAGTCGTAGAAATTACCAACAGTAATCCTACGATACTCATAACCAACAATAATTTCTTTTTTCTTGAAACCATAAAATACCTCCTTATGGTTCATTGTTTTTTCGTAGATCACATCCAACCTTTCAAACAGTCTCCCAAAGTCGGTTGATGTTCTGTATTGATTGTTGAATTGCCTCTATACATTCTTCCCGATCTAAAAGATGTGTTCTCGGCTTCATGAGAAGATCGGGACCCCTTTGCATGTGAAGTGGAAGCTCAAGACTCATGGGAATTGGAACTCCATGTTTCTTCACATGCTTGAATAGAACAACATAATCGTGATCGCCTTCTCCAATAGGACAAAAATCCCAGCCGAGTCCACTCTCCTGACTCTTCAGATCTTTCAAGTGAAGATTGACGGACTTCTCCACGGCACTGGCACAATCAAGTTCTATATCCAGTTTCATCCCTGCATAGGATATGGCATTGCTGAAATCATAATTCAGCCCTACATTAGCCAACCCCAAAGAGGAGATGAGCTTTGCTCCAGCAACCCCATTCGACAAGAGGTTACCACTCCCATCTCCTGGGTTTTCCAACCCGATTGTCATACCAAGATCAGAAGCAATGTGGGACAATTCGATAATGTTGTGTTCAAATCGCAGGCGTCGATCGATAGTGGAGGTGTTACTGATAACAATTGTGGCACCGACTCGATGTGCGAATAGCAACCTTTGGCGGAAACGATCAATTGAGTCTTCCATCCCTAAGTCCATGTGTGCAGCTATCGATCTACACCTCAATCCACGTATTTCCAACGCCTCCCGAATACCATCAGAGGCTTCCTTGGTAAAGGCACTAGCTTCATCAAAGACGGCATATCCAGAAGTATAGGCTAACTCTACCAAACGGCTGTCGGTCTTACCTACTGCATCCAAAGCGTCGTCAAGCGATACGGTATTGAACACTAACAGGTTTACCGCAATCTCTGGCAGTTTCATCTGTTCTCCTTACGCCTTCTGTTCCTTAGCGGCTTTCAGACAACGATCGAAATTTTCTTGAGAATTGAAACCTGGAACAAATACGGTGGCAAGCTTCAATGTCTCTTCACCGGTATTGATAACCTGATGCATTTCTCCTGCTCGCACATACAGCGCCATATCGGGGCCAATCTTTGTCTCTTCTCCATCACATATAGCAATCCCATGTCCAGAAATTATCTGTATGAGTTCCGGTTTATCATGTGTGTGATAATCGGTCTTACTATTGGGATACAGTAACGCATGCGTAAATGTCATTTCCGGCACATTGTTCTTGTCAGGAGCAAAGAACACCTTGATATGTCGTACATACGGAGCGGGAATTGTAACTCCAGGTTCTTCCCAACATTTTACTACTTCCATTCTACACCTCCTCAGGTTGCATAGCTATTTCCAAGACAATTCTCGGATATGATCAGACAAACTTACTCCAAACAGCTAACGATTTACGGGTATTCTCTATCAGTTTCGCTTTATTTCGCTCCTTGATAGCCTCAATGATCAGCTTGTGATTCTGATACGCCTGTTCAGGATCGGCCACCATCGATTTTTCCATAGCGAAATTGAACAGCTTATACACAGCCATACCTATCTTCTCCACCAAAGAGTTTCCAGCTATCCTGAACATGGCTTGATGGAATGCAAAATCGAGTTCTTTCAAGGGAATAGTATCTTGGTCCAAGTTCCGGATTGATTCCCCTATTTGTTCATTGGTCTTCTCAAGTAAAGCGATACCATCTTCATCTGCCTTATCAATGACTATAGCACCCACTCCGCTGTCTATAAGAATACGTAATTCAAGCAGATCCATAGAAAGTCCTTGTTCAAAGGCTAAGCTCAATACCAATGGATTCAATGCTGAAGAAGAAATACTGTCAGTTATATACGAGCCAATTCCCTTCCGTATCTCAACCACGCCAAGGAAAGAGAGCATCTTCACAGCCTCTCGCACTGAATTCCGACCTACACCAAGGTGTGTCATAAACTCTTGTTCAGTCGGTAATTGGTCCCCAGGTTTCAGTTTCTTTGCGGTTATATAGTCAACAATCATATTGGCGATGGAAGATGAAACTGATTCCCGTTTGAGAGAATTACCATCTGTATTATCGAACAAAATCGATAGAGTATCTGCGTTCACCCAATTCCTCCAAGCTTATGTACTAGGACGTCCTACGTCCCTCGTCCTCTGAACTTAGGATACGGTCCACCAAACCACTTGTCAACAAAATTTTTTCACGATTTTTATACCATCTTCTGGAGATCTTATTGAAAAAAAATGGTACCGATAGTCCCATGTAACTTCTTTCCTATATACATAATACTAGATAATTGGCAGAAAAACACACTTGCATAAAATCAACACTTTTTCATTGATTAATCATTTTTCAATATTGTTTTATTTATTTTTAGTATTTCAATGAATTTTTATTGATTTATAGCAGTATCTATGAGAAACTAGAGACATGAATTATTTTGCATTGGTAGCCGACATCAAACACTCTCGGAAACATGAGGATCGATCTGCGTTGCAGGAGGCTCTAGTTTCATCGATTAGAGAAATTAATGAAGCTTTCTCTTCTCATATTTCAGCCGAACTCATGATCAATGCTGGAGACTCATTCCAAGGAATTTTCCTTGCATCTGCTCCTATACTGGCTATATGTGATAAAATCCGTTTTTCACTAATCGGACTCTGTGAAATTCGCTTTGGATTGGGATTAGGAGAAATCCATACCAAGATCGATTACAAACAAAGTATACTTGCAGATGGTCCCGCCTTTTGGAGCGCACGAGAAGCTATGGGAGCTATCGATAATTTGGATTATTATGGGACCCATTTTATCCATATATGCATCGCAGATCCGTCACTTCGCTGGTTACAAACACTCGTAAATCAAATATTAGTTGGACAGGACCTTCTTGTCGCTGGGTGGAAGAACAAACAAATCGAGCTTGCCCGATGGTATATTAGACAACATGGGTATGCAGAAGTACCACAAACCCAATTGGCCAAAGAGATGCAGATCTCTGTCCAGCAAGTGAACAGTACCATAAAAGCAATGGGGTTTTTTGCATACCTGGACATGAAAAAGTATACTGAGAAGACGCTCAAGGAGATCGTAGGAGGAATCACATAATGTCAACAATAACCATTTTACTACTCGGGATGCATATTATCGGAGATTTCTACCTGCAACCTACCCTTCTTGCCGAATATAAGAAAAAGAAGTTTACCGGTGTCTTGATCCATTCCATTGTATATGCCATGGCTTTTCTTCCACTTCTTATGGAGACAGAGTCATCTGCCTACTTCATTATCGTTGGACTTCACTTTTTGTTTGATTCAATCAAATTCCCCATTGAGAAGAGGGCGACCAAACCCGAAAGGCTATTTGTTATGGACCAAATACTCCATGTAGCTACACTATATTGGGTTTCTCAGATATATATGGGGACTGCTCTTCTCTTTACCACAAATGCGCAGTACATCAGGCTTGCCGTTTATCTATTGATCCTACTTAAACCAACTTCCATCATGTTCCAAATGGTTTTCAGTCGATTCAAACCGCAAGGGTCGATATCAAGTATCGAAGGAGCTGGAAAAACCATTGGATACCTCGAACGATTGGTATTGGCAGCACTTGTCCTTATGGGCCAACCAGCTGCCATAGGCTGGGTAATCGCTGCAAAAGCCTTCGCTCGGAGTAAACAATTATCTGAGTCAACCGATTTCTGTGAATATTTCCTCGTTGGAACCCTCGTAAGTATTATCTCGGTTCTTGCTTGGTACACAATTCTCATTACCTGGATTTAGTATTCAGCCGATCTCCTTTTCGAGAAACAGAGCAAAACAGAGGCATTCAACAAATCCGTTTACGTAGAACCCCCTTTGCAGTAAAATGGCCCTATGCAAAGGGAGGGCAAATCCATGCAACCGTTGAATAATTATACCAAGATCGTGGCGACCATAGGTCCGGCTTCAGAATCTTACGAGACCATCCGCTCCATAATAATGGCCGGAGCCCGTGTCATACGGTTGAACTTCAGCCATGGCAGTGCACAAGAGCAACAAGTGCGCGTTGATCGGGCTCGGCAGGCATCACAGGAGTTAGGGATTCCTATTGCCATTTTCCAAGACCTGCAAGGACCCAAGATCCGTATTGGACAATTGGCCGAACCCTTCTTTACCTTGCAACGAGGAGACAGCATCATTCTTACTACAGAGGAGTGTCTGGGAACCGCTGAGCGGATCAGTATCGACTATCCTTTTCTGCATGAAGAGGCCAAACCAGGCAATCGGATACTTATAGACGATGGTCTTATTGCCCTTGTGGTGAACAAGGTTGAGGGTAAGGATATCCACTGCACTGCCAGTGAAGGCGGAGTGGTCAAACCACGTAAAGGAGTGAATCTCCCAGGTATCCCCTTAGCTCACCTCTCCTCCTTCACTCCAAAAGATGAAGCTGATCTCGAATTCGCTTTCAAGAACGAACTCGATTACGTAGCACTTTCATTCGTACGTAGTGCCAACGATGTTAAAGCCCTTCGTAATCTCATGCTTACTCGTTATGGCAGGGAAATTCCTATCATCAGTAAGGTTGAAAAACCTGAAGCTGTCGAGGACATCAAGCAGATCATAGCAGAATCGGGAGTAATCATGGTTGCCAGAGGCGATCTGGGAGTAGAAATGTTCCCTGAAGAGGTACCTCTGGTACAGAAGGCGATTATCCGTTCGTGTCACGAAGCAGGGCTGCCGGTGATAACCGCGACACAGATGCTCGAGTCAATGATGGTCAACCCCCGCCCTACCCGTGCTGAAACCAACGATGTGGCTAATGCTGTACTCGATGGTACCAGTGCAGTCATGCTTTCGGGCGAGACGGCAGCGGGAAAGTATCCACTGCAGGCAGTGGAGATCATGAATCGGGTGGTAACCCATACCGAAAAAAGTGCCGAGTTCAAGCGTCTAGTACTGGATCAGGGGCTTAACAGGGAACACGTGGAGCTGCGGACAAAGAGGACGATCACCGATGCTGTCGGTCTGGCAACTCGTGAATTGGCGATGGCTATACAGGCTTCGAAGATCGCCTGCTTCACCCATAGTGGCAGTACAGCCCGTCGAATTGCCAAGTTCCGTCCCGGAACACCAATCATAGCATTCAGCCCGGTGGCTTCCACTGTTACTCGTCTTGCCCTTTCCTGGGGAGTCACGCCTCGGCTGATCGACAATCTAAATTCTGTCGATGAATTGTTGGACTATGCACCAAAGTATCTTCGGGATAACAACCTCGCCCAACCGGGAGAAATCGTCGTCATTACCGCTGGTGTACCGGTCGGAAGTCCTGGGATGACGAATATGATCAAGGTGGTTGAAGTCTAAAGTTACCCTGGGAAAAGTTCCACTTCACCACGTTGAACTGCAAAAGCAGCATATCCAGAGGGGATTTGTGTGTTTCGCTGTGTTTCGTAATCCCACGTGGAGCTGCATTTTTCGGCATGTTCTTGCAGAGATGACAATCGAAAATGCTAAGATAGAAAAGGTCTTCTGAGTTCATCCCAGAAGACCTTTTCAACAAAATGTTTTAGTACCAATTACTCTATTTTTTGGGCATCATGGACAGGTAGGAACGCATGATATCACCACAGGAGTTGTCGTGAATCTTCACTACCCCCATCTCCCTCTGGGCACTTTCGGCTGAATCGGAAGCGTGGGCGGTATTGACCATAATATTGCTGCCGAACTCACGACGTACGGTGCCACCAGGAGCCTTCAAAGGATCCGTTGGCCCGAGGACATCGCGAATCTTGTCGATAGCATCTTCTCCTTCGTAGATCAGGATCATACATTTAACCGAACCAGGCTGGTTGAGCTCCTCAAGCGGACAAGCGCTAGGTCGGATTCCCGACATAAACTCGATAATCTGCTCGAATTGGTCTACCGCATATTCCACGCCCACACTTGCAGCCAATGCCTGCTCTGTTTCAGGAGTAAGAGTAATGTTGAAGTGGGTCTCCAAATGCTCCTTGGCTTTCCTTCCGAACACGGGAGAGAGCTTCTCTTTCAGGGCATCTTTGACAGGACCATAGAATTCCAATGCCTGTGCTACACTCATCCGATGAACCTTCACTCCGATGATTCGCAATCCAGTTCGGCTAAACATGTCGATAATCGTGCCAGGCTTACTCGAGGCATATTTCCAGTTGTCGGGCTTGATGATTACCAACGATCGTTGGATCTTCTTAGGATTGGGATAAATCATATTCTCGACCAGATTCTGCTCATCAGGCAACCAGTCGGCAAATAACTTCATGTGAAGATTGGCCGTCTCTTGTAAACGAGGAGTAAGGACTGCAGGCTCGAAATAGGTCACCTTCTGGGGATCCTCTGGATCCATGATGAGGTCGGCATACGTATCACGGATATTCTCACCGGTGAGGCTATCGATACTCCGGCGCTCGGGGTTGACTGGACCTACAATCTCACTGAGTTTTCGACAGGGATCTTCACCACGGAAGATCAGCAACATTGATCGGTGACGACGTCCTTGAGAAGGCACCATATTGTGCTCCACGTAATCGGCCAACAAGTCGTTGGTTTTCTTCAAATCGCCATCCGGATGCTGACGGATAACCTTCGCATACTCAGCAACGAAGTGCTCATCCGGGGCAAACATCTGTGCACCCACCAGTTCGATATCGAGTCGAGAAAGTAAGCGTGACAACACCCCGCCGGTGCGGCTCTTGGCTATGGTGTAGGGGGTAACCAACACGTAAGAGAGACTATGTTCCATGGTCAATAACTCCTTGAATCTTTTCAATTTCACTTCCAAATTGTGTACGGCCAACACTATACCTTCATTGGAGCCGAATGTCTATGGAGGTAAAGAGTTCGATCGGCATAAGCTCAATAGATTTGGCATATATTCACTACCTGAGACGCCAGTTACCAGGTGTGCTGCCAAAGGCGCGTTTAAAGAGGACATGGAAACGTTGGACGTTGGGAAAGGCACACTCGGATGCGATGGTCTCTATGGTAAGGTCGGTTTGTTTGAGCAGTTTACACGCTTGAATGAGGCGCATTTGTGCGATTTCGGCATGGATAGTCATTCCCCTAGCTTGTTTGAATCGGATTTCCAGATTCCTCCGGGAAACCGAACAATGATGAACCACATCCTCAACGGTGATAGCTTTGGAAAAATTGGTCCGTATGTATCTGACAGCCTGGGCTACCACAGGATCTTTTTCCAAGACCACTGTGGTACTTTCACGCTCAACCACCTCTTGCGGAGGAACAAGGACGATGTGGGGTTGGTTCGGTATACGCATGGGAGCAGATTCAAGCATGGTATCGATCAACGCAGCACCCCGGAAACCTATAGTCGCACAATCGAGACGGACACTGGAAAGGCTGGGATTGCATAGTGTACATAGCAAATCTTCATCATCTACTCCTAAAAGCGTCAATCGGGAGGGGATATCGAGAGCAATATCCGAGGCGTGGGCTATTGCTTTTACTCCTGCGATATCGTTGCAACAGAAGATAGCTGTGGGTTCTGGTAGCTGACGTAGCCATGATCTTAAAGCTGGCGATGGGGTGCTCTGTTGCCACCACGGTAGACTTCGTTCGAAACGGGGCATGGTATCGACAGAAATCCCAGCAGCTTCAGTGAATCCGAGTAGTCGCTGACGTGACCAATGCACCTTCTGTACACCACAATAGGCGAATGAACGAGCCCCTAACCGCCTCAGATATTCGCCTGCCCTCCTTCCTGTAGCGAAGTCGTCATTCTGTACCCGATGGATCTCATGCCTCGTATGGGCTCCGGCGATATCGACAACAGGAATACCAAGGGAGGCATACCGGTCGGCATCCTGTGCACTCTCTATCCTAGCGATAACCGCATCGCATCGGTCGCGACCGGTATATTTGAGAGGACGCAGACCTCCACCCGATCCCCTTAACGACCAATCGTTTTTTGCCTTCGCATACTCGATGATCCCCCGAGCGACTTGTGAGTCAAATGAATCTTGGAACCGTAATGATATACCTATAATTGGCATAAGCGTTTTATTTGCCTGTTTGGGTAGAAGTTAGCCAAACATAAAAATTTTTCAATCCACTTGCTGTATCGAATTTTGGACAATATCCTAGGATTTCCTTAGCTTGGGTGATATCGGCATATGTGCAATCCACATCTCCTGGAGGTTGTGGTAGTCTCTTTATAATCGCGTTTTTACCAACAACTTCTTCAATTGCTTTCACCAATTCCGACAATGCCATTGGAGTAGAATTCCCAAGATTGAAAATCTTGTATCTTGAATCAGTTGCATTTGTCCAATCCAAGGCTTTCAGGACACCATCGACAATATCATCTATGTAAGTAAAGTCCCGTTTCATACTACCATCACCATAGAAAGGAATAGGTTGGCCTGCAAGTATCAATTTGGTGAACTTATGAATTGCCAGATCAGGTCTTTGACGAGGCCCATAGACAGTGAAGAACCGAAGACAAGCTGTATTGATACCGTACAGATGATGATACGTGTAACAGATTACTTCACCAGCTTTCTTAGTTGCTGCATAGGGCGAGATCGCCTTATCGACCGGATCCTTCTCGCTGAAAGGAATCTTTCTATTGTTCCCATAAACAGATGAGGAAGATGCGAAAACATGTCTCTTGATACCCTGCGTCTTCATCATCTCGAGAAGGTTCGTTGTTCCCAATACATTCACTTCGGTATAGAGCTGGGGATTCTCAATCGATGGTCTTACGCCAGCATAAGCAGCAAGATGGATTACAGCATCGATCTCGTGCCTATCGAAAGCTTCTGCGAGGAATCCATTATCCCTGATATCACCCTCTTCAAGAGCAAAAGAGCCCCTTTGTTCTTCTGTTGTCTTCCTAATAGCATGGACATTCGATCGCTTTATCTTTGGGTCATAAAAGTCGTTGAAATTATCGAGTGCCACCACCGAATCCCCACGTCTGAGAAGCGCTTCACACACATGGGATCCAATGAATCCAGCTCCCCCGGTAACCAAGACGGTGCTCATACTCCAACTCCATGATAGACAAAGCCCATCTCCTCAACCTGCTGACGTTTGAAGATGTTCCTCAAATCAAAAAGAATTTTCTTTGCTCCGAGTTCTTCGTACCGGGAGAAGTCTAAGGTCCTAAAATGGTTCCACTCGGTCAAAATTACTGTTGCATCACTTCCTTCGACAGCCTCATAGGCATCATTGCACCAAGTTATGCTTTCTGCAATTTCACCAAACCGCCAAGAACCTTCCTTATACCCTTGGGGATCGGATATCCTCAATTTGACACCCTTCTTTGCCAAAGCTGGAAGGATGACTAGAGAAGGAGCTTCTCTCATATCATCGGTATTGGGTTTGAAGGTGACACCAAGGATAGCGATAGTAGCTCCTTTCAAATCTTTACCCAATTCCTTTTCAATTTTCTCTACCATCTTGAGCTTCTGTCTCTCATTTGCTGTTACCGTCGCATCCATAAGACTCATTGGCTGACCACAACCGCGGGCAATCTCTGCCAATGCTTTGGTATCCTTGGGGAAACAGCTTCCTCCGTACCCAGGCCCCGCATGCAGGAACTTGGGAGAAATTCTTCCATCCTGTCCCATTGCCTTGGCAACTTTTTGAATATTTGCCCCTACTTCTTCACAGACATTCGCAAGTTCGTTGATAAACGTAATCTTCATGGCAAGGAATGCATTGGAGGCATATTTTATCATCTCTGCTGTCTCGATATCGGTCTCAACAAACGGAGTCTCATTGATGAACAGTACTTGGTAGACATCCTTCATGACATTGAGTGCTTTTTCACTCTCAGCGCCAATGACTACCCTATCCGGATGGGTGAAGTCTTGGACAGCCGATCCCTCCCGAAGGAATTCAGGATTGGAAACTACATCGAAAGGAATATCTACTTTGCGTGTTACCAACACTTCTTTGATAGCGTTCTTAACCTTTTGCCCAGTTCCGATGGGAACGGTTGATTTATCAACTATCACCTTATAGTCATCCATGTGTTCAGCGATTCCTTTTGCGGCAGCCAGGACATATTGCAGGTCGGCACTCCCATCGTCGGCAGGTGGCGTTCCCACCGCAATGAAGATTACCTCGGAAGTTTTTACAGCCTTCGCGAGGTCCGTAGTAAAAATCAATCGTTTATAATAGGTGTTGTTCTTAACTATAGGTTCCAAGCCTGGTTCAAAAATGGGAATCTCCCCCTTTTCCAACCGCTCGATTTTTTTTGTATCGATATCAACACAAATCACCGAATGACCAAAGTCACTGAGCAATGCTCCTGATACGAGCCCTACATAACCTGTTCCTATCACCGCAATATTCGCCATATCACTTCCTTAACGTACCAATCAATTTTTTATCACATGATACCCAATAAACCCACATTTTCCAATGATGAAAGCACTCTGGTTCTTTTTTCTACTCCATCCGCATCCAGATCTTTCAAAATCTCTACCTTTCGTTGAAAATGTCGTCATTCCGTGATCTCGCTACCCCGAGCGACTTGTGAGTCAAATGAATCTTGGAACCGTAATGATATACCTATAATTGGCATACGGTAATGATATCAGATAGTTTTGCGCAAAACAATATATATGTAGCGTATTTCACGTATTGCACAGTGCCATGAGGTTGCTACAATGCCAGTAGGATACAAAGGAGAACAAGCTTATGCAAACACCCTATATAACCATACCGCAAACTAAGGCAAAGATACCTGCAATCGGCCTGGGCACATTCGGAAGCGACCATGTTGAACCCGACGCCATCGCCAAAGCAGTCAGAATGGCAGTAGAGATGGGCTATCGCCATATCGATTGTGCCTCTGTCTATGGAAATGAGAAACAGATTGGAGAAGTCCTTTCCCAACTATTCGCCGATGGCGTGGTAAAACGGGAAGATCTCTGGATAACTGGAAAATTATGGAACGATAAACATGATCCTATCGATGCCCGAGCATCCTTCGAACAATCGCTGAAAGACCTTCAGTTGGATTATTTGGACCTCTACCTGATCCATTGGCCATTCCCTAATTACCATCCACCGAAGTGTTCTATCGACAGCCGCAGCCCAAATGCGATTCCCTACGATCATGATCGCTATATGGCAACCTGGCGGGTTCTGGAGTCATTGGTCGATGAAGGTTTGACACGGCATATCGGCTCGAGCAATATGACCATACCAAAAATGGAACTCTTGCTTCGCGATGCCCGTATTAAACCAGCCTGTAATGAGATGGAGTTGCATCCACACTTCCAACAACCCGATTTGGTCGCCTTCTGTAAAGAAAACGGTATCGTACCAATCGGTTACTCACCTTTGGGCTCACCTGGAAGGCCTGAACGCGATAGGACACATGATGATTCGGTCGATATGGAAGACCCGGTTATCGTAAAGATCGCCAAGGACCATAGTGTACATCCAGCTACCATTTGCCTCAAGTGGGCAGCTGCAAACGGACATGTACCCATTCCCTTCAGCACCAAAGAGAGGAATATCAGGTCGAATATGGAAGCGGTGTCGACAGACCCGCTATCATCTGAAGAAAAACAGGCTATCGATGGAATCGATCGCAACTGCCGATTGATCAAAGGACATGTGTTCCTGTGGGAAGGAGCCAATGACTGGCACGACCTGTGGGATGAAGACGGGACCATTACAAAATAACAATGCGCCAATGCGCAAGGAGGATAACCATGAGCGAGAAGATGAAGGGTGCTCTGTTGCCCGGCAACAGTACCGTAGCTTTCAAGGATTTCCCCATTCCAACACCAGGACATGGGCAAGTAGTCGTGAAGACCAAGAGCTCCACCATTTGTGGGTCCGATATCCGGGCCATCTATCGTGAACATCTAGGCAAAGGTCCCGAAGGATACCAGAATGTAATTGCTGGTCACGAACCCTGTGGACAGGTTGTCGAAGTTGGTCCTGGATGCAAACGATTCAAAAAGGACGACCGTGTTATCGTATATCACATTAGCGGATGTGGCGTATGCCACGACTGTCGCATGGGCTATATGATCAGCTGTAGCAGCGAACATCGTGCAGCATACGGCTGGCAGCGTGATGGTGGAATGGCTCCTTACATTCTTGCTGATGAGAAGGATCTGGTATTCCTACCGGATGAACTCACCTATACCGATGGAGCCCAGGTAGCCTGTGGATTCGGCACCGTCTATGAAGCAATCGAGAAAATTGGCATTAGTGGAAATGATGCCGTATTGGTTGTTGGACTGGGTCCTGTAGGTCTTGCCGCCCTCATGTTGGCCAAAGCCATGGGAGCCAACAAGCTTATTGGTGTGGAGATCCAACAGGAACGTATCGATCTGGCGAAGAAGCTCAATCTGGTAGACCATGTATTTACCCCTGGTGCCGATACCCTCGATCAGATCAAAGCAGTCACCGGAGGCAAGGGTGTTGAGAAAGCTCTGGATGCCAGTGCTAATGCCGATGGACGTGCTTTAGCCATTCGGGCAACCCGCCAATGGGGTAAGATTGCCATGGTTGGTGAAGGCGGAACGGTGAGTTTCAACCCCAGTCCCGATATCATCCATGATCAGAAGACCATCTATGGTTCTTGGGTAACTAGCATTTGGCGCATGGAGGACCTAGTGGAACGTCTGGTCCGTTGGGAAATCCATCCTGAAGACCTGGTCACCCATCGATTCAGTTTGGACCAAGCAGATGAAGCATACCGCCTTATGGCCAGCGGCGCTTGTGGTAAGGTTGCTGTCTGTTTCGATGAAGAGCTTAAATGAATGGTATCGTTACCCCCAGGGCAAGCCCTGGACCCTGGAGGCTTTGCCTCCTCTGCCGCCCCAAGGGACGGGGTATCTTCCCATACGTTTCCTGCTCTCACTCAGTAATGGACCAATTGTAATTGTTCCGCTACCCTCGTTTCGTTGGGAAATAAAAAAATATAGTTCGGAATATTTACAGGTGATGGGGTATCCCATCACCTGTGTGTTATTCAGAGAGTTGGATTGAACTTTTTGCCATCCTCTTTACAGAGACGGATAGCGATATCACGCCCATCCTTAGCAGCTGTGGGAAGTCCTCCACCCGGGGTTGTCCACTGCCCTATCATGGCGAAATTATCCAATCCTTCCAGTGTCTTCGGGAGTGTCTTACTGAGAGTAGCCTTTGTAGGTGCAAATCCTTCAAAACTTCCCTGCCAGTTACCGGTGTAGCGGATAACTGAATGTGGAGTTGAAATATCGACCATCTCGATATTCCCGGAGATGTCACCAACTAGCATGTCCAATCGGTCGATTACCTCTTGGGCTATCCTGGTCTTCTCCAATTCATACTTTTTCTTATCATTTTGGAACAATGATTCCCACGTTTCCCCTTCCCATGTATTTATGAGGACTGTAATCAGCGTATTACCCTTTGGAGACAGAGTAGGATCATAGCTATAGACATTAACAGCGAAACGATTATGAGCGGTACCATCGGGAAATTCGATGGCATTAGAGAAATATGGAGAGAATCCATGAGGCAAATCGGTACAATCGCGATTCACTCCAAGCGCAACCATTACGGTCGACGGAAACAGTGGATAGGTATCATAGGCTTTCTTAACCGATGCGGGAAGATATTTGCCTTCGAGCATCTTATAGAGCGTCTGGCACCCATCGGCCGCACTGATTACATAGTTGGATTCTATGGTACGTCCATTCGCCAATACCACACCTTTGGCTTTATTATCCTCTACTAAAATTTTTTCAACAGCGGTTCCATAGAGAATTTCTGCACCCCGTTCGATCGCCGACCTCTCGATATTCTTCGCAAGATTCAATGATCCTCCAATGGTATAACCGGCACTCCTGAATGGTTGCTGGGCAAGACCCAATGTCAGGGAGACCACGCTCCAATCGGCGGGAATTTCGGTAAGAAACAACTCTTTCAATTGGGGGTTCTTGAACCGCTCAGCGAAAGTCTCCATCGGTATGAGCTGTTTCATCAATGTGACAAACCCGCTAGCATTGCGAACCATACTCCCTAGACTCTTTAAAAGAGTCTGTTCTTCAGTGATGGCCGCCATGTTGGCACTTCCCAGTTTTTTCAATGAGATACAAAACCGGTCAATTTCTTTCACATCTTCTGGAGCAATCCGTAGCAATTCATGTCTCAGTTTTTCCAGATCGCTATAAAGACAAACCTTTTCTCCATTTGAAAGCCATACGGTAGTGAAATCATCGAAATTGACAATAGGAACCTTCGATCCATCTGCATTGGTAAAAGCTCCAAGCTCTTCCCATATACGATGGAAATCGGTCCCCTCTTTTGTACCCATCAACCAATGCACACAATAATCAACGATGTAGCCTTTTCTCTTCCAGGAAGTACACAGTCCTCCCGGTTGGCTATGCTGCTCCACTACCGTTACTTTGTATCCATTCCGGACCAAATACGAAGCCGCCGATAACCCAGCGATCCCGGCTCCGATAATTATTATGTGGTTATTGGAATTCTTCACAGCAATTACCTCTATATATCATTCGAGCGAATTGAGTATATCACACAAATTATGAAACCAATATCGGAGAAGAATGAATTCCCAACAGCATAAAGAATGATAACTTTTCTTTATTATTTATTTTGCCTCATAGGAAAACATGGTATCATCTCTTGAAATATGTGTGTTAAGTACTGGTAACACAACTTCCATGTGAATTTAGGAGTCGATCTTGGGTTCCATTTTATATAGTATAATTATATTTCCAATAGAATTGCTCATTGAAATGATATTTGTGTTCTTCAATAAAATTTTCGAGACCTCAGGCATATCCATAATATTTGTGAGTATTTTCATCAACTTGCTAGCGTTACCTCTTTACAATATGGCAGAGAAGACACAACAAAAAGAAAGGGATGTAAAAAACCATCTACAACCACAAATTGGTAGAATCAAGTCTGTATTCAGGGGCGACGAACAGTATATGATGTTGAACACCCTATATCGACAGAATCATTATCACCCTATTTATAGTTTAAGAACCATATTACCCCTGTTTCTTCAAATTCCATTTTTTATTGCAGCTTATAGTTTTATTTCAAATTTACCGAATTTACAAGGAGAATCTTTTCTATTCATAAAAGATCTCAGCCTTGCTGATCAATTTCTACAAATCGGGAATAGTCATCTCAATATTCTCCCGATAATAATGACAGTAATAAACCTCATTGCAGGAATTATTTATACACATGGACAAAAGAGAGAAGAAAAGGTTCAAATTGTTGGAATGGCGGCCGTTTTTTTTATATTACTATATAATTCACCTTCTGCACTGGTAATCTATTGGATCTTCAATAATACTTTCTCTCTAGTTAAAAACCTAATTCCTAAGCTAAAAAGTCCAAAAATATTATTGATGCTACTTTTTGAAGTAACGCTTACTTCAATTGCATTCTCACTAGTGATGTTTACATCCTTTCTATCAACTACCATCAAATATGTAATCTTCGTAATTTGGCTGCTGCTTGTTTTTTCCCCTCTATATAGCACCTACATGCAAAAATTTTGGGTAAATATCTTGTGAAATATCCAACTCCCCAAAAAACAGCAAGTATTGCTTTTCATTTTATCTGTATCGACACTCTGGCTATTGATGGGACTCGTTATTCCCTCAAATCTGATACAAACTTCTCCTCCAGAATTTTCATATATCAGTGAAAGATCAACACATCCAACAAGCTTTGTCATTTCATCCTTATTGACTTATCTTGGGATACTAATTTTCTGGCCAATCATAATATATCAACTTTCAAAAGAGAGTGTAAAAAAAAGCCTTGTTATAATTTTTTCGATCATTGCAATATATGCGACTTTCAATGTGTTCTTCTTTCAAACAAATTCAGGTTCTCTTTCACCATATTTGGAATTTGACAATATTACAGGATTAATAAATCTTACGATTCTACAAAAAATCCTTCCATTCTTTATATTTATAATTGTTTCTACTCTATTGATATTCCTTTTTTATAAGAAGCGAACTGAATTCGTTAAAGGCTTTTTAATCATACTTTGTTCATCTTTTTTAATATTTGGCGTTAGAAACATCTGGCATATAAATAACGGATATACCATATATACCAAAAATCTATCCAAATTCTCAAATAATACAAATAAAGAACTGACAAAGACTTCTATTAATCCTCCCTTCACAATATCCCGACAAGGTAAAAATGTTGTGATACTCTTCCTTGACAGAGCTCTAAGCTCTTATTTTCCTTATATAATAAAGCAACATCCAAAATTGAGTAAGATTTATGATGGATTTCAATATTATCCAAATACCGTATCAATGGGTTCCCATACAATAACAGGAGCCCCAGCTATGTTGGGAGGATATGAATATATCCCGGAATCATTGAATAGCAGAAAAGACTTATCTTTGCTTGAAAAGCATAATGAATCCTTACTAGTGCTTCCTCGGATATTTTTAGATCATGGATATTCAACCAAACTTTCAAATCCACCTTTCTCAAATTATCGTTGGGAAGCAGATTTCACGCCATTCGTGCAATATCCAAAAATTGAAGTATTCAACCTACTTGGCCGATATACTTGGTTGTACAAGAAAGACCATAATGAAATAAACAACCTACAAACGAACGGTACCGATATCGCCACAATAATAAGAAAGAAGTTAAATCAATTTTCAATCTTTCAATCACTGCCTCCCGTATTTCGTCCCAAATTCTATGACAATGGATATTATTTTCTTATTGATCAACAACCTTCAAATCTGGAATCATTCATTAATTCATATTCCTCTCTTTATTATCTCGAAGAATTATTCAATATCGAAGAACATGGGAATACATTTACACTCCTCTCCAATGAGACTACTCATACACCAATAATGCTCGAAGCTCCCCTCTATGAACCAAAACTACAACCAATAGATATCTCAACACCTTTGGATGATGTATTTGGGTCAAATACATTAGCTATTGCTCATTATCATGCTAATGCTGCAGCAATACTACAGATAGGCGATTGGCTTGAAGATCTTAAATCCCAAGGTGTCTATGATAATACTCGGATCATTATAGTCTCTGACCATGGAGAAAAAATAATCTCTCCCGCCTTTGAAGGATATCCTCTGGCAAGCGAGAAGTACAATCTTTTTCATTCATTATTGGTTTATAAAGATTTCAATACCTCAGGGCCTCTTCGATATAATTATAATTTTATGACAAACGCAGATACTCCCCTCCTTGCTACTAAAGAAATTATATATCCAGTCATAAATCCATTTACGAATCTTAATATGGAAGAACTTGTAAATAAAAATCCAGCTCGAATCTTCGAAGGTCCTTGGAATCCTAGTAATCTTTCAGGTAATACCATGGAATTGTTCTGGGGGTTTGAGGTTAAAGAAGATATCTTTAATAGCGATAATTGGAAACAATTGTGAATATTCTAAATATTACGACTGAGGGTTTACATGATTCTATATATTGATCCTGGTACGGGTAGCATGCTTTTCTCCATTCTCATTGGGGTAGTCGCCATTATTTTTTTCATGCTGAAGGCCTTTTGGATTAAAATTAAGTTTTTCATTAGTGGAGGAAAGGTAGATTTGAAGAACTCTCACCATGTGCCTTTCGTAATTTATTCCGAGGATAAAAGATATTGGACTGTATTCGAACCGATCATTAATGAATTTGAAAAAAGAAGGATTGAAATAACCTATCTCACATCATCAGAAGATGACCCATTTTTTAATGAGAGATTTGAATATATTCAAGGACTGTATATTGGGAAAGGAAATAAGGCATTTACTAAATTGAATCTGTTAGAAGCCGATGTCTGTATCATGACCACTCCTGGACTAGATGTATACCAACTCAAACGTTCAAAAGGGACAAAGCATTATTCACATATTCTCCACGCAGTTGACGACGCTACTAGTTATAGACTATTCGGACTTGATTATTTCGATTCGGTATTACTTTCAGGAGAATACCAAATCAAACATTTAAGACAACTGGAACACCAACGAAACTTGAAGGAAAAAGAACTAATAGTTGTGGGAAGTACTTATCTTGATTCATTAAATAACAGCTTGAGTGAATACGAGAATTCTGTTGATTCAACATCGGTAATCTTAGTAGCTCCATCATGGGGAAATAGTTCATTATTAAATAAGTATGGTGAAAGGTTATTGACACCATTAATTGAAACTGGATTCCATATTATTGTACGGCCACACCCCCAGACGTTGCAAAATGATCAAAAGATTATCGACTCTCTTATCAGCAGATATCGCACAGAACCTAAGTTAGAATGGGATTTTGAACGAAATAACCTTAAATCTTTATCTAGAGCTTCATTAATGATTTCTGATTTCTCTGGCGTAATATTCGACTACACATTCTTGTTTAGACGGCCAGTTCTATATTCGAATGTTGAATTCGATTCACGTCCATACGATTCTTGGGATATTGATGAAACTCCTTGGAAGTTTGAAGTACTTCAAAAGATTGGGGTAGAGTTAAAAGAAGAAGATTTTTCTCACATCAAAGATCTGATTTACAGGACTATAGATAATACAACTCTCTTCGAAAATATAAATATCGCAAAAGCAAAAGCTTGGAATAATCAAGGAGAAGCTGGAATAAAGGTCGTTGATTATTTAGTCGAGAAACAAAAATCTATTTCTAAAGCAATAGCCAGATGAGGAAGGAAATGGAGATCAGTATACATCAGCCCAACTATATTCCTTGGTCAGGTTATTTCTATAAGATTATTCACAGTGATGTCTTTGTTTTATTGGATGATGTCCAATTCATAAAGAATAGCTACATTGATAGGAATTCCATTAAAACTCCTCAAGGTACGCAATACTTAAAAATTCCTACCGTAAGAGACAACCATCTTCTGAACTGTGATGAAATTAAAATCAACAACCACATCAGATGGCGAGAAAAGCATTTGATTGCCTTAGAGTTAAACTATAAAAAAGCAGAATACTTTTCCATTGTATTTGACGATATTCAAGAACTCATCAACGAGGAAACTGAATTGCTAGTAGAGTTGAATACAAATATCATTTTCAGGTTGCTCTCGCGTATGGAGGTTTCCACTTCAATTAAGCGATCAAGTGATTTACATATTCAAGAGACCGGCACAGAACGTCTCGTATCTATTGTGAAAGCATTTGGGGGTGACACATATTTATCAGGAAAAGGTGGTCTTCATTATCAAGATCCTATCATATTTCAAACACATAATGTTAATCTTGCTTATACAAATTTTATTCATCCCGTCTATAAGCAGCTATGGGGTGATTTCATTCCCAATCTATCCATTTTGGATATGATTTTCAATTTGGGTTATGATCACAGTCAGCATATCTTGAAAAAATGTCATTAGAAGTGGAGTGAAACAAATGGAATTCTCTTATAATCAATACCATGAAATTTTAAAAATGCTTATGGAAAACAAATATGTTCCACAGGCAATAGGAATTTTCCAAGAGAACAAAAAAGTCTTATTTTTGCGACACGATGTCGACATTGATTATCATGGAGTATTACCCATGGCAAGAATTGAGAATGAACTTCAAATAACTTCTACTTGGTACTTTTTGCCAGATTGCCCAGTATATAATCTATGTTCTGATCCAATCAAAGATATCATAAAACAACTTTCTGAGTGGGAGCATACAATAGGTTTGCATATCGACGCATCACAATATTCCTCATTCGAAGATTTAGCAGATGGTTTGAACAGATACTTTGACTTTTTCTCAAAAGTACTCCCTTTATCGAAGACCTTTTCATTTCATAAACCTGCGAAGGGGCTACTAGCTAACCTCCATGTTCAAGGCTGGGTAAATGCGTATGCAGATGAATATTTCTCAAACGTTGTCTATGTCTCTGACAGTAATAGAAGAAAATTCTTTTATGAGGATCGGTTGAAAAACGCTATTACGAATAATAATCCAATAACACTATTAACCCACCCATTATGGTGGCATGAAGAAATTGCAGATCCAGAAAAAACTTATGAATTAGCATGTGAAAAAATCGGAAGCCGTGCGGTTGGCGAATACCTCTCTAAAACATGTAAGTTGTATTCTTCGTAAATAGGTTACGATTATGCAAAAGCCAGAAAAAGTACTCCGAGACCAATGGAAAGTACACCGATAATTTTCCTTTTAGTAATTATTTCTTTAAGTTGGAAATAAGAAATTATCATAGTCCAAACATATGTAAGAGAAGTTAATGGAAGTACTATGCTGTAAGGAAGTAGTTTTAATACATAAATATTTATTAAAGAAGAAATCAAATAAAGTAATATACCAATTACCAAGGATGGTTTTAGAAATATCCCAATGATTGACTGACTAATCGACTGGGAAGATTTTTTTAAGAAATAACTAGCAAAGGAGCCAATGATAGTCATCAAGATGATGAGAAAATAATTATTCAACACTGTCTCCACCACCAATTAAAATGACGCCTATGATTATAAAGATTACCCCACATAGTTTTATAATCCCAATTGATTCATCAAAAAATATATTTCCTAAGAACATTGACAATATATATCCCACCGCTAGAACTGGATGAAGAACAGATAAACTACCTTTTCGATAAGCAAACAACATCATAACTGCTCCACTACCGTACAGCAGAAAACCAATAATAAGAGATACATTGATGGAACCTTCCGATAATTTCCAAAACAATTGTCCAAAAGCAACAAGATGTGCTGAAACTACCATTAAAACGATGCCAATACGATTCTTCTTATAAGAAAGCATAAAACTTTTCATACTATACCGCTACAAATGCTTTGATTTAATATTATTCATAAGAATCATGTATAATTGTTTATGCTTTTTACCTATAACTTTCAAAATTATTCCAACCGAAATAGACAATAGAAAGCAAATACCAAATGTCACTGATACGATAAGTGTAGGGAACCTTTCAACGATTCCAGTTTCCAGATACTCAATAAAAACTGGCAAAAACAATATGACTGCCATTACTAAGAATATTAAAGATGTTACTCCGAAGAATACCAAAGGGCGATAATCCATAAACAGATTAAAAATTGTTCCAAGTACTTTTGCACCATCGGTATACGTTCGCAATTTTGAGACACTACCATGAGGTCTATCCCTATATTCAATAGGAATCTCTTTGATCGCAAAATTTTTATCAACGGCATGTATAGTCATTTCGGTTTCAATCTCGAACCCTCTAGCAAGAATAGGAAATCCTTTGATGAATGTTTTGCTAAAAGCTCTGTAACCGGTCATTACATCATGAATATCTGATTTGAAAAGATAGTTGATAATTTTTCTAACCAAAACATTGCCAAAGTTGTGAAACGCCCGTTTGTTTTCACTAAAATAAGTGGAGGATAATCGATCACCGATAATCATATCGTAATTTTCATTTAGAATATAATCCACCATCTGTTTTGCATTATCAGCTGGATATGTATCATCTCCATCAACTATTACGTAACAATCAGCCTCAATCTCCCTGAACATGCGTCGCATTACATTTCCTTTGCCTTGGTTATGTTCATACCGTACTATCGCTCCGGCTGAACGTGCTATTGAGACAGTTGCATCGGTCGAATTATTATCATAAACATATATATCTGCCTCAGGAAGTGTCCGTCTGAAATCATTTATCACTTTACCAATAGTCAGTTCTTCATTGAAGCATGGTATTAATACGGCAACTTTACTCAACTTGAAGATTCTCCTTTTAATTATTCTATACTATCAACCTGAATTTTAACAACTTATACTAATTGCAATGGCTATAGTATAATTAACCTCTATCATTATATATAAACGGAATAAGTATGAAGACAGGCATTGTTACAAACAGAAAGTGTGCATACCTATGTGAGCCTGTCATTGGAGCCGCAATTATTAATGTAAAAAAAGATAATAGTAGAGGAATATATACGATTAACACACTACGAATACCATATTTTAGTAATAACATATCGAAAGCAATTATTAGTAATATAAACATGAAGCCAATCCCGGTTAACAAATTTATCCCTGGAATAAATTGAAAAAATTGTACTATGAACGCACTCACATAAGCACCATATCCTCCGAAAGGTATAGCAATATCATGATCATTATATATTAATTCATCAGAAGGGAATAAGACACTACTAAAATTGATTTGTGGATACCAGTACCCGAAGTTGGAAAAGATAAATGAATCTAAATATATCAATGGATTCTTAACACCTAACTTACTCCATATTTTTAAAACCGAGTGGAAATCTCCACCTCTATCTGCAATTCTGAATTTAACTGGATCAGAAATATAGGGATCGTATAGTAGTTTTACTTCTTCCAATGAGAAATATTTTGTTATATCGGCGTGCAACTCCTCAGGGATATCATTGTTGATATCAATTGTCCGAGCTATTTGTTGAACAGGGATGGATAGAGATTCTGTTTGAGGCGACTTAGGAATATCTAAAGATTCAAGTAACATTCCTTTTGATAATAGCACACATAAAACTGCGATAAAAAATACTGCATCGATTTTTGGGAATGTGAATTTTTTCATAATCACTAGTACAGACAAAATTAAAACAGTCAATATAATTGCATAGTAAACATTATTTCTCAGGAGGCCTGTGATTATAAGTATGAAGAAGCCAGAAATTTTCCAAAATTTTTTCATCCTTACTCTTCCACTCGCAACATAATCATAAAGCCAAAGAACGGTTAATAGCAAAAAACCAGCAGATAGAAAGTCCTTTGAAAGTACTGTTGCATTATACGCATGTATAGGCAAAACCGAAAAATAAAAAAGTGTGGTGACCAATATAGCTTTATTGATACCTTTATTTTTTAACCAGTAAATCGTGAAAGCATATATATTGCTCAATATAACAGTCTGAATTAGAACATACAAAAATATTGTTGCGGTATTGCCCAAATCGAACAAAGATGACAGGCGATATGTAAACGCTAGTAATGCTGTATGAAGGACGGGATGGTGATCAGTAAGCTGAGCAAGACCAGTGACTTGTCTTAGTTGATAAAAGCCATCCGTTGTCACTACTCCTGGGAAATTAAGAATAATGTATGGAACCCAACCAACAATAATTATTGCCAAAATTTTCAGATACTGTATTTCATACGAATTCCTGTCGTCATTTACAATTTTAAATCTAGGATCGTTATTCAATAGGAAGTTATAGATAACTATCAAAGTTTTCCCAAAAACGGAAAATAAACCAAAAAACTTAAGAAGACTTGCTAAAAATAGGAGGGATCTGAATGGACCAGCAAAAATATAGGAACTTTTTGCTGCAATATTCCCAACAATAATAAGAAGTGAAAAACATAAAATAATTACGTTAATATGTCTTAAGTATTGTGCCTCAAGAATAATATTTTCTGATATCCTATATAAAAAATATACAAAGAAAAATACTAGTAGAAACAAAATGGTTGGAATGAGCTCGGAACGATATCCATACACCCCTAGATCATATAATATTTGAGATATTCTTGAGTAATTATTCCATCCGGCAATAGGAACATTCACTAGACCAAAATTTGTAATGAAGAGCCAAAACCCCAAACTGGAAATAACAAAATACACAATTCTTTTCAATATGATTGACTTCATTTTGAATCCTATATAGTTCAGATTTACAGTATCAACTGAGATCTTTCTTACACCTTATCCTTAAACACAAAAAATTTACTGGCAATAAAATTCAGTATTATCACAATAATATTTGTAATCACCTTGCAGTACAAAGCTTCAAGTTCATATATATCGACCGAAAGATACATAAGCCCAATATCCAAAACTCCGGTAAACAATCTTGCTGTTAAAAAAACTAGTAATTCTCCAATAATATACTTACCAGAAATATCACGGGAATTAAAGATGATGAACTTTGAACTAAAAAACATGAATAATACAGCACAAAACCAAGCAATTGCATTGGATGCTATATTCTGCATTTCCAACTTTTCATATAGTATCCAGAATATTGCTATATTAATCACGGTTGTAAGAAAACCAAACAGAATATAGAGAATAATCTCCCTAGACAATTTGATTAGCCTTAAATTCATTTTATTTATCACTTATTAAACTCTCGATCATTTCTATGTTACTTGGCCACCAAGAAGCATCATCAATTCCAACAATATTCTCAACAGAATAATATTTAGCAATATATGGATTTGGCCAAACCTCTGCATCACTACGAATATCACTCAACCCATAAAAACCTACATGCTTATTATGTGGAGAAACTAATCCCACCTTTATATTTTCATTGTTTGATTCTCTCTGTCGTTTTATATATTCGACGCGGTATGAAGCCTTCAATCCAACTTCCACAATATTCTTGAACGATGGCAAGATGCTGGTAATGGAAAAGACCATTATGATATAAAACAGCGCGATCAATTTAATTTTCATAGTATCAAATCCGAAGTATCCTAAAATATGCTTTCCTTTATAGGCTTCAAGTACTCGAATAAGACTAATTCCAGAATATGTGTAGGCAATCATTGTCGCTCTATCTGGGAATGTAGGCGATACTATCATCGAAAATACAGCAACAAGCGCACCTAGAGGGTACGCTACTAATAATATATCCTTATCATTTTTATTAAACAGAAGTGGAAGAGTAAATATTATTGGAAAAATGATACCAATCCTAAAATAGAAGGATAATAGATTATAAATTCTATTTATCATTGTTGTTATATTGAAGGACGAAACATTATACTCATCTAATCTATTGAAATTACCAGGAGCGGAAATCAATAGAAAAAATCCGACCATGAAACCAATCAACCCCACTATTTCCCAAAGTTCAATCTTAACTTTCAAAAAATATTTTTTATAAAAAAAATATAATATTAAAAGCACTAGTATCGAAGCTCCACTATTCTCATTTGACCAACCAGCTAAGATTCCGTTTAGAAACAACAGGGGCATAAACAAAAAAGATTTATGAGCTGTAATGTTCTTTTCCAGATTATCCCTATAAGGCAATACAAATAGCAAAATCAGAACCGTAGTCCAAAGATAATTGCAGCTACCGGTCAGCCACAAGAGATTTTGTCCATACACAGGTAAAAAAATCCAAAAATAAACATGTAAAAGAATTAATAGAACTGGCCTATAAGAATGTGTTCTTCCTAAAGCATGTCGATAACAAAGATAAATAAAGGCACAATACATGAGAGAGTTTAAGATATTGAAATAGAACTTCGGCAATAAAATAAATAGTTGTGCTAGAAAGTGAGCGATAGACCTGCCCCCCCAGGAATGCCAATGTTCATATTGCGACTTGATAATATCGGATATACTTTCAATCCTTTCTCCGGTAGCAACTGAAAAAGCGTAGGAGTAGTCATCAGCTACATATGGAGTAAGAGAATTTAAGATAAATATTATTAGAAAAGAAAAGATAATAACAAAATAATACTGGTTGTGAGAAGCTGAAAGAAATCTCTTTTTCATCTCTTTTCCTTAATTATATATAATGGACGAGCTTTAACTTCAATATAGATCTTTGAAAGGTATTCCCCTAGTATTCCAATGGCAGATAACTGCAGACCACTACAAAATAAGATTATACATACCAATGAAGCCCAACCGGCGACTGGATCATCGTAAATAAGTTTTCTCACGATAACGAAAATAATCATAATAATCGAAAGAAATGCGAGAAAAAAACCAAGTATAGAAGCAATTATCAATGGTTTGGAACTAAATGCAATAATCCCATCCATTGAATAGAGAAAGAGTTTTCCAAAAGACCATTTTGTTTCACCAGCGCTTCTTTGAATATTTTCATATTCAAACCATTTGGTCTTAAAGCCAACCCAAGGGAAAATTCCCTTTGAAAATCTATTCTTCTCTTTTACTGACAAGATAGCGTCTGCATAAAGCTTAGTCATTACTCGGAAATCACGTGCGCCATCAACAATATCGACCTCAGAGAAGTTTCGCATTATTTTATAAAACTTTCTTGCAAAAAAGGATCGAATCAAAGGCTCTCCAGCTCTTGTAACACGGCGAGACCCTGCACAGTCAATGTCTCCTCCAATTACGGCCTCCAACATCTCGGGAATAAGTGATGGTGGATCTTGAAGATCCACATCCATTGTGACTAAATAATCACCGGTAGCGTTCTCCAATCCAGCATAGATAGCCGATTCTTTCCCAAAATTTCGAGAAAATTGGATATAGTGGATTCTTTCATCTTGCAGCGATAGGTCCTTTAAGATTGAAAGCGTTTTATCAATCGACCCATCATCTATAAAAACATATTCTATAATATAATTCTCTTGTATCGAAGCAAGCGCTTTTTCTGTTTCTTGATAAAATGTAACTATTGTTTGCTCTTCGTTAAAACAAGGAACAATTATTGAGAGTTTTGGAAGATCCATTTCACTTTAACTCCTCGCATGAATAATCGCTGAATTATAGCACACTTCTACGTTGAGTATTAAATATCAAACGTCTATAATTGTTGGAAGTAATAAAACATCTTCCATTATATTTATTTTCAAAAGGATTCTTCATGTTTAGAAATCTGCATATAAGCCAATTTAAAGTAGACCAAGACAAAATTACCAATTGTGTCGCTCTAATGATTTCAGGACTTTTAGTGTATGTCTTTCTAAACGCACTATTCGAGTTCCCTTACAATAATAAGCTTATGGCAAGTACCTCGGTATTAATTTTCGTAATTACCGTGATAATTCTGCAAAACAAAATCTCCAAATTCCAATTGGTATTTTTTCTACTCTACTTAATAGTAACAGTTTTAGTCGCCCAGAGCAGAAATAGACCCTGGTTTTTATATTTTGCTTTTTACTGGGGTCTTATAGGATTTTCCATCGGCTTACTGATGCTCAATACAAAAGTCAAATCTTTTATTTTTATGATTCCTTTTTATATAACAGTAGCAACAACAATCATGGCGGTGTATATATTCAATGATGACATGACGAGCAATACGGGTGATTCAGGTCTATTCTTGCTTAATAGAAACGCCGTGGCAATGTTTATTTTCACCTTTGCCGTAATTCCCACAATTTTAAAGTATAGTCGAGGAGAAAAAATTAATTTTTCCGATATCACGAACCTAGGGATTTTAGTTTTTGCCCAATCATTAACTCAAAGTAGAGCAGGATTATTGATAGCTCTATTGTATTTGGTTTTCACCATTTGCACGCTTATTATAAATAGGTATAGAACTACTAAATTGGCGACTCACGAAATCCAAATTCCCAAAAACAAAAAAATCATCATCTCTATTGGTATCATACTTTTAATCCTCATTCTGTTCTATCTAATTAAGGACTCTCGCTTGATCCATGATGGTTTAAGTTCTAGTGGAAGGGTAGCAATTTATCGATCTTACTTTGAAGAGTTGACTGTACAGAAACTCATATTTGGATTTGAACCAAGTTTGTATAAAGCAAACACTCACATGCACAATTCCTTTATTGAATTATTGGTCACATCAGGAATTATTGGTGCATTACCGATTTTTATCGTCCTAATAATCACTTGTAAAAAGTTGATATCAAAATCATTCAATTTGACTTTAATTTTCTCACTTCTCATGCTTTATTCGATGGTTGAGTTTTATACATTATTCCTATATGGTGACTTTGCTTTAATACCGCTTATTCTTATTGCAGGTGATCAAAAAAAGAGAAAACAATGAACCCAAAATGATAATTCAAGCGGGATTTATAATTCTACGTAATAATTTTTTCTCATAGAGATTCAATCCTATAAGCCAAGTAATTATTGAAAAAATGATACAATAAAGAAGTATTCCCACCAATAGTATGAACCAACTGTTAATTCTCACTAAACGTACTCCAATCCAACCGATTATCGTCGATAGAATTACACTTAAAACCAATAGCTTTAATTCTTTAAAAAACATAGTAATTCGCAACCCAATTCTTTCATAATAGACCAACATCGTTATACCATTACCCAACAATAATGATACACCTATAGCAATAGCACAACCCAGTGCACCATAGTAAAATGATAGTGTAATTGACAGTCCAACATTAATAGTAGCAGATATAGTCAAAATAAGAGACCGCCTTGAATGGAGGTTTTTTGCCTGTAAAATCAAATTCCCCATACTAGTGACAAGGTCTAAGACAAAGGGAATCATAATAACCAAAGTCATGAGATAAGCTTGAGAGAATTCGTTGCCAACCCAGAGCTTGATGAATGTCTTGCCAAAAATAATAAATCCCGACAATAGAAGACTGAGTATAATGAATTGAATTCTGCTTATTTTAAAAAATTCCTGATTGATTTCTTCCATCCGATTCGAAACAGTAGCCATCCGAGTGATTTTTGGTAGGAGAACAGAAATTATAGCAGTAGAAAATTGCCTAAAATAGTTGTTGAACTGAATCGCTATTGAGAATATTGCAACAGAGGTGGTTCCTACTACAGCACCAAGGACCAACTGTCCTGTGCCCCAATAGACTTGATCAACAATGATATTAATAAATATAAAGAATGAAAATGATAACATATTCTTTATCAATGACTTGTCGATAGCATTTAGTTTAATTCTGACATGAAATGCTCTTAATGCGTATAGAATGGTTACGAGGATGATCAATAAATCTAGGATGATTTGAATAATCACTATAGCTAGAGCAGTTGGATAACGCATCAATATAAAAACTATGAGAACAGGTTGCAGAAGATTTCTAATAATAGATGATAATCGTAAGAAAATAAATTTTTCATGTGCTGTAATTATTGCTGTAAAAACGTGTGAAGGTACCATAAGTGCAACATCTATGATCAATAAGATCAACATCTGTTTTGCAATAACCAGTTCACCTGAAGTTAATTGTCCACTATAAAGTGAATCCATAATAAAATAGAACCCCGTACCCAAAAGAAGAATAATTACAGAGATGATTGAATAAATAATTAAAGATACGGCTATAACGTTTTGTTGCCCATCAACATCACCTAATGCTAATTTCTGTGAATAAAATCTTGTGATAGTACCTGAAAGGCCAAAATCAAGGATTGCCAAATATGCTACCAACGAGGCTACCAATTGATACAGTCCGTACTGTGAAATTGAAAGGTATTTAAGGATCAAAGGAACATAAATCAATCCAACAGCAACATTAATAATCATTTTTAGATAGGAAAGTAACGTCCCTACTTTGATTTGATCCATTATGCTCGTACCTTTTTAATTTTTAATCTCATTCTATTGATTTTTGAGAAAAAGAAAATATAACACCGCAAGATTTTCTTCATGTCATGAAGGAGGAAAAAACAAGCAATCCTATAATATAGTTTCATCTCAATTTTTGAAGCAGACTTACATAACTCAAAAAAATTTTTAGAAAACACCACTTCCAGAAGTGGTCCAGGCTGTTGATGACCATATAAAAGCGCATATAAAGCGTGATTTATTGGAACAACTAGTCTTTTTTTTGCTGTTTCCCAAGGGAAATTCCACAGTTTGACAAACTTCAGATACTCTGTGTAGACAAAGATTAGAGATTCCAATGACTGATTTGTCATTCCTTTTGAGGTTGTACTTGATGGATTTTTAATATAATCATAGATTTTATCATGACTTACATAAAAGGAATTCGCTGAATCAACTATTAATAAGACTTGATAAAAATCTTCTGCATAGGAAAAATTTTTCAAGGGGATATTTTGAGAAAATGTAGAATCAAAGAGTTCTTTTCTAATAACTTTGGTCCAAAGCATATTTTGATAATCATTTTCTAGAATATTGCTTCGTATTTCTTTACATGATTCTGAGGTATATAAACCTGGTTCAAATGAAGGAACTCGAAGTTCTTCATGATTAGTACTCTCATCTATCTCTCTGTATCCGAATAGAAACACATCAGCAGTATGGGCACTAATAGTTTCTTTAATGATGGATGCAGAATCCATATTCCAGTAATCATCTGCATCAATAAAACAAATATAGTTCCCCTTAGCAATATTCACCCCAGAAAGCCGTGCAAAAAAAGCACCTGAATTTTCTTGGTGATGGACACGCACCAGATCAGGATAATCTTCTCTAAACTGATTGCATATTACATCGGAACCGTCGGTCGAACCATCGTTGACCAGAATGATCTCGAATTCCTCAGATACTTGTTGTATCAGTAGGTTCAAATGGGAACTGATAAAACGCTTTGCATTGAAAATGGGAATTACTATACTGAAAGCTTTTTTAACATTAGATCTGTTCATGAACTCTCCATAATTTTGGTGATAAAATCGGTATAGTTTTTTTCAGCATTATAATAGTTATCCCAACTTTCAAAGGCTGCTTTTCTCATTTCCCCCACTTCAAAAGATGATAGGGAAGAAAATTCGACAATTTTTCGAGCAATCTGTTCGGGACTGGGATCAGGAGATAACAAAATACCATTTCCTGAATTCACTATTTCTGATACACCACCTACTTCCGTTGCAATTATTGGTATACTGAAGCTTTGTGCTTCCATCATAGTAACCGGGATTCCCTCTGACTCACTTACATTAATAAATAGATCAATGGTATTATTTCTATAAAAATTCATTACACCCGAATTGGATAGGTATCCCTTAAATTCAAATCGAATATTTTTCTTTCGCTGCAACTTGGTATTGGCATAGTCTTTCGATTCCTTTTCAGAAGTCCCTCCAGCTCCTATATGAATCCAATCAATGTAGCACTCTTTTACAAGAGATAGTGCATCAACTATCAAACCGATTCTTTTGACTTCGTTGAAATTCGATATGCTCAGAAGTTTTACTTTTTTGCTGTCGATTTTGTAAACCATATATTCATGTTGCTTTCCAAGAATACCTAGTTTAGATACCATCATTTTTGATTCATATTGCGGGAATTTATTCATGAGATATTTTTTTCCGTCTAGGGAAATGGGAAAAATATAATCAAGATTGCTGAGAATATAATGTCTTAGAGGAATATATTCCATGGCATTCCGTTCAAAGTATAGATCGAATCCGTGCGCTCGGCAGAACGCTTTTTTATATCTATGTGATTTATTTAATTTCGCAATAGCATAGGCTCCATAATGCATCCAGTAAGAATATAGATAAACTTTATCAGCCTTTGGTATTCTAGAAGTAATGTTACTTATTTTTGCAGCGATTTCATCACCCCTAAAGAGTGACCACAATAAAAACTTGATCATGGAGAACGTGATTTTCTTATGGTAGTATTTTCTTATGCATTTTAGCTCACGATAAAAATCTTTTCGAAAGAGATATTTAACATAAGATCGAATTCCACTGTACAATTCGATTCTATTGAAAACTACATTCTTTGGTGTTTCCCTTGTGATAGTAGTTTCATTACTCAGAGAAAAGATGGTAATTTCATCAAACCTATTCGCAAGAAAATGTATCTCTGTCTCAAAGAACTCTTCACCTCGCCCAAATGGATAGTTCTCAGTAATAACAAAGAGCCTATCCATTTGATTTCCCGATAATTTCAGTTACTCTGTTGAGCTCACTGTTAGACATGTAGGGATGAATTGGGAGCGAGAGGACTGTCTTACATAAACTTTCTGAAATACTTAGATCAACCCAATTTTTATTTCCATGAAAAGCTGATTGCAGATGCATTGGTTTTGGATAATAGATCATCGAAGGAACACCGTGGTTTGCCAATTCATTTTGTAAGATGGTTCGTTGGATTTCATCCTTGACCTGGATAGTATATTGAGCCCAACTCGAATAAAGGCCGTTTGGTATCTCAGGTGTCTTCACCATATCCCGTAAATCTTTCGTGTACAGAGAGGCTATGGTATTTATTGATTCTAGCTCAAATTCCTCCAATGCATCGAACTTTACCAGTAGGATTGCAGCTTGGAGAGTATCCAGTCGGGAGTTCCAACCAATCCTCACATTGTCATACTTGAAAGTACCCTTTCCATGTACAGCAATGGAGCAAAGATACTCGGCTTCCTGATCATCATTAGTGAAAATTGCCCCTCCATCCCCATAACAACCGAGGGGCTTCGCAGGAAAAAATGATGTAGTTGCCGCGTCTCCGAGAGAGCATGTTTTACGCCCCTTATACTCGCCTCCAAAGCCCTGCGCGGCATCCTCTAACACCTTCAAACCGTATCGATGAGATATTTCGTTAATCCTGTCATAGTCACAAGGAAGGCCGAATAGGTCCACAGGCATCACTACTTTTGGTTTAAGCTCGCCTTCCTCCTTTACAGCAATGATCGCTTGTTCCAGACTATTGGGGTCCATATTGAAGGTATTTTGGTCAACATCTACAAATACGGGAGTCGCACCTAGAAAGGAGACCACCTCTCCTGATGCAAAAAAAGTAAAATCAGGGACAAAAACCGCATCCCCCTTCCCTATTCCCCAAGCCATCAACATCATAGTCAAAGCATCGGTGCCATTACCACAACTGATGCAATGCTTGACTCCGACATAATCCGCAAGTTTTGCTTCAAGTGTCCTCACTTGTAATCCACCAATAAAGTTACACTCGGTCATCACTTGGTTTACTGAGTCATCAATCCGTGGCTTCAATACTTGGTACTGATGTTTTAAATCCCGAAATTCCATAGTCTATTCCTTTGTGACTTCAACAAGTCCAAATGCCCTCAAAACATAGCTTCTTCCACATTTTCTACAGAGCTTCTTATCATCTAAAGCTGAGCCACATTCACAAGCCCACCCATGTTGGCTTGCAGGAACGCCTACCATGACAGCATGGTCAGGAACATCTTTGGTGACCACCGCACCACTTCCAATGAGTGCCCACTTACCTATAGTCACCCCACAGACTATGGTAGCATTAGCACCAATAGACGCCCCCTCTTTTACATACGTCCTAAGGTATGCATCTCTTCCTTTCGGGTATTTTGCCCTAGGAGTCAGATCATTTGTAAACACACATGACGGCCCACAGAAAACATACTTTTCCAGTGTCACTCCTTCATAAAGGCTAACATTATTCTGAATCTTGCAATTGTCTCCGATGACCACGTTATTTGATACATTCACATTTTGCCCCAGCGAACAATTCTTTCCAATCATTGCCCCATCTTGGATGTGACAAAAGTGCCATATTTTTGTCCCTCTTCCGATAATGACATTCTCATCAATATAGGAAGAAGGATGCACATACGAATCATTCATTGGGAGAACCTCCCCATAAAGTCAGTTGTCTTACAACTTTTAAGAGGCAATCGTACCGGTTTGCCCTCAGCCGCAGATTTATAGATAGCCAAGACAAGTTCCATAGCACGCTTGCCATCCTCTGCAGTTACTAGTGGCTGCCGGTTCTTTTCAATAGAATCAATGACATCTGCAAATAACGGTGTATGGCCGAATCCATATACATTAGGCGGATTCTCATGATATTTGGCCATTATCTCATCAGGGTCGTCCAACATATCGCTGAAGCGCCACTCTTCGATGATATTTACAGATCCACCTCCAGCCTTTACCGTTCCCTTCTCCCCAAACAGGTAGAGTGTCTCCTCCAGATTCCTAGGATACACATCCGTGGTCCCTTCAATGATCCCATATGCACCGTTTGCAAACTTTACCAAAGCTATGCCCAAGTCTTCTGCTTCGATGTAGGGATGATCAAGGTTATCGGTATAGGCAAATACTTCAACCACATCATTTCCCAACATCCACCGTAGAAGATCTATATTATGGATGCATTGGTTCATCAGAGCACCACCATCTTGCTCCCAAGTCCCTCGCCAAGAAGCCCTGTCATAATATTCACGTTCACGATTCCATCGTATGTGCGCTGTACCGTAGAACATTTTGCCAAATCGTCGCTTTTCGACAGCCTCACGAATCTTGACTACAGATTTGTTGAAGCGGTTTTGATGACATGCACTAACCTTTACATTACGTTCTTGTGCAGCATGAATAATCATATCTGCATCTTCCACAGATAAGGCAATGGGCTTTTCAATTACAAGATTCACTCCTGCTTGAATGCAATCCAAAGCGATTTGGGCATGCTTTCCGCTTTCGGTACAGATTGAAATCAATTCGGGTCTCGTCTCTTCCAATAGTTCGTGATAATCGATATACCGCTTAACTGAACGGGGCAATTCGAACTTTACGACTTTGTCTTCCATATTCTGAGGATCCAAATCGCATAACGCTACAATTTCCAGATTGTTTGCCAAAGCTGCAGCAAGATGATTCGGGGAAATGCGTCCACATCCAATAAGTGCATATTTCATTATAATACCTCTATATTGTCGCGATTTGACAATTTCTTCATAACATTCTTAGTGTCAAAAATCACTCGAGAATGCTGTTGCACGAAAGTGTAATCAATATTTGAGTGAGCTGTCGTGACTACGACCAAATCAGCTTCCTGTAAAGTCTGAATTGTCAAATTTTTCAAGCCTTGCACTAAATTTCCCTTGTAGTGATACTCTGCAACCCAAGGATCGAAGTAAGAGACGTTTGCTCCCCTTTTTTCCAAAATATCAATTACCTTCAAGGCTGGGCTTTCACGATAGTCCTCAATGTCTTGTTTATAGGCAACTCCAAGCACCAAAATGGTTGAACCATTAATGGCTTTTTTGAAACGATTGAGAATTTTCGATGCTCGTTCGACCGTATATTCAGGCATTGTGTCGTTGATCATCATAGAGCTTTCTATCATCGAAGTATGAAATCCATATTCCCTAGCTTTCCAAGACAGATAATAGGGATCCAGAGGAATACAATGACCACCAAGACCTGGTCCAGGATAAAAAGCTTGGAATCCGTATGGTTTCGTCTTTGCTGCATCGATCACTTCCCAGATACTGACCCCCATCTCATGACATAGTTTTGCCAATTCATTCACCAGCCCGATATTGATGTTGCGGTATGTGTTTTCTAAAATTTTTTCCATTTCAGCAACCGCAGGGCTAGAAACCTCAGTAACATCGCTGGAAAGAACAGCGCGATACATCGCAGATATCACTTCGGTTGCATCTTTTCCAATCCCACCGACCACTTTAGGTGTATTCTTGGTCTTATAGATAAGGTTACCTGGATCTACACGTTCTGGTGAAAACCCAAGATAGAAATCTTTTCCGCAGACTAATCCCGAGTTCTGTTCAAGTAGTGGTTTGACCAACTCCTCGGTTGTCCCAGGATATGTGGTGGATTCCAAAACAACAATCGTTCCTTTTCTTAAATATTTTGCGATTTCGATGGTTGAGTCGCGTACATAGGAAATATCCGGTTGTTGATGCTCATCAAGAGGTGTGGGTACACAAATTGCAATGAAGTCACAATCTTTGACAAATGAGAAGTCGCTGGTTGCTCGAAGTACGCAAGACTTCACTAAAGATGCAAGATCCTCCTGTACGACATCTCCGATATAGTTGATTCCATCATTAACCATGTCGACTTTCTTTTGTTGAACATCGAAACCAGTAGTGTGGAAGCCTGCTTTCGCTTTTTCAACCGCAAGGGGTAAGCCTACATACCCCAAACCAATTACTCCAACTTTGATAGCTCGGTTAGAAATTTTTTCCAATAGTTCATTTTTCATATTGCACCTATGTTATTCTGAAATCAAAAAATCCAAGATAGGTTTCATTGTAACTTGCATATCACAAAGTGACTGCGCTCTATCCCTGATAATCTTGGGTACAGTCAAATAATCTTCCTTTCTTTGGTATACATTATCATGAAATTTAATTACTTCGTTAATATCGATATAATCTTTACCTTTTAAGATAAGGAAAAAATCTTGCATATATCTCATCAAATCGATTTCCATTGCCCCAACCACAGGTAATCCTTTCGCAGTATATTCCCTTGTTTTCAATGAACTTGAGAGTAGTACACCTTGATATTCGTCATTACACGTATCTATAGCTAATGTGACTAGATCATATATATGAGCCATCTCATCGAGAGATAATCTACCATGAAACACAACCTTATTTTCGAGAGGAGTACCCATAATAAGCCTCTTTTCCTTCTCAACAACAACTCCATCACCGACAATATGAAGTATAATATTCCTCATCCCACCTTCAAGGTAGTATCTATGAAGCCCCTCTATCAAGCGATCAAGACCATGCCAAGGAGCGAAATTCGCGACCATCACCGCTTGAATAGTATCATCTGATGGAGTAGTAACATCCTTTATCTTAACCGAAGCAAAATCAAGACCATTCATTGTCCGGATAGTAGGAATACCAAAGATTTCTTTATCTTCTGAGAAAGTCACTATTCGGTCCACATACCTTTTCAGCTTTTTCCTATTCCATATATCCTTCAACAATCGAGGAAACTCAATTAAATTTGCCATTTCTTTATCATAAGGATACGTTGGTATCTCCATGATAACTTTTCCATTTGGATTTTGCCTTTTAAAATCTCGAAAAAAGCGAATTGCATAAGAGTCGAGAGTAGTTCGTCGGAAATATAAGGTATCAACACCCTGATAGGAAGCATCACATTTATAAGCTATCTTTGATGGTAGAAACGGGAGTCGCCTCGTTATCATTCGAACATATCGTAGCAGTCGGCTTTGGGTGTGCGTATCATAGGAATGTCTATCGACCTCTCCTAAAGTGCTTAGAGCCTTTATTTGGGCTGTGATTTTGCGTTCAACGCCACTAGAGGCTTTATCTGTTTTGGAAAATCCATAGAAATCTATATAAGCGATCTTCATACTTTGCTCTCTTTTTTTCTTTCACTCGTATTATTCAAGTAAAAAGCTTGTATCTGTTGGGCTGAGCCCAAAATTCCATATCCTTTTTCTTCTACCTCTTGAGAATGGTCTCGTCGTGAAATATCGCTCTTCATCTTCACTATCGTTTCACACCACCTTTCTATCGATTCGTCCAATGATAAAAATTCAATCAAATCTGTTATTTCTACTTCGCGTGGCACATTACTGGAGACTACACAGGGAAGACCCGTCGTTTGGGCTTCAACGAGACTGATACCCAATCCTTCTGCATATGATGGAAAGAGAAAGACATCCATTGCATGCAATAATCCAGAAACATCAGCTCTAGAACCAAGAAGAATCACATGTTCTTTCAGGTTATATTTTTTAATGATTTCTTCAATTACTTGTCGTTCCTCCCCATCCCCAACTAGTAAAAGTTTTGAATTAGGAATTCTATCATGTACTTCTTTAAAAACCTTCAATAAGAAAGGATGGTTCTTTAAGGGATCAAAGCGACCGACATGTCCAACCACAAATTGATTTGTCAGATCCAAGTCGGCCCTATATTTCCCTCTAATACTTGGAGTAAATACAAATTTCTGGATCTGGATTGCATTCTTCAAGATAGAAAAATTCGTAGAATCAACAATTCTCCTACCAAAACGGGAAATTCCTGCTGGTAAAGAACACGCAAAAAAATAGTCGGCAACATACCGAGTAGGAAATGAGAAAAACCCATACATAAATCCTTTGAAATCACGAGAGTTTCCAGCTCCGTGGCTATGGGCAATAGAATATAATCCGTATGATTTCGCAACTTTTAGATATATTGCAGCTGAGCTACCCAAATGACCATGGACAGCTACGAATGAAGCATTCCCCCTAAAGAGAATTTTCCAAGAATTCCAATACTTTAGAAGATTGAATCCAGTAAATCGCGGTACACGATATATATTTCCACCTAGTAAGCCTATCTCATCTTCATAAAAACATTTATTTTGGGTATGTACTACAAAATCAAATTGAACTTTTTCCCGATCTATATTTCGGTACAAATTCATCACTATGGTTTCAGCACCACCGAGATCAAGGCCTCCAAGAACGTGTAATATTCGAATGGGATTTCCCATCAAGCTTTCCCTTCATTGAAATTATATATCAAAATTTGGCTATATTTGCACGTGGAAAGATAGCATAGTTCTCATCCGAACACAACGAGGCATATTACGTACATAGAAATGAAATTATTCAAGATGGCACATTTCTGCCATAGCATCACCAGAAAATTAATGATAGGATTAATTAATTTTCAGGAGATCAACATATGCAAGCAATGATTCTCGCCGCTGGGATGGGCAAACGCTTAAAAGAATTAACAACAGAAACTACTAAGTGTATGGTTGAAGTTAATGGAATTACTTTAATAGAAAGAGCTGTTAGAATTTTAGATTCTAAGAGTCTTTCTAGGATTATTCTTGTTGTTGGATACAAAGGAAACCTACTTGTTGATTTTATCAATACCTTGAATATTAAGACACCGATTCAAATAGTAGAAAATTCAGTTTACGATTCGACGAACAATATTTATAGTCTATTTTTAGCAAGAAAATACTTATTGGAAGAAGATACTCTTCTCTTGGAATCTGATTTGATCTTTGAGAAAGCTGTAATTGACCGATTACTGCAGGACTCTTATCCAAATCTTGCATTAGTCGCTAAATATGAGAGTTGGATGGATGGAACAGTACTGACAATTGATGACCAGAATAACATCACTGATTTTTTAAACAAGAAACAATTTAAATTTTGTGATAAAGAAAATTACTACAAAACTGTAAATATTTATAAATTCAGCAAACGCTTTTCGAGTTCCCATTATGTACCATTTCTTGAAGCTTATTGTAAAGCTTTAGGAAATAATGAATATTACGAGCAAGTTCTAAAAGTGATCTCTATTCTCGAAAATCCAGAAATCAAAGTTAAAATACTTGATGACGAAAAGTGGTATGAAATCGATGACAAGCAAGACCTTGATATCGCAGAGTCAATATTTACAGATTCTTCTCACCAAAAATATGAAAAGCTTATGAGACGATACGGTGGTTATTGGAGATATCCTAAGCTTATCGATTTCTGTTACCTAGTCAATCCTCATTATCCTCCAGTAAGACTAGTTGATGAGGTACAGGCAAATTTCAATAGACTGCTTCGAGACTATCCTTCTGGGCAGGAAATCAATGCTTTATTGGCTTCGAACTATTTTGCCATTCCGCAAGATATGACTATCGTTGGAAATGGCGCAGCAGAAATAATTAGAGCTATTACAGGGCTATTACAAGACCCGGTTGGAATAATTTCCCCAACTTTCCAAGAATATCCAAATAGATTGCCAAAAAATGATATCATCTATTTCCACACAAACGAATTTGATTATCAGTATACAGCCGAAGACCTAATAAAGTATTACTCTGATCGACAAATAAGAACGTTGATTCTAGTCAATCCTGATAACCCATCAGGGAATCTGATTGAATTGGAAGGTATGTTAAAAATATTGGATTGGACGAGCAATAATAACATTCGTCTCATTGTAGATGAATCATTCATGGATTTTTCAGATTACCCAGAGACGATGTCAATAATTTCAAGAGACCTCATGGAACAAAACAAAAATTTGGTCTTGATAAAAAGTATTTCAAAATCGTATGGAGTACCTGGCTTGCGTTTAGGCGTTGCATTTTCTAGTGACAGAAAACTGATAGCGAAACTCAAGAAAGATGTATCTATTTGGAACATCAATTCGTTTGCAGAATTCTACCTTCAAGTCTGGGAAAAATATCGTGCAGACTACACAAATGCTTTGAATCAGTTTCGTGTTATCCGCTCTTCATTTTTTAAGGAATTGGATAGCATTCCTTTTATCCGTCCATTACCTTCGCAAGCAAATTACATCATGTGTGAAGTATTTCATCCATTTACAGCAGAAAGTTTGGCCGAAGCCCTACTCGAGAAAAACCTACTGATAAAAAGCCTTACAGGAAAACAAGGAATCGAAGGACAGTTTATTCGGATTGCAATTAAAACTGAATCTGAGAATGTAGATTTAAGTAATACGCTCAAATCTTTCGCTGAGAAGTAAAAACTTACTATCTACGAGAGGATATAATATTCTTCTCCAAGATGAGAATTCCTATCTTTTTCATCAGGTAATTGCATATAATCTGAATATAGATTCCTCAGATGGAGATCGTAACAAGCTGGTGCATGAAATAGCTCACTACAAAAAGGTAAGTCAATCATAGGCTCATAGGAATTTTTTTCGACAGCCTCTTGAAATCCATCACCCCAAACCAAATTGCCAACAATCTTTGCTTTGTCATATTCAATGCTTCTAGAATAAGCATCTATCCATTTTGCAATAGTCGGAGGACCTATGATTTTTGCAATTGGTTTTAATAAAATAGTTCCGATTTTCTCTACTCCAGCAAGTTTTTTTGGATTAACTATTGCAGTATATAGAAGGTTTCTTAGTTGTTTCGCTATGAAAAATTTAAACTTAATTCCAATCGACGAAGACGGTAGGCCATCCATCGGAAAAACATCGATCCATAATTTGGAATATTTGTATTTTGATTCTAACTTTTTCTCAATCACACAACTATTATCAAAATATACTTTTGTATAGGGCAATATATGATCTCGATCCCCAAGAGATTTTACACTATAGCCTTCAGGAAGTATCACGCTATGCAATAAATCAACCAATTCATAGTAAAATGGGCGAGGTACCAATACATCGATATCATCATCCCAAGGAATAAACCCACTATGTCTGACTGCTCCCAAGAGAGTTCCTGATGCTAGATAATAGGGAATATTATGCCTGTCACAGATAATTGAAAATTCACGAAGGATCTCAAACTCGATCTTTTGCACAGAAGATAAATTGATTTGCCTATAATTTGGATCCACGCTAAGCCCCCATTTATTTAATCATAAGAATACCACATATAGGCTATACTTGACATTAGGGATACCTCCATCCATAGTAGTTATCATCGTGTTAATCATAATTTTTTTAGGAGTCTTTAGATGAAAAAGGCCACTTCCGTACTAATATTGCTTCTACTTTTAATCACTCAGAATATTTTTTCAGCCCAATATTTGTCTGTTCCACTATCCCATCAAGTCTATGGAATTATTGAAGCATCAGAACTCAAAGGAATCATCGATCCGCTTCCTCTTGCAAAACCGTATCCCAAGTCCGAAATTATCAAGAATCTTACAATAATCAAAGATAGTGATAAAATTACAGCTGAAGAGAAACTCGTTATTGAATCTTTGATCAAAGAGTTTTCTTTACCTCCTGAAAAAATTGAAAATTTATACGACTTCCTCAGGCAAGGAGTTTATACAGCGGAGGTTGAAACGTTAGGATCGAGTCTCAGTGTTGGAATTGAAGGCGAGTTGGAGTTCACTTCATCTTTCCAAAGGACTGAAGGATACGAATCGAGGAATGTCGGTCGTGCTTACATACGAGGAGATATTCTTGATTTCGCTTCTTTCAACATGGATTTTGGATTCCGTCTAGACCATCTCAATGCCAGTCTATTTTTACCGAATGACTATTCGATCCCATCAGAGGGGAACTATGATACATTGTACGATCATGGAGACGACCATATTTTTTATTATGGTCTGGATTTGCATCCAGAACTATCATTTTACTTTCTCGATGGAAACTTGCTCTTACGGTGGGCTTCTATCAAAAGGGATTGGGGAGTAGGAGAAAACAATCTCATGCTTTCGGGATCGGCAAGATCATTCGAAGGAATCGAACTCTCTGCGCAATTTGCTCCATGGTTGACATTTGATTTCGTTACCGGAAGTCTTGGAAAGTTCGAGTACAATTCAAATATGGATTCTCCTGCAAATAAGGAGTTCTTCGAAAACTACTTTTTCTCCGATGGACAACAAGGAACAACTCTCGACAATAACTTCAGCGCACACCGTGTTGAGCTTGCACTTCCTGGAAATATTCGATTGGGCATCTACGAATCTGTGGTATATCGCAAACGGTTTGAAATCGCTTACTTGAATCCATTCTCTATACTCATGTTCCAACAAAGAATACTCGGTGACTTCGATAACATGCTGGCAGGAATCGACTTCCAATGGAGACTTCCAGGAATATTGCGGCTATATGGTACAGCCGCTACTACGGAAATGAATGAAATCAATCCTTCTCGGTTCTTCAAGGTCCCTAGGAATATTTTGAGCATGCAAGGAGGAATCGATTTCAATGTTCCTATAGGTAGTTTTAGTAAATTTACGTTCCAGTATACATACATCAGCCCATTTTTCTATACACACTACCCGGTGAATATTGAAGATGATGGTCTGGATGATTATGCCTATGAATTGATGTATGTGAATAAAGGGGAAAACTTAGGATATCCGTTGCGACCGAATTCAGATGAATTTCTCATTTCAACCCAATTCAACCTTACAAAAGGTCTTCGAGCAAATCTGACTGCGAAATATCAGAGAAGAAGCGGTCAATATGGATTCAATATAGATAATTACATGGTTTATCGAGCAGCGAGTCAAGGTCTTTATGAAGACAAGGATTTTACCGGTTTTCTATTTGAGAAAACATTTGGCCTTACAATTGGCATCTCAAAAACTTTGGATAAATATCCAGTATCATTATATGCAAACTATCTTTATAAATTATCAACAAAACGGAATCAGCCCACAGCAATTGCCTGGTGGGATTTCAAGGCTAATGCTCAAAATGGTGGAGTTATATATAATACTAACGAAGCAACTGATCCTAGTGACCCAGATTCTATTCACCCAATCCAGTATGAAGTAACAGGATCGTGGTCATCTCCCACTCACTCACATGCTATTCAAATTGGAGTCTCCATATGGCGCTAACTTGGAGGGTTTGAATGAAACGTCTATTGGTTTTAATTCTACTGGGTTTGTCTTTGTCTCTCGTTTCGGCAAATCCACTCTCTCGTATTTATCAAATAGATGATCCAATCCTTGAAAAAATCGTACAACTAAGCATTGAAAGTGGAGTAAATGCTCCATCCTCTGGGGGGCCAATATCAGGACATGAACTTCTAAAACATATCCAGCTGATAGACTACTCGAAGCTTTCTCCACTAAGCAAACAACAATATGAGGAAATTGAAGATTATATCCAAACTCCATTTACTGATAAGGATTGGGATTATTCAATTCTTTTTTCACAAGGAATCTATGCGAACACGCAATCTGACACTGCTCCGTCAGATTGGATACAACGCTACAATGATCGCTCGCCACTACTTTATGGGGAAGTAGAGTCTGTGTTGGGGAAAAGTGTGTATGGGACGATCTCCTACGCCTTACAGAAAGCCTACAGAGAGGCAGACTTTTCTGGTATTGCATCGAATAATCCATTCTTGATTAATAACGAGGATTCAGCTCTTCAAAACAGTGTTCCCCATACTGCTTTCATGGGAACAAGCGGAGATTCTTATACCCTAGTCTTTGGTCGAGATAGTATACGTTATGGACGAGGTAATACTGGTAACCTTATGGTGGGAGATCAAGCACCATATCATGACTTCCTATTGGCTAGTGTTACCGGAAAGCAAATTAAATACACATTTCTTGCACTACCCATGAATGAACTTATTTCACGCGAAATTTTTGAGAATAGGATAGATCCGTCAGGGGAATCTGAACTAGGAGAAGCTTGGTATCCACATTTGAATCCTGCAGGTTCTTGGCACACACTTTTTCATGGAACTCTAACTCGCATATACTTGTCCCACAGATTTGAAATTAACCCATCACCAAGGTTAAGATTTTCTTTGACGGAAGGTACGTTATTCTATGTCGATCGTATGGACTTGCGAATGTTTAGTCCTTTGATGTTCTTGCATAATTTACAAAATTTTGGTGAAGTCAATAATTCCATGGGATTGGAAATTGAGTGGTTATTTTCTCCCGGTTGGTTACTCAATACCCAACTATTTCTTGATCAATTCCAAACTGGTGGAGAACAAGACACTACAGCTGAAATCCCTCCCAATGCATACGCTGGCTTGGTGGGAATCAGAAATGAAAAGGTTATGGATGAATGGCGAAATTCGAATTATATGGAGGCAGTCTACACATCTCCATATGTTTATCTTCGAACGGCTGACAATACCCATAACTACGTATCTGGAGACGAAACATATGCAAATGAAGAATATAATTTGGATTTTGTGCACGCTGTGAGTATGGAAGACGGTAAAAGTGGAGTTTCCTGGTTGGGTTATACGTATGGGCCTGATTCAATCGTTCTAGCATTAAAATCGAAATTCACACACAAGAACAAATTCAGTATTGATGCAAGCCTTCGCTTTATTGTCCAAGGAGAGAGAGGTCTCCTTATAGAGAATAAAGAGCAGCAGGTCATTTTGCAAAAAGTAGAGGACATCAATACACCCTCCCCTTCTGGACCCACTCCGGAGTTCACATTAGTCGTTGGAACCGCAGGATCCATGGTTATTCCAAATACTTCCATAACAATCCATGGAAGCTACTACTTAGTGAACAGATGGTTCGATTATGATTATTCAATGGACCATCAGACTATGGTTGGATTGAAATATTCTTTATAACTAGTAATGGAGACCCATTCCAATAGACAGCTCGAACTCGATTTCAGAGAACGCCAAGTTGCCCTCTAGGTGGTCCATCACATCGTCAAGATTGAAACCTAAGGAACCCCGTATAGGATAAGATGGGAACTTGTCCATGATTCCATATCCTTCTACGCCAATAGTCTTAAGAACAATGAGATCGTCGCGTGACACAGAGTTGGATCCACTGCTGGTATCCACCGTATTGGTAAAGACACCGATATCCATGAATGCACTCATGAAACCCTCGGCAAATCCTTTGAATTTGATGAACATGAGTGTGGCATCGATATTTGCTACAGCTCCAAGCTTCTGGTAATCATACTCACCGACAATTTCTTCATACGTATCATCCAGAATACCGCGTAGCTTCTCTGGAGCACTGGTACTACTGTTCGGCAGGAATGACGGGAAGGATTGGTTCTCATACCAATTGAAAGATGGTACATGGGAGTAGAAACCCATACCTCTCGCGCTGAATCCGATTCGGTTGCCCAGCTTCAGGAATGTTTCGATTTCTGCCTGTGCCTTGTAGTTCAGGTAGTTGATATCCTTCCACTCACGGGAGAACAATGCATAGTCGGCCTTCCCCCATAAAGCTCCTCTGAGGCCTTCTCTAAAGTTTCCATCCCAGTTGACCTCGCCGAATGATACAGTCTGGGTGGTTGAGAAATAGGGGACATGTTCGATAGCTGTGTAATTCTCGCCAAACTTGTTGAATCCATCGCGTAGCGATACTTCATACGAACCTTTGTATGATGTACTGAATGGTAAAGAAAATCCTAAAGAACCTCCGACAGCATAGGTATTGTCGTAGAATTCTTGATTGTCCATATGGAAAAAATTGTTCGCCGAAACCCAGAACGAAAGAGGCATTCCAAACAGATAAGCTTCCGCAAGAGTCAGAGAGGTAGTAGATTGTACATACTCATGGGGAAATTTTAATTTGATGGTATTCGCAAAAACATATTCTTCCCCATTGATTCGAATTGGAGTGACTGATGAATGAAAAGAAGCATTATCTACATCCCAAGGTTGGTCATTTCCACTTTGTTTGAATTGAAACGCTGGCCGTACCCGGAGGGCGGACTTGAACCAAGGAAGATCATCCCACTGGATACTCGCGGTAAGGAGCTTATCAAAAAGATCTTCTTCAGTCTCTGCATTTTCATCAATATCTACATGAAAATCGAAAGTGGTTTGTGCCAGAGGTATTCCCGTCCAATCGATATTCGCCTTATACATTACATCCTTTAGTATAGTCCCATTTTGGATAGCTTTTATCTCGGCTCCCAAATTAATATTACCATCCGCTACGGGAATATTATCTATTGTGAGCTCTGAAAACCATTCGTAATCCTGCCAGCTGCCCTCAATTTGGGTAGTATTGACCACTAGATAAAGGTCAGCAAAAGATCCAAAAAGGTTTTTATCATAAGCCTTTAGTCCAAGACGAAACCCAAAATTGGAGTCGTACTTGGGATAGGGTATCGCCAAAAATGAAAAAGCATCATCAATAAAAAATTTTACCCTATAACGGATTGCGGTATCATCCGCATGCACTGCTTCATAGGTATAGGAGACCTCTTCAAAAAGACGCATGTTATTCAACTGGTTCCGTTTTGCCTCGAGTACCTTCTCCATTTCCTCAACTGTTGTAAATGGAGCATCTCCCTGTGAAGGGACTATCATCTCGCGAATCTGCTTTTCGCTCGACTTACCTTTGATATCGAATGAGTAATAGGCGATGATATGATACAGGCTCTGTTCCCCCACAGCCCATAGACTGGGAATAGCAAAACCAAATAAAAGTATGATGACCAAAAATGGTTTGAATATTTTCAAGTTGCGTAAACGCTCCTACAATCGTAATTAGTGATTCCTTTTAAGCCTAAACAAGCATAGAGCTGCAATTGTTACAGACTGCTATAAAACTTATATTGCTTCATGATAATAATTCTTTTTCATATAGTCAATAAATGGAACTACTCCAAAACCTATTATTCCTGTACAGAAAAGAAAACAATAGGTATACTACGGCCATGGATACATCACAATCGTTGCATCAAAAAACACGGGTATTATATATAGTCGAGAGCTTTTCAACCGGCGTATATGCCATAATCCGTGACATAGCCTGCAATTTGGATAAAGAAAAATTTGAAGTGAAGATTCTCTACTCATTGAGGGCGGATTCTCCGAAAAACTATACGGCTGACTTTGCCTATTCCAATATTTCTCTCCAATTCATCGATATGAGTTCCCCCTCCAAATTTCTATCAGCAATAACTCAGATGAAAAGAGAAATAGTGACATTTCTACCCCACACTATTCACCTTCATTCATCCAAGGCGGGAGTTCTCGGTCGATTGGCTTCAAGAAGGTATGAAACGAACCTCCTGTACAGTCCCCATGGATTCGCATTTCTAAAAACTGATGTAAGACCACTAGTCAGATACACATTCCTCCAAATTGAAAGAATTTTTGACAAATTGAATCCTGCAAAAATTATTACAGTCTCAAAGGGGGAGTTAGAACAATCCCATAAAATTACCAACAATAGTACTCTCATCAACAATTTTGTCGATGTTGCATCAATCGCCTCCATTGATGCTTATGATCATCAGAAATTTGATATCAGCACGACGGGAAGGATTTCAGCCCAGAAGAACCCTATGCTGTTCAATGAAATTGCATTGCGACTTCCTAACCTTTCATTCATATGGATAGGAGATGGACCTTTAAGAAATGTATTGACTGCAAAAAATATTACTGTCACGGGTTTCGTTCCACGAATTCAAGCAATACAAAGAGTCAAAGGCTCAAAAATATATTTACAGACATCTCTATGGGAAGGGATGCCAGTTTCGCTTCTTGAAGCCATGGCAGCTGCAAAGGCAATCATTGCGACTGACATAATCGGGAATAGGGATCTTATTGAAGATGGAAAAACTGGTTATTTATGTACTCCTTCTGATATTGAGAAAATCCTTGAAAGGATTACGGAACTTATTAATAACACTAAATTAAGAAATGAACTAGAAATTGGTGCATTTGGATATGTCGAGAAACATCATAATTTGGATAAAGCGGTTAGATCATATGAGACCATATATGCCAATCTTTCTATGGGGGAAAATAAATAATGGAACCGACACTGACAATATTTACCCCAACTTTTAATCGATCTTATATCTTGCCAGCATTGTTTGAAAGCCTTAAAAAACAAACTTCAAAGGATTTCCTCTGGTTGGTTATCGATGATGGTTCCACCGACAATACTGAAGAATTGATAAAAACTTGGCAAGAATCGACACTACCATTTGTAATCAAATACCATAAACAGGAAAACGGTGGCAAGCAACGAGCTCACAACACTGCGGTGGAACTTTGTGAATCTGAGCTTTTTCTCTGTGTGGATTCAGATGATTTTCTCATTGATGAGGCTGTTGAATTAATACTTACTACTTGGGATCCTTACAGGAATGATTTTTCTATAAGTGGAATAATTGCCCTAAAAGGATATGACTCATCAACTCCTATGGGATCGAATCTACCGAATAACATCGTCAGAACTCCTTTGACCGAATTATACCAAAGACATGGCTTCACTGGAGAAACTGCTTTAATTTTTAGAACCTCAATTCTAAAGAACTACTCTTATGACGTTGTAAAAGGTGAAAAGTTTATTACTGAAAGTTACATATATCTTCAAATCGATCAAAAATATTCAATGATAGTATTGGACCGCGTTATCAATATATGTGGATACCAAAGCGATGGTTATACCAAGAATATTTTCAGAGTCATCTACGAGAATCCACGAAGTTATATGAGATTGAAAAATCTAAGTATGGAGTTGGCTACAAATCCAAAACATCGATTTCTAAATGCAGTCAATTTAATTTCTGCTTTCTTTATTGTTCGAAGAAGAGATAACTACTTTTCATGGAATGCTTTGACACTCCTAGCAATTGCACCTGGTTTTTTGCTTTACCTCAAACGTTTCCATAAATACAGCAAACAAGGTTGAGGTTATTTCTGTTCCAATTGAGAGATAAACCACTCACCCAGAGCAGTAGTACGTCTGGTAAAGGCACTGGGAAGGTCGACTGAGATTCCCAAGACCTTGATTTCAGGGTCTCGCCCTTCGATCGTTGCCATTGCACTGAGCAGAAGACCATCTTCAAGTTGGTTGGTTGCCATCGCAATCGCGAGCTTACCCTCTTCCACCGCCTTGAAGATGCTAAAGACTCGCATGGTCTCCAAGTTCTTCACATTCACGAATATCTCAGTATCGGAGGTCTGGTAACTATGGCTGTATTTATTGCTACCGAAACTGGAATCACGTTGGAAAACTACATATTCAGCAGTCGGAGGAACCGAATCTGATACAGGATCGGGCAATCCACTTCTGCTCTTCTCATCCTCAAGGTACCATGACTTTTCAATCAGCACTTTAGGTTTGTTTCCTGCCCTATGGCTTATGTAGGTAATTCCCTCTTGGGTAGAGATTGCACGCATGGTGTTGAAGATCTGCACCTGCCACTCCTCTTCACTCATCCCTTTCATATAATCCGGATAGGGAACATAGGTTAGCGATACTACTGAAAAGCTATCGGGCTTCTGAAGTGAACTTCTCAAGTGTTTTTCCGCTATAGAGCCCTGTGGGACTAAGAGCATCACATCATCTTCAAATGATTCCCCTTTTACTATTTCCCCAGAGCGCAATGCTTGTACTTGATCTTCAGTAAGACCACCCATCAAATCTTCAATGGTTGCTCCGAACAAAACAGCTGGCAGCAATAGAATTGCTGCTATGGATACTATGGTTCTTATATGTTTGAATCTACAGATCACGAATATCTCCTCAATGATAGAATCTCAGTAGGCATTCTTGTTGACGAATCCTCTTACAAAGGTAAGGATAAAAATCTTGAAATCCAAGAGGAAACTCCAATTTTTTATATAAGCTAGATCATATTCTATCCGACCTTCCAAAGAAGTGTCGCCCCTATAGCCATTCACTTGTGCCCAACCGGTTATTCCTGCCTTCACCTTATGTCGTAGTTGGTAACCGGGAATCTCTTTCACAAATTTTTTCACCAATTCCGGTCGCTCAGGGCGTGGCCCGATAAGACTCATATCTCCTTTGAGAACATTGAAAAGCTGGGGTAACTCATCCAAGCTCGTTTTACGGATAAACTTGCCAAGTGGCGTTACCCGGGGATCATCCTTCGTGGTCCATTTTCCATCCTCTTCCCCAGGAGGACGATCTGTCATTGAACGGAATTTGAGCATCATGAATTCCTTGCCATCCATGGTCACTCGCTTTTGTTTATATAAGACAGGTCCGGGACTGGTTACTTTCACGAGAATCGCAAGAAGTAATAGAAACGGACTTATGGCTATTGTTCCCACCAAGGTAAGGATGAAGTCATACAGTCGCTTACCTATCCGTTGGAAGAAGGTAATGGAGACATCGTTCAGCTGCATGACGGGAATCGAATGAAAATCAAAGATTCTGCTCCCGATCATGGAATACGGTAGATCGGGAATCACCATTACGCGTTGGATTAGATCGTAACACCGGCTGATCATCCGCTTCTCTTCTTCCCTTTCTGCAGTGGGGTATCCAATGACTACAATCTGAGGTCGGGCTGTTGCTAGGACATCCTCCAGTTCTCCATGGAACTGCACGTAGCGCAAATCTCCATGTCTATGGGCATTGTACTGTCCCACCACATGCAACCCATTCTCAGGATGGCTGATCACTTCATTTATGTAGCGTGTAACACCCTCTCCATACCCTATCAGAAGGACTCTCTTTGCCCTCTTGCCCGATGCCCGTAGTTTATAGAGGTGGCGATTGATGATCACCCTCTCGATAATCAGGAGGACTGTCACGATAACCATGAATATTGCGATTGAGAGACGACTCACCCTACGGCCGTAGAGATAGTACAAGATGACTGTCAAGGTCAGGAACACCTGAACACTACTATAGAGCAGCAGTTGGATCTCCGTCTGCCAAGTAATATTCGGTCCGGTCCGGTACAATTTATTATGGTTCAAAAAGTAGAGATAGAGCACCAGAACCAGAACCGACATAGGAGCGAAAAGACGCAACGGTTCACCGATTCCACCTGGTATGACATAGAAGCGCAGTACATACGCTCCAAACCATGAGAGGAGGATCACAACACTATCTACCACCAATTTCAACAAAAATTGGGAATAATCTTTCTCAGAATCCATGTGTATCTACCATGTTCCTTGTCATATTCAGTATAAAACAATCAAGAGATAAGAAGGTTACCCTTCATCGGCCTCCAGTATGTTCGACAACGCATTTGTTGTCAACGAAGGGTAAACGAAGGCATACCTCCTTCTGCCCAATCTAGGTTCAAATTGAAGGCGCCCTCGGGAATCTGTTGCCCCATGAACATCGCAATCGGTGCGAGTTCCGCCCGCACCTGAGAGTTCAACTCTGCAATGTCAACATCGAGTGCGAGTGGACCATCTTTTTTTCTCGGTAACTTCGCACTCCCAGTTGCGTCCATCAAGGGAGCTGACAATGCGAAGGCATCTATCTCGACCGAGTCGGCAATTGAACGGGCTTCCAATGAGACAGAGTCGTACCCCCAATTATTGGTTTCGGCTATCCAGGGAGAAACCATGGCGAACATCCCGATCTGCTCCATCATTGTCGCATCAGGTACAAGCTTTCCATCAGTCGCCTCGACATCCACATAGGCAATATCATCGAGTATCCCATCGATATCCTTTTCCAAGGTAGCCATGGTCATATTTCCGGTGACATCTAAGGTCAAGGTTTCTGTGTTGAATGCCATATTTGATTTGGGATCAGAATACTGGACTTTTTCTGCAGTCAACTGTACATCACGGATGACAGAACTCTCCACATCGTTGAGATTGATGAGTCCGTCGAGTTTTATCAAAGCGTTTCCCATGGCAATCTTAGTATCATGTGTTGTGTATGAGAATTGTTGCAGATCTACATCCGCCCTGGTAAGGCCTTCGGTCTGACCCAATCCAAATGAGATGAGTTCGCTTGGTGTCACGGTCAACTTGATATGGCTTGCATGGATAGAACTCCCCTCCTCCAAGGGCAAGACCAAATCGAAAACATCGACTTGTCCCTTCTGGGCGTTGACCTGGATATCACGATAGCCAAGCTCCGGCATCCCAGGGGAGGAAAGCGCATCCTGGATGACACTATCGACTACATCTTCTGCTTTGTTGTTTGCCAGTGGAACACCCACGAACCAGAGCAGAAGTCCGATTATAATCAGTACCAAGAGGGTAATCAGGCACCCTCGACCTTTTCTTCCATTTCTTGCCATGGAAAAACTATAGCACAGGGATATCGGCAATGGGAGCAAAATTTTCGCAATCTATGGTATACTTGATTCAAGGAGGCCACCATGAGCATCACATTGGATACCAGTATCACTTATACCTTGGCAGAAGAGGTTGCCCATCGCATGCTGACAGCGGCACGGACTGCACCTAAGGCACGGGGTAAGGATACGTTGGTTACGGCTGTGGCCGATAACGAAACACGCCTTGTTATTGCTGAGCATATGCGAACGATGGCCAATGAGAGTCGTGCAGCAGCCTTCTTCCTCCGCGATGCCGATAACCTGGAAGCATCCCACTCTCTCATACTCTTGGGAACCAAGATAGATCCCATGCGCTTGGAACCCTGTGGTCTTTGTGGATTCGCCAATTGTGAGGAAAAACTGCTGCATCCCGGCCACCCCTGTGCCTTCAACACAGGAGATTTGGGCATTGCTATCGGAAGTGCCGTGAGTGTAGCTATGGATTCACGCGTTGACAATCGCGTGATGTTCTCCATTGGCATGGCAGTTCTTGAGTTAGGGCTATTGGGAGAAGATGTGAAGATTATCTATGGGATTCCGCTTTCAATAGCGGGAAAGAATGCCTTCTTCGATAGGAAACCGAAAAAGTAGGCTTCATTTCAATCACCAACCACTCGCTTCACTTCGAATGGACGGCCGCCATTGGCTGTCATAATCTTTATTTCAGGGCGGAGCATGACATGCTCGGGAAACCCTTCCCTATCGCCCTTGAGACGCTTTAGCAACAATGTAGCTACTTCCTGCCCTATCCTCTCCAGTGGCTGGGCTACAGCATAGTGGCAGAGCTTCAATAAGGGAGCATATGCGAGAAAGTCGAAACTTGCGAACACCAGTCGATCATAGATGTCCTGCTGTACATGCTCCATAGCGTATGAGGTAGCCCCAAGGTGGAGAGAATCGTTCGCCACAAAAAAGGCATTAGGGTGGTCGGGTTCTTTCAAAGCTCGTTGCAGAAGTTTTCCTCCGGCACTTTGCACCATGGCACCCTCGTGAAGGACGAATTTCTCTTCTACGGAAAGACCGAATTCCTCCATCGCAGCATAGAAACCGTACAGACGCTCTCCTGCGGTATGGATAGCGGGATCACCACCAATGAAACCGATCCTCGTATGACCTTCGGCCTTCAAGGCATGGATCATCTGCCGCACACCGTAGCGGTTGTCGGTGAGTACGGAGTCGACCTCCAGACCTTGGATCCGACGGTCAACCATCACCAGAGGAATGTTAGCGACTGCTTTGCTAAGGAAGTGATCACCTTCGGCACCGGCGGGCATGACCACCAGGCCATCTACATTGCGTTCAATGAGGACTTGCAGCTTGCGCTTCTCTTCGGCAACTGAGTCGTTTGATGATCCTATGATCATCGTATATCCCATCGGTGCGAGTATACGCTCCATGGCCTCTACAACCTCCATGAAGAAGACGTTGCTCAACTCAGGGGCGATAATACCGATAGTCTTGGTATGGCGGACCTTCAAGGAACGGGCGACTTCGTTGCGGTTGTATCCCAGTTCACGCATCACTTCGGTCACACGCTTTCGCGTCTGCTCAGTAACCGCGAGATTATGGTTCAACACACGGGAAACTGTCGCTATCGACACACCTGCCGCTTGCGCAACTTCCTTTATCGTCACATGCCCTTGATCTTCCACCATGGTTTTCCTTCAAAAATGGGGGTCCTACCAGCACTGGTGCCGGGGACCCCCGTCTGTTTCACAGTCGGACGCCCGAAATGGCGTCACTCAAGCATCAATCGTAGAGAAGACCCTTGATATCGGCATCATCCATGTTCTGATATGTGTAGAACTTAGCACCGGTATCGACATCAGCGACAGACTCGCCCTTGTAGGCCTTGAAAGCCAATTCGACAGCCTTGTAACCGATCATGTAGGGATCCTGGGTGATCGAACCGAGGAAGTACTGGTTGCGGACAGCGTTCTTCTGGGCAGCGCCGGCGTCATAACCGATAACGACCACATCTTTCAATTCGGATCTGCTCTTCAAGGTAGCACCATCGTTAGTTGCGGCAAGAAGACCCTTTACGGTAGCTTCGTTAGAACAGAAGATACCGAGAACTCTGTCACTAGAGACTTTGTTCAACACTGCCTGTGCGGCATTGGTTGCATCGGTCATAGCTGCGGATGCGGGAACGACCATCTCGATGAAGACTTTCTTACCCGATGTGGGGCTGTCTGCAGCGATGTAAGCGGTATTACCGATTACAGAGATGTCACTCTTTGACAACTTGGACTGCTCATCGATGAGCTTGACCATGGTGTCGCGGAATCCTTTACCACGGCTGAGCAACGATTCACCGGAAGCATCCTGGTTCATGACCACGATCTTCACAGGTCTGGCTTCGGTAGCAGCTTCGATCTTCGGCTTGATGACTTCGAACATCTTCTCTGCTGCAACACCGGCTGCGGCATAGTTGTTCGTTGATGCATTTGCCCAGATCGAGCCTTCGGGAGCTTCAGGAACACCGGAGTCGAAACCGATTACGGGAATTCCCTGGTTCTTGGTCTGCTGGAGCTGGTCGAGAACCGCACTGGTATTGAGAGCTGCCAAGGCGATAGCCACGGGGTTCTTTGCCATTGCATTGTTCAACATTTCGACCTGGATCTGAACATCACTCTCTGAAGGAGGTCCTTCGAATGTGATGTCGACACCATACTCTTCAGCGGCTGCATTGGCACCCAACTTTACCTGCTGCCAGAAATCGTGTTGCTCTCCCTTGGAGACAACTGCGATATACGGCTTGCCTTCCTGTGTACCCTGTGCGAACAACGGGGTCAACGAGGCTAAGACAACCAGAGCCAAAAGAACGACTAAGGTTTTTTTCATAAATACCCTCCTGTTTGTTCCAAGAGCATGCGCTCCTGGAAATTTTCGTATGTTCAAACGGACAGACAACAGCTGTTACCGTTTTTCAAAACCCTTCTCTGCCTTACGCAATGCGGTGGCTTCGGCCTTCTCTTCCCGCTTCATCTTTGCGTAGGTCTGTTTCATCTCAGCCTTCAATGCGTTTACCTTCTCAGGTGACGATTCGGCTGCGATCTTCTGCATCATCTCTTCCTTGTACTTCGCCGAGGGAGAGAGAATACGGACTTCGGTAGACTTCTTGGTCCGGTAGATATCGAGCATTACCGCACCGAGTACTACTACTCCGGTAAAGAATGTCTGGTACTGTGACTGCAGATCCATAGATGGCAGCCCTGCCCTCAAGACACTCATGATATAGACACCGATCATTGTTCCGAAAACGCTACCGGCACCACCGCTCAGACTCGTTCCACCGATAACCGCACCAGCGATAGCGTAGAGTTCGAAGCCCTGTCCTTGGGCTGGCATGACTGTGGTATAGACTGCAGCGAATGCGATACCACCCATACCGGCGAGGAAACCGCTGACCACATAGGCCATCATCTCCCACTTTGCCACATTGACACCACTGAGGCGTGCAGCCTCTTTATTGGATCCTACGGCGAAGATATAGCGTCCCATCTTCGTTCGAGTAAGGATCACATAGGCTATGAATGCTGTACCGAAGAGGACCAAGGCTCCTGTCGGGAACGATGAATTGTCTTCTGCGATGAATTTGAAAATTCCCTTGAACCAACTGTCCTCGGCACCACGGGCAGGGAATGTTGCGCTACGCACATTCGAGACGATCGATCCGGTACCCAAGCTGATCATCATGGTTCCCAAGGTAGCAATGAATGGAGGCAATCCGAGTCGGCTTACCATGAGTCCGTTGAACAGACCGAAGGAGGTGGATACTACAAGGATCAATATGAGTGAAAGCCACATTGGCCAACCCCAAGTCTTGTATGCCGTTCCACCAATAATGGTGGCTGCCATCATCACCGTTCCACAAGAGAGGTCGATTCCTCCAGTTATGATTACAAACGTTACTCCAATTGCGATGAACCCAATGTAATAGGATGAGTCCAGAATATTCACCAACGTCGTATAGGAAAAGAAGTTCCTTCCGAACAGGGCAAAGAATGCATATACGATAACCAATGCAAGGGGTGCGAGCAGTTTCTGCATATTGAGCCCTTTGCGCTTCTCATTCAACTCGACAGTATCTTTGACTTCCATATAGGGTTCTCCTATCCACGTTGGGTCGCCAGGGCCATAATCTTCTCCTGGGTCGCCTCTTCGATATCGACAAATCCGGTGAGCTTTCCTTCGCACATAACTGCAATCCTATCGCTCATCCGCAACACTTCATTCAATTCACTACTGATCATGATGATCGACTTACCCTCTGCGGCAAGTTCGTTCATCAGGTGATAGATTTCACTCTTTGCTCCTACGTCGATTCCTCTGGTTGGTTCATCGAAGATCAGAATGGAGCTGTTCTTGATCAACCATTTCGCAATAACAACTTTCTGCTGGTTTCCACCTGAGAGGTTGTTTACAAATTGGTCCAACGAGGGGGTCTTCACCTTCAGCTTATTCACGTACTCTAAGGCTACTTCCTCCAACTCCTTACGGGGAAGGAAGAATCCTGGAGACAAATCCTCATACGATGCCATGACGGCATTTTCGGCGACTGAGAGTTTTACAGCCAGTCCAAAACGCTTGCGGTCCTCACTCAGGTAGCCAATTCCGTTTCTTACTGCATCCATGGGAGAATCTATGATGACTTTCTTTCCGTTCACATAGATATCGCCAGATGCCTTGTCGGCTCCGAACAATGCTCTCATGGACTCTGTCCGTCCTGCACCCATGAGTCCTGCAAACCCTAGGATCTCACCTTTTTTCAACTCAAATGAGACATTCTGCACCTGACGACCGGCATTCAGGTTATCCACCTTCAGTACCACAGGAGCATCGGAGGGAACATTACTTTTGCTCTTTGGCTTTTCATAGATGACACGACCAACCATCATATTGATCATCTCTTCTTTGCTCAGTTCCTGGGTTTCTTTGGTTCCCACATACTCTCCATCGCGAAGGACTGTTACCCTATCGGTAATCACGCCAATCTCATCGAGGCGGTGGCTTATGTAGATCATCCCAACGCCCTGGGTGGCCAAATCGCGCATGATGGCGAACAGATCGGCAATCTCCCTTTCGGTAAGTGCGGCTGACGGCTCATCGAGAATGAGCACTTTCAGATTGTGTGAGACCGCTTTTGCTATCTCTACCATTTGTTGCTTACCGACGGTCAAATCACTTACTTTCTCTTCAGGGTCGATATTCATGTGCAATCGCTCGAACAACTCTATCGCACGCTGATTCTGGGCTTTCTCGTCCAAGAACCATTTACCCCTTCTGGTCGATTCTCGACCAATAAAGAGGTTCTGGGCAACCGTAAGGTGTTCCATCATATTCAGTTCCTGGTGGACGATCGCTATTCCGGCATCCAAGGCCTCTTTCGGCCCTTGGGGATTGAACAATTTACCCATGTAATGGATTTCGCCAGAGTCTTTGGGGAAAATTCCGGTCAGCGCCTTCATCAGGGTCGATTTCCCTGCTCCGTTTTCTCCTACAAGAGCATGGATCTCCCCGGCGCGCAACTCGAAATCGACACCCTTGAGTGCATGGACACCAGAAAATCGCTTATCTATGTCTTTCATGGAAAGCACTACGTCTCTCACTGTCGTTTCTCCTTGCATATTCCCATGTTCACACGGGTTCCGGCAGTTGTCAAGAAAAATTTGTAAACGTTTACAATCTTTTTCTAGATCACCACACCCCTACCAATCCATACCATTTGCCAGACTATAAAATAGAAGAAAACATGCCAATTAGGTAAAAACACCCATAGGCATAGGTACTTTTGGTATCTTTCCTAGAGCAAAAAGTCGCTTCATCATGAACTATCCTCTAAGGAGGCCGAAAGTACATGCAAGCAAGCTTTAGTTGCCTGTACCCACGGTTGCCAGATATGTTTCCGGTGGGGTAAGGTATTACATGGGAATACCATCTGGTTCTTACGAACCTACGATCGATTACTATGGGAAAGAAAATGGAAGTCTATGGGAATGATATCATGATAGGAAACGGTTCGACATATGCTTCATTTCTCCGGCGCATGGGTGCCTACCTTATCGATCTCCTGGTAAGCCTTCTTTTCATGCTTCCCTTATTTATTTGGTATGGACGTGGACTGTTCAGCGACCAAAGCGGTCTCTATCTTCTCGGTTACAGTCTTTATCTGGTGCTGGGGATATTCGTCATCCGACTGCTCTATCTGGTAATCGGGTGGAGCACTCTGAGGGGAACTTTGGGATGTCGCGCAATGCGTATCATTGTGCTAACCACTGCAGGAACACGGCTATCTGTGGGAAGATCATGCATCCGCTACCTCGCGCTTCTGGTTTCTGCAGCGCTCTTCGGAATGGGTTGGATCACTATCCTGCTAACCCCAAGAAGGCAAGCCATCCATGATTATCTGGCTTCTACAATCGTACTGGATAGAAGGAATTGACAGAGTATCGATCCGTTACCCCAATGGTGAATATAATACTAGAGGAACATGACCATATATAGTGGTAGATAACTGATATTACGGTCTTTATGCACCTGTCCCCTGTGCAGGACTATCGCTTCTGGTATATGTTCTCTATGCAAATCCATGAGGTGGGTAAGCGAAGGATGTTTGGAGTAGTCTTTTCCCGATTTCACCTCCACGGGTAAGACCGCATGGGATTCATGTATTAGGAAGTCGACTTCCAACCTTCCCTTGACATCCCAATAATGCAGATTATACCCGCGCTTGACCAACAAATCAGCGATTGCATTTTCCACAATCGCACCTTCGTTTATCTGAAGATCTCCAGCCAAAATCGCTGATTGAATATTACCGAGTGACATTGATGAGAGTAAACCTGTATCGCGCATGAAAAATTTGAAGATATTTCTTTTCTCATTCAATTCGAAGGGGATTTCAGGACTTGTCACATTATAACAAAAGGTAGCGATTCCAGCATCATAGAGCCACATAATGGCATCATGATACGTACGACTCCTCGCATTTGGATCGATATCCGATAATTTGAATCTTTTATTCTTCTCCATCAATTGTGCTGGAATGGAATCAAATACGCGTTTTGCTTCACCTTTCCGTTTTTCGGCATATTTGGAAATATCGTCCCTGTAACTCTGGACAATACTTCGTTGCCGCATCAAAACCCCTCCAAACTCCCTACTCTTCAAGTATTCCATCACTACAGCAGGCATGCCTCCAACAATCATATACTTTTTGAAAAGATCCATCAGTCTGGTATTGATATAGTCATCAACTGGCTTGCGAAGGAGGAACGATTGATGCACCGAGGCTATTGTCTCCTCAGGTACCCCATTGGCCCAAAGGAATTCTTCAAAATCCAAAGAATGCATCTCTATCCTATGTTCGAATCCAACGGGATACGAGGACACTTCCCTATAATTGATGCCCAACAAGGATCCACTTGCAATGATATCCAAACGACCATCTTCCACGAGAAATTTCAATGCCGTACGGGCTTGGGGGCAACTTTGGATTTCATCCAAAAATAACAAAGTCTTATGGGGAATGATGCGACCTAGACCGGAAACACTTATCTTCTCTATAAGAGTATCGGCATCCAAATCACCAGAAAATATCTGTTTCAGACTTGGTTTGGCTTCGAAATTCATTTCCAGTACCGCCGGATAGTATCGCTTGGCAAAAGAACGGATAGAGGTGGTCTTGCCTACTTGCCGTGCACCCATGATCATGAGTGCTGGTTTTCCAGTAGTCAGCTCATACCATTCAAGCATACGGTTTTCTATCTTTCTTTTAAGCATATTTAACAACCTCTATAATTCTTTATATCTATTGTATATAATAAACATTATTACACGGTTTTACAAGTTTTTTCTTAAAATATTGCACGGATTTACACTATTTCCACCCCTTAAAATGCACGCTTTTGCAGAAAAAAGATCCATTGGGGCAAATTACCTATCCTTTTGGGTAAGAATACCCTTTAGCCATATGTCTGCTGCGACTGCAACATGTAGTCGGAGGAAAAGAATATGAAACATGTTAAAGGCAGTAAACGAAGACTTGTTCTTCTTACCCTGGTGATGATAATCCTGATCATGTGTAGTGTCGGATGTGGCGGTCCCATTACCGGAAGTCTGAGGGGCATGAGAATTTTCGTCACCCGAGGACAGGATGATGTTGCCCGAGGTGCAACAGACAGTTCACGGTATGTTCCGGCAAGTGGGGATTCCAGTAGCATACCAGGGGATTTTTTCCAGCCAAAGGATATCACGATCGCTTTCGATAAAGTATGGTTTCCTACCCGTACAGCCTACGACAGTATGGTTGATGAAGATACCAACGAAGAGAATATCGACGGTGACTGTCTGTTCATCAAAGATCGTGAGACCATTCCTACCGAGGGGTTCTTCAAGCCGATTGACAGCTTCACTACGGTAACCGCATCGACAAGTGATGCCTACACTCCCGCTTCCAACCCCGCATACGGAGAAACCTACTACGGTGTTCTGGTGGATATCGTCTACTACGAATATGAGATGGAGGATTTCTCCCTCCGTTGGTATACCCAGGACCATGGTGACTATCTTGCGAAGGATGTGCTGATCAAAACACCAGATAGCACGGTCTGGGAATTTCCCTACTTTAAGCTCAGCTCTGGCGATCTGACCTTCGTAGTCGAAACTTCCCGGAAAACGGTCTCCCCAGGGAATTTGATGCAACCTTCCACGAGTGGTGAACACTATTTCTGCATCACCACCGATGGTTTGCAAGATGGCCCAAGTGGCATACGTGATGCATGGGAGTCGTTTTTCGACCCAATTTTAATTGCAGGACACGCAACGCCATCGAATCCGAACCCGCTTGAAAATCCCAATACGATAAACATCTTCGACGAAGATGAGAACGAGGCGCAATATTATCTGTTCCAGATGTGCTTGAACACCGATTCCGATTTCTCCGTCAATCGTTACAATGGATTGCACCTGTCACCAGGAATAACGGCAGATCAAGATGAGGATGATACCCTCACCTATGCCGCATTCCTCAATATTATCAATACGAACATCAACGACACGGACAACGATGTGCGTGATCCCCTCGATTCCTTCCCTGATGATAACTCCTGGATATATACAGGGGTGAGTCCTGTCGGTAGCGGTATGGATACCCGCTTCGGGTACATCGACTTCGAGGACAATCCCCAAGGAGAGTTTTCCCCAGGAGCCGGCTGGTAACTTGCATTTTGCTGAAACCGATTTCCCGTTGTTGCGTATAGGTTGGTAAGCCGGTCGTAAGTGATCGGTGAAAGACAATCTGCACTGTCGCATCCGTAACGATGCATGAAAGTGCGGATTCCATATCAACCAATGGGAAATTATTTCTCATGAAGGAGCAAGAAAATGCAAAAACCAGTACATCGCGCTTTCATAATTATCTTGGGTGTCGTGTTTCTCACCGCATTGGTAATGGGGTGTTCACTCTCAAGTGAAGATACAGGAACCGTCAGATTGAGCCTGACCGATGCACCTATCGCCGATGCTAACGATGTGGAAGGTGTTTTCATCACCATCACATCGATTGAATACAACCTCAATGGGGAATGGATTGAGGATACGGGCTTCGAAGGTCCACAGGAATTCAATCTTCTCGATCTTACCGGTGGAGTAGTCGCTCCGCTTTCACACACGATCATTCCTGCGGGCGAAGTATCCCAGATCCGTTTTATGATGGATGTGCAGAAAGAGGGATCTGCTCGGAGAACCAATCCAGGTGCCTATATCCTGTTCGATCCCGAAGGAGCTACCGATGGTATCGATGATTCCGATGTAAAACGGGAGTTATTCGTACCCAGCGGTGGTCAGACCGGCTACAAAGCTGTCGGAAGTTTCACTATTCCTAAAAATGGTGAAGTTGAGATTACCGCAGACTTCGATGTCCGTAAATCGGTAGTCAAGCGGGGAACCAATGACGAATACATCCTAAAACCGACTATCCGTCTGGTTGTGAACAATCAGGCAGGTTCCATAGCTGGAGATTTCCTGATCGCCGGTTCAACGTATGATTCGTATACAGTTTTCGTTTATGAAGACGGAGCATATTCCGATAGTGAGGCCTTGCCTCCAGAAACGGATGATCCCGATTTCATACCTTTTGAGAACGCAACAAGCAGTGCATCTGTCGATACCACTACTGGCAGCTACATGCTACCGTTCTTGGCATCCGGCACCTACGATCTGGTTATCGCAGGAGTTGGTGAAGATGGCTCCTACACGGTAATCGACTCGACAACCTATACCGGTATCGTCGTAGAAGCAGAAGAAACCACAGAACAAGATATCAATCTCTAGTAGACTGTAGCATGACGTTTCACCGAGGGAGGAGTCTTATGGCTCCTCTCTCTTTTATATTGACCCATGGTGGAATTATCTACCACCATTCCCTTCCATAGGTTATAATTGCGACAGTGATTAACAATGGAGGGTCCGCTACATGCCTCCTTCACAGACTAACAATCTTGGCCATTCCCAGTGCCAGAGGAAATCCATAGCCATCGTCATCTGTATGCTCATATCCCCCATCCGGCTTTTCGCTGGAGATTTGATCGTTCCCCGCTATGAATCGACCGGTAATATGGCCTTCACCATAAGTCTGTTAGCACTTGGAGTGTTATTGGGATTGTTGGCCTACACCATTTTCCTTGCGATTTCGACAAGTGAGGTCATGTTCGTCTACTTCTCTATCATCATGCTCCTGTTGACCATCCTGCAGACCTTCGCAGCCTATGACCGCTTTATATTCAGCCTTACCTACAATCGGGTAACGGTAATCACCCATCTTCTGTTCATCACCTTCCTCCTCTTTTTCGAGGATTTCTTTCGATTGGCCGAACATGCTCCCAAGCTTTCACAAGTGAACCGCATCTCCATTCTGGTTATCGCGGCCTATACGATCTTCTTCCTTTTCTCGAAAGCACTGCTGCCCCAGGCCAAGGAGTTTCATACCTTAATCGATTTCATTAGGGAGCTATTCGTCTTCTACACCAATATCATCTTCCTCTACACCATCATAGTCTCGATCCGTTGGATGAAAGCCGAAGGTATCATCCTGCTTATCGCCTTCATACCTCCTGCGTTACTCACATCGATCAATGCGATGCAGATATTTCCCTTCATGGACCGCTACGCTGCATTCGTCGGTTTTTTAATGGCCTACAACCAACCCATAGGACTCTCTTTACAAGCCATTCTCTTCTCCCTTGCGATGGGAAACCGTTACAACCGGATAAAGCTTGAAAGACAACAGAGTATGCAAGAGAGGGATTCCCTTCGGGAGATCGATAGGGAGAAAACCGAATTCTTCATGAACATGAGCCATGAACTGCGTACCCCACTTACTATCATACTCGGTATGGTACGACAATTACGCCAGGGAAAGTTCGGCGATTCCATTAGATCCAACGATCGCACCTTTGCCACCATAGAGAGAAATGCCCTTCGTCTGCTCAAACAGGTCAACCATATCCTGAGAATGGGAAAAACCGACACCGACAGCAACGAATCGACCCTTGCTGTCTCTGATACCCTAAAGATGATCGTAGACGAGTTTTCTCCCATAGCAGAAGAGAGAAGTATTCGTTGTCTTCTCGAGCAGGAACAGGCAACTGGTCATATTTCTTTGGCTATGACAAGAGATGATTTTGAGACGGTAGTGATGAACCTAATCTCCAACGCCCTCAAGTTCACACCATCTGGTGGAACAGTGACGGTATCGAGTGCTCTCCTATCAGAGGAGGATCTGACGATTACGGTTAGCGATACAGGAATTGGGATCTCCGATACGGATAAGCAATCGATATTCACCCGTTATTACCATATCTCTGGCGAGGGCAACCACTCCCAGACGGGCTTAGGTTTGGCACTGGTGAAAACGATCATGGAGAACTACGGTGGCTCGGTAGCAGTGGAAAGCACATTGGTGAAAGGAAGCAGATTCACCCTCACCTTTCCTTCTCCAATGGTTGGACAGTGGGAATCCTCTACTCAGCAAAAAGCGGTTACCAGTGGCATGGGAAAACTCTACACTAGTGAATTTGCAGAATCGGTAGCTCCTGAAGACCAGCTTGAGGATCTTACAAAACCATTGGTACTGGTGGTCGATGACAATATCGACATGTGTTCCTATATCGTTACAATCCTCAAGGATCACTACCGCCTCCTCTGTGCATACAATGGCAAAGAGGCACTGGATTTGATTGATACCGAAGTCATAGGACTGATCATCTGCGATATCATGATGCCTACGATGGATGGACACCAGTTCCTCTCTGAGCTGAAAAAACGTTCATTGGAGCATCCGATTCCCCTGATATTCCTCACTGCCCGCGATTCTGTGGAGGAGAAGATCGGCAGTCTCCAGGAAGGGGCTGTCCACTTCATCACAAAGCCGTTCAGTGAGGAAGTCCTTCTAGCTACGATATCTCGCACACTTGCCCATGATCGTGAGACCATCGCTTCACATATCGAAGCAATGCGAAAGAGGATTGAGGAGGTATTTGAAGAGATGGAGCATCCCCAGCCTCATGGTTCGCTGCGCCAGGGAAAGATTCATATCGAGCAATTTGCCAAAGAAGCCAATCTTTCCTCGAGGGAATTGCAGGTATTAAGCCTGATACTCGCTGGAAAGAGTGACAAGGAGATAGCCGTCTCACTCGACCTCTCGGTGAAGACGGTTGCGAATCACAATCGTCGTCTCTACCAGAAAGCCCATGTGAGCAGCCGTTACGAATTGATCGCGAAGCTCTATGGTTATTGAATATGATCATGCCCCTCTCTTTTTTGCAATTCGATCAAATGTATCAATGATCTATTGATATGTACTATTTTTTGTAGTACTTTCTGGTATGGGATATAATGATGACAGGGCCAGTTCAACCCTACTATAGAAATTATAGCAAGTTGGGTAACAGTACGTATCATTGCCATCTAAGTTATCGTTGGGTTGCCTGTTGGCGAAACGAAAAGGATACGTTCATCGTGGAGGTGTATTATGTTGGTAGTCGTGAAAAAGCACCCTATTGATTTCCGTGTCGAGGGAAATATTCCAAAGGATTTGATTGAATCGCTCAAGAAGCAGTATGGGGAAGCCCTCTGCATTGAGCAAGAAGAGACTCTGATGCAAGTCTCTGAAATGGCCTGGTATAAAAGTCTTGCCAATGAGAACTCTCCAGGTAAAAATCTCCGTTTTTATCGTAAGCTCCACAATCTTACCCAAACACAACTCGCCGAAAAAACCGGAGTAGCCAAACAGTTCATCTCTGACATGGAACGGGATTACAAACCGATCAGTCGTCAGATGGCAAAACGCTTTTCCTCACTCTTTTCCGTGGATGCAGGGAGATTCATCTAGTGACTTGCAACAGCATATACATGTAGTTGAGCTTATCAAGCATCGATCGAGTTACTGCCCATGTAAAATATTTTCAATACTATGGGAATGTTCGTAACCCTGTTGAAAATTATTGAAAACAGATATACACATAGTGTCATACATACGGCAACCGCTACTCCTATGCCTTGTTACCGCTTGCCTTGAATACTGGAGGATTAATATGCCAAAAAGATCGATTGTAGTCGCCGGAGCGGGAGTCTTCGGAACAGCGCTTGCACAGCGACTCTCATGGAATGAAGAGAATGCCATCACCCTCTATACTATAGAGGAGGATGTAATAAACGATATCAATACTCGGCACCAGAACACAAAATACTTTCCCGGTCGCCACATTCATACCGATATCGTCGCCAGTGGGGATATCGCGTGTACCTATAACGCCGATGTACTCTTTCTTGCCATCCCATCCAAGGTGATAGAGACATTCTGTAGCACCATCCATCCACACGCAAAGAAAGATATTCTCGTGGTTAATCTCTCCAAGGGATTGGCCGAAGATGGCTCATTCCTTACTGAACAGATTCCCTTCAGGCGAACCGGTACCCTCAAGGGCCCCACCTTCGCCGTTGAGGTGATGAATGGAGATCCCTCCGGAATGACTTTTGGAGGCACCTCGGAAGACTTCTCCTACATGCGAGAAGTCCTCAAAGAAACGGGAATCACCCTCGACCACTCCGAGGATATCCGGGCGGTGGAATTCCTGAGTGTACTGAAGAACATGTACGCAATCGCAATCGGAATCGTAAGCGGTCGTTACAACTCTCCCAATGTGGACTTCCTTCTTATGACCAAGGCTGTTGGTGAGATGAGGAGGATGTTGGTCCTCTATGGTTGTGAAGAGAAGACAATCTTCAACTATTGTGGATTGGGGGATCTTGGACTTACAGCCCTAAACGACTTGAGCCGTAACCGTACACTAGGTTTGCTTATTGGGAAAGGATTTTCTAATAATCCCAAAAGTACTACGGTAATCGAGGGGTTAAGAACGATAAAGTTGTTAGGAGAGCTTGTACAGGAGAAGGGGATCGAAGATGATTTCGTGGTACTCAAGTCGCTTTACTCGCTCATCTACCGAAATACTTCATTGAACGATTACTACCTGGCGGTGCTCAGCTGAGCTACCGCCTTGGTACTATTTTGGTCTCTGTATTTAGGAATTGTCGTTCGTCTTGAGTACAGCGAGGAAGGCCTGCTGGGGAATTTCCACATTGCCCACCATCTTCATCCGTTTCTTACCCTCTTTCTGGCGTTCAAGGAGCTTTCTCTTACGTGAGATATCACCACCGTAACATTTGGCTGTGACATCCTTACGGAAGGCGCTTATGGTCTCACGTGCGATAATCGATCCGCCGACAGCTCCCTGAATGGGAATCTTGAACATCTGGCGTGGAATCTCATCCTTCAACCGTTCACATACCTGGCGAGCCCGGTTTTGGGCGCTACCGCGGAATACCAATTGGCTCAAGGCATCCACCGGTTCACCATTTACGAGGATATCGAGACGGACCAAGTCGGTCTTCCTATAGCCTATGACATGGTAGTCGAAGCTGGCATACCCACGGCTTACCGATTTCAGACGATCATAGAACTCGAATAGTACCTCTGCAAGCGGCATCTCATAGATCAGTTCGACACGCTTTTCATCGAGGTAGTTCATCGCAGTCTGGACTCCACGTTTTTCCATACAGAGACTGATTACGTTTCCCACATAGGTCGCTGGTGTGATGATCTCAGCCTGAATATAGGGCTCCTCCGCATAGTCCACACCCATCGGTTCGGGATAGCTAAGCGGATTGTCGATCTTCAGCTCTTCACCATCCTTCATATGCACGATATACCGTACCGAGGGGCTGGTGAATACGATGGAGAGGTCGAACTCGCGCTCTATGCGCTCCTGGACTACCTCCAGGTGGAGCATCCCAAGGAACCCACAGCGGAATCCGAATCCCAGAGCTGCAGAGGAGTCTTTCTCATAAATCAATGAGGCATCGTTCAGCTTAAGACGGTCAATAGCATCCTGCAACTCTTCATAATCGTTGGAGTCCACGGGGTAGATCGATGAGAATACTACCGGCTTGACCTCTTTGAAACCTGGAAGCGCATTCTTGCACGGAACCTTTGCATCGGTGACCGTATCGCCGACTCGGATATCCCTAATAGTCTTGATACCTGCTATGAAGTACCCGACATCACCGGCATCGAGTCGTTGGGTACGTACCAAACCCATCTTAAATACGCCGACCTCTTCTACGGTATGCTCGGCACCAGTGGAGAATAACTTAATATCCTGCCCTTCACGGATCGAGCCGTCGAATACTCTGAAGTGGACTATAACTCCACGATAGGCATCGTAGTGGCTATCGAAGATCAAAGCCCTCAGCGGTGCGTTACCGTCACCTTTGGGAGCTGGGATATACTGTACGATGGTCTCAAACAACTCATCGATCCCCTCACCTGTTTTTGCCGATACTCGAGCGGCAAGATCGGGATCGAGTCCCAGGTCGTGGTCTATCTGGTGAAGACAGGATTCGATATCGGCACTGGGAAGGTCGATCTTATTGATCACTGGGATGATCTCAAGATTCAACTCCATGGCCATGTACATATTAGCCAAAGTCTGGGCTTCTACCCCCTGAGCTGCATCGATGAGTAACAGTGCTCCTTCACACGAGCCTATAGCGCGCGACACTTCGTACGAGAAGTCGACATGTCCCGGAGTATCGACCAGATTCAGTTCGTACTCCTGTCCGTCGGCTGCGGTGTAGGGAATCGTTACTGCCTGACTTTTGATGGTGATTCCCCGTTCCCGTTCGATATCCATGTTGTCGAGCATCTGCTGCTGCATAGGACCACGGGTGCTGACCAGCTTGGCCTTATCGATAAAACGATCTGCCAAGGTCGATTTGCCGTGGTCTATGTGGGCAATAATGCAAAAGTTGCGAATGTTACGTGAGTTTTTAGCCATGTATCTCTCTCTGGTCTCTGCCTAGATGAACTTCGTGGTCTGCTCCACCGCTTCGAATCCGAGTAGTTCACGGATCTGCACATCGTCGAGCGTCTCATGCTCAACCAATGCATCGGTAAGCTGATCCAACTGGTCTCGATGCCCGGTGAGTATCTTGCGGGTGTCTGCCATGGCATCTTCCAGGATTTTCGCTACCGCGGAATCGATTTTCCGTGCGGTATCATCCGAGTAATCCTTATGCTGGGCGATTTCACGTCCAAGGAACAATGGTTCATCGTCCTTTCCAAATCCAATGAATCCCAATTCGCTCATACCCCACTCGGTAACCATCCTACGGGCTATATCGGTCGCCTGCTTGATATCGTTGCTGGTTCCCGTGGTGGTCTCACCATAGATAATCTCCTCGGCAACGTATCCTCCCATGCATACCTTTATCCAATCGGTGAGCATACTCTTGTTCTTGGTATAGGCGTCCTTTTCGGGAAGCGATATGGTAAGCCCTAAAGCTCTTCCATGGGGAATGATCGTCACTTTATGCAATGGATCGAGGTTCTTCAAATAGTAGTGAAGCAATGCATGTCCCGACTCATGATAAGCTGTAGCACGCTTTTCTTCCGGTGTCATGACTTTGGAGTGCTTTGCGACACCGAGAAGGATCTTGTCACGACCCTTCTCAAAGTCATCCATCGTAACCGTAGCCCGTCCCGAACGGGCTGCGAAGAGAGCCGCCTCGTTTACGAGATTAGCCAAATCTGCACCGCTGGTACCGGGAGTAGCACGTGCGATCCTATTCAGATTCACATCATCGGCCTTCTTGATCTTCTTACAGTGGATACTGAGGATTGCCTCACGTTCGGAGACATCTGGCATATCCACGACAACCTGACGGTCGAATCGACCGGGACGCAGCAAAGCGGGATCAAGTACATCGGGTCGGTTGGTGGCTGCAATAACGATTACACCGGTGGTGGTATCGAATCCATCCATTTCCACGAGCATTTGGTTCAACGTCTGCTCGCGTTCGTCATGACCTCCTCCGAGGCCTGACCCACGGGTACGGCCGACGGCATCGAGTTCATCTATAAAGAGGATACAGGGGGCATTCTTACGCCCTTGTTCGAACAGATCCCGCACCCGGGAAGCTCCGACACCAACGAACATCTCCACGAAATCACTACCTGACATATGGAAGAAAGCCACACCGGCTTCTCCCGCAACAGCCTTTGCAAGAAGAGTCTTACCGGTTCCGGGAGGTCCCACCAGTAGTACGCCCTTGGGGATCTTAGCCCCGATATCCTGAAATTTCATAGGATGCTTGAGGAATTCAACGACCTCCTCCAACTCGTACTTGGCCTCTTTCTGGCCTGCCACGTCGTCAAAGGTGATCTTTACATCGGTCTCCATGTATTCCTTCGCCCTACTCTTGCTGAAGGCCATCACGTTGCCATTGGCACCCTTAGTCTGCCGCCAGAGCATTACGGTGAATCCTATGAATATTAACCAGGGGAGCAATTGCAGAATGACCTGAAGGAAAGAGATTCCCCTTACGGTTCCAGTCACTTGGACATTGTTCGCCTTGAGCGTATCCATGAGAGTATCGTCGTCATACGGAATACGGGTAGATGCCATGACATTGTTTCTCAGTGAGAAGGTTATAAGGTCGCGGTCCTGAATCTCAACAGCACTGACCTGCCCGCCTTCTACATAGTTGATGAAGGCACTGTAGGGGACCTCTTGGGTACCCATCGTGTTCTCCTCACTAAAAAGCATGAAGGTGAATGTGACGATCAAGAATACAAAGAAGCCCAAGGCGACACGGTTCTTGCGACTGAAGTCGAATTTCGGTCCGCCCTGTTGGTTAGGTGATCGTTTCTGTTGGTTCTGGCGTGGATCCTGGTTAGTATTTCTTCCTGTCCAGAAGTTGCTGTCATCGGTTTTAGGTTTGTTTTCCCGCTTTCCTTGATCGCCTTTCTGGTCACGACTTTCGCCTTCAGGGCTCTTCCTATCGCCCTCGGACTGTTTTCCAGGGTCATTTCCGTCAGTATTCGGTCTCTTTTCTTCTTCGTAATCTTTATCCACAATTCTATCCTTCTCTATCCGTAACACTATATAATGTACCGTGATTTCGGGCAAGTGGAGCACTCAGGCAACGCACGGCCACACGATCTTTACCCCCATAGGCTCCCCCTAGGACGGCAAAAATACCTTTGGCATCCTCGAGTACCGGAATTCGCCATCGCTGCTCCGGCGCGATATGCCAATCGGAAAACAATGAGACTACCTTCTTGGTACCCTCTACAAGGCGGATGGCATCTCCGCTTTGGTATGAACGCACTAAAACCGGAGGAGTGAGGCTTTCGGATGCAATCCTTGCCCTCTTTTCTACCGGTACTATTGCCGCAGGCTCACCACCGACAAGCAAACGATAGGTGCCGTCAAGTTCGATACAGTCTGAATATACGCACGATACATAGCCTTCGGCTAGTGCAGGTTCCTCGATTTGCCACACTAGGGAGTCATTTTTCCGGACTAATATAGTACCACTCACAGACATTCGTTGGCTCTCTTCCCATCCAGCAGAAATTTTATTATAGATAAGCTGCACATTGCGGTACGGCAGACGCATCCCTTCAGGAAGTCCGAGAAGATTCCACCCATGATAGAGCACCCGCTCAACAACTATGGGAGAGGCCTTCTCCAAAACAGAAAGTTTCAACGAGACTGTATCGTCTGTTTCCCTTACAGACTCTGCTATTGCAGTGTCTATTTGATCCTGTAAAGCATCCATCACGAAAGAACAACGATTCGCTACCTGATCTAGAGCTTGCCGGTACTGGGGAAACAGACGGGCAAACACCGGTATCAACTCATGACGGATACGGTTACGCAGATACCGTGTATCGCTATTGGTGGAATCCTCGGTCCATGTGAGGCCAGAAGCCTTCACCACGCCTTCGATATCTTCCCTTGTCAGTTGTAATAATGGTCTGATCAGAACACCTTGGCGCTTTGCAATACCCTGTAATGCTGTTGGGGAGGAGCCCTGCATGAGGCGCATAAGGATCGTCTCGCTCTGGTCATCCAAGGTATGGGCTGTAGCAATGTAGTCGAAACCCAGTTCCTGCCGCTTGTTCTCTAAAATATCGTAGCGCAAGACTCTGGCTGCCTCTTCAATACCATTACCTCTGACTTTTGCCAGTTGGGCTACCTGGTCCGCTTCCAATCTGACGATCGAAAAAGGAATCGACAAAGCAGCACAGTTCGAAGTATTCAGCTTTTCCTCTATGATCAGTTCTTCTTCGCTGCGCAATCTATGGTTCACATAGAGAGCGTGAAGGTGCTCTTTCGGCAAGAGACGGGATAGGAGGATCAGAAGGGCAAGTGAGTCGGCACCTCCACTGAAGGCCACCAGAACCCTGCTTTCGCGATCGATAGCCTGCTCTTCGAAGAAGTGACGTACTTCAACCAGCGCCATTTCGCTTGTTGTAGACACGCGAGACCTCCTCTACCGTCTGCCCGTTACAGAGACGTATTGCTGCATCAGCTGCTTTTCGGATTCCCGATTCGAGAGCATCGCTCTCACTAGGATCCTCAGGTACACCAAGAACATGGTCTATTACTGTAGTGGGGGCTTGAGGCCTACCGATACCCACATAGATGCGGATGAAGTCGGCACTACCAAGATGCTTGATAAGAGACTTCAGACCATTGTGTCCAGCCGAACTGCCTCCTTTTCGAATCCGTATAGTCCCGGGTGGGAGATCAAGGTTATCGCAGATGACTAGCAGATCTTCTACCGAATACTTGTTTGGAATGAAATGGTGAACGATCTCGCCAGATCTGTTCATGAAGGTGAGCGGTTGGACCAACAATGAGACCGCCCCATCACCAGCGGTCATGAGACATTGTTTGTAGAGACGTAAACAGCGCCTCCTCATCTTGCGATGAAGAAACGCTGTCATACTATCGAGGGCATCAAACCCCACATTGTGTCTGCTATGAGCATAGCGGGAACCGGGGTTCCCAAGCCCAAATACAAGTGGCAGGATCGCCTCCTTCTCTCGGAAAACTATTCTTCGGATTCTTCCTCGGAAGCCTCTCCGACAAGCTCTGCACCCTCTTCCTCTTCTTCATCGGAAACGGTGATGACCTCCTTGACACCCTTGACGGATGCAATAGTGGTCTCTTCCGGAAGCAGGAACTTGACACCTTCAGGAGCAACCAAGGCACCCAAGTGAACACTCTCGTTCAAGTTGAGGTGCGATACATCGACTTCGATGTGCTCTGGAAGATCCTTGGGAAGACATTCGACTTCCAACTCATGGGTTACCTGCTCGAGAACACCACCAAACTTGGCACCTTCGGGAGTTCCATGGAGAACGACAGGAACGTTAGCCCTAAGGGTTTCACCCTTGGTGACTTCAAAGAAGTCTACATGGTGGACAGTTCCACGCATGACATTCTCTTGGTAATCCTTCATCAATACATGATAATTCTTGCGGCCAATCTTGATGGTGAGCATCGTGGCTTCGGAGAAGTGCCGCATCTTATTCTGGAAATCCTTCGCATCGAGTGTGATGTGAACGGGGTCCTTCTTACCGTAGATGACGGCAGGGATACGACCCGTGGCCAGCACTCTTCTGGAACCAGCTGATCCAAAATCTTCCTTCCTCAGTATGCCGGTCAAATTCGTGTCTTTCATGAGAAACTCCTTGTACTTTCCTTACCAGGGGCGGCAGGATTCGAACCTACGCATGCCGGCACCAAAAACCGGAGCCTTACCGCTTGGCTACACCCCTACGCCCACATATCAATGTATGGCAACGCCTTGACGTAGTACAAGGCGCCGCCCACAAAAATACAGGTTTTCTTCAGCTTTGTCCAGTGGGTTTGGCTAGAGAGATACAGATTTCATTCAGAGACGCCTTCATCGTACGTCTCATCTGCTCCAGGAGGTGGTGCATCCTCGTACGCTTCAAGGATCGCATCTTGCATTACAGCCCTGAAATCGCTACTAATCGGATGTGCCACATCCTTGAATTCGCCACTCTTCGTCTTGCGACTCGGCATAGCGACGAAAAGCCCCGATTTACCATCGATAACCTTGAGATTGTGGATGACAAATTGATTGTCGAACGTTATGGTCGCATACGCTCGCAATTTCCCCTCAGAAGTTATTTTACGAACCCTCACGTCGGTAATTTCCATGCGAATACCCCTTACGTTGTATCATACTATGACGGTATCACCAGAATGACTACGATGCAAGCTTTTTATATCATAAATCGTCACATCGGAGACCATTATTTCCAATTTTGTTCGGAGAGCCATCAAAATTTCCCTCTTTTCACTAACAATGGCATAGGCCGAACCGCTTCCGCTGAGCGTTCCAAAACATCCAGGATACTCAGCCACCAGAGCATCCAGACGATCGTACCATGGACCAAGGTCTCCCATAACAGGACGGAAGTCGTTGGTAAAATGCCAATCCATTGGATCATTGGCATACATGGCAACCAGTTCATCCTTTGACAACAATTCAGAAGGAATACCGGTAGTATCACGATAGGCATCAAGATCGGAGAAAGCCTTCGCTGTAGAGACCCCCTCGCCATGAGGCATAAGTACTAGCCCATACAAGTCATTCCTGTGGGTAAGCGGTGTGAGGTACTCTCCCCGTCCTTCAACACAGGCACCAGCCGAATCTCCTAGGAAAAATGGTACATCACTTCCAATCCGAGCACCAATCTCCCTGAGGCGATTGGTATCCACAGGATATCCAAATGCCCGATTGAGCATCAGCAACACCGTTGCAGCATCGCTTGAACCACCACCTAGTCCTGCTTTGTGTGGAATCCTCTTTATACAGTCGATCTTCACATCACCGATTATTCCTGCTTCCTTCATGAAAAGTGAGGCAGCGAGTTCCATGGTATTGTTCGCTACCGCTTCCATACCATCCATATCGACTTTAATTGATACAAACGTTTGAGACTCAATACGGATGGCTATGCTATCGGCAAGATCGATCATCTGGAAAATACTGAGAAGGGAGTGGAATCCATCATCTCGTCTCTTTCCGATTGAGAGATGGAGATTTATCTTAGCAGGAGCCAGCGCCTTAATCTGCATGGGCTTGCTTACCATATGTTAGCCTCACGCAGTTGGACCTCCACTTTCTCTTGCCAGCCCCTGTTTGCCTGGGGATTGCCTGGACTGGGGTGAAGAATCGAGACCACCGGTAGCGTTAGGGAGAGACGATTCGCACTCCCCTGTAGCCGCTTCTGTGCGAATTTCCCCACCCCGACCAAAGCTTTTGGCATTAAAAGAGTGACCATATCGTCCAAATAGGCATCGCAAACTGCATCGAGAGCAACTCTTTCCGTCTTCGGCAACTTTTCAGGAACCACATTCTTACCCGTCTTTCCACCATCTACGAAGACTAAAGGGCAGTAGTTCATCACCGCATGACGTGAGAAAAAATTCTGTGCACTACCGAATCTAGTAGCCATAAGAGCCCACAGCCGTTTCCCGCTTACTTCACTCCTTTCGATTGAAAAACCGCGAATCGGTCGATTATCGTGCTCTTTTGGAGGTTTTTCCACTACACCTGAAAGCCCCATCCAATCCCTTACCGCCTCAACCTCTCCAAAGGGGACTCCCGTCTGAGCCATCCCGAAAGGACCGGGATTCATTCCTAAAAAGAGAATATTGGGCTCTGGATGTACATACTGCCGAAGATACCGTTCATGAACATTCCATGCATAATCGAGAGGATTGTAGACAAAACCATCAAATGAAAACAACAGAGAATCGACCTCTGCCGAGAAAGACCTCGTACGCTCAACTAGTTTGTCGGAAAAACCGATCATGCCTCCTCCGTGTGGAAGAATTTGTTCAGATTCGCAAACGAACGCTTTCTAGCCAATAGCAGGTAGGCGATGAAAGCTCCTATCATGTAAATTGCTGAGATACCAACAGCGAACCAGAAAAGCTCTGGGCGGTTTTTTGTGATACTGAAGGCTGGAAGATTGACACTGAGAATAATCGGAATGGCAAGAATGAATACAATACCCACCGAGTAGAGATAGTCTGTAGCGACAAGTGTTTCGAATTCGGGATCAACTACCCTCAATAGGGCCAATCCGGTGGGCAACGTTCCCGTAGCGGTTCCGTAGATAAGTAACATGCGGTAGAACTGATGATCGTCATAGAGACGGGAACAGTAGGCCGGAAGGAGTACCAGCGTAATAAGAGCACCGGTGATCACCAGTGCCAAAATCGGGATCCAATATCCTTGTACCGCAACCAGTGAGATTGCTCCCAAGGAGGCAGCCACGGTAAGATCGACCGACAGACCACTGATACGGTTACAGGTAGCATTGTCTATCGTAGTCTCAACCTTCACCAGTTTCATGAACATCTTCACAGCCAGGGCACAGAATGCACTGAATATGAAGTTGATTCCCCAGAGACTATCGGCGAGTTCGGAGCCTAGTGGTCCAATAAGTCCCAACAGCTTCGATAGTAGAGTCAAAAAACCCCAGCTGATCAGGTAGGTGAACATCACCAGTGCAATATGGTAGCTGAAGGTATCGAGCGATTCGCCATCCGTACTAAGGTACGAGCCGACCGGACGCTCCGATTCAACCCTGCTGAAGAAGCCGGTGCGGATACTCTTTTTCTTAATCTTCTCCAAATACTCTTTGCCGATCCAGCCTCGTTTGAGTCCTTGGTTAATCAGCACCACCCCGCCGAAAGATCCCAGCAGGAACCCGATTGCAGCCATCGTCAATCCGACCGAAGAGCCACCGGTGAATCCCATCGTCTCCCAAGTCGAACCTATGGAAAAGGCTTGTCCAGGCCCTAACTCGAAACCGAGTGCTAGAGTGAAACCGAACGCGGGAAAGAGATCAGGCTTTACTGTAGCAATGAGTAATGCCGTAACTACAAGTCCGAAGAAGCACTGTATGCCATACTGAGCGATTACTGCAGTCACATTCTGGGCTACTACCCTCTTGCCATTATGGTCATCCTTCCGTTTACCGGTGACCCTAAGCATCATCGCTATGAAGCTCAAATTGAGTAGATGGTAGACCAATTCACCCAGATAATCGCTTTGCAATCCCCACAGCGGGGCAACAAAGTTGTAGAACACCAGAAGGAGGATTCCCGCAATGATCGGAGCGGGAATGAGGAATCTCTGAAAAAACGAGATGCGGGCTCTCAACAGTGCAGCCACCAACAACGATAGAGAGATGATGCCGACATGGATGACATAATTCCAATTCATAGGGATTCCTCCTTGGCCAAAAATCCGACCCGACCCTCTTTATAGGCACCGTAGAGTTCCACATACTTCAAGATAGAGCGGTCCTGGGAGACCCTGATCCGCCACAGTTGGTCATCGTGATAAAGTTCGACGGTGCTCTTGGCATTTACGATCATAGACTGGATATCGGTAAAATCAAATAGTAGAGTTTCGTTTGCCAAGCGAATGACCATGCGATCGCTCTGGAGTGTCACGGTAAAGGATTTCGATAGTGTGACCAATTTCTTACCGACTCCTTTCTGGAGCAATACGCCGTCATCTGTGGGAAACAACGGTGATCCCGAAGGAGCATCGTCAGCCAATCGGACAAGTAGTTCTCGCTCCCATCGATGCCACGCAGGAATACTATCGATTGCGTGGAAATCACCAGAAACCTGGTGGAGACGATCATAGGGATCGAGCTCTCCTTTCAGATCACAGGTACTGCAGCCAAAGCCTTTTCCTGAAGAAACAATAGTCGATTTTCCTTCGCACGATGGACACAGATAGAGGATCTTCTCCAATCCCTCAGCGAGATGGGGTGATTCGTAGGGTATCTGTTGCTTTCTTTGCCATTCTGTATGGCTGAAAGCCAATGCTTCGGAGAGCATACTATGCGCCTGGACAACACTCATACGTTTCAATTCATCCGGTTGGACCACATTCACCACTCTCAAGGTTATGGGACCTTTGCGACCATAACGGGCCCAACGAGGCCGTTGAGCATATCCGCCCTCGATATGCATGAGCACTACCGGAACATTGAACATCCTCACCAATTTGGCGGTAGCCTGGTCGAATCCGAGAGGCTCGCCATCCCACGTCCTCGTTCCCTCCGGAAACAGGCCGACGATCTCCCCTGCCTTGAAGGCTCCGGATATGTCGCGAATGGTCTGCAGATCGCTTCTTCCCTGTTGTTTGGCTATACCACCGATCCACTTGCCCAACATGAGTTTTAAAGCTTGGTTCTTGAACAGATACGCTCCTGCGACCCAGCGTACATGAACCTTGAGTGATGAGGAGATGAAGAAGGGATCGTAGGTGTGAGTGTGGTTGGCTAGGATGAGATAGGGACCCTCTTTCGGCAGAAGGTCATATCCGGCGGTCTCTATATTATGGTACCAATTTAGCCATTTTCCGTATGTCGGACGGGCTATCCTGATGAAAAGCGGTGTTTTTGACATTCGCAGCCCTCTTTGTATGGAATATAGCATAGCTTGGGAAAACGGGCAACAATATTACCCTGGTGAAAACCCCACCTCACCACGTGGAGCAGCGAAACTAGGTATTCCAAAGGGCATTTGTGTGTTTCGTTGTGTTTCGTATTTCCACGTGGGGCTGATAAAAAGGTAGTCCACTCCTACACTCATAGAGAGGAACCTAGGTTTGTTTCTTATGCTTGCTAGTAAACCATTTACCGGGTATGCTCAATGGACACCCCAAGGAGGTAGACGAGTTGGACCTGGTACGGAAATTCAGGGAGACAGCCCTGTCTGTAGTGCCCCTTCTGCTCATAGTGATAGTTCTCCAGCTTACCATCGCGCCTATCGGATGGGACGCTGTAGGTGTGTTCGCCATCGGCAGTCTGCTAATCATCGTGGGATTGAGCCTCTTTCTGTTGGGAACCGAGATCGGTATAGTGCCAGTTGGACAGAATACCGGATCAGCCCTTGTGAAAAAGCGAAATCTCCCCCTTATGTTGACCGTAGGATTCATCATCGGAGTAGTGATCACCATCGCTGAACCACAGGTACAGGTCCTTGCCGGTCAAGTGACGCTGTTGGCGCCCCATGTGAACAAAAACACTCTGGTCATAGCCATTTCATTGGGAGTAGGTCTCTTTGTTGCCGTTTCATTCGCCCGGATCATTTTCTCGACAAGTTATCGGTATCTCATCCTCACCTTTTATCTCATGGTCATGGTATTGGCTATTCTAGTGGATTCTTTCTTCCTCGGAATCGCTTTCGATGCCGGAGGAGCGACCACTGGACCAATGACCGTACCATTCATCCTTGCGTTGGGTGTCGGCGTCGCAGGTGTACGAAAATCGAAAAATAGCGAACAGGACAGTTTCGGTCTGGTCGGGATTGCCTCCATAGGACCAATTGCCGCAGTCCTCATCATGGGGTTGGGAGGAAAAACTGAGAGCTCTAGCGTGGGCTTTAGTGAAACTGAGACTGCCGTGGAAATCGGATTCAGTGGAGTCCTCGGATCTTCGGCAATTGAGGTTGTGCAAGCCTTGGCTCCTTTGGCACTCCTTTTCGTCATTTTCCAGATCACCCTCTTGCACCAACAGAGAAGGACCGTGATCAGGATGATCCAAGGGCTCATCTATGCCGGTGTAGGACTGGTACTCTTTTTGGTGGGAGTCAATGGAGCCTTCATGCCGGTGGGGAGACTGCTTGGGGCATCGATCGGTGCTTCGAGTCATCTTTGGGTTCTAATTCCGATCGGACTCTTTCTTGGTGCGGTGGTAGTCCTTGCGGAGCCGGCGGTCTGGGTCCTTACGGACCAAGTACGTGATGTCAGTGGTGGATCGATCAACAGATCCATGGTACTCGTATTTTTCTCCATCGGTGTTTCGATTGCCGTAGGATTGGCTATGCTGAGAGTCGTCTCAGGCTTACCGTTGGCACTATTTCTCATCCCAGGCTATGCGATCGCCATGCTGTTGATGTTCCTATCCCCCCCATTCTTCACCGCAATCGCATTCGATTCTGGTGGTGTGGCAAGCGGTCCGATGTCCAGCTCATTCCTTCTGGCATTCACTTTAGGCGCATCCGCTGCGGCAGGAGGGGATCCATTTTCGGATGCATTCGGTATCGTGGCCTTGATCGCGATGACACCACTTATCACCATACAGCTTTTGGGTATAATCTATAAAAGGAGATCTACCAATGAATGAGACCCAGCAGACAATCTATCTCCATGGGAAACTCTTACTCAGCATTGTCCAGAATGGGGTCGCCGAATCCCTGGTTAACCAGACCAAACTGGCGGGAGCACGAGGCGGTACCATCCTTGTGGGAAAGGGAGTGGCCGACCATGCTATCCTCCATATGCTGGGTATAGGAGATTCACACAAGGAGATAGTCCTCACCCTCCTTACCGAGGAACAGACGGAACCGGTATGGAAAAACCTTTCCATGTTCCGAAAAAACAAACGATTGTCCTGTGGCATTGCGATGCTCATCGATGTACCCCATCTGCTACGCCACAGTAGTCCATCAGTCCAGAACAGAGAAAATCCTGACGATGACCAGAGGAGAAAAATAATGGATAGCCCACACACACTGATCACGTGTATCGTAAACAAAGGAACTGCAGATGAGGTAATGGATGCCGCACGCAAAGCGGGGGCAACCGGAGGTACCATCATGGCTGCCAGAGGTACCGGAAAAGAAGAGGATGTCAAATTCTTCGGCGTTCAATTGGTACCAGAGAAGGAGATATTGCTGATCTTGGTAGGCTCAGGATTGACTGGAAAAGTTCTTGATGCTATTCGCAGTGTACCGTGCCTTGCCGAACCAGGGTCGGGAATCGCCTTCTGTACCGATGTAGACAGATTCATGACATTGGGTGGAAAAGATTAATGCTCGAAAAAGGGTCCCAAGGATAAGCGTCTCGAAGTGAGGGCAATACGCTCTCTAACTGTGCGAGTGGTGGTATGGTGATCGGCCAATCAAATCCATAGACCTCTTTCGCCCGTTCACCACAAAGTCTGGACATCTGTTTTTCATCCACCCCACTGGCATACAGGCTTCTCAGAAGCAACGCCGTTCCGGCGAATCCGGGAATACCGGAAGCTCCCTCGTGCTTGTCAGAGATCGTATGGGGAGCATGGTCACTTTCAATCCAATCGATATCACCGGAGCAAAGCCCCTCGAACACTGCCTTGCGATCCTCTTCACCACGTAATGGAGGATTCATCTTACAGAGGTTTCCAGGCGTCTTCGCCTGTTCATCATTAAGCAGGGCATGGTGAGCAGTTGCTCCGCAGGTAATCCTCATACCCTCTGCACGAGCTGCTTTCACCAAAGCTATAGCGCCTGCGGTGGAAATATGGCAGATATGGAGGGTTCCCTCGAACCCACTTTCGCGCACAGCCGCTATCTGGTCAGAAACCGATGCAACTTCGGCCTCCACAGGGCGGGCTAGTCCGTGGGTCTCCGGTTTCGCCGGATCCCATAAAGATCCTCTCATGAGGCTCTCTTTCTCACAATGGACAGCCAATACCCCACGATACCCACAGGAGTGGAGATTGCGATATACCGCCAGTTGGAGCTCCTCTTGAACCAGCCCCATATTTCCGGTCGAATGGCCTGCGAACATCTTCAAACCCACCATCGATGGATGCATTTTTCCATAAAGGTCCACCAATGCCGCCAGTTGGTCCATATCGGCGGTAACTCCACCATAGACTCCATAGAAGAGCTTTTTGCCTAATTTCTTCCCAAGACGCTGAGCAATCTTGTCACCATAGGCCAAGCGCTCTTCAATTGCCTCAGCTGTTGTTAGCGTGGGAACAGTATTGGGCATATCGAACAGGGCTGTGATACCACAGGAAGCTGCAACTTCCAAACCGTGTTCAATTGTCTCTTTGGCAGATAGCGCACCATCGCGAAGATGAACATGTACATCGATCATAAGAGCTGCGGAGCCTCCCGCTGCAAGTAAGCATAGTCAACGAACGTTCCCCATGCGCAGGTAAGCTTGTCTCCACAGAGACACTCACCACACATGCCGATTCCACAGAGGGTGCTCAGTTCAAGGGAAAGGTGAATCTTTTCTGGAGGAATCTTCGCAAGTAACATATCGGAGGCAGCTATGCGCATGAATGCTGTCGGACCTACCACATAGCATGACAGATCCTCCACCCCGTGCTCCAGATAGGAGCGAACCTGCTCCAATACCCGACCGGGTCTACCGTCATCGGATATGATCGTAACTGGGCCGAACTCTGACAGACTCTTTTCCAAAAGACCTTCACCGTGCTGTGCTGGTGCACCTTCACTGGTGCCTACAAAGATATCCATTACGGTTCCCTGTTGATGCAATCGTCTGGCTAAGGCGGGAAGTACGGCTACTCCGGTACCCCCTGCCACCAATAGCGCACGCTTGGAGGCATCGACTGCGACGGGAGCACCATAAAGCCCGCGAATATAGATATCTTGACCTTCTTGAAGGGCAAATAAGGCCTCAGTGAAGACACCTCTCCGTTTTATCACGAAGGTAAGAGGATCGGCTTCGGCAATAGAAAAGGGCTTCTCCCCAACCTGGGGAATCCAGAGGAATACAAATTGGCCTGCATCGTAATTCCAGGTTCCATCCAAAGTGATCACTACGGTATCCTGACCATGGACTTGCCGTTTTACGATAGTGTGGCGTCGATACTCCATCGTTCGCTCAGTCCGATAGTATCGGGCGGCAGACTTGGGATCGGTTTTTCCCGCTATGACGGCCATCGCATCGGAGACCAGTGCATCGGAAAAATCTTTCCAATCGCGTTGGTGAACTTTCCCGAAAGCCGACCCTACTCCCACGACATCGGCACCGGCGGCAACCATGGCCGCTACATCGGATCCAGTACTGACACCGCCCATTCCGATGATCGGAACTTCAGGGCCGACTGCATCACGGATGCTGCGGACACAAGCAAGAGCCTCCTCTTTGACCCACAATCCGCTCTTACCGCCCTTGCCTCCCAATTTGTTTTGGAGGATGGGTTTTCCACTGTTTGGCTCAATGTGGACTATAGGACCGACCGTATTGATTGCAACAATCCCATCGGCACCGGCTGCCATCACCTCTCGGGCGATCACAGCGATATCGGGAACATTGGGGGTGAGTTTAGGGAAGATCAGTGCTTTGCATCGTGGGAAAGCCTTCCTGATTCCCTCCATATAAAGAGCGGAGATCTCAGGTGAGCAACCGATCGATGCTCCATAGCCGGCACTAGCATGGGGACAACTGAAATTGAGTTCAAGGATATCGGCAACCGGCTCGAATGTCCGTACCAAGGTAATGAAATCCTCTATTGTAGAGGCTGAGATCGAGACATTGAGCAGAGTACGCATATCCAAAGAAGCACGTAATTCGGTAAGTTCAGTGAGGGCGATATCCATACCGGGATTCTTCAGTCCTACTGAATTACCGAACGATCCAGCCTCAGGCTCACAGATGATCGGCTCGCGGTTTCCCGGGTTGGGGGTCACTTGAAAACTCTTTGTGGTCACGATAGTGAAAGCTGGTAACTGTCGGTCGACATACCGTATCAATGGCGTCTTTGTGGAGAGCACGCCGGAGACTGTCGCCAGAGCCACCCTCTCCTTTCCCTCGATTATCCGTCGATACTGTCCGCTAAGTAGCTTCTTGACCCGCTGTGGATCCTGTCTCCAACTCACAGTGCTGTCTCCTCACACAAACTTTCGATATTCTGAATACACCGATCGAGCCAATTGGTGGGTGCTGGAGCCTTCTTCCAGGGATGTGTGAGTGCGCTACTGCTGTTTATTCTTGCCAGTTCGATAGGATAATCGACCTCTTTGAGAGCCTTGATCGTCATTTTCGCACTTGCTCCCTGACTTCCCACACCGGGAATCAACAGCGGGATGGAGCGCTTGCCGTGGTACCGGGCGATCTCTTGCAACTCATCGAGATTAGTGGCACCTACCACCGCACCGATTCCCTCGATCTTCTCAGCCCACCGGCCTATCCTATGGGCAACTGCAAGATAGAGTGGGTACAACTCTTTCTCATCCACCTCATCGACCACCACAAGCCCCTGCAGATCCTTCGCACCGGGGTTGCTCGTCCGGTTAAGAAGGTAGATTCCACGGCTACCTTCATGGTGTTCGTCGAAAGGGGCTACCGAATCGGTCCCCATATAGGGGCTGGCTGTAACGGCATGGCATCGCCAGATATCGAAGGCTTCGTGAGCATAGTTTGCGCTCGAACGGGCAATATCGCCTCGCTTGGAGTCAAGGATTACCGGGATTTCGGGAAACTGTCTTTCTATTGCATCAAGCAGATCGGCCAAGGCGAGAGAGCCCGAAAAATCGCCTTCACGGGGGTTATCTAGGGCATGGTAGTATCCGATATTGGGCTTGAAAGCTGCGGGGGAAAGGCTTCTAGAGACCATCTCTTGGAACAATTCGCTAAAGAATCGCCCCAGATCCTCCCGTATATGACCACTGCGGTACGGTAGTACATCCCATTGCGGGTCAAGTCCCATGCAGGCACAATTGCCTACCTTCTGCGCGCTGCTTTGCAAAAGAGCTTTATATCCTTTCATTCCCTACTCCTTATTGACAGGTGGAAATCCATGTGCTTCACCCCAGCCGAAGGGGTCCATTCGCCATTGGCGGAGCAATTCGGCACCGTTGTCGTCAACATACCCGGTTGAGCGGGCAGTTGCAACCATCGTATCGTAATCGAGTAGTGTTATGGCATTACATAGCGGATCGAGTGATGAAAAAGCATCCACAGAGGCTTGCAATCCGTAGGTAAAGATCGCCAGACAGTAGGAGATATCACCATTGGCCTCTCGTACAGCCTGTACTGCTTTTATGGAAGAACCTCCGGTTGAGATCAAATCCTCGATCAGCAGTACTTTCTGCCCGTGGTAGGAGCCATCGGCCCCCAAGCCTTCGATCAGGTTCTTCAAGCCGTGATCCTTGCCCGAAGAACGGACATAGGAGAGTGGCATTCCCAGGCGGTCGGCAAGTGTTGTGGCATGGGGAATACCAGCTGTGGCGGTTCCCGCAATATTGTCGAATACGACTGGTAGTTTACCCATGATAGCAGAAAAGGCCTCACTGATCAGCTTCCGTGCTTCGGAATCGGCCAATAGTCGTCTGTTATCATTATAGATAGGCATTCGGTAGCCACTTGCCCACTGAAAGGGGGCACCTGGGGAGAGGCGGATAGCCTCCATTTCCAATGCCTTTTGGGCAATCTTTGGTCCAAACTCTTCTACTACCGGTTTCACGAGTTTTGCGATATCGCTCATTTCCAAATCTCCTTGAAGGTATGTACCGTTCCACAGTAAGAACAACTGTAGCGGTTGTCACGGGTCCGCACGAATCGTGCGGGAACGCCCTCATTATGGGAGGGGTGGCTGATACAGGCCTTATTATTACAAGCCAGATCGTCGAAATTGTAGATACGGGGTGGTAAGTGGGTACGGTATTTTTCCACTACCTGACCATCGTGAATAATGTTCAGTGTACAACCTGCAGCTACAGCAGCCAGTCGCTTAAGGTCCTTACGGTCCAGTTGATGACTTCCGGGACGGAAGATAATTCCCTTATACATACCGGAGTCCTTCTTGCTGGTGGATATCCATTCTCCCCCTTTTCCATCATCCAATCCCATGACTTTGCTGATCAAGGCCATATGGCGGCGAATGGTTGCAGGATCGTCTCCCTTGCAGATATGATCTATCACCAGGCCATTGAGGATCGGTCGGACACCCTCCGAGTAGGCTTCCCCCTTTTCACTTGCGTGGATCTTAGAACTCTCCACTTGGACAATATACTCTTCATCCACTCTATCGCGTCTTTTCGCCTCTCCGGTGAAATCGTCCCCAATCTTACCGGCGACCAAAGCAAGTAGAATAATCCTCACATACATACCATTGATAGATTGGCGTTCCCACCCATTCAGCGGAGTATCATCAAGGAATGTAGGGATCGTGGGATGCACCCGATGACGTGGTAAGGGGTGGTAGAACTTGGTTCCTTTAGGCAGGGAATCGGTGAATTCACGACGGAAGGTGACTTTAGCCCGTAGTTCATCCTGCCGTTTGAGTATCTGTTCTCCCATTCTCTCTAACTGAGGCCGGGTGAAGTACCATTTGTCGGCAATATCCTTCTGCTGAAGATATGCATCAATGGAATCGAAGATCCTGACTTCATAACCATTCTCCTCCATCCTTAGGCGGTAGGATTCTGGCATCGCGAGTTCAACCGGTGCGATCAAATCAATCTTTACCGAGTCGAAGATCCGCATTCCATCGGCCTTTGAGTGGACAGTCCTTCCGTGATAGAGGTCTCCGACGAGTGCAAGGTGGATTGAAGAGGTATCCCATCCATTATCCTCAAGGAATGTGAATTCATCGAGCAACTCCTGGGTTGGGTGTTCATGCTTTCCGTCACCTGCGTTAATGAATGAGGGTCTTCGAGTCAATCCGTTGCGTTGAGCATAGAGGGCGGCCTCCTCTTCCAACCATCGACACACCCCTTCCAGCTTGCTGCGGATAATGAATACGCTATTGTGGTAACCTGCTAGGGTGTTGAAAGTATCGGCATAGCTTTCTCCCTTGTTAAACGAGGAGCTGTCGGTAGCCAGATCGCTTACCTTGGAGCGGTGGAATTTGGCGGCATTCCTGAAAGATTCCCTCGTTCGGGTGCTGTCCTCCAGAAAAACCTCATAGATACCGAAATCGGGGTCATCGATCCTGAATCCGGATAGCTTATCCTGATTATCTTGCAACAAGGCCTCCTTGAGGATCCTTGTCTTTTCAAATAGATATCGGCGTTCCGATATCGTCAGGTCATCTATGACCGCCAGCGATCTTCCGGTAAACACATCTGTTCCCATACAACCTCCTCATTGGTACAAAAAAAATACCGGTGCAATACCGGTAGTTTGGAAAACGTATGATAGTCGGAGACACGGGGGCCAAGGTCTGTCGAAAAACGCATGTTCGTTGGCAACCGCATAAGCTCCTCCTCAATTTACTGTGCAAAACGATAGCAGATGATCGCCCGATTGTCTACTCCTCGGATTTGCCTTTCGCCCTAGGATCATGCTCTATCGCGGCAAGGATATCCATCGGATTATCCTGCTTCTTTTCTTTCTCTCGGAAAGCTTTTGAGGCGAGAGGATTCAATGTACTCTTCTTGGTATCTTCGTTCTCAAATGGCTCCCGTTTTTCCATGAATGGAAGAATGGCATTCCGCGTACCGGTATTGCGACTCTTTTCCCGTCGCTTGAGATCCTTGAGGAAATTGGCACGATATCCATTACGCACCTTGGTACTCTGGGCTGCCTTTTTGGCTTCACCCTCGGTGGTATTGTAGCGGGCACTATAGTAACGCTTGGCATACCCTGAACCCTGATACGAGTAGTAGCGTCCATTGGAGTAGTGGCCTCCCATCTTGGATTCGATAACACCATTGAAAATAATGCCAAGAACATTTACATCGGCAAGTTCCAAGTTGTCCAATAATTCTCTCAGCCCACCCTTGGTGGTGACTCCGGCGCGGATATTGATAGCGATTCCATCAACGTGTTTGGCGATGGACATCAGTTCTGAAGCGAACACCAACGGTGGTGTATCGATCAAGATATAGTCGTATACGGTCATCAAATGCCCGATCATCTGAACATATTCAACCGAATTGAAGATAGCAGAGGGTAATGGAGGAGAGAATCCCGGTGGGAGAAGATGCAATGTGGAAACATTTGCCAATGGTTGCACAATAACCTCTTCAACGGAAATCTCTGTTGTAACGACATCGACGAGCCCCTTAGCCGATTTTTTCAGGTTGAAGAAAGTTTCCAACTGAGGTAATCGCAAATCCCCATCAATCAGCAACACTCTCAATCCATTCATCGCCATGCTGGTGGCAATATTAGCTGCAACGCTACTTTTTCCTTCTCCCATACCGGGACTGGTAATACTGAATAGTCGCTGATGCCCATTGAGTGTAACGAATGAAATATTGTTCGCGATTAATTTATATCGTTCCGATTCGAACGAAAGCGGATCATTGTAGACCACTAGGGAGGGTATCTCTAGACTCTTATCAAAGTTCATCAGTGGTATCCAACCAAGCATGGGACGGTTGGGACCCGAGAGTTTGCGTAGTATGGCCTCATCCTTGATAGTGACATCGAGCATCTCTATCATAAGCGCCAGCAGGACGCCTAATGCACCACCGAGCAGTACGGATACGGCTAGTATGAGCATCTTATTTGGACTGACGGGAACCGGTTCACCTTCTGAATTCACCCGCATCTCGGCGGGATCGATCGATGTTACATTCCCTGCGACGGAAGCCTCGGCTATCTTGACCTCTTCCAGGAGTTCCATAAGACGGATCCGCAGAGTCTCATAGACCTCTACATCACGTTGGAGGTCCAGCAACTGACGTTCCAAGGTTGGCAACTGGGACAATTCTTCGGTATAGGTGTCCTCTATTTGGGAAAGGATTTCCACCTGTGCCGATGTAACGATCTTCTGATGATACGCCTTTGCCATCTCTTGGGCAGCGATCATTACATAACCATCGCTACTCAAACCACGAGGAGCTACCAAAAGGGTAATACGATCAAGCAATTTCTTGGTGTTCTGGCTTATCGCACTGCGAAGGACGAACAAGCGGTCGGAATTTTGGGGAATTCCCTCCTGAATCGCCTCATACATGATCAACTCGCGGCTATTTTCTTTATAAGCGACCAACAGCGATTCAATATCGACATCCCGCATGAGCTCTTCGAAAGAGGGTGTCTGAATGGCATAGGAGGCCAAGGTCTCCTGGTAATTCTCTATTTCAAGCTCGGCCTCCCGTAACTGGAGAGCCAAAGGTTCCCTGCGCAATTGGAAGTAAGCTATCTTTTCCGAGAGGAGTTTGCTCTTATCCGATAGTTGGATATAGTTACTCTCTTCGCGGAAGGCTCCAAGTGCATCGGCAGCTTCCTGAAGTTGTCTTTCATTGATCGGTAATTGCGATTGGATAAACTCTTTCTGGATAGTTTTGCTTGTTCGGGAAATAGTTCCCAACAACTCATTGTAACTCTCAACCAGCGCGTTGGCGAAATCGCGAGCGAATTGTGGATTCTGGTCCGTTACGGTAATCCGAACGATATTGGTATCCTTGACTGTCGTGACAGTGGTCCGCTTGGAAACATCGCCACGGACATTCCTGTCTACATAACTGCGACCTTCCACATCGGTGTATTGTGCGAGGTCTAATTTAGTGAGAGCCGTTTCAATATTCGTGCGGCTGAGTGCCAATTCCACCTCGGTGGAAATCTTGCTGGTAGTCTGTCCGAGCATGAGACTTTCAAAGCTGGAACTGTTCTGGAGAGATTCAACAAGCATGGTCACTTCCGATTCGTACATCGGAGTTACATATTGCAAGTATCCGATAGCCGCGGATACCACGAGAACGAATGCGATAATGATCCATAGCAAGCGCACTTTGAGGATATGGAGCAACTCTTTTATGCTCATCCCCTCCTGCATCTCTTCTTCGGAAATCTGTTGTGCGATATTCATGTTCTCCACAAGGCTCTCTCCTATCGTCTTTCTGTCAGTTGGGGAAGGTCACCACATTCGCGACTATGGTGAGGATCGTTGCCACCAGACCTACAATGGTCACTGTTGTGGCAAGGTTTGCTCCATTTACCGCCTGGAAGGTATTCAGTTTTGCGGTAACCACAGCCTCTGGAGGAACTACCGCATCTTTGGCCAATTCATTGCCTGCCTTGTCCATGAGGGTATACGCTCCGTTACGGTTCTTGGCAGGATCGAATCCGCCCGCCAGATTAATATAGTAGGAGGCACTCTTGTCGGGAATATAGGGGAATGTACCCGGTCTCAATACACCACCGGCCACATTTACGAAGAGTTGGTTGAAGGGAACCACAAAACGATCGCCCTCTTTCAGTTCGAGATTCGCCACATTGGAGGGGCCTCCCATGAGTATGTTCTGTACATCGACCGGAATCAGGCGGTCGCTGCGCAGCAGGTAGGTCTCCGAAAGATCGCTCACAGCACTGAAACGACTGGTAATACTCTGCATCATCTCTAGGATCGTCTCTCCAGGGAAAAATTGGTAATAGACCCGACCAGAGGAGCTGAGTGCACTCGATTGGACTTGAACATCGCCCATATTGACAGCCCCTTCTATCGTAACTGCACGGGAAAGCGGAGCGAGAGGACTAACGAAAACCGTATCCATATGTTCGAGTGTAAAGGAATCGAAATCGTCGCTATCGACCCTGAGAACATCTACATTCGCCGAATCGCCACTACCGTAGCGACGTACAAGCACGGCACTACCATCGCCACTAGGCAGAACTCCATTTCCGTAACGCTGTAGTATCTCTGTCAAGCCTTCATCCGTAAGCGGTTGGTAGACACCGGGACGGGAGACCTCTCCAACCAAAGTGACCAGACGGGGAGCCTCTACCAAGGTGACAATATCTCCTGCACGGACAAGGGGGTTTTGCGTGAGGTCCCCCTCCCTCAATGCAGCATAGAGGTCATACGTTTTAGCTGTGCCATCGGCACCTGTTACCCGAACCTCTCTTGTTGAAGCGTAACGTGTAGCGGATGATACCACGCTTGAAAGTCTACTAAGGCCCCATGCGGGCACCTCTTGGGTTGAAAAAACCTCACCACGGACGGTTACGGAGAAGGCTCCGGTACCAACCAGTGTGACTCGGGGCATGCTGAACGGAAGGTAGGTCAGCACCAGCTGTTCCACCTCCTTCGCAAAGGCGACGAATGTCTTTCCTCTTCCATCAACTGCACCTATGGCGGGTATTGTAATGCGGTAAGAACCGTCTACCTGTAGGGTCAGATTGATAGTATTGTTACCCTCTGTATAAAAGAGGTTGATGGTATCTCCAGGTGTCACTGGATAGCCGGTATTGGCTATGGCGGAAAGTACACGTTTGGTTTGCAATTCGGCACCAGTGACTTCCTCTACAGCCGTAATATTCAACTGGGCGGCATATGAAGTGGGAATCGAAGCCGAATCTACCATGGAAGTGCCACTACCATAGTAGGGGGAACGAACGATCACCGCATTATCGGCGGCAGGGAGCATCCACAAGGCAACACACAAAGCATATACGGTGAGCAATATCCTATTTCGAGTCCTCATAGCACCTTCCAATCCATGGCATTTTTCAACGATTCGAATAGTACCACGCATCGCAGGATGAGTAAAGCTAATCATAAATTGACGAGCGAAGAGACCGATAGGAAAAATCGAAGGAATTGTCAAACGAAGTAAGTGAAAAGGGAACATCAAATACTCTATTTTCCGAACGAGTGTAGGCAACGAAAGCTTGCGAGCATACCATTCATCCGCACCCACACAGTAGTATTTTCGATAATGGATATCTTGATCCGGGTTGCATTCCGATAACCGGACAAATCCCTTCCAGCTATAAAACTCTTATCGAAACCCGAAAAAACAGGCCTTATGTGATGATTTTCACATTACCAGTTGCAAATTGTTGCAATTTTTGTTTGACAGCACCCCGTCCATGGCATACACTTTTCCCGTGGGACAGTCGGTCCCACAGATATCAAAAGGAAGGAGATTTCTATGAAGAAACTTATCGTGTTGCTGGTACTATTGCTCTTGTCCACAACGCTCGTCTTCGCACAGGGAGGCAAAGAAGCTGCCACTGGTGCCGACGAACCATTCAAAGTCGGTGTGATCTATATCAGCAGCCCTGGAGACATGGGCTACTCGTACATGCACGACCAAGGCACTATCGCCGCTGAGGAATATTTCGGAGACAAGATCGAAGTCATTAGGATGGAAAATGTCCCCGAAAACGATTCATCGATGCGCGCAATGGAACAATTGATAGATGCAGGATGTAAAATCATCTTCGCGAACTCCTACAACTACCAAGACTACATGTTGCAGGTCGCCCAAGAGAATCCCGATGTCTATTTCGAGCACTGCTCCGGCTACTTATCCAATGACAACATGTCCAACTACTTCGGTAGAATGTATCAGATGCGTTATCTCTCCGGTATGATCGCAGCCAAGATGAGCCCCTCCGGCAAGCTCGGCTATGTGGGCGCATTCAATACTCCCGAGGTCGTCCGTGGTATTAACGCATTCGCACTCGGTGCACGTGCCGTCAACCCCAACGCTACAGTCACAGTCGTGTGGACGAATACTTGGTATGATCCTTCACTCGAACGTCAGGGAGCTATCGCTCTTCTTGACCAGGGTGTAGATGTCATCGCTCAGCACCAAGATACCACCGAACCTGCCAAAGCCGCAATCGAACGTGGCAAATATGCAGTCGGTTATAATGCCGATTTCCGTAAGATCGTTGGAGACGACCATGTGCTCGTATCCCCCATGTGGAACTGGGAAAACTACATGATTCCCGCTATCGAAAGTGCAATCAACGGCACATGGGAAACACAATCCTACTGGGGCGGCTTGGATGACGGTATGGTCCACCTCTCACCGATCAGTCCCCTCGTTCCCGAAGATTTCGTCGCTGAAGTCATGAAAGTACATGACAAGATCGAAGACGGTTCTTGGGATGTATTCTGGGGTAGCTTGAAGGACAATAAGGGCACCGTCCGCCAGAACGCTGGCGAGAAGATGGCCGATTCCGACATGCTTACCATGGACTGGTTCGTCGAAGGCGTAATCGGTTCGGTAAAGTAACAAGCTTGAAAAAGCTCATGAAGGGCAGACTCCGGTCTGCCCTTTTTTGAGAGTCGAACAAACATGGCACCAAAGCGGATATTGCCGTAGGGTGCCGACCTGGATGGGCAAACAATGAACCAACAGACACAACAGACTCCTGTCGTACGTATGGAGCATATTACCAAGCATTTCCCTGGAGTGCTTGCGAATGACGATGTCTCGCTGGAGCTCTACCCCGGACAGGTGCTCGCGCTTCTCGGTGAAAATGGAGCGGGCAAGAGCACATTGATGAATATGCTGGTCGGATTATATCGTCCCGACAGCGGCTCCATCTATATCCGTGGAGAACTCGCAGAGATCCACAGTCCCCAAGATTCCATGGCCCTCGGCATAGGCATGATCCATCAGGAATTCATGCTTGTGGGAAATATGACCGTTGCGGAGAATATCGTTCTAGGATTGAGAGAGCTTCCGTTCGTACCCAATATTGATGAAATACGATCTCGGATAACCGAACTTTCCCAACGGTATGGATTGCAAGTGGACCCCGATGCGGTCATCCATGACCTCAGCGTTGGAGAGCAACAGCGTGTCGAAATCCTCAAACTCGTCTACCGAGGAGCCGATATACTGATACTCGACGAACCAACTGCCGTCCTTACCCCCGGTGAGTCGCGGGATTTGAACAAGATTCTCATGAAGATGCTTGGAGAGGGAAAATCGGCGATCTTTATTACCCATAAGATGGATGAGGTCATCGAATTCAGCCATAAGGTTCAGGTTCTTCGCCGTGGGAAGACCGTCAATACCTGTGATACGAGCACCGTCACTCCGAAAGACCTTGCTAACATGATGGTCGGCAGAGATGTCCTGTTTAGCTTGGACCGCTGCCCCTTCAATCCCGGTGGGGTCAAGCTGAAGGTAGAGAGAGTAACGGTTAAGAATCCTTTGGGATCGAGGCCGTTTTTGGACGATGTCTCACTCGAGATCCATCGTGGGGAGATCGTCGGAATCGCTGGTGTCGCCGGTAACGGCCAGACCCAACTAACAGAAGTGATCACCGGTTTGCTACCCGTAACAGAGGGAAAGATCTTTATTGATGGCAAAGAAATGACCAACGCTACACCATTACAGGTAATCCGTGCTGGAGTGAGCCATATTCCCGCCGACCGTGGAGCAAACGGTGTTGTAGGAGACATGAGTGTGGGTGACAACCTCGCCATGAAGAAATACCGTACGAATGAAATCTCCAAGGGTGTGGTCATAAAACGATCCTTCCTTAGGGCATTTGCCGATAAGCTTATCGAAGCATTCGTTATAAAGACTCCTACCCAGGATACCTGTGTAAAATTCCTCTCTGGTGGAAATATCCAAAAGACTATCCTAGCACGGGAGATAGACTCCTGTGGAGGCGTCCTCATAGCTGTATACCCCTCTCGTGGACTCGATGTCGGAGCAACAGAAGCGGTTAGGCAGAACCTCATCCTCCAAAGAGACAAAGGAAATGCCGTTCTATTGGTCTCCGAAGAGCTGGATGAACTACAGATGGTAGCAGACAAGATTGCTGTCATGTTCGAAGGCCGGATCATGGGAATCAAGAATGTCAAAGAGACCAATACAGAAGAGTTGGGCATGATGATGGCCGGAGCGTCTGATACCAGGAGGGATGCATGAGACTACTAGTTGAAAAACGAGACGGCAGATCAAATAAGATGGCCATCCTGATACCTTTGGCCTCGTTCCTCATCTCATTGTTGCTAGGGGCTATTGTGCTCGCCGCATCGCGGTCAAACCCCATACAAGCCTACTCAGCCATGATCGATGGAGCATTCGGTAATGCAAGACGCTTTCAATATACAATCGTGGAATCATTACCACTATTGATGTGTGGCTTGGGAGTTGGAATCGCATTCAGACTGAAATTCTGGAACATTGGAGCAGAAGGACAGTATGTGTGGGGTGCTATCGGAATCACATGGGTGATGCAGTTCTGGAAATTCCTTCCTATTCCCATGCTCCTTCCTATCGGCTTACTTGTCGGTATGATATTGGGCGCCCTTTGGGCAGGGATTCCCGGATTCTTGAAAGCACAGTGGTCTGTGGATGAGACACTCACCACCTTGATGCTCAACTATGTTGCCATCGGACTGGCCGAATATCTCTATATCAATGCTTGGAAAGCACCATTGGGAAATATGGGTACCCCTGAGTTCCCCCGTGAGGCTTGGCTTCCCCAAGTCTGGGGCAAAATCCATAGCGGTATATATATCGCTCTCGCATTGGTGGTCATCCTCTGGTTCCTCCTCTATAAGACCCGCTGGGGATTCGAACTCAATATGATCGGAAAGAACCCCCGCGCAGCGCGCTATCAGGGCGTCTCAATCAAGAAGAATATCGTGTTAGCCATGCTTCTCTCGGGTGCAATCTGTGGTCTTGCCGGTTCGGTCAACACCGCAGCCATAGCCCATCGCCTTACCAAGGGTGTCGATGGAGGGTATGGTTTCACTGGAATCATCATAGCTTGGATGGCAGGGCTCAACCCATTCGCATCCATACTGGTTGCGATCGTAATGGCCTCTCTCACTACCGGGGCCGATGCCTTACAGATAGCCATGAAGCTACCAGAATCGATGGGAGAGGTCCTTCAAGGACTCGTCTTGATCCCACTACTGGCTGGAAGCATATTCGTAGAGCATAGACTGGTAGTCAAAAAGAAGGAGGCTGTCTAATGGAATTCATTACCAAACTGCTTGCCGCGACCATTGCCATGGGAACAAGCCTCACCTACGCGACCCTTGGTGAAATCTATACGGAAAAGACCGGTGTATTGAATCTGGGTATGGAGGGTACGATGCTCATGGGGGCGCTTGCCGGATTCGCCACCGCACTTGCAACCGGAAGTCTCTATTTCGCACTGGTGGTCTCTATGCTCATTGGTGGAATCATGTCTCTCATCCACGCATTCCTTTGTGTGACGATGCGTGCAAACCAGGTAGTAAGTGGACTGGCGATAACCATGTTTGGAACCGGTTTAGCCAACTTCCTCGGACAGAGGCTCGGACCGGCATCGAACAACCACAACCTTATCGGCATGAACTTGCCCGAGCGCTTTGAGAATATCGCTATACCATTCCTAAAGGATATTCCGGTACTCGGAGCCTTCTTCGATGTCAGCATACTCACCTACTTCCTCTATCTCCTAATTCCATTCAGCTGGTACTATATGTATAAGACAAAGCATGGATTGGCGATCAGAGCTGTAGGAGAGGCTCCCCGTACAGCAACAGCCATGGGCCTCTCGGTCACCAGACTCCGCTATATCTATACGGTAATAGGGGGAATGTTCGCAGGACTGGGAGGAGCTTGCCTCTCGCTATCGTTCACCCCAAGCTGGAATGACGGCATGACCGGAGGTAAGGGCTGGATCGTAATTGCTCTGGTTATCTTCGCGACATGGAATCCAGGGAAGGCTGTCATTGGGACTTTGGTATTCGGTGGAATCACCTCACTGCAGTTCAGCCTTCAGGCAGCTGGCATAAAGATGATCATTCCAACCCAATTCTTGGCATTCGCGCCGTATCTGATTACCTTCATCACCCTTTCGGTGATGACGATACTGAATCAGAACCGCAAGGGAGCATATGCAGCACCGGCTGCACTTGCGACGCCATTTGCCATCGATGACAAATAGGTATTCGATTACAACGAACCGGGAGCAGGAGACTGCTACCCGGTTCTTTTTTGCCTGAGTCGTTCGTGCGGGGTACTTGGCTGAATCCTATTCGGACTCCCCCATTCCCTCTTTCTCCAGTTCCTTTTCGAGATATTCAATGAGCAACTCGGCTTTCTGGATTTCGGCTTTCCGCTCCAAAGCAAGACTCTGCTGCTTATAGGCATCCTTAAGATTCTTGACTGGGAATGAGACAAGAGCCCATACCCCACCCTCGGCATCTGTATAGATCTCTTCGATAACAGCACCGCGAAGAGAAATATCAACTATTTGTCTGGAGATATTCTCCATCATCTCTAAGCTCTGATTACCGCTGGTTCCAGAATCCTGAAAATAGTTAGTAAGGGCACCTTGCACTGTCGTACTGGCCCAACGAGCTACAGAATCCATCGCCAAAGCCTCTGCGCGCATCCGTGAATTCTGGGGATTGGATAATTTGCCGTACCCAACGGCATAAAAGGTCCTCCAGTTCGATGGGGGATTGGTCGTCCATGTAGGAGAACCGTCAGGATTCGTCGTTGCACATCCCCCAGCTAGGAAAACCAATACAACCAAAAGTATTATAAACGGTACGGTATAGCGTTTCATCTCATCCTCCTGTTTCATAACGACAATCCTACGCTATTTCTTGGGGGATTTCCACTATTCTTTCATAGGCGAGGATGGCTATACTACCTGTGTGAAAACTAATGCCATGAGAATTCTTTCAGATGCCGATATCCCCTTTGAAGTAATCACCTATGACGCGGATGGACAGCATATCGATGCCATGAGCGTGGCACACCAGGTCGGTCTCGATCCTCTGCAGGTATGCAAGACACTAGTCACATCTACAGAAAGCAATGCAATTTTTGTCTTCTGTGTTCCTGCCCCCTACGAAATTTCCCTTAAAAAGGCACGATCTGTGGTACAAGCTAAATCCTTGGAATTAGTCGATGTCAACAAATTGAGATCCCTTACCGGTTATATTCGTGGAGGAGTTTCTCCTTTGGGAATGATCCACACCTACCCACTGTATATCGAGGAGACCGTACAACTTCTGCCAAAGATCGCTATCAGTGCAGGAAAGAGGGGAATGCAACTTTTCTTGGATCCCAACGATCTCATACAGGTAGCAAACGGTGTTTGGGCAGACCTGATCTGACTGACGATTCCGCTATTAGTGGTAATAGTGCTTTACCAACTTGCCATTACCCATATAGACGGCTATGATAGCAGCCATGAAAGTCGTGATACTCGGTGCAGGCAAAAGGGGAACACTCTTAGCCCGTCACCTCATTCAGGAAAAGCGTGATGTCGTGATCATCGAATCGGATCCCAAACGGGCTAGTGAAGTTGAGGGAAAGCTCGACTGCATGGTCGTAGTGGGTTCGGGTACCGACCCCGCAACCCTGAGAAATGCCTCAATACTGGATTGTGATACGTTCATTGCAGTAACCGACAGCGATGAGGTAAACCTTGTAGCCTGCGGTATCGTTGAGAACATTAAAAGTGAAGTGAAGACCATTGCTGCCATACGGAATCTTACCTACACTGGCAAAGACGGTCTTCCTGCCACCGTCTTGGGAATAAACTACATCGTGAATCCGGAGGCTGAGACAGCTAAGAGCATCCACTCGATTATAGAACGGGGAATTTTCAGCGATGTAATCACCTTTAAAAGATCGAACCTAGTCCTCTACAATATCTATGTCACCGAAAAATCACGTTTCGCCAACCAGAATGTAGCGAATTGCCGCTCGACCGTTGGTACCGAATTCGTCATAACCGCTATCAATCGTGATGACGAAGGTATTGTCCCCTCAGGCAATACAGTGGTATTTCCAGGAGACACCCTCTCTATCGTGGCATTCGAGAGTGATCGTGAAGCATTGTTTAATCTCCTTGGACAGCATCGGGTAAAACCAAAGAAGATCGTAATCGTAGGTGGAAGTAAGATTGCACGTTTCCTCCTTCGCTCATTCGACCCCGTACAATTGCGTTCTATCGTACTGGTAGAGCAGGATGAACAGGTGGCAAACCATTTTGCTACCCTTTTTCCCACCCTTTTGGTAGTCAAGAGCGATATTACCGATGAGACGATATTCGACGATGAGCGGTTTTACAATTTTGATCTGCTGATCAGTCTTACCGACAACGATGAATTGAATATCATAACAGCCAGTTACGCAAAACGGGTCGGTGTGAACAATGCCATTGCCCTGATCAAGAACAACAACAATTATATTCGTCTTGCCCGCCATCTCGATATCGACTCAGTTATCAGTGTAAGTGAGGCAACTGTCGACTCCTTGTTGAAATATTTGCGTGGAGCCCATGTCTCCAGCGTTCATTCGCTGTTCAATGGACAATTCGAAATCTTCGAATTCCAGATCAGCAGCGATATGGCCGTAGCGGGAAAGAAGCTCAAGGAGATCAATATGCGTAACAGGGGTATTATCGCTGGCATTACGACCGAGAAAGGGGAAAATATCATCCCCACTGGAGCTTATCGCATAGAAATCGGCGATACACTCATTGTCTGCGCCGGACGAGAAAATCTCGGATTCGTGCAGAACATCTTCTCCTAGGGGAGTATTATGAACTGGAAACAGATCCTACGCCTTAGCGGAACTATGCAGAGCATCATTGGTCTCTTCATGCTTATTCCCACGATCCTCGCTATTGTCTATGGTGAATGGGAGGCCTTCAGGGCTTTCGTCGTCTCCCTTGCTATAATCATCATCTATGTCACCATTATTCTAACTCTAGGGCGGAACTGGAGAAAATCACGAGGCCTCAACGTACGGGATGTCTATCTCTTTGTGACCCTCACGTGGGTAGTTGCAAGCGCCCTTGGCGCAATTCCTCTCCACCTCACCGGGACAACGACCAATTATACGAGTGCATATATGGAGGTCATGAGTGGCTTCACCACCACTGGTCTGACCACCCTTGCCAATATTGAGGCTTCACCAAGATCAATTCTCTTCTGGCGGTCGTTGACCCACTGGCTGGGAGGGATGGGAATCGTAGTCCTTTTCGTAGCTCTTTTACCCCTGGTAGGTGTAGAGGGCTTCCAACTCTTCGGAGCGGAAGCGGTCGGCCCCACAAAAAGCAAGCTTACTCCCAAGATTAAGAATACAGCTCTTATCCTCTGGCTCATCTATGTTGGCATTACCGTATTAGAGACAGTCCTGCTGCTGTTCGGTGGATTAAGTCTCTATGATTCGCTGACTGTGACCTTCGGTTCGGTTGCGACAGGAGGTTTTGTCACCAAGAATGCCTCCATTGGTTACTACGCAAGTGCTTATGTCGATGTCGTAGTTACCATTTTCATGGTCATGGCAGGAGTTAACTTTTCTCTCTACTTCGCTCTTCTCCGTAAGAAATTCACGATGGTGTGGCGAGATACCGAACTGAAAGTATACTTAGCCATCTATTTCCTAGCTACCGTCGTAACAACGATAAGCCTCGTCACCCATGGTACCTACCAGGGTGTGGGAACTGCATTACGCTATGGAGCATTCCACACCGCCTCAATCATGACTACAACCGGCTTTGCTACCGCCGATTATGGTCTATGGCCAGTATTACCTCAGGCGATTATCCTTCTGCTCATGTTCATCGGTGGCTGTGCAGGTTCTACTGGTGGTGGTATGAAAGTCACCCGATTGATCACCATGTTCAAATTGGGACGACAGAATATTAGGAGCCTGCTCCATCCAAGAGGCTTGTTCACCATCCAGAATGAGTCGGAACGGATTCCATGGAAAACGGTAAATGCCATAGCTGGTTTCATCGCTATATACTTGGGTCTTGTCTTGGCCTCGACAATCGTGGTTGCATCGGCTGGATACGATCTTCTCAGTTCATTCGCAGCGGGGCTCATCTCGGTAGGAAATATCGGTCTCGGTCTGGAGGCAGTCGGACCTGCTGGTGTAGGATTCGGCCCCATGCCTTCCTATGTGAAGTGGTTCCTGTCGCTGATGATGCTAGCTGGAAGATTGGAAATCTATACAGTATTCTCCATATTCACCCGCACCTTCTGGCGCCGCTAGACTACCCGGTTGTTGAAGTAATTGCGGACTCTACGTACCGTGACATTCAATGTAAGGAAGATGAGCAGACAGACAGCTACAATGAATACGCTCGATGACCAAGATAGTAAACGCTGGCTTCCGATGGAACGGAGATGAAAGAAATCCCCAGCGACCACACCCCAACAGGCTCCAAGGATCACCGAGAGCACGATATCGGTCATCGACGGCTTACCGAATCGTATACGAAGAAAAAGAAAGGCGAAGGCGATCAACACGATGGCATAGGTGGGCAATGCTATGGTAAGTGACCACTGCAATACACCATTATCCAAGAAATCGATAGCCAGAAGAAACAGTGCGACTGCACTTGCAGATACGATAAACAGTCGACTACGAATCTTTTTCCCAAACATCCATGGCATGACACCAATGAGCCAATACAGGGCTACCGATAGATTAGCGTAGAGAGACCAATCTAGCCTACCGTTATCCTGATCTATGATGGTGAGCAAGACGATGGTAATGGCCACAAACCATGTGGTTATCTTGGTATAGGTAGCTTGTACAAACAGTAGTACGAGAATATAAGACCCGCCAAGGATTACCGAAGCAATCGGAAGCCAAGGTGAGAATGACGTTCCCAACGCGAATGCTGTAATCACCAGGGTAACCACAGCTATCCCCATGAAGGCTATGACGAGCTCTATGATCCCTTTCCTATTCTTATCCAAACGCTGGTAGTCGTATTTGGTGAGTTCACTCTCGGTTGTAGGGAACAATGGCTCCTGATGATTACCGATTACCTCGAGTGGTGCCACCACTTTTGTATGGCACAATGGGCACTCGGTGGTCCCCAATTCCAATTTGACTCCACATTTCACACAATATGCCATGGTATTACCTCAATAGTATCACTGTTCGAGGGATTTCCGATTCGTGGCGACTTCCACGGGAATCCCCTTCTCCACCAGAGCACGCAACACCTCCATCTCAAAGATGGTCTTATGGGTGTAGATGCTGGTGAAGTTCAATGTCAAAAATCCCTTCGCACCGATTGCAGCACAAGAGACTTTGTTCGTCTTGCTTGGTGAGAGATGGAAGTCGATCCTATCAACCACCTCTTTCATCCCCTCCGGTAGCGTAACGTTACCGATATTGCTTATGGTAGTACTGTAGGTATCGTCTCCATAGGTATCGCTGAAGAGCTTCATGAGGGGGTTCTTGAATACCAACGGGGCATACCGGATCACCGGATGCCGTCTACCTGCCACATTCCTCGCCACCTGTTTGCTCAGTGTCTTGTCGTTCACTTCGCTACGCATCTGATGCATGACCTGTTTCATTATCTCATCGAATTCGTAATGGCCGAGTCGGACATCGATTCCAACGACGATAAATAGCGTGAAATTCCGCAGTGACTTGGCTCCAAACACCTTCCTGATATTCACTGGCACTGAGACTCGGATAGGTTTGTATCGTCGTGGATTCTTTACCGTAGTCTCCTGTATCCTCTGCATCGCATCGATCAGATGGGCAACCAGATATTCGGTAATCGTTACCTGGTTTGCACTACTTACCCGTTTGAGATCCGCTATGGCTATGCGAGCTGAAATCACCTGAATATCGTCGGTCAACCGATCATCCACCGGCATATGGTAGGCTGATCCTTCAAACCCGAAAACCGCTTTCAGTGGTTTGTAAAAGCGTTCGAAACTGTCTTCGGCCTCTTCAGGTTTCACTGGTGTACCGGGAAGCAGAATCTGATCATCGGTTTCCACACTCAAGCCGCTTAGCTTCAGGTACTCGGCTACCAGTGATTTGAGGAAGACCAGAGCCCCAGTACCATCGGTGAGGGCATGGAAAAATTCTACCGCAATCCGGCTCTTCGTATAGCGCACTTTGAACAGGTATCTATTGGCGCCTCTCTTACGGTGGATATATCCACACGGATAGGGGGCATCGGGATATACCGCCAAAGGTCGCTTGTTGGGCAAGAAGTAGTACCAATAGAAACCCCGGTGCAATTCGACTGCAAAATAGGGAAAACGCTCGAGCACATGCTCCAAGGCTGTAAGCAGCCGTTCAGGATTGACCTCTACAGTAAGATCCATGGAGAGACGGAACGTATGGGTATTAAACCGAGCTACTGTCGGGGGGTATATAATGGCGGAGTTGTCCAAAGGCATCAGCTCTTCGCTGTGTGCAGAATTCCTCATGCCCATATCTTATTGGAATTCTTTAGTCTCGGCAATGTCTGACATCACTTTGTCATGTCATCCAGTCAAGAAGTCTCCCAATCTAGTGATCGCGCTGTGGAGTACGTTTATAGAAGGGGGTCTTCACCAATCGTGCCCTCTTACGTTTTCCATGGATATCGATCTCAACCTCATCGCCAAAGGATAGTCCACTATGGCGGTCTATGAGTACATAGCCACAAAAGATACCCAGCGTTGGGCTTTTTGTCCCACTAGTGACGAATCCCAGCTCATCTTCACCTCTATAGACTTTGTATCCGGTACGGGGAACGGCGGGGTCCACCATCTCAATGCCCCTGAGAGATCGGGGAACGCCCTTCAGATGTTGCTGCCCGAGAGCCTCTCTTCCGCAGAAATCCCCCTTATCGAATTTTACGAAGACTCCTAGATTGGCCTCCAAGGGGGTAATCTCATCCGATATCTCATTCCCATAGAGAGGCAATTTCGCCTCAAGGCGTAGCGTATCGCGGGAGCCCAAACCACAGGGAACAACACCCTCTGGAGCTCCCACTTCCAAAATATGGCGCCAAAGCGTGGTGGCGTGTTCATTATCGCAGTAGAGTTCAAAACCATCCTCACCGGTGTAACCATTGCGTGAGAGCATGCACCGGATACCTTCTATATGGACATCGCTCATGAAACGAAAAAACGGCAGCTGCGTACTTTCTGGTGCGATTTTCTCCATGACCTCTTGGGCAAGAGGGCCTTGCAAAGCTAACTGCGCAGTATGAGGCGAGAAATCGACGAACTGCACCTTCGTCATATCCTGGCTTTGGGAGCGGGGATTCCCAGTGGTCATCCAAGCCAAATCTTTTTCCGTGTTGGCGGCATTCATGACCACCCAATACTCGTCATCCGAGATACGATAGATGATCAGATCGTCTACCACCGTTCCGTTCGGATAGCACATCAGGGTATAGATTACCTGTCCGATCTCCATATTTGAAACGGAATTCGTCACCAGGTAATCGAGCAACTCGGTGGCTCCATCACCGCTTACCATACACCTGCCCATATGGGAGATATCGAAAAGGCCAGAGCGCTGTCTCACTGCATGGTGTTCTGCAATGATTCCGCCAGAGAAATGCAATGGCATCTCCCAGCCTCCAAAGTCGACCATCTTGATCCCTTCATAAGCCTTGTATTCATCGAACAGTACGGTATGACGCATGGTCTAATCCTCCCTTTACCATAGGTTCAGAGGATTGCGATGACTTCAATCTCGATCATCACATCCTTGGGGAGTCTGGCAACTTGGACGGCACTTCTGGCCGGTAACACCGCATCAGAGGGGAAATAGGAGGCATATATTCCGTTCATTGCGGCAAAGTCATTCATATCCTTAAGGAACACGGTAGCCTTTACCACTTTCGCCAGAGATGTACCCGCCTCTTGGAGCACTGCCTTGATATTCTTGAAGACCATATGGGTCTGTCCTTCGATCCCACCTTCGGCTATCTCACCAGTAGCGACATCCACGGGAAGCTGCCCCGATGTATATACCAAATCTCCAATCCTGACTGCCTGTGAATAGGGTCCTATCGCCGCAGGAGCAGCCTGTGATGTAATCTGTACCTTCTCCATATCAAAAACTCCTTATGCTCATCGTCCAATCGATTATAGCCCCAAACAGGGGCGAATGCAAAGAATTGTCGTAGAGGAAAAGGGATTTATCGCATCACCTGTCGTAACTTCTCCACCACCAGCTGAACCTTTTTGGCATCTTCATCGCCTTTCGGTTGGTACTCTGTAACGGCAGCGCCTACGATCGTGTACTGCTGGCCAAGTTCATCGATGGCATCAAGAAGATCTTGAAACCAGAACCCACCCGGAGAGGGACAAGCAACCGCATCGAAATCCATGGGATCGATTACATCCAGATCGAGATGGATGTAGAGATTCTTGTGTCCCCGCTTTGCGACAACATCGCCTAGCATATCGGAGCACTCGTGGCACATGGGGACATTGGGAATAGCGTGGTCGACGATATATTGGCGTTCGGCGTGGTCTAACTCCCGTAATCCGGTATAGATTACCTGACTCGGCTCCAGTGTACTCGGAAGTTTGCCGAGAATGCTCGGTACACCCTCACCCAAGAGAAGTCTCAACGGCATACCGTGGAATTTGTGACTTGGTGATGATTCAGGGGTATTCAGGTCGGCATGGGCATCGAGCCACAATACGGCTAAATCCCCATCGTAGACTTTGTTAAGGTAACTAATAGCAGCGACATCGCTCGAACAATCGCCACCAATCGTAAACAATCGGTTGGGTTTGGATTGCTCCAACATTCCCAAAGCTTGATCTATGTGGTCGGCTATCTCGTACTCGTACCAGACGCCCTCGTCTTTCTTTGTTACAGACTGTTCATGCACCTTCACAAATGCATCTACAGCCTTCTCTCCCATCATGCGCACTATTGCCTGTGCACCATGAAGTGGTCCTGTTCCTGCAGCCGCACCCTGCCATTGGGGGACGACCATGGTGTAAACCTGTGTCATCGAACTACCTCCATTCGGCTCATTCCAGTCTAGACTTTTTTCCTATTCCTGCAAAGGTCATAGCGGTATGATTCGATAAAAAGAGGACTATCGGTGTGGTTTCCGATAGCCCTGAAGGTGCCGTCCAAAATATGAGAAATTTACTTTACCAGAAGTTTCTGCTCCTCGTAAGCCTCAAGGGGATAGTGTTCCATGACATAGTCCATATCCTTGTCACCCCGTCCGGAGAGATTGATCAAGATAGTCTCATCGCTCTTCATCGAACCGGCTACCTTGAGCGCATAACCGAGGGCATGGGAACTTTCCAAAGCAGGAATGATCCCCTCCAAGCGACTGAGATCGTAGAAGGCTACCAAGGCATCGCGATCGGTGGCTACCACATATTCGACCCGCTTGATATCTTTTAGGTGGCAATGCTGTGGTCCAACTCCGGGATAGTCGAGTCCGCTGGCAATGGAATAGACTGGTAACGGTTCTCCCTCTTTATCCTGCAGTAGGTAGCAGCTGAAGCCGTGGATTGTTCCTGGCTTACCATAGGTCATGGTAGCTGCATTGTCTCCGGGAGCTGGGCCACGTCCACCAGGCTCGACTCCGTAGAGTTTCACTTCAGCATCATCGAGGAATCCACTGAAGATTCCAATCGCATTGGAACCACCACCTACACACGCCATGACGTAGTTTGGCAGGTTGCCGGTCATCTCGATAAACTGTTCTCTGGCTTCCCTTCCTACTACGCTCTGGAAATCGCGGACCATCATAGGAAATGGATGTGGCCCGACGACCGAACCAATGGCATACATCGTGGTCTCAGGATCGGCAAGGTAGGCTTCGAAGGCGGCATCGACTGCATCCTTGAGTGTCTTGGTGCCCCGGCTTACCGGAACTACGGTAGCTCCCAATACCTGCATGCGGCGAACGTTGGGATTCTGTTTCTCAACATCGATCTCACCCATATAGATATCGCACTCTAAGCCAAGCAAGGCGGCAGCCGTAGCAAGTGCCACACCGTGTTGTCCAGCTCCGGTCTCTGCGATTACTTTCTTCTTCCCCATTTTTTTGGCAAGCAGAACCTCACCGAGGCAGTGGTTTATCTTGTGGGCTCCGGTGTGGTTGAGATCCTCTCTCTTAAGGTAGATCTTGGCTCCACCGACTGCCTCTGAGAGCCGTTTTGCATAGTAGATGGGTGAGGGTCTTCCTGTGTAGGTCTGCTGCAGGTGGGTAAGTTCCTCAATAAAGGTGGGGTCTACTTTTATCTTCTGGTATGCTTCGGTGATCTCCTGCATCACACCCACGAGGTTGGGAGGAAGATAAGCCCCACCATACTTTCCGAAAAAGCCCTTTTCATCGGGTTGTTGTGTATTCAATGCCTGTTTATCTGTTATCTTTGCCATAATCTCGCTCCTTTAAGACGATATTCATCTGCGACTCAGGGTCCTTGAGGATCTTGGATCCCCGGGTAATCTTACAGAGGCTGATTCCCAAATCGTTGGCGATCTCCCTCTGCGTCTTTCCATCGTGAAGGTCCTTCATGAGTCGCCACCGGAGCGCGAAGTCATATTTTTCCCTCTGGGTGAAGATCTCCTCGAAGAGTCTTTGCATCTCTTCGTAGTTGTTCGTCTTCGTGAATATGTCGATCAGTTCATGTAGGTCGTCCATTATCTCCTCCATCGGGTATTGGTAAGCACGTTACTACAAGTAGAAACACTTGTCAATATGTCCCTGGGAAAAACTCCACTTCACCACGTTAGGTTGCGAAACTGCCCCCTTCCAGGCCGATTTGTGTGTTTCGTGTGTTTCGCTCTTCCACGTTACCCTGCATTCCAGGTATATTCTGGAGGCCTCGTTCAAAATGGGGTATATCCCCATTGCAAAAATTTGACAACCATACGACAATTGTGTCGCTTCGCGAATGAAAGGTATGCAAGCAAACTTTCGTTTCCTGCACTCGCTCGGTAATGGAACCATGGTAATGATTCCGCTACCCTCGTTTCGTTGGGGAATAACGTGCTGGGAGGGTACTTATGGCTGAAGAGATCCGTTTGAGTGATAAGACAAGAAAACTCGTCATTGCCATGCAAATTGGTGAAGAGACTGAAACCATCATCTATAGAAAAATCGCCAGATGGGTGAAGGACGAACATAACAAGAATGTGTTGCTGAGAATTTCCGCCGAGGAAAAACGCCACGCTGATATCTGGAAGAAATACACCAATACAGTGGTAAAACCGTCCCGCATGAAGATCCTCTTCTTCACGCTACTTGCGAGAATCCTAGGGTTTACTTTCGCACTCAAGCTCATGGAGCGTGGGGAAGCCGATGCCAGCGAACTCTATGGACAACTCGCTTCAGAAATCCCGGAGGCAAAGAAGATTGCCCTTGATGAAGACCGTCATGAGCAGGAGCTAATAGCTCTCCTAGATGAAGAGCGACTGCAGTATGTAGGATCCATGGTACTGGGACTCAGCGATGCCTTGGTAGAACTATCGGGAACACTGGCTGGTTTAACCTTTGCCATGCAAAATACCCGTCTTATTGCCCTATCGGGACTCATAACCGGCATATCGGCTACTCTCTCTATGGCCAGTAGCGAATATCTCTCATCAAGAAGCGAGGGAGGGAGTAATGCGCTCAAATCGGGACTCTATACCGGAGTGGTCTACCTGGCAACGGTAGCCTTTCTTGTGCTTCCATACCTCTTGCTACCGAATGAGAGCTTCATGGTCGCATTGGCGATTATGCTCGGTACCGTGGTGATCATCATTTTGGCATTCACCTACTACATTTCGGTAGCCAAGGATGTCCCATTCTTCAAGAGATTCGCTGAGATGGCAATTATCAGTCTATCGGTCGCAGGTCTCTCATTCGTTATCGGAATTATTGTGAAGGCAACCCTTGGTATCGAGATATGATTATCCGACTCCTCCGAGAATGAAAGCTATGTAGGCAAGCTTTCGTTGCCTGCACTCGCTCGGGAAAGGGACCTTTTCATGGACCATCTCCTCTCGCTTCGTTTGGCAATGCAGGCAATTATCGCACTGAAAGCCCCTTGCGTGTTTTGTCGGTATAGCCGATCACTGCAGCTTCGATTCCCTTTTTATACAATGCTGCCAGGATGGCGGAGGCTGACTCTCGCGGCACCGCTGCAAGGAGTCCTCCCGATGTCTGGGGGTCGAACAGTACGTAGCGCATTGCATCCTCCAACTGTGCATACCCATCTACGAAACGAGAACGGAATTCGATATTCGTGTAGGCTCCAGCTGGGATGAGCCCCATATCGGCGTACTCGGCTACTTTGGGAAAAAGCGGAACCTTGTCGACCTCTATGACGGCACCGACCGGGTTGTCGGATGCCATTTCGCAGGCATGTCCGAGTAGCCCGAAGCCGGTGACATCGGTACATGCCGAGACGGGAAATTGCGATAGGACCTCGGCTGCATGCTTATTGAGGCGCATCATAGACTCAAGCGCCAGACGCTCCTCTTCATCGGAAGCAATGGCAGCACGGGCGGCAGTATTCACCAGTCCTACCCCGACAGGCTTGGTAAGTATGAGAACATCACCATCATGCCATGTGTTGTTCTGTAATACACGATCGGGGTGGATCGTACCATTTACCGAGAGACCAAATTTCACCTCGCTATCGCGAACGCTATGGCCTCCGACCAGTGCGGTACCCGATTCCACAAGCGCATCCATCGCGCCTTCCATGATCTTTCTCAGATAACTGATATCCAAAATCTCTTCGGGAAAGCACACCACACTTACAGCGCTCACAGGAGTCGCCCCCATCGCATAGATATCGCTGAGGGCATTGGCAGCAGCTATTCGTCCGAATGTCCATGGGTCGTCACACACGGGTGGAAAAAAATCGATCGTCTGTACCAGTGCGATTGTATCGGTGAGGCGATATACACCACAATCCTCTGCATGGGAGAAGTCGCTGATCAGGTTCGGATACTTTGGTTGGGTAAGACCACAGAGGGCTTTATCGAGTAGCCCAGGACCCAGCTTGGCACCACAGCCTGCAAATCGGGAAAATTGGGTCAATTTGATCTCATCAACCATAGAGTTCCTCCTTCACTACGGCAACGGTCTTCTCAATATCTTCTTGAGTAGTCGCATATCCGACCGAAAATCTGATTGCTCCACCATGCTCTACAGTCTGTAAATGCCGGTGTGCCCAAGGAGCACAGTGAAATCCAGAGCGGACAGCAATATCTTTTCCATAGAGAGCTCTCGATAGTTCCCCTATGGTTCCCTCCCGTACGGTGACCGAAATAACTCCAAGGCTCTCTTTATCGCTTGTGAGCATCCGTAGTCGGTCAAAACCGATGAGAAACTCCCACAGGGATCGGGCGGTCTGCTGTCGTTTTTTGGCGATTTCATCGAAATGCTTTCTCACATATACCAATGAAGCATTCGCTCCAGCAATCGCATGGATCGCCGGTGTTCCGCTCTCATATTTGTCGGGAAGGAAATCGGGTTGCACCTCACTGTCGGAGTGGCTACCCGTCCCCCCGAACCATAATGGTTGGGGAGAGAAGTCTCCATAGAGTGCCATCACCCCTACGCCAGAGGGACCGAGCAATCCTTTGTGTAATGAGAAACAAAGCGCTCCAGAGGCACCATGGGGAAAGGCGGGAAACGGTAATTCTCCGATAGCCTGAGAAGCGTCGATAACGAAGGGCACACTAAAGTCGACACAAGCTGCTACCATTTCATACACCGGATTGATCGCTCCGGTGATATTGTTTGCTGCCGTAAATACTGCCAAATCGAATGAGAATTTTCTCAGCTGCGTTCGAAAATCCTCAAGATTGACCATTCCGAATCGGTCGCATTCGGCAAACTGTAACTTCACTCCCTGCCGAGATAATCGATACAGTGGTCTTGCAACAGCATTATGTTCCACTGGTGTGGTCAAAACGGTATTTCCAGGCATTAGAGTTCCTAGGAGGGCAACATTTAGAGCCTCTGTTGCATTGCGGGTGAAAATGGTCTTCTCTAGCTCAGTCGGTGGCATGACAGATTGTAAAAGACTCCTACAGTCGTACAACACATTGGCGGCGGCCATAGCGGGTGCATGGGCTGATCGCCCGACATTTCCGACGGGTTCGTCTATACTCCTTGCGATAGCATGCGCTACTGTAGGGGCTTTAGGCCAACTGGTAGCAGCATTATCGAGATAGATCATACGAACAACCTATTGGCATGAAAACTATCGATTGCCTCGAGTACGGCACCACCGAGGGCGAGTGCTTTATCACTTACACTCTTGCAGTGTTCAGGATTTCCCCTTGGGTCAATATCGGCAATTTTGAATCCCTTGGGAACCTCCAGTCCCGTATGTAGCAGTCCTCTGAGTACACCATCGAGTGTCGCATATACCGGCTCTTCGTCTACTTTTGCTAATACATCGCCTTTTTTCACGATGCTACCGATGGCGAGGTCACTGGTGAATAAGCCTTCTGCGGGGGAGTGGATTACCCGTTCAACCCCGTATCCATTGATGATTCCCGGCACACCACTGTTCTCTTGTGCACTTCCTTCGAGAATAAGCTGTCCCAAATAGTGCCCTCGCTTTGTCTCCACGACTACATGGCAATCGGTGGGAGCACTAAATCCTGGGCCGAGTGCGATCACAAGGGGAGCCATATCGACTGTCGTTCCTAGATTTTTCTTTGCTATAATGGCATCGACTACCACAGCTGGTCGTAATGAGGCGATTGCTTTTCCCTCTGGGTCTATCATCAATGCCACTTCATTGGCATCCATGATCGATTTCGCTTGTCTATCACTTTCAGCCAATCGACACACCACACCATCGACAACAACACGCTTTTGGTAGACTGCCTCGCTAAAGGCTACTGTCCTGCGGATTGTAGTTGGTTGTCGGGTCTCCAAGGCTAGCACCCGGTAACCTGCCCTATGCAGTCGACAGGCAACTCCCGTAGCCAAGTCCCCTGCCCCTCGGATGATCACCAGATTCTCGGCCTTCCTACTCAGCGGTTTTCCGTCGGTGTGGTTTAGCACCATCATCAACTCAGCCACTACGCCTACAGCAATCTGCTGGGGTGTCTCGGACCCGATATCGAGTCCTATGGGACTGTAGAACCGTTTCAAGTAGGTCTCATCAATGGCTTTTTCTTCACGCAGATATCGCCTAAAACCATTTACCTTGGTCCTGCTTCCTAACATACCAATGTAGCATGCTGGCGATGTAATTACCCGTTCGAGGACCTGCTTGTCTAAGTTGTGGGTTGCTATGATGATCGCAGTCTCACCATCAATGGACAAATCACTTAAAGCGTCGTCGACTGTCTCTCCTACATGGAAGGCGCTCACCCAGGGAAACCGCTGTTGTGTGGCAAATTCTGCTCTCGTTTCTACCAATTCTATGTAAAATGAGCTGGCAGCTGCCAATCGGGCAATTTCGAGATTCACATGTCCTCCTCCTATCAATACCAGTCGGTAAGCAGGGGGGATCGTCTCAATGAACAACTCAACTGCACCTCCGCAGTTATGGCCCTCTGCGACTGTCAAGGACATATCCATGGTCTCGTTCCTACGCTCTGCGATGCATCTGCGTGCCCGATTTATGGCCTCAAATTCTGAAGCCCCTCCACCCACGGTACCGTAGGTGGTTCCATCGGGAAGGACGATCATCTTCGCTTGGCTTCTGGGTGTGGATCCCTCGCTTTTGGTTATGGTCACCATAGCGAATGCCTGATTCTTCTTCTCCAACTCTGCCGCTTTTTCGAACAAATTCACCCTATTCTCCTTTCTGGATCCTCAAGATCCACCTTGCTACCATCATAGAGGATAGTACCCTCATGCCACGAGAAGACAGTCATTGAGAACGTGTGATCTTCCCCATTTCCATTCATGGTATTAACGATATTCCTAGCTCTATCTTCTTTTATAGTATCGCATTGGTTAAAACAGATCAGAACTGGTATATGCGAACACCCCTTCAAGATTCCTTCTGGATGATCGGCGAGGATCCGGTAGGTTTTCTCGGATACCGTTTCCGAACTGTCTTTGGTAAGCTGCCGATACCGGTCGGACAAATACATCACCTGCTCGTCCAACTTGCTATCGATAGCTCCAAGGCCCACCAGAGCCAAGACCACATGAGTATTTGCGAGTATCACCGGATCACGTTGAGCATGCATTTTCAAAGGAAGTCCTCTTGCGCCATCGGCTTCTATGAGGATGCGGTCGAAATCTCTGATAGTACGGTGCAGCGACTGCTCTTCGACCGATGTAATCTTAGGATACTCGTCCACTCCATACAGGGTAACTGCTCCACTTCGGGACGTAATCGATCGGTTGTCTCCCTTCTTAACCAGATGATAATGATCAAACGGATAGTGGTGTCTGTCTGGATGGGCCATTTTTGTGGTGGTAGTCACGAGCACCCGCTTACCTTGCCCTGCCCAGTAGCGGGAAAGTTGTTCTATGGTAGTGGTCTTTCCTCCGCTTCCGGTCACACTGACAATCCAAGGTCCATCTTGGGGACAATGTCGTGCGATGCACGCATCGAGCATGCATGCTATAGGATTGGGTTCTACTGCTACAATGGCCATAGGCCGAGTCTACCACTGTCCCATTATGCAGTCAATAATATAACGGCAGAGTCACATAAAGCAGGTCAATACTTTTTAGGGTTATACCCATAAAAACTTTTTCATTGGTACACTGATATCGCTTTCGGCGCTATACTATGCTCATTGGAGGAAAGCTCTATGCGATACCTAGAATTGAAACAAGCGGCACATCAGATTTCCAAGATAGCTATCGGCACTACCTATTTCGGCACCGAAATTGATGACAAGCTTTCACTGCGCATGCTCGATGTATTCGCGGAACTCGGTGGTACGACCATAGATACCGCTAGGATGTATGGGCAGGAGTATCCCGGTGGTCCAAGTGCGAGTGAGACTATTATCGGAAAGTGGCTTCGCTCGAATGGTATGCGGGAGAATATGGCTTTGGTGACTAAAGGGCTCCACCCGACGCCCCAGGGGGAAAGCAGATTCACGCATAAGGCACTGCTGGTAGATATCCAACGAAGTCAGGATGAACTTCAGACAGACTATTTCGATATCTGGTTCCTCCATCGGGACGATCCGTCCATTCCGATTCAGGAGATCATGGAGATGATCGATCCCTTGGTCCAATCGAAGACAGTCGGCGCTTTGGGAGCCTCCAATTGGTCTATTGAAAGGATCGCGGAGGCCAATACCTATGCACTCGACCATGGACTTTCCCCCTTCTCTATCAGTGAAATCCAATGGAGCCTAGCCGAATCGACTCCACAACGGATGGGAGATGAGACTATGGTATGTATGGATGATAGAAGTCTCCAATGGTACCGTGACGCCCAGATGCCGGTACTGGCATTCTCTTCCCAGGGTAAAGGGTTTTTCAGCAAACTCATTGAACATGGGATCGATGGATTGAGCGAAAAGAGTCGCAATCGGTTCCTTTCTCAAAAGAATATTGCTAGAGCAGAGCGGGTAAAGATAATTTCATCAGAGGAGCAGGTAAGTCCTGCTGCGGTAACTGTTGCCTATATCGTCAATGAAAGTCCCTCATCGGTAGCCATCGTAGGCTGTTCCAGCGTGGAACAGTTGAAGGACTCCCTAAGTGGTGCAGATCTGGTATTGGATCGCAATCGACTCGATTTCCTTTTAGGGAGGTAGGCTATGCAGAGGGAGATCACCCATCGTCAGGATTTACTCGATGAAAAGGGTCGTATCATTGAGGAGGGATGGGCACGACGTCCTTTCTGGCGCTATGACCGAAAGAAGATCAGATCTGGAGCACTAAGAATAAAGGAGTGGGACTATTATGCAATCATGTCCCATGAACACCAGATTTGTCTCACTGTTACCTGCAGTGACTTGGGCTTCGCTGGTTTGTTCGCCATTGCTCTTATCGATATGAAGAAGAAAGAGGTCTCACAAGTAGATACGATAAAACCACTGACTTTGGGAAAATTGGGGCTTCCGAACCATTCTGGAGACCATAATATTGCATTCTCCAACAAGACTCTCCGTATAGCCTATAGCAGGCGGGAGGAGAGGCGGAGAATCCTCTTCGCGGCACCGGATATCCTCCTACCCGACGGAAGGAGGGGAATCGATGTAGATCTGACTTTGGTCCAACCTCCCCAATTGGAGAGCTTGAATATCGCTACCAGCTGGGAGAAGAAGCGTACCGCATTCTACCTGAATGAGAAAATAAACTGCCTTGCAGCAAGTGGGACTGTCCGTTTCGGCAATGACTCGATAGCGCTCCAACCCCATGAGGCCTTTGGTGTACTCGACTGGGGAAGGGGCCCCTGGACCTATACAAACCGTTGGTATTGGGCATCGGCATCGGGAAGATTAGAGGATTGCAACTTCGGTCTCAATCTAGGCTATGGTTTCACCGACCGCTCTCCGGCGAGCGAGAATGCGATCATTTTCGACAACCATATCCATAAACTTGAGGAGGTCACCTTCCACATCCCAGAAAATGATTATCTCAAGAAGTGGACCATAACCAGTAGCGATGGCAGATGTGAACTCGAATTCACACCGGCAGCTGACCGACAATCCCATATCAATCTCCTTCTGGTAAAGTCGGTCCAGCACCAGGTTTTTGGGACCTTCAGCGGAACAGTGGTTCTCGATGATGGGACGGCACTACAGGTCGACAGCCTCCCCGGATTTGCAGAGGATGTGTACAACCGTTACTGAATCGCACCCACCCTCTTGATCTTTCCCTGACTTTCTATCTCCAGAATAACCGATTTCTCATCGGCTAAGCTTTGCATCCGTTCTATCCGTGTCTCAATGGCACGGGGAGAGCAGTGGTACATCTTAGCGAGATTGCTGATCGATGTTCCCTTGCACCATTCGAATAGCAAATCCATCTCATCTATCTCCAACTGCTGTAAATGCCAGTTCCTAGTAAAATAGGTTTCACTGAAGGTTTTTCCGCATGTAGAACATCGATAACGCTTCAGTTGCCGTTCGGGATTCGCTGTACTGGTGTAGTAGCCATGGGGACGATACCAACGCTTCTTGGCAGCGAATTCGGGGATGTGATACCGACAATCGGGATTGGGACAAACTTTGATCACTTGGTCTTTCATTCTAGACGACCTCCTTGTCTCACATACGGCAATTAAATCGATTCTGCTTCATACGGTTGAATAAATGCTAACTATCGTATAGAGTTAGCCACGTATCCCGCCGCTTTGTCCGTGTACGATACAGATACATAGGAGTCCCATGCAACAATTGGAAAAATTTTCAGCCCTCGGTCTATCAGACCGCACTATCAACGCCCTCGTAGCCAAAGGCTTCGAAGAGCCCACCGCCATTCAGGCCGGTTGTATTCCCTTGCTTTTGAAAGAACAAGTAGACGTCGTAGGTAAAGCCCAGACCGGAACCGGTAAGACAGCCGCCTTCGGTCTTCCCATATTGGAAATCGTCGAACCCGAAATTCTGGCAGTACAAGCCCTCATACTCTCACCGACACGGGAGCTGGCCGTTCAGGTCGGTGCCGAAATCGAATCGATGAGAGGAGACCGGAATCTGCAGATTCTACCGGTCTATGGGGGATCATCAATGGATCTTCAGATCAGACGCTTGAAACGGGGTGTCCACGTAGTGGTGGGAACTCCAGGTCGAGTACTGGATCACATTAGAAGAGGTACGCTCGATCTGAGTGCACTCAAGTTCGCAGTTCTCGATGAAGCCGACGAGATTCTCAATATGGGATTTATCGAGGATGTAGAGGCTATACTTGAACAGACCGCCGTTGATAAGAGAATGCTGCTTTTCAGTGCGACCATGCCAAAGCCAATTTTGAGACTCGCAGAGAGATTCATGCGTGACTATAGATTGGTAGAGGTCGAACAGGCAGCGAACACTCCTACCCTGACGGACCAACACTACTATGAGGTACGAGAGGGGGACAAGATTGAACTGCTTAGCAGACTCATCGATATCGCTCCCGATTTCTACGGTCTCGTATTCTGTAGAACCAAGATGCAAAGCGATGAAGTCGGCCGCATGCTGATAGACCGTGGGTACAATGCCGAGGTCATCCATGGCGATCTAGCCCAAAAACAACGCGAGCTTATCCTCCATAAGTTACGAGAGAAGAGGATCAGCATCCTAGTAGCTACCGATGTGGCAGCACGTGGAATCGATATCCAGGATCTCTCCCACGTGGTGAACTATTCCATTCCCCAGAATCCCGACACCTATATCCACCGTATTGGGCGTACTGGTCGTGCGGGTAAACTCGGCAGTGCAATAACATTCGTAACTCCTAGTGAGTCTCGACGATTCACCTATATACGCAGGCAAGCCCAGAGCGAGATTACCAAGGAGCGAATCCCCGATATTGAAACAGTGGTCGCCATAAAGCGTGAGAGAATCATTAACGGCATTGCGGAGAATATAACCGCAGAGGGCCATGAAGAATATCTCGCGATGGCTCAAGACCTTCTCGATATCCATGAGCCTGAAGCTGTGGTAGCTTCATTGCTCAGTCGCCATTATGGCAGCCAGTTGAACGAGAAATCCTACACCCGTATTCGCATGGTGGAAGATCGCGGACCTCGTGAATCTCAGGGAAGAGGTGCACCATCGCGAGGAAACGATCGTTACGGGAAGCGTGACAATTGGGACCGCAGACGAGACGATTATCGAGATGACAGCCGTGGAGACGGCGATGTCCGCCTATTCATTGCAAAAGGCCGATCTTCCGGAATGACCAAGAGACTCTTGGTGGATTATATCAAGGAACATGCCCGTGTCACCGATAGAGAACTCGACGCTGTTCAGGTTATGGAAGACTTCTCTTTCGTCACAGCTCCATCGGATGCTGCCAGACACATACTTCAATCATTCGACCATATGGAAAACGACGGGAAACCGATTGTTACGAAAGCTCGTCCCGACAACCCTAATGGAAAACACCTTGCCGGAAGACGGAGAGGCGATCGTCATGAACGTTCTGATCGATCCGATCGCAATAGCTATGGATCATACGATGATCGTGCAGCACGCGATTTTGAACAGACCGGGTATCCTAGGGATGACCGGTCACAATCCTTCGATCGAAGAGACCGTTATAGCTACCCATCAGATCGTCCCAAACCGAATTATGCAAAGAAAAGCTCCAAAGGTCGTTTCAAGAGTAGCGGTCCAAAAGGACGTTCCAAAAAGGGCCGGTGACGGAAAACTATCGTAACACCTTGTATTTACCCCAAAATTTAGTATCTTTACCAAAGGGGTCCCGTAGATTAAGGGATCCCGGAGGTAATGATGGACCGTCTATCAATTGGGCAATTCAGCGATGCTTTCCCTCCACTTATGGATGGTGTCGGATTTGTGGTAAAGAACTATACAGAACTTCTTCTCGAACGAGGACATGATACCCATGCTATTGTATCCGGCTCCATGGTAGATGAAGGTGAGCAGTACGATAGGGAACAGGGGATCGACTATACCATAAGATCATCGATGATTCCCGTTCCAGGAATAAATCCCTATGGCTTGGTTGTCAAGAATATGGAATTCCGGAAAAAAGTCGGCGAGCTGAGCTTCGATATTATCCATACCCACTCACCATTCTTTCTTGGACGTTTTGCAGAACAGTTTACCCGTCATAAGAGAATTCCCCTCGTAAGTACATTCCACTCTCTGTATAAGGACGATTTCTACGGATTCACCCACTCGCATATGATGAGTGAACATCTGACGAGGATGATCTTGCGTCATTACCGAGTAGCGGATGAGGTCTGGACTCCTACAGAGTGGAGTAAAAGGAAACTACGCGACTATGGTTTCGATGGCAAAATCGAGGTTGTAGAGAATGGATGCGACTTCCCTCTCCCATCGGACTCAGAATATTCAGCCTATCGTAAAGCGGGACTTTCCATCACTCAGGTTCCACAAGGAGTACCTACTCTCATCTATGTCGGACAGTTAAAAAAAGAGAAAAATCTCGAACTGTTAATAGAGGCTCTCGATATCGCTCATAAACGACATGTGAATTTCCATATGATCTTTGTGGGGACGGGACCCGACCGTCACCACTTTGAGGAAATGATAGAGGAAGCCTATCTGACACCTCATGTCACCTTTACCGGAAAAATCACCGACCGAGAGAGACTCAAATCCCTTCTTGCAGTAAGTACGTTGTTCCTCTTTCCCTCACAGTACGATACCTCTGCTCTTGTTCTCCGCGAGGCAGCAGCCCTCCAGTTACCTCTGCTCAATACACGGGGATCGAGTACTGCGGGAATTACTACCGATGGATACAATGGCTATATAGCTCGTAATACAGCAGAGTCGTATGCAGATAGGCTACAACAGATACTTGCCGATCCCAGGGCTTGTAAAAAGGCGGGAGTGGCAGCCCAGAAGACACTATACCGTAGCTGGAACGAAGTTCTAGATGAGGTCGAAAGCCGCTACAGAGCATTAGTGGACCAAAAAAGTTCACCTATGTCATAGGTTTTACCACTGTAATGACGATTATCCCTTCACAACATCACATGAACATATTATAGTTGTGTCATGAAAGTTAAGAAATTGGCGTTGTTTCTTATCCTCCTGTTTACCCTCAATTCCATGCAACTCTTCGCTGCAGCGGATCCGAATTGGTATGAGACAACTTTTTTCGTCAGCACTTCCATGGAAGACTACTCGCAGGACATCAAAGATTATAATACCGACATGTATGTAGGGTATGTAGCTATAGCCCCTGTTTCAGCGTGGACCAATCCATGGGATGGAGACCTAACCCTTGTCATATCTTCACCAAGTGGAAATCCCATTAATCCGCTTAGAATCTATAAAGAAAATGACCCTACTGTGTCGTTTCCTGCTTCCATCAAGGTGGAAGCTCCCAAGAAAAAAGATGATGTAGTCGGAACACAACTTCCATTTACTTTTCCTTATACGCTACCGGAAAACTATACACAATTTACCCTGAGATTGACCGTCGACACCCAGATATTCATGGAGGAAATGGCATATTCGGGCAACTATAGCCTACCGTTCAGAGTAACGGCTTATATCGACTACGATACTACCGATGAGGTGGAAATTGGCTCTTTTGACTATGTGGTACGGGTAAAATATACTGACCGAGTACCCACATACGTAACTACTCAGATCAACATTAATGCCTTCCCAGCTGCAAGCAGTATAGATATACCTGCCCTACAGACATCAGGAGCCTCCGTTCCTGTAGGCTCAGTAGAGGTGATCATCAACGATCCTAGTGAACAGAATGATTATTTTGTAAGGATAGGTCCGGTCGAAGCCATGGGAAATCCCCTTGCCCAATTCTTATTTAAAAAAGTTAACGGCACCGTCGAAATACCCTATAAAGTCCGTGCAACACATCCCGATTCTATCCTTCCTGAGCCAACTTTCTTCGATCTTGAAGTGAGAAATTTTTCCGGAGGTGTGCATAGCGACACTTTTGATTTAGAGATCTCCGATATGAATTATGATGATGTGACCTATACAGTAGGTGACTATACCAGCGAAATCCAAGTAGATATTATCAGAAACTGAAAAGATCAGTCGAAGCGACCGTAGATCGGTTCTCCACAATGGACACACTTACCATTCACGATATTGATCTTTGCCTCTAAAGCAGCCTCTCCACTATACGAATGGGAGGGTATAAGCGTCTTCTTGCATGCGGGGCATACGGTCTTGTCCCATCCTGAGAGGGAGCTGTTCCCTGCATAGATATGTGGTATGCCCGAAGCTCGACCTATTTCTAGCATCTTAAGCAGGAAATCCTCTGAAGTAGGAGATCTATCCTGCATCCGGTAGTGGGGAAAGAAACGACTAAGATGCCATACCTTGACCTGTCGCATAGCCAACTGTTCGCCTAGTATACGGATGGACTCGGCAGTGTGGATACCCTCGATCACCAATGTGGTGACTTCCAAAACCTTCTCTGGATCGGCTGCAATGGTAGAGATCGACTCCATTACGGGTTTGAGCGATCCTTTGCAGTAGGTGCGGTAGAAATCTTCGTCTCCCTTCACATCGATGTTGAATGCATCGATATACGGCAAGATCCGCTTAAGCGACTGTTCTGAGAAGCTACCATTGGTTACCATGCAGTTGATCCTACCCCGCTGGTGGATCAACTTGGCAACATCCACCATATAATCCTGCCATACGACTGGATCGCTGTAGGTATAACTCATGATTCTACTTGCACTTCGATCGGCTATTTTCACCAATGATTCGGGCGAGGTGATTCTATGCGGATCATAGCTTATCCTGCCAGGCCAATAGGGACTCTCTTGTTGGGAAATCTGGTGGTTCTGGCAAAATTGACAACAGAAATTGCACCCGAAAAGAGCAAATGAGAAGGTTTTCTCCCCCGGCAGCAGGTGGTACATCGGTTTTTTCTCAATCGGATCTACACCACTGGCGACCAGATCCCCCCACCCGAGGGTAATGAGTTTCCCATCCCGATTTTCCCGTACGCCACACAGACCTCGCTGAGTGGGTGACAAGGAGCACAGATGGTAACAAAAATCACATTGTACACGCTCTGACATCTACGATTCCTCACCAAAAACTTCAGCCTGAAATATGGAGAACATACTATCACTCTGGTGCCATGCTGTGGGATAGAGACCAGCCTTCATAGCAAGATGGTCCAACATCGTATCGCGGTCCCATCCCTGCTCTATGGCCACCTGAGGGAGAAAGACCGCCCTCTTGTATCCATTGGAAAGAATAACGCCATCCCTACCTACGACAATTTCTTCGGGACTTTCGATATCCCTAGGAACCGAGAGTATCGACAACTCTATGGACAATAGTCCCAACTCATTGCGCTGAACAGCAGGAAACCGGGGATCATGAAATGCACTTTCACGGGCAAGACGTCGGATAAGACGATACAAGGGTTTTTCTCCAATGATATTGCCGATACACCCCCGCAACGAACTAGGAGCACCAGGGTCGAACCCTTTCCGCTTGAGGGTCACAAAAGCACCCTCCTGTCCACATACCTCCTCTGGTGCATGTGATTCCGCCAAGACATATGTTTTCGAAGGATCTCCATCCAATGATTCGAGGATCGATTCACGTGCAATAGCCAATAGCATTGCTCTTGCCTGTTCTTGCATATCACCTCCATACGATGGAGCAGTAGGCCACAAAATCGGTAGCATGGTCACCCATCACATCCAAGGAGGTATAGTAGTCTGCGATCCAACCCGTGGTATCGACTCTCCGACCTAGTGCGCTCACAATCGCTGCAGCAGCGATTCCACAAACAGTGAGCCTTCCCATCCTCTGTTTAAGGTATACCGGACCAAGTTCAGTCCTCGCCAGTGCTGTTGCTAATGAAAGATCATCCTCTTCCACCTTTCTCGCAACAGTGGAATCCACATGGACACCGTACGGGGCATGACCGAACCGTTTCCCATAATGGGTGAAATCCGATGAAGCGATCACCATCGTACTTTCACTTTCCAGCTCATGTTCTCCCAAGGCTGAAAAAAGATCATCTGCAATTTTCATTGCATGAGAAGCCTCGGTGACATGTGAAACTAAAGCCATAGCTACAGAGATTGGACTTTTTTGACGCTTCTGCAGGTAGGCTAAGAAAGGAAGTACCATTTCAACCGCATGTTCACGTTGGATAGCATGCGTCACATCGGGTCCATGCGACTCCAATCCTGTCTTGAAGGCTTGCAACGCACCGAGTGGAGTTTCGTAACCTGAAAATTGTCCGAATGAGAGGGTATTCTCCGGTAGTACCGAATTGTGCGATGGGGAGAGAATGAGTACCCTCTCAATCTTTTCGGGAGCTAGTGATACCAAGTGAGCCAATCCCCTAGCGCTATAGGCTAACCCCGCATGTGGCAGCACCGCAAAGCGAACTGGGCCCTGACGTCGTCCGCCATCATTGTTCTCTTCAACCTGGGAGATTGCCGTTTCTATGGTAGAACGCAAGCTGTCGGGTTCTGCGGCGTACCAGGTTCCTGCATACCATGCTTTGCGCATGGAGGGCATTCCTTCTGTGACCATAACCGACTCCTTATCTTCAGTATAACCCTTACCGCGCTACCTGGAAAGAGCTGGAAATCAGCTACAAATGAATCTTGAATCCGAATTTGTATGTCAGGGGCCTGACAACTGAAACGTTTTCCAGTATATTGCTGCTATGGAACGAAACAAAGGGTTGAGCAATTTCCATACGCACTGCGGACTGGATGATGGAACTGGAACTATGGAGGAATATGTCCTCAGCGCACTTTCCAAGGGTTTCGATGCACTTGGCTTCTCATGTCACGCCCCTGGAACATTGAATGACGGGTGGCATATGAAAAAAGAGGATTTCCCCTACTACCTTGAGGAAATCGATCGCCTTCGGAACCTCTACCGTGATCGGATAGAGATCTATGTGGGTCTGGAACTCGATTTCCTAGACGATACCGAAGAGCTCGTGGGGAACGAATACCGCGACCAACTCGATTACACTATTGCTTCTGTACACGTGATGAAGCATGCCAAATCGGATACATACCTCTCCATCGATGGACCAATTGAGGAGTTCGAAACCCTATTGCACGACAACTTCAATGGAATCATCCAACAATTCGTAGGTCATTATTACGAAATGGTAGAGAGGATGATGTCCTTATATTCCTTCGATATCCTCGGGCACTGTGATGTAATAAAAAAACGCAATGGGGAGAACAGATATTTCGATCCGAGCGCTCCTTGGTATGCCAAGTTGACTAAGAGTATGCTGAAAGCAGCCAAGAAACATAAGGTGAGAATAGAGGTGAATACTGGAGGCATAGCCAGGGGAGCAACACAGGAAAGCTACCCATCGGTCGAGATGATAGAGGAATGTGCCCAACTGGGAATCCCTCTCACCCTCTCTTCGGATGCCCACCAGAGTTCCCATATCGACTTCTACTTCTCACAAGCCGATGACCAATTGGTTCAGGCAGGCTATAGGAACATCGATATCCTGCAACATGGAATGTGGCAATCAGTATCGATCGTCTGATTTCCCATTGTGCCAGCGGTAGATTACCATTATACTTTAAGATGAATATTGGCAATATCTAGGAGGCACTATCATGTCCAACACCATAGATGCGACGGGAAAAGCCTGCCCAATCCCATTCATGCTGGCAAAAGAGCAAATTGATGCGAAGCAACAATCCTTTATCGTACAGGTAGATAATAGAGCTGCAGTGGAAAACCTTAAACGGTTGGCTGCGTCGCAAGGCTTTTCAACATCTGTCGAAACCCAGGATGGTATCTACCAGGTTCAATTCGACCGGGAGAGCAAACAACAAAAGGGAGCCCCACAGGCAAAATGGAATCCTGATGCTATCGGCGCTACAGTTTCCACAACCAAGGATAAGAGCTCATACCTCATATTCCTCGGTAAGGATACCATGGGGGAAGGCGATCTCACGTTGGGTAGGAACCTTGTCCGAATGTTCCTCTATACCCTGGAAAAAGGAGAGAATCTGCCCACAACAATCGTTCTCATGAATAGCGGGGTAAAACTCGCTGTCGAAGATGACCAATGTATAACCACGTTGGAAGCGTTGGTTGAAAAAGGGGTGCAAGTCTTAGTTTGTGGAACCTGTCTTGACTATTACGGACTGTTGGATCAACTGAAGGTAGGAACAGTGGGGAATATGTACGACATTACCCAGAGCTTCCTTAAAGCACAAAAGATGATCACCGTATGAACCGACAGGCGATCATCACATTCGACTCTACCCATCATGCCATCTCTGCACAAAAGACATTGTCCGAAAAGGGCATATCGTTCAGAGTCATACCTACCCCGGTGGAGATTACCAGCACTTGCGGTATAGCTCTCTTGGTAGCAGTAGAGGCTGCCCCGAATTGCAAAAATCTCAAGGGGGCACGTTGCACCATTGCGGTGTTCTACGACAACAAGCTTGAGTTATTGGGCAATTGCGTTGACTGAGACAGCAAAAACCTCTACATTTTTTTTATGGGCAAGAAAAAGATTACCATTGAAGACATCGCCCGAGAAGCTCACGTTGGTTTGGGAACCGTATCACGGGTACTGAACAACAGTGCACATGTCTCAGAAAGTACCCGAAAACGGGTACTCGATATCGTCAAGGCACGTCAGTATACCCCCAGTGCCGCAGCTAGCAAGCTAGCTCGAAACGATACCGTGGAATCGACAGTCGGTCTGTTGCTACCCGATATCGGAAACCACTACTTTTTTGAGATTTTTGAAACTATCTACCGAAAATTCCGTGGTATGGGGATCGACCTGCTTATCTTTAACTACGAGAAACATAATCCTAAGGTGATCCAGAAGGTGCTAGATGCCCAGCTATCGGCTCTTTTAATATTCGCATTTCAACTCGACGATACCGAAAGGGAACTACTCAGACGAAGGAATGTCCGGTACCTCTATATCGATTATCCGAGGGATAACGAACATTGCATCTACACTGACAATGTGTATGGAGGCAGGTTGGCTGCCCGGTATCTCATTTCAAAAGGGGTGGAAAACCCCAGCTATATTGCAGTCGATCCACCAGCCCAAGCCAATGCCGACCGCTACGCAGGCTTCACCGACGAGCTGGCCATCCATGGCATGAAACCGGGACAAACTTTCAACGCAGCACTATCGGAAGAAGAGGGCTATAGAGTCGGTTGTGAGATTATTGAAAGCAAGAGTTGCGATGGCGTATTCTGCTACTGCGATGATATAGCCGCAGGTGTCGTGAGAGCTGTGCGCGAAAGACGAGCATCGTTAAAAGTCGTAGGATTCGATGGTGTGCGCATTACCGAGCATATGGGATTGTCGACCGTAAGTCAGGAACCGGGAAGAATCGGGACACAGGCTGCTACCATCATTGTCCAGATTATGCAGATGGAAAAGGAGCCCGATCCGGTGCGACATTGCATCACACCGGTTCTCATAGATCGTAATAGTTGATCAGAGGACTAGGTAAGGTAACCAAGCCAACGCTGTTGGCGCTCTATCATCAGATCTACCAACTCACGCACATGGTGGTAACTTCCTACGATCGGATTGGCCAAAAGAGCCTGTACCACGTACTCCTTCCTACCTGTCAACACAGCCTCTGCCGTCAGATCATAGACCCCACAGTAGTTTCTCAATAGCGCACCGAACCCCTTCGGGTAGGACGAGAAGCCAATCGGCTTAAGCCCATTACGATGAACCTTTACAGGAACTTCAACTGCTATAGTAGGTGGTAAATCGTCGATTAGGCCATCGTTCATGACATTCACAGCAGGTTCTTCATAACCACTATCTTCTAGGATCCCTTCGATTATCAGGACCATCCGTTCATCTCGCCGTAGCTCGATCTTGGGTTTGATCTGGGCAAGTTCCAACTGATAGAGACTGTAAAAATCTTTTATCCCCTTATGGTCGACCACATCGCTCGCCCAAGGTATGTACTCTCCGAAATGGCTATCGACGGTTATGGGTAAGAGTCCGTAGGTTTCCAAGATCTCTTTGAAGAGGGTACGGTCAGCCCAGCTCTTTTCGCTTCTCTCTCCATCGAGGATAAATCGTTTGGTGCTACCTTCGGTCTTTGGTGCCTTACCGGTTCTTTTCACATAGGAATAGATATCGGAATAACCGACTTCTTTCTCAAAAAAGGCCGGAGCGAGCCTTAGGATATCGGGATAAGCATCTTTGCCCGAATCGCGATAGGTTGCCTCCAAGAGTACACTGAAGTGGTTCAAGCCACCCGATCGGAGCTCCAGATTAGCAAATGGCGTATCGAGGATTATCGGAAGATATCGCTCTAGGGAAAGAACTTCATGACAAAGACCAACGAACTTCATCCTTGGATATTTCCTCAGTACCGCTGTCGTAATTGCAGTCATTGGATTAGAGTAGTTGAACACCCAAGCATCGGGACAATGAATTGCGACATCATCACAGATTTCCATTATCACAGGGGTAATGCGGAGGGCATGAAAAAGACCACCGGCTCCTCCATTCTCTCCATAGATCTGCCGAATTCCATATTGTTGGGGAATCGTCCAATCCTCATCCCAGAGTTTGAATCGGTTGCCCACCTCAATGGAGATGATCACGAAATCGGCACCCTCAAGTGCCTTAGCACGGTCTGACGTACTGGTTACGGTAAACGGAAGCGGATTCTCCTGCAAGAATGCATCAGCCTTCCTTTGCACTGTAGCAAGGGCTTCTTCGTCTATATCTACCAAAACAATTTCGGCACCATACAGTTTCTTACTCTGGAAGAAATCCCCTAGTGTTCCCAAGCCGAACTGGGCACTCCCGGCTCCAATCAAAACCAGCTTCATCGCCTACTCCTCCTATGCCTGCATCCACAGGCATATAGAACGCATGGTAACGCAATTATTCAAGAGTTTACAACCTTTTTTCCTTATAGTATGCCTTCCATTCTCAGAAGACGAGAAGATCTACCATGAGGTGACTTGTATCGGGCACATGGACCGAGCAGCAATCGGGATTGATTGCCGAACCGACGCCTATAGAACGCATCTTTGCAGCCCGGATTGCTTCGATTCCTGCCGGAGCATCCTCAATAGCACAGCACTCTTCAGGAAAGACTCCCAACATATCAGCAGCCCTAGCAAAGACTTCTGGATCGGGCTTTCCACAAACAACATTAGGAGCAGGGACAATTACATCGAATGAATCGGTAAGATCGAGTCGATCGAGGATGAAGGGAGCATTCCTACTGGCACTTGCTATTGCTGTCTGTAATCCCCTTTGCTTGATCGCAACCAAGAGCTCCCGAATACCATCAAGAATATCCGAAGGAGTAAGTTCCTGTAGCGATTGACGATACCAGTCGTTCTTGACCGTTGTCAGACGATCCATCTCAGCATCATCTAGTGCAACCCCATTATGGTCCAAAATCACCTGGAGGGATTGTCTACGGGAGATACCACGGAGTTTCTGATTCACCGTCTCATCGAATTTCCACCCTTGTTCATCAGAGAGGCGTTTCCATGCCCGGTAGTGGTAGCCATCGGTAGAGGTCACTACACCATCGAGATCGAAGATTACAGCCTTACAATGTGGCTTAGTGGAGAGTCTTACCGGTTTCTCTCCCACTGCAAACCTATCTGAACGGTGGCCAATGGTAAGTTCGCCTCCTTTGGTCACGTAGGTCGTATACTCGCTATCGATCGTAACAGTAAGCATGATCTTACCGAACGTGAGATGGAACGCAAGTTTATGCCAATCTTCAGGCATTTGAGGACAGAATGTCGGAACGGCCTCATGCATTCGGTAACCTGCGATCCCATAGACCATGGCCATCCATGAACCGGCCATCGCCGCGGTATGTAGTCCATCTTTGGTATTGCGATGTAAATCGTCGATATCCATAAGTGCAGTCTGGCGAATATAATCTATCCCCATGGAGACTTCACCAGCATCGAAGGCTTGGATACCTTGGATGCATGCCGATAGCGAGCTGTCACCGGTAGTCAATGGTTCGTAGAAGAAAAAGTTTCTCCTTCTCAGATACCAAGGAAAGCGGTGGTGCTGCAGAAGCATCGCCAATACGGTATCGGCCTGCTTGAGCAGACGGTGACGGTAGATCACCAGTGGGTGGTAGTTAAGCAACAGTGGATGGAATAACTCTCCCCTTTTGTCCGTATCCCAAGGCTCTTTGTTCAAAAAGTAATCATCCTGAGGATTGATTCCCCTCTGCCCATCGAACGGAATGTACATTAATCGCGCAGCCTCAGCAAAGTTCTCCAATTCCTCTTCAGCTATATGTAACCGACGTTCCAAGGTGGTGTACAACTCAATCTGATCCCGCTTGAGTCGACCAAAAAGTGCGACCACCCCTTCAAAGTGGTGTTTTACCATGATGTTGGTATAGGTATTGTTATCAACCAAGGCTGAATATTCATCCGGACCGGTAACCTCATTGATGCAAAAGAGACCGTCTTTGGCGGGATTGAAGAAACCGAGATCATAAAAGAGGCGCGCTGTCTCAAGTAGAATATCGGCAGCTCCTTCGGCCAAGATTGTATCATCGCCACTGACCTCCAGGTACTGGAAGATGCTATAGGCAATATCGGCATTTATATGGTACTGGGCTGTTCCGGCAGGAAAATATGCCGATGCCTCCAAACCATTAATAGTCCGCCATGGGAAGAGCGCTCCCTTCTGGCTCATTTGTCGAGCGCGCTCACGCGCATAGTCCAGTGTCGATATCCTATAGGCTATTAAGGCTCTAGCGGTCTTAGCTTGGGTATGGTTAAAAAACGGCATGCCATAGATCTCGGTATCCCAGAAATAGTGTCCCTCATAACCACTTCCTGTAAGACCTTTTGCTGCAAGTGATGACATACCATCAGCCCCAGTAGATTGGTACAACTGGAATAAATTCAACCGTAAGGCTTGCTGGAGTTTTTCATCACCGACAATCTGGACATCGGCATGAGCCCAGAAATCTTCAAAACAGGAGCATTGCTCACCAAGAAGCTGGTCCCAATCCAATGCACAGGCATCAATTCGGTTCTCTGAGACTTGGTTGAGTGGCAACTGTTCACCTGGCCGTCCCGATGTATGGTAGTAGAAGCATTTGAATAGCTCCAGTGAACTGCCATGATGTGTGAAATGGAGACCAGGCATGTCTTGTGGGCTGTGGGTAAATCGTTCTATATGGACAGGAACTGTAATCTTATGGACCGCACCACAGGAGAGATGTAAACCACTTTCCACCGTCTTAAAAGAGGCATGGAATGAGGGTAGTTGCTGCTCCCCTTCGGAAGAATACCCATTTCCGACACAAGCGAGCGAAGGTTTGGTGAGCACCGTTCCTACGCGTGGATCGAGAGCTGACATGGCTCTTGGAACCGGCATAGCTATCGAGGAGTAGAGAGCGATATCGATCGGAGCACTTGCCGTAATGGTAAGATGCAAAGCTCCAAGATGTCTTTTAGCCATCGATATGAACGACTCCCAACAGATATCTACTAGAATATCATCCTGTGAACGCCATGTAATTTTCTGGGTAAGTAGCCCATTACGGAAATCGAGTTCCTTACGATAGGATTGCACTGCCTCGTCAGCAACGGATATACGCTGGCCATCGATCTCTATCCAGAGGAAACGACAATCGGGAAGATCGAGCATGGTCTGGTTGTAACGGGCAAATCCGTAAGCATCTTCGCCATAGTGGATAGGAGACAACTCATAGAATCCATTAATGAATACACCCGAGTGTTGAGCAGGTTCCCTATCGCAGGGGAAGCCACGGAAGCCCACATACCCATTACCAATCGAAAACAGACTTTCCGAACGCGCCAGATGCTCTTCGGTGAATTCGGTCTCCACCAGTGTCCACGTATCCAATGCCATCGGCTACCCCTTTACAGATCCTGCCATGAGTCCCTGGACGAAGTAACGCTGCAATGCGAAGAACACCGTCAACGGAACAACCATGGCTACGAAAGCACCAGCAGTCAACAGATGCCAATCCTGACCTCGTGAACCAACCATATTGGCCAGTCTTTGAGTCAGCACAGCAACATCGTTTGTTCCTCCGAGGAATACCAAGGCGACAAGTAGGTCATTCCAAACCCAAAGGAATTGGAAGATGGCCAACGATGCGATAGCGGGGACAGAGAGCGGAAGCACCAATCGCGAGAAAACTACCATGGGACGGGCTCCATCGAGAAAGGCCGACTCAAAGACATCTCTTGGTATCGTTGAAATATAGTTGTATAACAGGTAGATTCCCAAAGGCAGGCCGAATCCCGTATGAGCGAGCCATATACCAAGATAGGACCCTGTGAGTCCGAGAGCCTGATAGTCGCGAAGGATCGGGATAAGGGCAATCTGCAATGGTACTACCAGAAGCGCAACGACGATGGTGAAGAACAACTTCCTGCCCGGGAAAATCATCCAAGCGAAACCGAAAGCTGCCGCAGCCGCAATCAGGATAGGTATGATTACCGATGGTATTGTTACGGTGAAACTGTTGAGGAAGGCCCTAGTAAGATTGTCACCGCTCGCACGTACAGTATCTCCCGCTGAATTCACGAAGGTATATTGACTTCCACCGAGTACCTGTTTGTAGTTATCCAAGGTGAAACCAGAGTTTTCTCCGAACACGGTCCACCAGCCAGTATTCAATACATTGTCCTGAGGACGGATACTGGAGATGAACAATCCGAGGATCGGAATGCTCCATACGATCACCAAGGCTAGGAGGATGATATTGACGATGACCGTACCCTTATGCGATTTCTTCATAGTCTTCATCTTAGAAACCCTCCCTCTTGCCGAATTGTCGTAGGTTGTACCACATGACCGGAATGACAGCCAATACAAGTACGATGGCTATCGCTGATCCACGACCGTAGTGGAGGAATCGGAACATCTGTTTGTACTGCATACTCGCGATAACCTCAGTACCATAGTTACCGTTCGTCATAGTGAATACGATATCGAATATCTTCAAAGAGATGATTATTATGGTAGTGGAAACGGTAACCAGCGTTGATGCAATATAGGGAATGACGATACTACGGATTATCCTGATCTCGCTTGCACCATCGATCCTACCGGCCTCAATGATAGATGAGGGGACACCCTTCAATGCGGCGCTTATGATTACCATCGCATATCCGGTCTGTAGCCATACTAAGATGACGATAAGGAAGATGTTGTTCCACGGTTGTAAGGTGAACCAAGCTTGCGGATCACCACCGAAAAAGGTCACTACCGCATTTAAGAGACCTATCTGGTCCTCTCCTGCCGGCTTGTAGGCATAGACGAATCGCCAGATAACACCTGCTCCTACAAACGAGATCGCCATCGGCATGAATATGAGGCTTTTGAACACCTTCTCCATTTTGACTCGGTCGGCAAGCAAGGCTATCAGCAGTCCGAAACCAACGGCTCCACCGGTACCGAGAATTATCCACATGAGATTATTCAGAAACGATTCCAACATCTTGGCATCGGTAAAGGCAAACAGATAGTTGGCTAATCCGACGAAGTTCTTGGATTGCGCATCAAAAAAACTCAAGTAGAGCGACCGCATGGTAGGGAGGAATAGATACCAGGCAAGGATCGCGAGAGCCGGTCCTACGAATACGAATGGTTGCAGCTTCTTGGTGATCTGCAAGGGCATCCTATTAACTACCCAATCGGCAACCCAAAAAAGCATCGCTACTCCGCCGACACCCCAAATGATGGCGACCAGTGCTATGATTCCCTGGGAGGCATTGCTATCTCTGAGGAAGATGAAACCAGCCCAGAGGATTCCGAATGCTGCTAGAGGGATGAATAGCGAAACCGCTACCCTACCGATGGTTACCATGGCCTGGGAGACGATTCCCCTTCCATCCGTACGATTTTCTGTCGTAGTCATGTCCGACTCCTTTTCACGATGTGAAGAGATGCACCGGTGGCAGGTCGGTCCCATCCACCGGTGCTAATACTATGCGTCTCTTTTATGGCCAGGATTTCTCAACTGTGTCCAACATGGCATCTGTCGATTTACCATTGACCCAGTCTACGATTCCGGTCCAGAAGGAACCTGCGCCAACCTGTGCTGGCATAAGGTCGGATGCATCGAATCGGAAGACCTTCGCATTGACCAAAGCTTCAGCCAACGATTTCTCTATGGCATTCGGATAGGCATCGAGGTCCTGGTTCAGGTAGGGGAACAACGCTCCACCAGCCTTCGCCCAAAGTTCACCCGATTCCCAGGTTGCCAAGAATTCCATGAACTGACGTACTTCGGGGCGGTCGTTGAATACTACGAACTGATCCCCTCCGCCAAGTACTGGAATACCAAACTCATCATTAATAGCAGGAAGTGGGAATACACCGACCTCTTCTTCAAGATTCGCTTGGATATCATCCTGTAGGAATCCGGTCACGAAGTTACCCTGACGGTGCATCCAGGACTTCGGTGGATTGTCGAACATACTACGAGGAGAATCTGAGAAACTGGTGGTGAGGATTGTATTGGTTCCACCATAGACATACTTTGGATTCAACCAGATGTCACCAAGGATATCGAAAGCCTCTTTGACTTCTGGTGCATCGAACGGAATCTCGTGGTTGACCCACTTATCATAGACTTCGGGACCTGCGGTCCGAAGCATGATATCTTCGATCCAGTCGGTTCCTACCCAACCTGTGGCACCACCGGATTCGATTCCGACAGACCATGGGGTGTGGCCATTGGCGACCATCTTGTCCATCAGTGCGATCATTTCATTCCATGTCGTTGGAACTTCATACCCTGCTCTTGCCCAAGCCTTCTTGGGATACCAGACGAAACTTTTGGCATTAACTCTGTGGAAGACACCATAGGGAACACCTTCATAGGATCCGAGGTCTTTCCAAACCGGAGCGTAGTTCTCATCGACGGTTTTCAGCAACGAATCCCACATGGGAACCAATTTTCCCTGGGATGCGAAGTTCACCATAAGCCCGGGTTGTGGCAAACCAGCAATGTCGGGAGGATTTCCACCCTCTACACGTACACTGATGAGGGTCTCGAAATCTTTCGATCCTTCATAGACCACATCAATTCCGGTTCTCTCCTCAAAGGGTTTAATGGCCTCTTCGAATCGTCTCGCCTCTTCATCGACAAAAGCACCGAACACCATGACTGTCTTCTCATCGGAAGCAGCGGCGTCCTTCTGTCCTGCCGCGAAGACTGATGGCATCACCATCAGTGCAATCAGCAACACAAGCACAACTTTCTTCATACCTTTTCTCCTTCTGCTTGGAATTCCAAGCGTTATGATACATTGGTGCGTCTCAGACGCAGTGGAAGACGTCTCAACGATGGGGAAAGAAAAACTGGGAGAACTGCTTGTCCGTAATCGTGGAAGCGTTTCCATACATATTCTCACACACCTTTTCCCCGTTGTCAAATGATATTTGGATCCTGGCACGGTATATCAGTTACGATAGGGTGTATAATGCCTTGGAAGGGAGGTTTTTCATGAAAGGGGCGAAAACATATTACGATCGGCGCATGTCGGTTATCTTGGGGGATATTACTACCGTGACGGTGGATGTGATTGTGAATGCTGCAAACAGCACCCTTTTAGGAGGTGGTGGAGTCGATGGCGCTATCCATCGCAAAGCTGGCCCCGAATTACTTAGAGCGTGTCGTACGTTACAAGGATGTGATACGGGAGATGCTAAAGTCACAGAAGGCTATCTGCTCCCGGCTAAGTACGTTATCCACACGGTTGGACCGGTGTGGCATGGAGGCGATCAACAAGAGGAGAATCTGTTGGCATCATGCTACCGTCGTTCATTGGAACTCGCCATTCAAATCGGAGCAAAGAGCATAGCATTTCCCGCAATCAGCACCGGAGTATATCGGTTCCCACTGGAAAGAGCCACGCATATTGCTGTAGAAACAGTCAATAGGGCCTTGCATGGGGTGAGTCCCCATGTGTTGAACGAGGTGATATTCGTCTGTTTCTCTGAGGAAGCCTTTGCGGTCTACCAACGCATACTATCTGCCGAAGAGCGCTAGCGGACAAGAGTCTGTGCAAGCGATGCCGTCTTCCGGATAGCCAGTTTCACCTGGGCCCACTGCTCAGCAGCTACAAGTACAGGATCAATCATCCAGGAACCGGTGGCGGCAATGACATGCCGATTGGCAAGATAGCTGTTAACCGTTTGCTCGGTAATACTACCAGCGGCAATGAATTTGAGTCCGAAAAGATCGGCCATATGGTCGATTGCCGCTAGCCCACCGAGTTTCTCTATAGGATAGAATCCAAGAACCTTCAACCCCTCTTCCACAGCCAAAATTCCATCTTTTGTAACAGGATAGACGGCCACACCCTGCATCTGGCAGAGTTCGATAATAGCGGGATCGAACACTGGGGAGAATATGAATCGGGCACCGGCTTCGATTGCATTGCGGGCTTCACCTTCAGTCTGCACATTGCCACCCCCGACAATAATCTCGGGAAAGTGGGAAGAGAGGATACGCAGCAATTCAAGCCCGTCATCGGTCTGTTGGGAAATATTGGCAACTGGAAGACCACCCTCTACAAGAGCTGTACCAAGAGAATCGACCTGCTGTACACCGACCGATTTAATCATGGGAATATACATTATCTGTGCCAGTCGCTTTGTTATCGTATCCATCTTAAACACCCCCTAGTCTACATGGTGTCAGCTCAGATATCTCGGGTATCTTCGCTTCGTGGTCCTTGCCCTCTGTCCGATCCGCTCCAAGCTCACCGACAAGCGTAGGCTGCTGCAGAGCACTAGTGTACCCAAAGAGTCGACTGCGGTAAAGGAAAATCTTATGACTTGTGTCCAGTATTCTTGAGATCCACCAGAATCCGGACACCCTCAGCGAATCCATACCCACCTTCACCATGGGTGATATAGGTAGGAAGATGTTCCATCAAATGGCGGTACTCTGCGATATTGGCAACCCCTACGCTCTGGGGAAAATGGGAGAACATGGGCTCATCGTTCGGAGAGTCTCCGAAGAATATGACCGTATCGCGTTGACAAGCATCATCATAGGCGAAATATTGTTGTAAAAAGGTCTTCGCCATGGAGAGTTTTGTATAGCGTCCCATCCAGACGTTGACATGGATGCTGCTGATTTTTGCTACAGCACCCTCCTGTTCGGCGATTTGTTGCATAGCGAGAGCATCATCTAAACTAAGTATAGGTTTCTCTTCATGAAAATCGAATGCAAGATCGAACATGCGGGCGAATTGATCTGAGGCCATGTGGCTGCCGGGAATCTCTTGTAATATGCGGTTTTGGATCTTTTGCAAGGTCTCGTGGTCGTTCGGTACAGCATTCTCGTGGTAGAGACGTTCGACTTTTCCTCCATCTTCCCAAAAGACGAGAGCTCCATTCTCTCCAACCACAGCGGTTACCGGCCATTGCCTGGCTATAAGATCACACCAACCTGCAGGTCGTCCTGTAATGGGAATTACATGGAAACCGGCATCGTGTAATTGCCAGAGGGCAGTGTAAGCTTCGGCTGGGAGCTTCCCATCCAAGGTAATTGTGTCATCGATATCCATCAATACATAGCTGATCTTCTTAGCGGTCTCTCTGGTAATACTATCGATGGGTAGCATGGTGTATTCACCTCTCCAAGAAATTGTTGAAGAATCTGTTGCTGTAGACAACTTCTTCTATCATATACTCCAAGATACCACATTCATAGGCCAAGTCGAATATGGTATAACGTGGGCGGATGACGCGGGCTTTTCTCATGGCATACGCCATAGTCTCCCGGTCGAGTCCGATTTCGGCAGGTTCAGTGGGGCATTTCGCCTCAGCCAACATGCTGTGCAGTTCTGTAAAAGCGATAAGTTGCCCTTCGAGTCTATCGCCGATTTCTTTCCATTGTTTGGCTATCAAATCCCGGCGTATTTGGAGATGTTCACCATCCAATTGCTTCGCTTTGGCTAGTGAAAGGACATCACTTTCCAATGGTTCACCAAGTAAACGGCCAAGCTCTCCTTGCCAATCGTCATGTAAATCCGTATTTAGAGAGATTTCCTGCACAGATTCCCACGACAGCTCACGAACTAGCGTCATCATCGCTGTGGTTATGAGTGTGCCAAGAGCTACTTTGAAACCGTGGGAGACCTCTTTTCCTTCAACAGCCAAGCCCTTCATCTCCCAGACATGACTGAGCAAATGCTCTCCCCCACTGGCAGGACGGGAGTTACCGAAGAGTTTCATGGCAAGACCAGTTTCAACCAACCCTGAGAAGAGCTGATCGATTACGGCATGCTCTCTTGCTATGATCGATTGGGGATGTGCAATCCGTTCAGGTAGAGGTCCTTGGACCAGATTCCAGACATTCTGGTCAATCTTTTCAATAGATAAGGCATCGGCAATGATCCAATCACCCCCACCGGCCACCTTAGCTACCAGATCTCCGTATCCCGATGAAATAAGCCACAAGGGAGCATCCTTGAGAACATCCACATCGGCTACAACGATGAGCGGTGGAGCACATACAATGGTCTGCTTGAAGGAATCGATGGTAATCGGTGCATTTGCCGAGGTATAACCGTCTACCGATGGAGCGGTAGGGACACAACAGTAGGTCCTTCCAGCTTCATAACTGGCAAGCTTCACGACATCATTGAGAGAACCTGATCCTACGGCAATCGCGATTAACGCTCCTACCGCATCAAGACGCTCTTTGACCTGTTTCACATGATCATAGTCGGGATGAAGCTGCTGTTCATCAAAGACCAACTGTTCGGTGTGGATACCATGCTCCTGGAATCTATCGGCGACTACCTCACCGGCAGCCAGCCAGGTATTGCGGTCTGCGACAATCAAAGGAGTCCTTCCAGGCCAGTGTCGGGAAAAGGCCGCTGCAATCAGGGAGAGAGCTCCCCTTTTTACGATAATATCATCATAGGTTGCCATGGCTATTGGTTCGTCCCTTCAAAAACTGGACTTCTGGGCTCCAATCTTCCTGCAGAATACCCCCAGATGCTAGCGTACTCCTGTGGATCTTCTCCCATCTGCTCCAATTGCCGAAGGTATTGTGCTACCGATTTAGATTCAATGATTACCACAGAACCCATCTGCTCAATTACCGGGCTGTGCGGGCGGGTATGGTCGAATTCAAACTTAAGAATCCGCCTGCCGTCTGCAGTCATGCCAATCGTACGGTAGGTATTACTCTTTCCCACACCGGGGAGATTAATGGTATTCCTATCAGTGGCGAGAAAAGGAATCTCATCCGCATCGCGTATCTGGTCGATATGCTCAACCATGTTTGGAGCATCGGCGACAAATGATCTTAAAAGACTATGGTAACGGTAATCGACCCTGCCTACCGATTTCTCCTCTATCTGCTCCTGCATAGAACGTGGATTGTTAGCGAACAGCTCACGATTCTCCTTGAATCCCTTTACGGTGAAGGTATAGTAGGGCAATACTCCGATATCGTTGAGTACCTGACGGAGTTTCGCCGTATGGCCACGTCTGCTGGCAGCTACAGTGAATACCTCCTGATTGGTCACAGCCCACCCTGCATTGAGTAGCTTCCTCACCGCCTTGGCAGAATCGACTGATACCTCCATTGAGCTTGAGAAGTGGGTTTGGATAATGCACTGGTTAATACCGATTTCCTTCGCATCCATGCGGAAACGGGATAAGACGTCTACCAACTCCTTGGTTACTCGCTGGGGGAGATAGACGGGCAACTTGGTCCCAAGTCGTACCCGCTTGAACTCGGCTAATTTCTGCCCCTCTGGACGCATTTTGTTGTCACTCTTCTTATCGCGTGCCATCTTAAGTACCGCATCGAGAATCTTCTTGAGTGATGAGACCGAACTCATCAGTGCATCGCCACCGGTAATGAGGATATCTTCAAGGAATTCATCTGTCCTGTAGTAGACCATTGACTCATGCAGGAGTTCTGTCCAACTCTTCTTGGGCCTTAATCTATCCAGATCGAAATTGAATCGACCATTCTGAAAATCGTACATTCTCTGGCAGTAGGCACACAGTCCTCCACAGGCTCTCCCCATGGTATCGGGGATGAAAATTGCAACATTGGGATATCTTCTATGGATATTATGGGATGGTAGGATCCATCCAGCTTCATTGGGCTTTCCCGGTTCCACCACATCCTCTTTCTCCCAGGCATTTATGGTGCCGAATTCATCCACGAGATCTTGGCTATAGAATAAGTAGCTTCGTAGCGCTTCATCGGCGTAGGGATGCTCGCGTTCTTCCATAGGTCGGGTATCTATAAGGGAAAGGAAATACGGAGTGGCGAAAACAGGAATTCCCCGTTTTTCGGCATCTGCCATGATCCGCATGGTTTGCGCATCGATTGAATTATCCAAATAGCGGTTAACCTCGACAGAGCTTCTGATCGCATAGCGGAGGTGGAAACGATCCTCTCTCCACCAAGTGAGGACCTGTTTTCTGGCTTCAGCATCGGAGAGGTCCTTTTTGAAGTGGTAGGCAGCAGAAGATTTACCTTCACGACTCTCTTTTCTGATACGATCAACCAGCAATTCTACGATCCGCTCCTTGTTACGTGCTCGCCAACGGATTACTTTTTCATCCAATCCAGAGGGATGCCGCTCTGTCCACTCGTAGACCGTACTCCTACTGGGAAGATCCTGTTTTTCCAGACCATTTAGCTGACGCAAGAGGTGCAGTACATCTAAGACAAAATCAATTGTTACATCACAGGGTTTGTCCCGAAGGAGCTTCCTCATAAGTGTCACTGGTTGTGAGACTACTGCCTGTCCATGTAGGTTCCAATCCTGGAAGGATGTCCCCTCATGATCAAGAATATCTAAAATCCTGATAAAAGCGAATGAACGCCAGGTAAGCTTAAAGAAGTCCGAATAGGTATTCTGCTCGCCCTTATAGTAGGCATAGGCATCGGGAAAGTCCCTCTGCATTATTTCGGTATAATGGGTGCGAAGCCGATCGACGAGAGCTTTATCGTCCATCGATTCATCGAGCATATATGCGGTTATGACAGGATTCTCATCCCGTATCGTGTGTATAAGCTCAGAGATCGTTTTTGCATGTATATCCATGGCAGAAGAATACTACGTGGAGGAATTTGGTGTCAACAATTCAATACAAGCATCATAATCGCTTACTTGACAGGTAAATATTTGAGGGAGTCCCCGGATTCCAATTGTGCTTCCACCGTTTGTTCACGATTTGGCAAGTCATGCGCATCGAGTCTGGAGAGCATAAGGGTTGCGGCGATCGAGCCGACCTTGATCGGCTGTTGTGTCATATATGTGGGTTTTACGAACATAAAGGATTTTTCGGATTACAATCGCAGCAATTCCTACAACAACTCCTCAATCGCACCTGTGCCATCCCATTTCTCGAAGTTGGTATCCATTTCAGCCAATACGATTACACTGAAGGTCAACACTTCACAACCGAGTTCAAGATGGCCACCATATGCCACTTTCTCGTTAGAGAAGGTGATATGTGCATGGACCCTACCATTGATAATCATTCCATTGATATTCACGATATCGGCAGCAGCCTCACCCTTAGAAAAATACTCTTTAGGTGGGTTGCTCGTACTTGCAACCACATGGAAGTGGTGGCTTATAACCGATCCCACACCAGCAAGAATGACAGCATTCTTGATATCGTTTTCTTCGACGGCCTCCCTGATCTTGACCAGAAGATCATCACCAGGATTCAAACGGACCAATACAGCATCTTTGAAGGGCACTTTTTCTACTTTCATATAATTCTCCAGTCTCTATTCCATTACAAGTATGACCAATCAATCTATGTTATTGCATAAGAAGGCGTTTGCCAAGGTGAATGAAGCTATACCAGTACTTACCAAACGCACTAAATTCCCTTGCCAGAGCACTCGATAACCGGTAGGATTGCTAAAATCCTATGAGGTTATCATGATCACACATCTATTCGCATCATTACCGGTATTGCTTTTCTTCGGGTTGGGATATGTTCTCAAGAGAATCGGATTCTTTTCGCGTGAAACTATCGAAGATATCAAGAAATTCATCCTCAATTTCAGCGTCCCGGCACTTCTCTTCAGGGCATTCCTATCACTTTCGATCCAGAGAAGTTATCTGATCATGTTGCTGGTCATGTATGTGATGGCCGGCTCTATGGTTCTGTTAGGCAAACTGGTAGCCAAGATAGCGAATATCAGGACTCCCTACTTTCCTCTTTTGATGAGCGGCTTCGAGATGAGTATGTTCGGCTATGCCCTGTTCATCAGTCTCTATGGGATTGAAAATTTGGGCTATATCGCATTTTTAGGTATTGGCCAGACTCTTTTCACCTTCTCTTTCCTCATATCCATGCTTTTGGTGCTTAGGGAGGGAAAGCAGGCTCCCATGGCAGCGGTAAAGCGATTCTTCACCAGTCCGATCATCCTTGCAATCGGAGCGGGTGTCCTCGCTGGGCAGGTGGCTCCCCCATTCGATAGCACTCCCACGCTCGCCATGGTCGATTCGTTTCTACAGATGCTGGGTTCTGTAACGGTACCGCTAATCACTATGACTATCGGATACGATATTCTGATCGAGAAGAAAGGTCTTGGACTCTCTTTTATGACCATCCTAACCCGCAAGGGCTTGCTGCTGATATTCGCACTTCTGATAAACCACTACATTATCGATGGCCTTCTCCATATGGACAGCATGTATCGCTATTCTATGATGATCATTGCATTGACTCCGCCCTCATTCATCCATTCTATCCTTGCCAGACGGGGTGATGCAGAGAACATCGGCTACATCAATAGGACACTCTCTCTGGATTGCATCATCTCGGTCTTCGCTACGATGATAGTCGCTGCGGTGTATGTGTAATTTTAAAATGTTTACTTGCTAAAGGCTTTATCTGTGACCACCTGCTTACGCAGTGACAATTTACCACCCTCAGAATTTGGCTTCCAGAATGATCGCTGAGCTTTACGCTCTTCGACGGTAAATCCTAGCTCTTCATACATGCGGATCGCCTTGAAGTTGGATTCTGCGACTTCAAGTAAGAATTCCTTGTAGGGTAATCGACGAAGCAGATAGCGCTGGAGTTCTGAAGAGACGCCCATACCTCTGAAGGCGGTATCGGTAGCGACCGAATCGATATAGCACTGCGATTCATCTAGGTCGAGAGGTTTTTCCAGAACCCCACGTAACCGGAAGAAGACAATGGTGCCGCGGACGAATCCGAGTTTATCGACAAGATGGTCGTGTTGGAAGCGGTGCGAGCGTCCTGCAGTAGTGGAAAATGAAACTACACTGACAACATTTCCATCGAGGAGTGCGACGAAGTGGTTTGATGGTACGAAGGAGTGCTGCAGGATATCGGCTATAACATCTACATCGGGCGAGATGAATGAAAGCGGCTCATAGAAACTTGCGGCGAATATCTCGACTGCTTGCCGTAGATGGGTCTGACTAAGGTCAGCGAGGTTCTTGATCATAGGCTTCTTAACCATACAGATATCCCCTCTGCTGTCATAATACTACCATAGTTGAATTTAGGGAAGAGGAAATTTAGTAAAATTGTATTGCCCCTATAGGATTCTTATATAGGTTTACGAAACTCTCTCGGTTCACGTCATACGATAGTCGAGTCTCATGACGATATTCTGTGGAAAATCGCCAAATCGTTCACCAAAAATACTTACTCCACCGATGTGTTTGGCATCCTCTTTTATACCAATTTTTACGCTGGCGAAGTAGGTATCCTGGATATGTAATTGGTCCAAAGTAACAGACGATATCTGGTCATCGTCCAAAAAAGTTCCGTTTGCATCCACTACCCAGTTCTTGAGTAGTCCGTATTGGTTGAGCGACTCTGGCCACCAGGATGGGTTCTGCTTTCCACGTCTTCCACCGAAGTCTCCCGGGCTGGTCCAGGTACCGATATCGACATCGTTTATCCAGACGGTAATATCGCTTGGCCAATCGTTTCTGTAGAAGGGGGCTTCTGAACTGGCTTCGAAGGAGATTTGGAGTCGATTGATGGTTCCATTCTCGGCTATGGTGATGGGGAAGCGGTATTCGACATAGCCTTTGAAGAACCAAAGGAGTTGTGCAGATGTCCTTTCGGGGAAGTAGAAGCTACCAGGCTGGTCGAATATGCCAATGCTGTTCTTTTCATTCACGATTCCGCAGGTGGGGTGTATTTCACAATTAACAAAGTTTCCAACTGGCATGTTGGTTACTATGGTATCTTCTTCTTTGTTGAATTGTTCCCCAAGCATGAGTTTGAAGGTGACTTTATCGCAGAAGCGGCTACTGACTTTCATGGATCCGCGTATTCCGGGTTGCGATTCGGTGAAAAGGAGGCCTGCATTCTCCAAGATTCGTACATTCATTGCTGCGGTCGAGGTGGGAAGGCCGAGTGCTTCGGCTATTTCATTTACGTTAAGGCTGCTTTCATTCAATAGTTCGAGGATATTAATCCGTGCTTCATTTGCGAGGGCTTTTGCAATAAGAAGCATCTGTTTCTTGTCTGAATAATCGAGAAATACCTCTTTCAACATCTACTTCCAGCCTCCCGAAATCGTATCACTTTCTAGCCCTGAACTGGAGGGAAAAGTCTTTCCCTTCGCCCCTATCGGCTTTTCATCCCCTCTTCTCTTGCTTCCCGAAGGTACGCAAGTCGGGGACGGCCGATGCGGTGCTACCCTTTCTTAGTCTAGTAATTATACCACAGCACTTTCTAGGCAAACAACTGTGAATCAACAAATTAATGCAACAAATATTGGTATATCTGGTCAATAGCGCTCAAAAAATATTGGGCGAATATGACAAAATATACGGTAGAGGCAAAGGAGCAACTCAATGTAATAGTAATATATTAGCATTATTTATGACACTTGTCATAAATATTATTGATTTTCATCCTCCACCGTTTATAATGTATTGCAGAAATACCTACTACGACGCTGTACTTTCGCCAAATGTATTACTTCTACCCATGTCACATCATTGGCCACCCGGAAAATTCATCGGTTTTTCGATGTAATCATAGAAAAGGGGGAACAGCATATGAAAAAACGGCTGTCTTTGGCTTTGGTAATGATCATTGCATTATCATTGGTGGTAGTATTCTCTGGTTGCCCTATGAGTATGGAACCGGATTCGGACGATCTCATCGGGGACGTATCACCAGGAGGTTCGGACGACACATCGGATGATGATTCATCAGGCTCGACAGGAGAAATCACACTCACCGCATACAATCCTGTGATTATCAGTGACTTTGCATCATTGGGAGAGGCGCAAACCGCAGATGTAAGATCCACGTTAATGACTTTTATTGATGATCCACCTGATGATGTTGATGCAGAAGCCTTCGTCATGGGCGTCGTCGCCGATGCCTTCGGAGCAATGATCGAAACCAATGTTGCTGGCGCTATGGTAGCGTCCGATATCGACTTGTACTCCAAAGCAAGAACTCTCGAAGCATTGTTGCATCTACGACTGTATAATGAGGGCGTAAAATTTATCTATGATGATCCTGCCACTACTGATGTCGTCGAAGAAATAGTGCTGAGCGATATCTACATCGAGAATCTGGAACTTTTGCTCCAAGGCAAGATCGATTCGCTTACGGCACTACTTATGTCGCTTGAGCCAATGGATAGCGGAGTAGTCCCCTTCGATCTTGGAGCTGAAGGGAGTGCCGGTATCTCCATAGCCTTGGAGAGCAAGGCCGATCCACGAATGTTTGATGACAGTCCAGACTTCACCACTGATGCAGAGTCTCCACAACTGGAGGGATTTGCCAGCCTGTTCGCAGATTTTGCGATTGATATGGCTGTTGAGGCAGATGCTAGAGTAGTAGAAGATCCCGAACCAGAAATCGCACCCACGGGAACCATCAGCGGTGAGGCTGCAATCAGCATTGGAACAAACTTCGCTTTTATAAACTTGGAAACAGGAGCGACTGATGAGATAGTACGTATTCCCATGGTGCTTGAGATAGAACTGCCAGAGTTTACCGAAGTATCACTCGTAGCATTCTCAACGGCTTTCCAAGCTTATGTCGATGCGATATCGGCAGATGTTCCTGACGAAACCACGATAGGAACAGCTTATGCAGATCTGGAAACATTGCTTTGGGGAGCTGGTTCTGACGGCATGGAAATTAATCTCTACTTTGGTGATGAGTCGGCGAGTACTCCTATTGAACTCTATTCAGGTCTTGAGGCCATGAATGTGTTCATGAAGACGCTTTCTGGAATTTTAAGAATGACAATGGTCTAGTAAATATAATCAAGCCGGAGGTTTTTAGCCTCCGGCTCAACATTATCTCTCACAAACCATGCTAGTAACCGATCACTTACCGTAGTAGACCGAATTCCATCGCAATTCGTTGCGGAATTGGGGAATCTTTGTCTCTTGGCCAATCTCCACACACTCAATCCCTGTCATCTCTGCGAAGGTGCGAATATAATCCACTTCGATGGCATCGGAGTAGGCTGTATGGTGGCCACCACCTGCAAGGATCCATGCTTCGCTCGCTGTAACGAGATCAGGAAGTGGTTTCCACAACACACGAGCAACAGGTAACTTCTGGAATGCTTGGGGAGTATCGACCGACTCGACCTCAGTCACGACAATCCTGAAACGGTTTCCCATATCCACGATCGCAGCACAGAGCGCCCTACCCGGTCGGCCGTCGAATACCAGCCTAGCTGGGTCTTCACGATCTCCGATACCGAGAGGATGGACTTCTAGAGTCGGCTTGTCTTTTGCTATGGATGGGCAAATCTCGAGCATATGGGCTCCCAGGTCCAACATGGAACCCTTCTCCATATGGTAGGTGTAATCTTCCATGAAGGAGGCACCACCAGAAAGTCCCATTCCCATAACCTTAAACAGACGGACCATAGCAGCGGTCTTCCAATCACCTTCACCAGCGAAACCGTAGCCCTTACCCATCAGTCGCTGGGCCGCAAGCCCCGGCAATTGGCTCATACCATGGAGATCCTGGAAGTTGGTGGTGAAAGCCCGTGCTCCCACATCTCCAAGGAAAGCCTCCAGAGCAAGTTCGACCCTAGCCTGCTCACGCGTCTGGTTAAGAAAAGACGCTTCACTCACCGAATACTTGAACTCATAGGCTTTTTGATATTCATCTATGAGGGAGTCGACATCGCTATCGGCTACCTTATTCCGGTAGGCGACGAGGTCTCCAATACCATAGTAGGGGACTGACCATCCGAGCTTGATCATTGCCTCTACCTTGTCTCCATCGGTCACCGCGACATCACGCATGTTGTCGCCGAAGCGGGCTATAATAAGATCACGACTCTCAGCAACGGCAGCTGCCGAACGCATCCAACGGGCAATCCTGTCCTGTGTCTCCTGGTGGGACCAATGTCCGGTTATCACCGTCCTCGGAATATCCATACGGGCGGTTATATGGCCGAATTCACGATCCCCATGGGCACTCTGGTTCAGATTCATGAAGTCCATATCGATAGTATCGAAGGGAATCTTCTCATTGAACTGAGTATGCAACTGCAACAATGGCTTGGAGAGGACCGAGAGCCCTCCAATCCACATCTTGGCGGGACTGAAGGTGTGCATCCAACAGACTACTCCACCACAGGAAGCATCAGCGCCAGCCTGTTCAATCGTTGAACGGATCTGCGAAGAGCTCTTTTGCACCGGCTTGCTCACTAGCTTGAAGGGCAATGAGCCACTTTTATTCAAAGCATCGACCATCTTCTGGGAATCGGCAGCGACCTGTTTCAGCGGCCCCTCTCCATAGAGGTCCTGACTACCGGTCAGGAACCAGAAATCCAACTCTTTCAATTGCTTCATCATCCTCTCCTCTGTTTCTCTTCGAAGGCGCCCAATGCAAGGTACCGTTCATACAAGGTGTCGTAAATCTTCTTTTTCTTGGTATCCGGCTTATGGACCCGCTCCATCGGAGCACAGAGGGCTTTTTGTGCCGAGGGAATATCGGGGTAGAGCCCGGCAGCAACGGAGGCATAGGCCGCAGCTCCAATCGCTGGAGCCTGGTCATTGCTTGTAACTTGGATTTCCCGTCCGGTTACATCGGCAAGAATTTGCATACCGATCTTACTCTTTCTGGCAACTCCGCCGATTGCAATGATCTGATCTATCTTGACGCCTCCAGCCTCAAAGCATTCCAAGATTGCCCGTGCACCATATGCAGTGGATTCCAAGAGCATCCTCATGATAGCAGGAGCATCGGTACCCAGACTGAGACCCGAAAGAGCCCCTTTGAGCGTCTGGTCGGCATTCGGAGTTCGTCGACCATTTATCCAATCGAGTGCTACTGGAGAGTTTTCGGTCACTTCAATCTCCTCGGCTGCCTTCTCCAATGCAGCAAGAACCTTCTTCTCCATCTTTGTTGCGGTTTCTTCATCGATATCGAGTCCCATATTCTGTACTGGCCACATGAGAACATTCCTGAACCATGCGTAAAAGTCACCATATGCCGATTGTCCAGCCTCATACCCGATATAGCCTGGGACTACTGAACCATCTACCTGACCAGCTATACCAGCGACTCGTCGCTCTGTTTCACCCTCGGCTGGTTGTGGACCAATAATGATATCGCAGGTACTGGTTCCTATGCTCTTTACCATGACTCCTTCGGCCACATGACCACCGACTGCACCAATATGGGCATCGTAAGAGCCAACGCAGACCGGTATACCGGAAGGAAGTCCAAGTTTTCCACTCCACTCTTGAGTGAGCTGGCCAGCAACCTGGTCGGATGTATAGGTCTCACTACCCAGGTTCTGTCTAACTTTCACTAAAAGAGGATGCAACATCCCGAGGAACTCTTCGGATGGATACCCGCCCCATGAAGCATGCCAAGCGATCTTGTGTCCAGCAGAGCAGCGGCCACGCTTGATTTTATCCAATGCGGTGGTGCCGGTAAGGACAGCAGAGAACCAGTCACAATGCTCGACAGCAGATACCGCACTATCGACTATTGCACCACCCTTTCTGGCAACATGCAGCAGTTTAGACCAGAACCATTCGGAAGAGTAGGTACCGCCCATGAATTGAGTATAATCTGTTCCACCCCAACTGTGGGAGAGGGCATTGAAATCATCTGCCTCTTTTACCGCAGTATGATCCTTCCAGAGAATGAACATCGCATCGGGATTATCGGCAAAACGCTCATTGAGCGCTAAAGGAGTACCATTTTCGTCGCACAAGCAGGGAGTACTTCCAGTGGTATCGACACAAATTGCACGGACCTTAGACATGGCTTCCTTACACTCTTTGGCGGCATCGTTCACCGCAAATTCGAAACTCTCGGTGTAATCTAGGGGGTGTTGCCTGAATTGGTTCGCTTTGGGATCGCAATAGAGTCCCTCTTTCCACCTTTTATAGTACGAGACCGCACTGCCGGCGACTTCGCCGTCTGCGGCATCGATTACCACCACCCGTACCGAGTCAGAACCGAAATCGGCCCCCAAAACATAGTTCTTACCTTTTTCCATAGCGTTCGCAACTCCTTTGCCGTAAAATATTTTTATGCTATTCCAATGCTTCATTGAAGAGGACATAGTGAGAGTGCCCCTCCCATACCCCCGCAATTTTGAGATACCTACTACTGAAACCCTCATTGATAAAACCCAATTTTTCGACCAATCGTACCGAAGCATGGTTCCCTGGCATAATATTAGCTTCTATACGGTGCAGACCGAAATGCCCGAAACCAAGCGATATGACCTTCTCCACAGCCTCCCCCATGTATCCATGACAGGTCATACAACGGGCTATCCGGTAACCGAGAAAGCAAGAGAGGAAAGGTCCATAAATTATGTTTGAAAGACTGATCGAACCGATGATACCCGGCTCTTGGGGAAGCTGCAGGTAGAGGTGCAACGCACGGCCTTCCGCATTATCGGCTGCCTGTGATGCAAGTAACTTCCGCATGGAATCTTCCTGATAGAATTCGCTGGGACGAACAGGTTCCCAAGGCGCATGGAACACCTTATTGGCTATATAGAAGGCCAATACATCCTTTTCATCAAGCGACTGAGGTTGTTCCAAAACTAACCTATCGGTATAGACCCGATCGGTAAGTCGGGGATTCGAACTATCCATATCCCTATCCTAGCCCTAGCTGGCGTTTGTTGCAACATTTATGTTACAAATGCTGATTTTTCTTGCCCAAATAGAAAATTGGCGGCCGAAATCAAACGGCCGCACAGTCAGATGACAGTCCCAACGATGGGAGCGCGATCAATAATCGTCGCGGACACCGAATTCGGCATCCTCTACCCAGGATTCAGGCCTTTCGACCATGACGATGATATCATCTATGAGGTCATAGTGTCGCCTCTCCTCCTCGATGATCTTCGAAAGAGCTCGCTTTTGCTTCACATCGGTAACCAAGTCATGCTGCTCCGAATAGAATTCGATGCTTTTCAATTCTATCTCCAATGCCTCTTCATACACGGAAAGCTGCTTCTCTTCTTGCAAGAAATCCTCTTTGGAAAATTTCTTGAATATCTGTGTTGCTCTCACTGATGCATCCGAAGTACTCGCTGGAACATCGGAATTGGCTTTCATAGCCTCGAATGTAGCCTTATGGCGATCTTCATCTTCGGCGAGCATCGTAAAGATGGTCTTAAAACCTTCCGATGTAGCCTTGGCAACCAAATCCCTATAGAAAGCCGCCCCCTCTGTCTCCATACGGATAGCGATGTCGAATAATTCCATGAAATCCTCCTATCGATAGTTCCTACCTGCATAGTACCAAAGGCTGATGGAGTTGGCAAGCAAATGCTTTATTCGGAAGGATCTGGCTCCACCCCTAGCGAAGAAGCCATCAATCGCTCATGTATTTATTACCTTCCTGTCACAACAATCATCACATAGACCATAATAAATTAGTAAATTATTGATTAATATGAAAAACATAGCTTATTATGCTTTACGATTCATACATATTTTGATTTGTCAAGAAATTTTTTCATTTTTTTACTAAAAGCTATTGCCTATTGTTCCCAAATTATCGATACTATAGGTGTGGTACTGAAAAGACCACTGAAAAAAACGATATACAAGGAGGGGTCACATGAAAAATGACACCAGCAATGCAAGGATGCAGTTCCTGATGGCGAGTACTGGTTCCGTGTTTGAAAAAGCAGATTACCAGGCCCTGTCCGATCAAATAGAAGTGCATAAGTATCTGATCAACCAAGACATCCCCTGGACAATCTCCTGGGATGAGGCGGCATTCTCTTGGATGGAAAACGTATTCCATCCTATCATGCAGGTTGTGGACATGTGGGAAGTCCAAGCGGCGTTCCCAACCAAAACCCGCGCAATACTGTTCTTCGAGATTTCAAACCACTGGTATTACCTGTTGGAGAAGAACCCTGGAGTATCAGCCCACTTCGCTGCGCTTGAATATGCAGCGACATACGGGAAGGGACTGGCAAAACTAGTCTCCAGACTCCAGTTACCACGAACTGCAGCCTAAACACACTGCAGCCAAGGAAAAAGAAGCTGTCGACTAGGTCAAAGATGACCGAAGCGGCAGCTTCTCTCTTTTTACCGTGATCTTGTCACCGAACATGTTTGCCAATGTATGTGATACTAAGACATCATTTCGGGGAGGAACTCATGGTCAACCCATCATCCAGACGTACTCCGGGATTAATTTCCGGTCTCTACATCATCACTCTGCTCTACTTCGCGTTAGGTTTTGTCTCCATATACTCAGCATTGACAGCAATTCTCTGCATGACCATTCCATTCATACTGCTGGCAAAGCATGAGAAAAAAGTGTGGTGCCACCACTACTGCCCTAGAGCTTCACTGATCGATCTTGTGGGAATTAAAAGGAACCGCTGGAAAAAGTTGCCCCAGATCTTCACCGATGGATTTTTAAGAAAATTATTACTATGGTATTTCGGTTTGAATCTCCTGTTCATTACAGGAAGTACTATCCAGATTGCCATGGGGAATATGCCGGCAATGCCCTATATACGCCTATTCATCGCAATTCCCCTCTTCCCCCTACCACAGCTGGTACAGCTCGAGGGTCCCGACTGGCTGATACACCTCTCCTATAGACTCTATTCAATGATGTTCAGTTCAACTATCCTGGGAATTGCCTTTGCTCGTATATGGCGATCCCGCGCATGGTGTGCAGTCTGTCCGGTAGGAAACCTATCAAACAAACTGACACCACCGGGAAATTGATCAGTGATTTTCAATATCCTGATCTTCGCGTTTCTTGGGCTACTAGAGGGCTAGCTTGAGAATCTTCTCTACATCGTCGGCCTTCAATTTCCTGAAGTTACCAACGGAATCTCTTCCGATCATGGCGCTTTCGGCCATTTTACGTACTCTCTCATTACCGATTCCGGCATCGCTGAGTCGTACGGGAAGTCCGAGAGCACGGTAGAATGCCTCCAAACGATCTATGGCGGCCTCAACTATGGCATCCTTATCATCGAAGGTAAGACTGATATCCCATACCCTCAGAGCGTACTGGACGAAACGATCGATATTGTCACGATAGACATACTTCATCCAGGCAGGGAATACGATAGCCAAACCTGCGCCGTGGGCAATATCGTACTGACCACTGATCTCATGCTCTATATCGTGGCTTGCCCAATCGCCGACCCTACCTCTGTCGAGCTGATTGTTGTGGGCAAGTGTTCCCGTCCACATGAGCTCAGCACGATACCTATAGTCGTTCGGATGCTTGAGAGCCATCAATGAGTAGGCGATCACGTTACGCATCGCACTCTCCAACATCTTGTCGGAAAGGTCGTTGTGTTTCTCCATGGTGAAGTACCGCTCTTGCAGGTGTGCTAGAATATCTGCTGCACCACACGCTGTCTGATAGGCCGGCAAGGTATAGTTGGTTTCGGGATCCATGACCGCGAACTTGGGAATAATGGTCTCGCTATTGACAGCACGCTTGAGATTGTTCTCCCAATCGGTAACCACCGTACCTGTGGAGCTCTCCGACCCCGCTGCCGGAATGGTGAGCACAACGCCCAAGGGCAACGATTTTCTAACCACACAGTCACCCTTCATATAGTAGTCATCCCACACATCCTCATTATCGGGGAGTACGGTACCGAAACCGATCGCTTTCGCGGAATCGATCACGCTTCCACCACCGACGGCAAGGATGAAATCGATCTTCTCTTTCTTGCAGAGCGCTATACCTTCACGCACCAGCGACAATCGCGGATTAGGAACGACTCCACCCAATTCCACCACATCTAATTTGGCAGCCTTGAGTGATTCTACCACCTGGCTATAGACACCATTCTTCTTGATCGAGCCGCCACCGTAGTGGAGCAATACACGCTTTCCATAGCCTTTCGCCAGTTCACCGACTTGTCCGATAGTACCTTTTCCAAACACGATCCGTGTCGGATTATAATATGAAAAATTCAACATATCTTTGATCCTCCTTGATGTAAATCATTCCATTTCCAACGATGCAGAACATCGATGGTTCCACATTACCTAGTTATTCTTGAGAGACGGTACAGAGTCCTGTTTGCGTAGTGCCCTAGACAATGCCTGTACTACCAGATCATGATCGTCTTCTTGCTTCAAGCCCGATACCGCCATAGTCCCGATCAGCCCAGTACCACGCAAGAAAATGGGAAAACTTCCTCCATGAAAAGCATAATCGGCTTCATCGACATAATGTTTCTCTGCGGCCGATACGTTCTCATGGACTAAACGACGACCAAGATAATAGCTTGAATGACCAAAGCGCATAACAGATCGACTTTTTCGTTCAATCCATTTTTCATTGTCGACCTCAGCACCATTGGATGACCAATGGAAGAGACAACGGGCACCTACTGAAATATCCACGGCGATGGGTAGGCCCTCTTTCCGTGCTTTCTGTACAACCCAAGATCCAATCTTCCAAGCGACTTCGGAATCGAAGCGATTGAAATGCAACTCCTTCTCTTGTTGCAACAAAATCCCAAGCATTTCTTCCATACCTGCACCTCGATACAATTCTTATGATATATTACGATTATACCACAAGAGATCGATAACGACCACCTCATCCTATCTCCAGGGCTTTGTCCTATCCTTTCAAAACCCATCCACACGTGTATGCTGTTACAAAGCACTAGCATGAAAACGCCTGCCATGGTAGCATGACAAGATACCCGAAAATTCGGATACGGAGTCTTACATGGATATCTCGATCCAGCCCAAACTAACCGAGGGGTTGTACGAAACACCGCTACTACACCAGACTAGTTTCTGGTCCACTGTCAAACATCAGCAAGGAGTTCACTCAAAAGCATTCGACCTCAAGATAAAAGCAAGGGATATTGGTTCTCCTTCAAAAGCCCCCTACCTACTGGACGATATACTCATACTCTTCCAACAAGTTGGGCCGCAGACTACCGTCGGATACATCCCCTACGGCCCTTCGGTGCGACCTGATGATGAGGATATAGGGACTTTCCTTGAAGAATTGAGCGAGACACTCCGTCCCCAACTTCCAAAATCATGCATGTTACTTCGTTACGATCTGCCTTGGGAATCCCCTTGGACAAGAGACCCCGATGAATTTGACGAAAACGGCCAATGGCTTGGCCCACCAGAACCAGGTCTTCAGGAGTTGCGATTGAATTGGGGAACCAATGTGAGGAATCTACACAAGGCCAGCACAGACCTGCTTCCAGCCGACACAATGATGGTCAGCCTTACAGGAAGTCATGAAGAGATCCTAGCCAGTATGAAAGCAAAGACCCGTTACAATATCCGCGTTGCCCAAAGGCACAATGTCCAGATCAGGTGTGGAACCCATCACGATATGGATATCTTCTACGACCTGTATAGCCAGACATGCAGAAGGAACGGTATCAATCTGCATAACAGAACCTTCTTCGAAGCGATGTTCGCTCCCCATACCCGGACCAAACGTCTGCTGGACCGATCGACCGACTTCGACCTCCTTATTGCAGAACACGGAGGGACACCATTAGCTGCTTTGTTCGTAGTCTACTCAAGTATGCGTGCAACCTACCTCTTTGGAGCATCGGCGTCGGAAAACCGCAATCTCATGGGAACCTATGCCCTTCAATGGGAAGCCATGAAGAGAGCCAAAGCTCGCGGTTGTACCGAGTACGACCTTTTCGGTACCGCACCGAACAACGACCCTTCTCATCCCATGCATGGTCTCTATCGTTTCAAGACCGGTTTCGGGGGGCATGAATTGCACCGTATGGGATGTTGGGACTATCCTTTCAGAGTAGAAGAGTACCAGCGTTTCTCATCCCAGGAAATGATCGCAAAAGGGTACCATATCAGGTAAAAACACCCAAATTCACCACTCACCCGTTCGGGTGATTACCCGAATACTCCGCAATGTGGAGAAAATCGCCTCCCTATACGATTTCTGATTCTCAGGAAGATGGCTATCGTCTGAAGTGGAGGATCTCAATGGATAAGCGCACACGCAAGGATCTGATCATCATTTTGGGAGCCATACTACTTGCAGTCCTCTCTCTCAGTACCATAGGGAGATTGACTGTAGACAGTAGTACTGATGCATTTATGCCAAACCAATCTCCAGTTGTAGCAGCAAACAGGGAAATCGAAAATCAATTCGGCAGCATGGATGCCATCATCTTGGGAATTTCGCTTGAATCTGAGTCGGCAGTGAATCAGCGTACTATGGGGCTCCTGGAGAAATTGACTAATCGCATAGCAGAGTTGCCTAGGGTAAAATCGGTGGTTTCGTTGACTAATACGGATCACATGCAAGCAGGAATTGATGGATTCGAAGCCGTCCCACTTTTTACCGGAGTCGATGACGATGCGTTGGCACTTCTCGAACAACGATTGGACCAGTGGCCTGAAGTGTACGATGGAAGTCTGATTTCAACTGATCGCTCCATGGTTGCGATCATCGTACAACCAGAGACCGGTATTCCCCAAGAGAGCCAAGATGCCCTCCTCGACTCCATACGAAGCATTATCCAATCGATACCTCACGATGGAGAGAAATTCTCGATCGTAGGTCTTCCGGTAGTGAAACAACAGATCAATCGTAGCCTGATCAGTGATATGGTTATTCTGGCTCCCATCGTTGGATTATTGATTATACTGGTCCTGTTCTTCTCATTCAGAAGAGTTGCCGGAATCATCCTCCCTCTCGTAGGACTGGTGATATCGGCTGCAATCTCACTTGGGATAATGGCTCTATTCAATATTACCGTAACCTTAGCCACCATGTTGGTACCAGTACTGCTGTTGATAGTTGGAAGTGCCTATGCGATCCATGTCATGAGCCATTTCTATGAAGAAGTGACCCACCTCAACCGTCCGGTAGATGCAGAGCAGACGCGAAGTATCATTAATGAGGTATCGCACCGTAACCGCATACCGATCATCATGGCTGGAGCCACCACGGCAGCAGGGTTTATTGCTCAATTCACTAGCCCGCTTGCCCCATTCAGGACCTTTGGCCTTCTGAGTGCTATTGGCGTGGTATTGTCCCAACTCTCTTCGCTCTACCTCCTACCCGCACTCCTAAGGATCACCTATCGAAAAGGAATAGACCCAATCAAGATCCATGCCGAGCGCGACCAATTGCGAGAGCACAAGAGACATCCGGTTTTTACCCTATTGGAACGTGTATCCACAAAAGGGAAAATCCCCCTCACGATTTTCTCTATCGCTATCCTGGTTGCTACCATATTCCTCGTTCCGACCATAACGACTGGTACCAATATGCTCGATTTCTTCAATCCCTCAAGCCCTCTGGTCATGGACGCGAAACAGTTCAACAAATCAATGAACGGAAGTGGCATACTCACGGTCAAGATAGATGGAAAGAAGAGCTCTGCCATTCTTGATCCCTCATTTTTGGTTTCACTTGATGAGTTCGCCAGTGAGATGGGATCTTTGGAGGCCGTCGGCATGGTCCAGACCATCACACCCTACATAAAACGGTTGAACATGATCATGAACCAGGATACACCCCCCTATGCGAAAGAAGCCCAGGAGGAGGTAGATTTCGATTTCTTCGGTGGTTCCTTCGGTTTTTCCGAAGATTCTGTCGAAGAGGAGGCTGTGCCTGTGGTGGAAGCCGGCTCTTGGGATAAGGAGACTTATAACGAAATTCCCGTGGAACCGGCCAAGTATGGCTGGGAGACTAAGGAGGATCTGCAACGGCTGATAGCGCAATATCTTCTCCTCTATGCCGGGAACCTCGATAATTTCATCAACGATGAACTCGAACCAAGTGCAACGTTGGTTACCATACAACTGAAACAGACCGACAACCAGAGCCTCCGTAGCGCCAATAGCGCGATCTCCAACTATTGGGACGAACATCTTCCCGAAGGCTACAGTTATACGATAAGTGGAGGAGAGGCTATCAGCTTAGCCCTTACCGATCTTGTAACCAAATCTCAAGTCTATTCCCTCATAGGTGCGCTAGCAATTGTATGGCTTTTGGTAAGTCTGATTTTTCGCTCTCCGATCGCTGGGATCGTAGGACTCATTCCGGTTGCATTCGCTCTTCTTGGAATCTTCAGTTTTATGGCGATCCTCGACATTCCACTTGATGTGATCACCAGTCTTCTGGCGGCATTGGCAATCGGAATCGGTGTCGATTATGCGATCCATTTCCTCAGTGCATGCCAGAGACAAGCATGTAGCACCGATTCGAAAAACGGCGGGCTTAGAATAGTTATGAATACTACCGGTCGAGCCATCGTGATTAATGCGGCATCTGTAACAATCGGATTTTCCGGTCTCATTTTCAGTAGATTCGTCCCCATCCAACAGATGGGTATATTGTTCTGCGTTTCAATGATCTTTTCAGCGCTATCGAGTCTTACCGTTCTACCCATGGTCCTACAGACCATAAAACCAAAATTTCTCACCAAACAAAGGAGGGTTTCCCTATGAGACATATAAGACGTACAACCCTAGTGGTCCTACTGGTACTTTCATTCGTTCCAACGCTGCTCATTGCAGAGGAGAGTGGTCCAACGATCATGCAACGGGTTATGGATACGCAATCTGCCGATAGCTCTGCTATGGATATCAGACTCACACTGATCGAACCGACTGGAGAGAACCGTGAGAGAAGGATTCAAACGCTCACCATGACAGAGGACGGTCTTACCAATACGATCACCGTATTTTTATCCCCGGCGAGTGTGAAGAATACACGATTTCTCACCCGCCAGCGCCCCGATGGATCGGATGACCAATGGATATTTCTGCCTGCTCTTGGGAGGATAAAAAGGATAGCCGCAAGTGAAGGTGGTGGCTCATTCATGGGAAGTGACTTCACCTACGCCGATATGGCCTCCACCACCTACGATACCGATGAGGCGATCCATACCCTGTTAAGAAGCGAGTATATCGATGGCCGCGATTCGTATGTCATCGAATCGATTCCGACTACCACCAGTGATTATGGGAAAACAGTAATCTGGGTAGACAAGCAGACCAACCTACCCTTGCAGGTCGAGTTCTACGATAAGGAGAAGTCGAGTGTCATAAAAATCCTGAAGACCGACGATATTGCCTATACTGAAGGGAGATGGATCACCAAGAGTATCACCATGACCACACTCTCCAGTGGGCACAGCACGAAAATAGAAATTCTTCAGGCAAAGTACGACATCCCCATGAAAAGCGGATATTTCACCACCGCATTCCTTGAAACCGGGAGGGTAATATGAGAAAGCGGACCATAGTTGTTCTGAGCATCATCCTCATTGCCGTATCGCCGATCATGGCATTCGATGGATTTACCGATATCTTTGGGGAAGAACCTGTAGTGGAGAGTGCAATCGAAACGACAAATCCCTTAACAATCGCAGGAACAGTTGGATTCAGCATAGAGGCCTTTCGTGGTGACGATGAACCTTTCAAAGGTGAGACTACCATCGGAGGGGGCTTGGATCTCGATCTTTCGTGGAATGGCAGTATCGTGGATGCCCGTACCACATTGGCATTGCATCCAGCGCCCGATGCATCTATGGAATGGATTGATATCTTCACCGGCTTATCGCTTACAGCATTTTATGATGGGGGATACGTAGAGGCCGGATTACTGAAGAAGGAATGGGGCTCCGCCGATGGTGTACACGTCGTGGATGTCTTGAATGCTCCCGATTATCGTAATGGAATCGTAGACGATACCAATGCCATGAAGATGGCAGAACCGATGGTAAGTACCACGAGAACCTGGGGCGACACATCTCTCGAGGTGGTCTACAAACCCATGCTGATTCCCATGGTAGCAGCCGACGAGCCAGATGACCGTTGGTTCATGATGTCGGAGGCCCAGTACAATGCATTGAAAACACTGTTTGGCGGGGTTAATCCCGAAATTATCCAACCTTCTCCTGAAGAATTGGGAAAGCTTACCAATTGGCAAATCGGCGGACGTCTGAAAAGTATCGTCGGGCCTGCCGATCTCGGTTTGATTTACTATAATGGATTCTTGTATCAACCAAGCTATAGAATTGTCGCACCACCGGAAATAGAATTGGAATTCACTAGGGCTCAACTTTTTGGTGCGGAAGCTACCATGGTTGCAGGTCCGTTTACCTTCATGGTTGAGGGCGGGTTTTGGCTCTCCGAGGATCATGACGGTACCGATCCATATACATACAACAGCAAGGCAGTCTACCTTGGAGGAATCGGCTTCATGATTCCGGGGCTCGGTGCCTATACCAGTGTGACCTACCATGGCCATTATGTGCTCGATTTCCAAGAAGTGCCTGGCGATGCCGATTTTTCACAAGCTTCGCAATCTAGTAACGGAAAACCCTACATGAATACCATCACGGCTGCACTGGAACTTCCTCTTGCTAGGGAGAAGGTGACCGTCAGATTGGCAGGCACCTACCAACTGGAGACTGGTGGTTATGCAGTATTACCATCGGTGACTTGGAATGTAACCGACGACTTCATCTTCAATGCAACGGGAAGATTGTTCGGAGCCTTAGGGCCGAGTGCCGATAGTCTGTTCGCCACATGGGCAAAGAATGATGCCCTTAAACTCGGTATCTCATATGTATTCTAGAAGTAGGAGGACGTAACGTGGAAACCGGCAGACTGAGGAGTATCCTTCTGGTTGCCGGAATCTGCTTGACCGCATTGCTTCCACTTTTTGCTCAGACACCAGAGAAGGCCATCGGATTCTGGAAAACCATAGATGATAAGGAGGGATTCACCACCTCTATCATGGCTGTCTATACCTATGAAGAAGAACTCTTTGGGAGGATAATAGTCAGCTTCGATGAAGAAACCGGGACACTATTGGAGACCCACAATAATCCTATCCAACGGATAAAGACCATACCAGAGCAACCAAAACTTCTGGAGATCGATCTCTTTTGGAGACTTAAACGGGACGAAAAACGCTGGAAAGGAGGGAAAATTATCGACCCCCGATCGGGAAAGACCTTCACCTGTGACTGTTGGGTAGATGATGGGAAATTAATCATCCGGGGAAAAGTGGGTCCTTTCGGTCTCAATTCAGTCTTCCTAAAAGCTACCACAACAGATTTTCCGACAGGATACAGCGCTCCTGAAATTGACTCGATGATGCCTAATATTCCTCGTCTTTAGGAAAAAACCCAAGGTTATAGGTTAATTCCGTTTGCGGAAGATTGAGCTTATGGTAGACTCAAAGCAACTTCCGATACGAGGAGATGCTTAACGTGTTCATCATAGGCGATATTCTCTTGTTCGCAACCACTGCACTCGTTCTTTCGATCACCTGTCTATGCATCCTCCTCCATGTACGTGCTAGGGATGCTTTTACTATGGAGTTCCTTACCGTACTGTTCCCTCTTTGTCTGCAGATCTGTATCACGATGCTGGTTACCTATATCCATCGGGTCTATCCTGCAGAGGTCTTTGCGTAGGTTTTGATACAATGGTTTAGGGGTACTAAAGGCGAAAAAACCCTCTAGAATGCGTTATTTTGAGGTTTTCATACCATCTTGGCAATTTTAGGAGAGCGCTTTTCAGCGAGGAAAGACTCGTCGAATCAGGGGTTAGTGTATTTTGAAACCATCGGATACGTACACATAGGAAAGTACTTTTTGTGTATCCAATGTTTTTGAGTCAAATCCGCTCCATCTCCGTGACCTTTGATCGACCTACAGTAACATTCAAGGATAAAGCTGATTCCGTGTAGTAAAATGATTTTAGTATTTTCGTTATTGACTTTATATTGAAGTGTTTTCGGAATCACTAAATCCGAAAAGTGTTTATATTAGCTGTTTCCATGCTGGGATAAGTAGAGTTGGGGTGGACTCAGAAAACAAGACCAAGACAAACGGTTCATCTAATCTCGTTTTTCCCAGAGCAATTAGGGCATTTAATTAATATGGTACCAACATTCTTCAAATGTTCCCTAACAGCTTCATTCAGGGAAAATTTAGTATTGCAATGTTTACAAGTATAGTATTGCATATGGTCTATGCACTCTTTTAAGTTTTCCTGTTTTTTTGATAATGGTTGAAATGTTTTTGAGGAATGGTCACGCTTGTAGAATTGGCTGGGAATAGTGACCGAAAATTTATGTCCACATTTATCACAACATAACCATGTTTTCTGATTTTTGTTGGGTAAATCTCTAGTATTAATAAAAAAAATTTTCTCACAGTAAGGACATTTTAGGGTATATTGGTTGTTCCTTTGTGTACTCGTTTGTGAATTTTCAAGATTATTGGTTATTTCTTTAGGATTTGTACCTATTGCTTGGGATTTTTGATTATCTGCTTGTTTTTTCAAATCCGAAAAGTCTAGCCTAATAGGTTTAACTGTATCTAGTTCTTCAAATTTAATATCATAGTGAGGATTGATTTCAGTATCGATATCAATAATCTCACCTTTTCCAAAAACCGGATGATACACCATATCTCTAATTTCGAAAACTTGAGTGTCATTGTTATAAGTATTGTTCTGTGCATCAAATTGGCTAATCATGGATTTAGCCTGAGTAATTATCTCATTATCCATTTCCCCTTCATAGTCTAATAATTCTTTTTTAATTTCCAAAAGGAATCTGGAAGGATATTTTATACCTGTTTGATTACTAAACCCCTCACTTTCTGTTAGGTATAATGCCCTTTCGGCTCGTGTCATAGCAACATATGCTAATCTTCTTTCCTCCTCTAAAGCTTTGTTCTTTCTTTCTCTGAGAGAACGGTGGTTAGGGATAACACCTTCGGACATCCCCACGACAAAAACAGCTTTGAATTCGAGCCCCTTTGCTTGGTGTATGGTCATGAGCTTGATATAATTCTTGTCATTCTTGTAGTCAATATTTGTGTAAAGGGCAATATCCTGTAAATAGTTGATTAGAGAAATGTTTTCTTCATTGCTATTTTCTTCTTCATAATATTTTATTGATTGAAAAAGTTCATTGATATTCTCTATTCTTTCATCTTCACCATCTAACCTGATTGATTCGAGCAATCTAGTTTTCTCCATTATGGATTGTAAAAGGTCAGAAATCCTTGTAGAGTTAACTCTTCCCTTATGTTCTTCGATGATTTTGATGAATTTGGTTGCCGATGGGTTGTCTAACTCAGACAAATGATTCCTTGTGGCCTCATATAATGTATTACCGTCTTCCTTGGCAAATTCTTTTACCTTATTGATAAATACTTTCCCTAGCCTCCTTTTAGGTGTATTTATAACCCTTAGGAAGGAAATATCATCATTTTGAGCAATCACTTTCAGATAAGAAAGAGCATCCTTAATTTCTCTTCTTTCAAAGAAACGTATACCCCCATAAATTACATAGGGGACCTCCAATTCAATAAGATTTTGTTCAAAAACTCTTGAGATGTAATTTGCTCTGTAAAGAATTGCAATGTCCTTATGTTCATAACCTCTTTCCATAAGTTCAATTATTTTTTTTACGACCCACTTACTTTCTTCAGGCTCAGATTTCGCATGATAGTAGACAATCCTTGAGGTCAAGGGGTTAGTTGTATACATGTTCTTTTCTAATCTGTTTTTGTTCTTTATGATAAGATTATTTGCAACTTTAAGTATTTGATTGGTAGACCTATAATTTTGCTCTAGTGTAAAGGTTTTCAAGGGATTATAATACTTTTCTAAATTTACAAAATAATCAGGATTTGCATATCTCCACTCGTAAATCGACTGGTCAGGGTCACCAACAACAAAAACATTCTGATGGGTACCTGATAAATACCCCAATAGGCTCCATTGCATATTACTATTATCCTGTGTTTCGTCTACCATAATGTAGTGAAATCTGTTACTCCATTTCAGCCTGATATTTTTGTATGTTTTAAAAATATAATCCGTAAAAAAAATGAGGTCTTGGAAGTCTAGAGCAAAATACTTTTTTTGTAATCTGATGTATTCCATAGTTATAGTGGCTTCCAAAGTTGATTCATCTTTGTCTATAACCTGTTGTGTCAAACTTGGAATAATTAATTTTACTATATATGGATAATGAGTCTTGAATTCCCCGATGGCTTTTAAAGCTCGTTTGTATGTAAGATTTGTACTAGTAAGATTTAGATTTTCATAGACCTCCTTCAGAATTGATTTTTGGTCTTCAGTGTCAGCTATTAAGAAACTTTTCGGATAGTTGATTTTATTTATGTCTTCTCTTAAAACTCGTACACAAAGGGCATGGTATGTGCAGATGAAATCATTAAGGGTAGTAAAGTTTAATAATTTTTTAATACGAACTTTCATTTCCCTAGATGCTCGATTAGTAAAAGTAACACAAAGGATATTTGATGGATTAATTCCAAGGTAATCTACGAGATATGCATATCGATTTACAAGTAGACGAGTTTTACCCGAACCTGCACCTGCAACTACTCGTACAAACCCCTCAGTAAATTTCACTGCTTCAATTTGCTTCTCATTGAGGTTATCAAATAGATGAACCTTATTCATCTAGAAAAATCCTCCAATAGGTAAAACACCTCTAATACAACAGTAAAATTATAGCACACAATTTTTGAATAATTTTTGTTGATTTTTGCTTTATTTCATCGATTTGGTATACGTCTTTTCGCCGTCACAAAGAAGGGCACATACCCACCTATGTGTAATTTGGGGATGGTCAGGTACATCGTACCCATACGAGTATCGAATCTTCGAACCCTGAGTGCCCACTGAGGTGTGTGGTTCGTTCTGTACTGTGTTCGCCTTTTTTGGCTCCTACTTTGTTGGCCATCTCAATCTCAATGAACTTTTCGGTGATCAACTGCAGCATGCTCAGCATCGGATCCTCTTCAGTGATAAACGACAGTAGCTTTTTCTCCAGCTCTTTGGTAACATTTGAGTCGGTCATGAGATGTTTGCCCTCCTAGTGTTGTTTGGTTACGTACTAGTATGGGTCTTCTCATGACCATTTTCAATTTCTTTTCAAATTGCGAACTCAAGTATACGTGATCGTCCGATCGGGTTGACGTGTATTTTGAAACCATCGGACATACACACATAGGAAAAGACTTTTTATGTATCCAATTATTGCCAAGATATTTTCAAGGTCTCTAATTATCAAAAACGTTACTTGCACAGTATTGATATGAAAAGGCTATTTACTATATGAATTACGGTTTTACCCCCGCTAGCTATGCAAAATACGGTAACCCACTGCCATGCCTTTTTGACTTCAGGACCTTTTCGTGTTTGTCCTTGGATTGGTTCATGATAAAACAGAATAGGTTCAGATAGTCCTGAAGGTCCTTCCTGATGAATTCTGAGTGGGAGGCAAGGAACAGCTTCAGCATCCTGCAGTGTTGGTTGATTTTGTTCAGTGGATCTCATGTATCAATGGGAAGTTATTAACACTGTTTAAGTAATGGTTTATTATTTGTCCTAATGTTCTCTCTTTAGATCTATCCCGAATTTGAAATACCTAAAGCCAATTTAATAGTTTCAGTTCTTGACCGCAATAACTCTGCATTATCAAAAACAGTTGAAGTGACAACACCCGATTTACTCTCATCGTTCAAATCTTTTTTATAATAGTGTTCTCTAAACTTCTCACCTTCTTCTTTTGTTATCATTCCCTGACTAATCAAATATTCAATCCTCCCCATATCAGTATCTATATATTCATTTCCATCAGGTGCAAGTTTATGTAAAATGTCTTCAATATTATCATCTATAGTGATACTCATGGTATAGTAACTCTCTTTATTGATTGTTTCCTTGCTACTCATAAGTTCTCCTTAATAATTCAATTCCATTAATTCAAGAATAATTTTACGCTCAATATTGATGGTTTTCGGGCTGTACAATCTTCTCCAGATACTGCCCCAGTGTTATCCCATCCTCAGTGACCCAATAATCATTCCCATTGAGACTAGCACCTCCAACAAAACCCGCGGCCGCAGAAGGACTGGTAAATCTAATGTCCTTCGTTAGAACAAACGAACTGTCGATAAAATCTTTATATTTCTCACGTAATCTAATCACCTGTTTAGGAGCACTTTTAGTAATTCCCTCTGCTAACTGACTACCATTCAATACTACAATCCCATCGTCTGTGAGCTTAGCTATAGCTGATGCCTTCTTCCCCTTGGAATGAAAAATTTGATCTTCGATAATACTTTCAAGTCTCCCACCAGCAACTGATTCAAAAACTTTTCGACCGAGTGCTCTCACAACCAACCGGATGAAGTCGATGAAATCTTCCATTTCGTCTTCTTTCTCTTCCGGAAGGCTTCCTTTATGTGGAGACCCTCCATTTGTGACCTTAAAACGATTAGCATCCAGTGCAATTTCATGGAGACGGAATTCAAGGTAGTTTAGCTCTGTGGCACCAAGCGAATTATCGACAGTTGTGAATATGATACTCTCAGTCCAATAATCTATGCTTTTATGGGGTTCAAGTATCCTATGCAGGACCCCCTTTTCGTTTTTCCGGATATCTGCTTGACCGATGTACACAGCATCTTCATCTTTCTCGGTAGTACCAAGAAGAAGATAAACACCACTTCTGTTCAAATTATCAATTTGCTTGCCGACATCTATAAGTGTTCGCGGAACTATGTAAACCACACCAATCCAATTCTTGATGGTGCATTTTGAGATGCCATCTTTGATATAGAGATTAATGTTCTTTCCTCTAGCCATTTATTCTTTCAGCCTCACTACATATTTTAAGCATATCCTATGAATATTCAGCTGAATACCCTAAACTTGTGAACAAATTATCTCATTCCCGAAAACTTATTTCCACTTGCAATTTCCTACATGAACTTAGATATCAATACCTCCTTTGATAATAAACTCCCTCAACAGCCTATCTATTTTGGCATTGACCCTGTACGCCTTGATCTTAGTTTTTTCTAAACTTTCAAAATATTCCCTTGCTTTCGTCCTATCTACGGTACTTATCAAATCTTCAAATCGTCCGTACTCATTAATATTTGTTGCTGTCATGTGGAATTTCATAAGTCTTCTTAACTTTTCTTCATCTAATCCAAACACCAAAGCCAGCCTGTGTATCTGATCATTCTTGATCCTCGCTTGGTATTCAATCACATAATCCCTGAATGATTTTCCAGCCTCAATAGCGACGCTCCCTCTTTGGACATCGTGAAGGAATAAGGCTGCATACTTTTGTTCTTCCTGAGTAAGTGCGGCAAATGACTTGTGAAGGTCATCCAGTGTTTTCTGCTTCTCATTCTCATCGCCTAGGTTGAGAGCTTTTAGATACTTCTCGAAACGTGAATCCATGTATTCCCTATCAATTCTTCCGGTATCAATTTCCGTAAGGTTTCCGTCTATCGGATAGGGAATGTCATCAGGGTTTGTCCCCCCTCCACCATCACCATTGAAAAGTTCTTTGTATCGTTGTGCAAGTATGAGATATTCATTCTCATCGAACGCCATCTTAATAGCTCTCTTATCATCACCCTCGCCGAAGGTATACATGGATTTTTCCCACACGAATCCCTGTACTCTCGCAGCTTCAAGGTAATCATTCAATTTCTTGAAGAGAGATGCAAACTTCGCCTTCTCAGAATTACTGTCAGGGAGCTTTTCGCGATCTGGTATCCTGGCTTGGATGAAAAGATCGGAAATCTCTGCATAAATAGAATTCAACTTCTCCAAATTCTTATCCAGCTTCTCGACGAAAAGATCGAAAGGTCTGTCACCAGAATATAGCTTCACGGCCTTTTCGATACTCTTTTCCATCGTGTGGGGTTTCCGGTAATATCTGATAGTCCCAAAAGGCTTGTCTTGACCGAATATCCGGTTAGACCGAGAAAATGCTTGGATGATATTCTCGTACCTCAACTCCTTGTCAAGGTACATGGTGTTCAACCATTTGGAATCAAATCCCGTAAGCATCTGATCCACAACGATCAAGATGTCAATCAGCTTCTCAGGGGTCCGTTCTATCAACCGATAAGGATCCTTGTGGGCTAGCCTGTTTGCGATATCCTTTTTGAACTTACCATAATTGGAAAGGGTAAAGTCTTGGCCGTATCGAGCATTGTAGTCCTTTATGATCTCAATAAGACCCTCCTCCTTGAATTCAGCCCCCCCGTTATTATCTATCCCAGGATCGAAAAGACAAGTCACTTTCACATATGATTCCGCCGGCTTCAACAGCTTGTAGTAGGTGATTGCCTCGTTTATGCTACTGGTCGCAAAGATCGCATGAAATTTATACCCATGACTTAAGGTTAGCCAATTTTCAAGAATATCTGTGACTACTGCTTTCTGATGTTCGCTGGAAAGGTATTGCGAATGTGGAATGTAGTCCTCGATCCCCTTGATATGTCTTCCGTCCGCAGTTGAATAGCCCACCATGGGAACATCGTTCATGTAATGGTAATAGATCCTGCTTTTCTTTGGATTCATCACCGCCTCAGCTTCCGTTGCTGCTTTTGCTTTATCCAATGCAACGGATTTCCTCAGGTCCTTATCCCTGAACGTAAGGACCTTGTATGGATCAAACCCAAGGACATTCCTATCGCGTATCCCGTCTGCAATACTATATCTGTGAAGTTCATCCCCAAATACTGTAGACGTAGTGCTTTTCTTTTTTTGGTTATCTTCGAGAATCGGAGTCCCTGTAAACCCGAAGAACATTGCCCTAGGAAAGGTTTCCTTTATAGTCAGGAGCATCTCCCCAAAAGTGGAACGATGCGCTTCGTCCACAATGATCACCATCCTCTTGGAGTTTATCTTGGCCAAGTCCCGGGCACCGATTCCATCATCATTGATCCTGCTCATCTTCTGTATCGATGTAACTATGAGCGTGTCAGCGGGATCAGTACTTTTCAATCTCGATATGAGCACATAGGTATCCTCTGTTGCTTGGACATCCTCAGTTTCGTTTGCGAATGCTCGATATTCCTTGAGTGATTGGGTTCCAAGTTCAATCCTGTCCATGAGGAACACTACCTTATCGGCATCCTTGGAGTTGGCTATCAGCTGGGCAGACTTGAAGCTTGTCATGGTCTTCCCGGATCCTGTTGTATGCCAAACGTACCCGCCCCGCATCTCTCTTCCATCCCAGAGGGCTTTCGAGACGCGATCCGAGATCGCGCTAGCTGCATAATACTGGTAGCTCCGCATTACCTTAAGAATGCCGTCGGAGCCATCGGCAACAGTATAGAAGCCAATCAGCTGATGCGCCATCGGTATTGAGAGGAGCGAAGATGCAATATCTTGCCATCCATTGATCGGCTCATTATTGAAATCCGCCCAGTGAAAGTAATAGTCTTTGACAAATTTCCCTTCAGGGCCCGGATTTGCAAAGTAAACCGTCTCGTTCGGCTCCATAGCTACAAATACCTGTATAAGCGAGAAGAGCCCTGAAAAAACTCCCTCGTATGCATACTTTTCAATCTGGTTGTACGCTTGACTGACTGAGATACCGCTCTTCTTCAATTCAATATGGATCACGGGCATCCCGTTAATCAACAACAACAAATCACCCCTGCGATCATTTACGACTGCCTCACGTGAAGGAAGGTCTGGTTGTTGTGCTATTTGATATCTACTTTGTCCAGCTGCAATCTCATTGCGGTCGTATATTTTGAGACTAATTTCCTTTCCAAGATGCTCTATATCATTCGGGTTGTCGCGCTTGATGGAGACGGTCTTGCCATTGATGAAACCATTTAGCTTAAGAGGTGTTCTTAAAGCAACGATTTGTTCCAGTATCTGCTGCATCTCACTATCGGTCAGTGGGTAGCCATTAAGCCTATCACGAATCATATTGTTGCTATTAAGAATACGTCGCCAGTTCTCAACCAGATCTTTCTCAGTTGGATGCTTGATTACTTGATGCTCCCATCCTTTCCGGGAAAGGACTCCTATGAGAGCCTCTTCAAATTCGGATTCCTTGGTGAATACTGTAGTAGCTTGAGGCATATCAATAACCGCCTTTATACAAACATTTTATCGAGCATTGCCTTCTTTACCTTCTTGAGCTTTTCAAGCTTACGCTGATGAAGGGTGATAAGGTTGTCAAGCTTGATAAAAAAATCAGCAATCTTCTTTTGTTCAAATTCTGAGGTAACCCAGAATGGGTATTCTAGCATCTCCTTTATATTTAAAACCCGATTACGACCAGCACCTCCAGGAGAAGACAGCCATAGATGATGGCGGAATCTTTCATCTAGAATTAGCAACTTAAAATATCCAGGCTGCATCCCATCAATGAACTTAAATTGTGGAAATCTATGCGATACAAGCTTTCCGTCATCGTTTTGATCAGTTATTGCTACCGCATGCTCCCAACCGAAAGTAATATTTACTATAAAATTTCCAGCCCCAACCCGATGCATTTGAGCAGTTTCCAATTGCATTCCGGGCTTAACGTAATTGTGAAATGTACCTTTAGCATGGCTTCGGATTCCTAAACGAATGTACCCATCCTTTGGTGTTTCAATGGGATCAGAATAGGGAACTACAATTGTTCCGAACTTACGCTGCTCCCAAGGATCAGTAAATCCAGCAAACCTAATCTCTGGAATGTTCGAGCCGTTTTTCGGGAACAGTTTCTCGAGCATGGATTTCTTTACAGAAACCAGTTTCTCATACTTACGCTGATGAAGGGTGATAAGGTTATCTAGGTTAGAAAAGAACGCACCAATCGTCCTTTGCTCATCTTTGACAGGCAACATTATTTGCATGTTCTTCACCAAGTCAGAATTAAGATTCACTTGGCTTCCAGGTTGCCCAAATTTCTGCCATTTTGGACGGAACATTTCTAACCATTGAAACAAAAATTCACAATCGAATCTTGGATTCTGAAAGATTAAAAATCCATCGTGAACACCCGTCTTAATATAGTTAATAACAGGCTTTCCGACTGTTGCCGCTATGCTCAATAGCAGGTGAGGTTCGATTAGAACGCGGGTCCTCTCTTGCCCCATTTCTGATATACGTTGTTCAAGATAATGAATTCGCCCATCTTGCTGAGTGACATCCGAAATTCGTAGCCATCCAATATCAGATTTATCATCAAACCACTTCGGGTCCTTGATAGGTCGAGGGCTTGCACCACGCACAATATCGGCAATTTCACCCAACTTACGCTGTTCCCAAGCATCATCAAATCCAGCAAATTGAATTGAAGGTTTCCTTGCATTCTCTGACATATCACTCCACCCCCAACAATGACATGAATTCCTCGAGTCCTTTCAGATCATGGTTGCTACCCGTAAGTTCTTTCATCATGGAACCCAAGGAGATTTCAGTTTCATGCAATTCAGTCTCAATTTCCGAGAAGGTCGTCTTGTACTTTTCTGCTAGTGCAACAACCTTTGTGATCAACTCGTCAATGATCGTCTTGGGAATTGAATGTAGGCTAAGCAGGAGTGGTTCGATCCATTTGGCCTCAAGCAATGATCTTGCATCCTCATAAGACAAACCTTCAATTACTTTCTTGGTCTTGTTATGAAGCGCTACAGTCTCCTTCTTTAGTTTTGATTTCAGTTGTTTCTCTTCTGCCATCAACTCATTAACAAGCATGATCTTTGCTTCAAATGAATCTTCTGGAATCAGGATTCCTTTCTTTTTATCAACAAGCAATCCTTTCGTTTCCTTGGCAATCCAGGATGCAACAAAGCCATCCTTCGCATCATTGACTGCTCCGGTTTCTTTTTCTTCTTCGGAGAATGAATCCAAAAGCTCTCCACAGGTTATACCTATCTCAGCAACCCTATCTTCAATCGCACGAAGTTCTTTACATTGCTCCTTCAGCAGGGTCTTCTCAATCAGGTCAAACGGAATCACCCGTCCCCGCCATCCATCCTGGACCTCTTCATCCTTCTTGGAGACCATCCTTGGTTCCACCTTTCTGGATGCATCAAACCCTTCCGTCTGCAGTATCTCCAAGTCTATCGCTATGCTTGTCCATTCATCATCCAACAATTGATAGACATCATATCTGTCGACCAATGGAAGATTTACATGGCGTGCGAAAATATCATCACTGAGAAGCGACTCTTCGTTTGTGATTTTTACACTCTCAAACCCATCAATCAGATCATTTCTGAGCCTATCTCCAAAGTTTTCAAAGGATCTCTTGAAACTCTCGACAAATTCAATAACACTAGGATGAGCCTTCACAGCCTCCCGTATGTCATCCACAGCCAAGGTCTTGAATGGCCCATCAGCCTTGGCAAACAATTTATCCTCAAGTCCGGGAAAAGCTTCCCAATATTCATGCAGGTCTTCGATCTCGTTATCAGGAATGCCCCCAAGCATCAATGAGTAGATATCCCATTTCTCTGATGCCTCGGAAGAGTCGACGTATCTTGGAATGTTCAAATTGTACTCGTTCTGGCGTATCTCTTCCTTGCTAACCAACCTCGCAAACTTGGAGAGACCTTTCCGCTCCATGATGACATCAACAATTTTCTTGATATCGGAAGCCCTGAGCTTATTGTTCTTTCCAACCTTGGTGAATCCTTTGGATGCATCGACGATCAGCACATCGTCCGTATTCCTATTCATTTTCAACACCATGATGATGGTGGGTATTCCTGTCCCAAAGAAAATATTGGCGGGAAGTCCTATGACCGCATCGATATGGTTGTACTCGATGAGATTCTTCCGGATCCTCTCCTCCTCCCCTCCTCGGAACAATACTCCATGGGGCAAGACGATGGTCATGATCCCATCGGGTTTCAAGTGATAGAGATCATGCAAGAGGAAGGCATAGTCTGCCTTGCTCTTGGGAGCAAGACCAAACCGTGCGTACCGGGGATCCGATTCCTTGTTGGTAGGATCCCACGCTTGGGAGTAGGGCGGATTTGAGACCACCGCATCCACATATAGGGGATCGTAGGTATTCACCGGATCGTTGTCCTCAAAATACGGCCAATCTTCTTCAAGCGTATCACCGTTGCGGGTGACAATGTTGTCAGGAAGTATCCCGCGCATGACCATGTTCATCCGTGTGAGGTTGTATGTATTCTCCTTAAGCTCCTGTGCGTAGTACTTGATGCTGTTCTCGTCATCGATATGCCTGGCAACCGATCGCCCGATGTTTATCAAGAGCGATCCAGACCCACTGGTGGGGTCATAGATCTTAATCTCCTTCTTATCCTTGAGGTGATCGGCCACTATCTCCGACATCAATAGCGACACCTCATGAGGAGTATAAAATTCGCCAGCCTTCTTTCCGGCACTGGCGGCGAACATGCTGATGAGGTACTCATAGATGAAGCCAAGGACGTCATAGCTCTGCTTGCCGTCCATGGGAATCACCTTGATCAGCTGGATAAGGTCCCGTATCGCCTTGGTCTGGGTCCCGGAGCTGTCACCAAGTTTGCTCAAGCCGGTCTGCAGAGTATCAAAAATCTTCTCGAACACTTTCTTGTGTGATGGATTGATGTTGCGGTTGAACGCAGAAAGCGCATCCCGGACATTGGAGACATCGAAGTCCTTGCCCATTTCTATCCAGGTTGAGAAGAGATGGTCGTAAGAAATGAAATAGCCTACATTCCGTTGGATAAAATCCACGGTTTCATCGTCATCCTCAGAGAGTGCCGTAATATCCTCTTTATCAAAATGATTGCTTATAAGAAACTTCATTTCCTTATCGGATAAAAATTTGTAGAATATAAAACCGAGGATATAATCCTTATACTCATGGGCTTCAATCTTTGAGCGCATCCGATTTGCAGCTTCCCAAATTCTTGAAGCCAACTGTTGTTTGTTCATCCCAATCCTCCAGTGAAAATCCACCTTATTCAAGACTGTTGTCGATGAGCTGGAACTTACCAACTCAATGACCAAATAGACGTCCTCGCGAAAAGGTTTCTATGTGCATATTTTGTATGTAGGATACCCCTTAGCTCGGGATAATTGCAAGAAAAATTGCCCAAGTACATATTTGATGACCCATTCCCGTTCCCTTACCATGTGTTGGACGCTGAGTTTGAGAGAAAACTGATTGACACCTCCCCTCTTATTCATTACCCTCAAGCCCATGCCCATACTACTTAACGTATGTTTATACTATTTTCCAAAAATCCTATTGACTCTCCACACCATCTTGTACTATCCTCCACCCACCAAGTCTGACGACTAACAGGCTTACAAGGATGACAAGGATTATGAAGAAAACTACCGTGACTTTTGGAGAGTACCTGAAGCACAAACGCGAAGAAAAGCAGATTAGCTTGCGTGAAGTGGCTCGTACTTTGGGAGTATCGGCGCCGTTTCTCAGCGATGTGGAAAACAATCGCCGTGGACCGCTGACTGAGGAACGATTGGCGGATTTGGCCAAGGTGTTGAATCTGAATGAAAAAGAGCAAGCGGAGATGTATGACATCGTCGGTAAGCAAAAGGGGCTGCTCGCACCGGATCTGAATCCGTATGTGACCGAACGGCCGTATGTGAACGCAGCTCTCAGGGCTGCAAGGAATTTGGAAGCGAACGAAGAGGATTGGCAACGATTTGTCGATGATCTGATATCAAGGAAACGCGGGGATAACTGATATAAGATGATAAAATGCGCAAGTAGACTCGACGCCAATGGCATACCACATCTTAGTAAAAATCAGCTGGAAACCTATGGAGAACGAGTGCTGCGTGACTTTTCCCCGGAGGTCCTGCTGAAGGCACAGCCCACGGATATCGACAGGCTTATCACCCACTACATGGGCTTTACCCTGGAATACCAATACCTGTCGCATAATCAAGTGTACCTGGGAATCACGGTGTTCGATGATACGGATCACCTACCCATATATAACCCTGAGCTAAATCAGGCTGAGTTCCTCTCGGTGAAGAAGAACACCATCATCATCGAAGGGACTCTTGCCGACAATCCCAATCTCCTCCATCGCGAGCGGTTCACCGAAGGACATGAGGCATCGCACGGGTTGATCCATCCCGAGTATTATCAGAGGAAGGCCCAGATTGCGAGCTTGCACGATTACTGCGGTGGTATCTACTCAAAACCGACCTTCCCTGATCTCAGCGGTGTGGACACCGACGGCAAACGATTGAAAGGTGAGGCCTGGCTCGAATGGCAGGCCAATTACCTGGCATCGGTGCTCTTGATGCCCCGAAGCTCGGTAAGACTCCTACGAAACCTGATCGAGCCAAATGGTAGTCCGTTCTGGCACCTTGAGCTGATCCAGACGATGGTCGAGGTGTTCAACGTCTCTGAGGAAGCCGCGAGAGTGCGCCTGATCTCACTAAACTACCTTCCCATTTAAGAAACAACCACCGGTGTCCATAGGGTGATCACAGTGATCGCCTACGGACTATGTGTCATAAAGATTCCTGACTGCTTGATTGCAGCAGGTTTCTTTTTCGCTTCTATGTTAGCTTTAATGTTAACACCATACAGCAAGAGGAGTTGCGATGGATATTCCCATGAGGTGCCCCAAATGTGGAAAGCGGGCATTCGACACCACTGGATTTTACCACACACACCAACCGCTTGAGATCTCGCTCAAATGCCCTCAGTGCAGCCAAATTGTGCGAGTTCCGATCGTGCAGGATGGGAGCATGCCCAACAGGAAAGGAGGTAATCGCGTTCACATCATGAACAAGTAACTCAAATGGGGAACACTCTCCCCTGGTATTAAGATACTTTGATAACCCGATACCTTGATAACCCGGTACATACCGAGCAATGGGGCCGCATGGCGAGCCACCGAATAGCCGGATGATCCATAAAACACCTGTTTTGTGATCATCCGGCTTTTTTATGCCCATCAGGACCGTTCGCTTCATTGGCAAAAGCTCATGGTCATCACCTCCTGGATCCGTTGGATCCGAACGACAGCATCCTTGGTGCCAAGCCAGGATTTCCCCACCGGGATGCACCACATCAATCACTGAACGCCGGCTGTAGGGAATGCGCCGGTCGAAGGTCAAAACGGAGATGCGTTTTGATTTCGGCCAGCATGCCTTAGCCGCTGCATACCCGAATGTCTCCGTTTTGCCCGAACCCCAAGGAGGGGCTCATGGCAACATCAGAGACTCAGAGCAGGGACTTTTTCATTTTCGATCCGATCACCGAAGAGAGGATACCGGTCACCGAGGAACAATTCAGGGAATACTATCGTCCCATCAACCGTATCTATGCGTTCGCCAAGCGGCATCATCAATGCGCCTGTCACCATTGGTGGCGATGCGGCGGGGATTGCACCATTTGCGAGTGGTCGCGCGATGCCGACCAGGAGACACTGGAGCGGTTGCATTACGACCTTGAGGTCATGGATAGTGAACACCATCAATCATACGATCCTGAGGTGGTTGCAGAACGCAAGGAGTTCAGAGAAAAGGCCGAGGCCTTCTTGGATGTACTCACCGGAGAGCTCAGGAGGATCTACGACCTGTATGACGAAGGGAAATCACAGCATGAGATTGCACACCTGATGGGAGTATCCCAAGACACCGTCCATCGGAGACTCAAGAAGATCAAGGATGATTTCCGAGAGTTCTATGAGGGGTGAACACACCAAAACAACGGCTGTAGGTGGATGAGGGACTTCCTGCCACCTACGGCCGCATGAACCAAATGGCACAAGACAAATCCTGCCAGATCATGAAGAGCCAGCTCGGTATGCTACAGTGCGACAAACACGCACGATTCCTTGCTGTCATCTTGGATCAAAGCCGGCGAGGGAAGCCTAGGTATCGCATAGGCTTGCACATTGTCCACACCTGAGGAATTCAGTCCGATGAGGATATTCATGTTTGCCCTGTCCTATCATTGACAATGCCTTTCCTATCTGCTAGCATACATCATGATACATTTACATGACATTCAAACGAATGACCTCGGGATACCAAAAAACCAAATGGAACCGTTGCAGTGTATCGACTGTGGCCTTATGCCGTATCGCGAATCACTGGACCTGCAGGTCGATTTTCATGAAAAAGTATCATCGGGAGCTCTACCATCGGTGATTCTGTTGGTCCAGCATCCCCCGGTCATCACGCTCGGCCTACACAAGGATCACAATCAGTTGCTCCGAACCGAGAAAAAGTTGTCAGACATGGGCATCGATGTAGTGCAGATACGCAGAGGCGGTGGTACCACCGCTCACAATCCAGGACAATTGGTGGTCTATCCGATCGTCAGACTTGACGAATTCGGTTTCCATGTGGCGCCATTCGTCCACTACCTGGAGCACCTCGCCATCGACGTCCTCTCAAAGACTGGAATAGAGGCGGAGAGAAGAAACCGCTATCCCGGTCTCTGGGTGCACGGGAGAAAAATTGCCTCGGTCGGCGTCCAGGTTGCCAGAGGGACCAGCATGCACGGCATCGCGATCAACCTATACAATGATCTTGGCATATTCGACCACATCGTGCCGTGTGGGATCACCGGGGTTGAGATGACCAGTTCAGAGAAGGAAGGAGGGCGCAAAGTCCCGATGCAAACCCTGAAGGACGTGATCCAATCCAGACGCATCGACCTTCTCTCCGAGTATGGCGCGAAACGGGGGGCATCACGATGAAAACCGACCATGTTCCCTTCCCTCCCTGGATCAGAAAGGGGTTGTCCACCGGCGTGCAATATCACAAAACGGAGAACCTGCTCGAAAGGATGGAGATCGACACCATCTGCAGGCAGGCCAACTGTCCCAACCAGCGGGAGTGCTGGGCGAAAGGAACCGCCACCGTCCTGATCCTCGGAACCATCTGCACGCGGAATTGCCCCTTTTGTTCCGTTTCCCATGGCATCCCCGATCATCCTGATGAAGAGGAGCCGAATAGGATTGCGGAGTTGTCTAAGGACCTGGAATTGCGATATCTAGTGATCACCAGTGTGGACCGGGACGATCTTCCAGACGGAGGTGCTTCGCAGTTCAGGGATGTGGTTTCCGCTTGCAGGAATACAAATCCCTCTATGCGTTTCGAACTGTTGGTGCCTGATTTCAAGAGCATCCAAGAGAAAGCTCTCGAAATCCTTGATCCGATACTCCCTTTCGTGTTCGGGCACAACGTGGAGACGGTACCGGAGTTATATGCCGTGGCACGCCCCGGCGGGGAATATGAGCGATCTCTTCGGTTGCTCGCCATGGCCAGGGAGCGTTGGCCACAGATTCCCATAAAATCATCTTTGATGCTTGGACTTGGAGAAACCGAAGACCAAGTAAGACGGGTTCTCATGGATTTGCGAACCGTTGGGTGCAACCGCTTATGCTTGGGACAATACCTCAAACCCACCAGACACTCCCTTCCGGTCAAGAAATTCATCCATCCTGATGATTTCTCCAGGTGGCGCGAGGAGGCGAAGACCATGGGGTTCGAGTGGGTGCTCTCCGAACCGTTCGCCCGGAGCAGCTATCATGCGGAGGATCCGAGTCTCTCCTGATCGCCAGGAAGCTGTCTACCTCAGATCCAGCACCCCCATCAAATCGGAAAGGTGACGAAGGGGTAAATGATTGGGCATGATCAAAGGAGACGTCGAGAATTTTTAATAGAGATCAGTTCACTGTGAAGCGCCTGTAACCAATCAGAAACAAATTCCTATCCATTCGGGTAGGAATCATCCATATCCGGTTGCACCTCATTCACATCCTCTCTAGTGTATCCTCATGGATACCATCGAACAAGATTTGCTGCACAGGATCATCACCGATCCACCATTCGCCAAGTACATCACCCAGCGGATCGATATCGGAGATTTTGATGATGAAATAGCGAATACGATCTATGACGGGATCGTGGATCTGCTTTATCAGGAACAACGAATATCGTTTGAGATACTCGGTGAATACTTCGAAGGTAAAGAATTCATAACCAAGGTGCTGAACGATCTTGCAAAGGGTGCAGCTTACCCCTCGCATTCCACATGACTTCGGATCAATTCTTCATGAACAACTCTGCCTCATACTCCGCAGCATTCAGAATCGGACCACCAGCTCACGAAGGCACGATGCCAATGTGCCTGCCGATTTCGTAGACCTTCATTCGCTTCGGCGCTTCAATGACCACCTCGTCCTGGATATGCATCATGATGCAACACCCGGCGGCCTCGAGTCGCTGCATGGCAAGCTAATCTCGGATGGTCGTCTGAGTGCAGTTACTCATCATACGGGTTTTTCCAGTTCCATCATCCCAGACGATGATACGATGTCTCGATACGCAATTTGCAAGGTTGCACACCTGTTTCTCGCATCCGGCGGGGCACACAACAATTCCGCCGATCGATTGCGGTCCATGCGTTTCAGGATCGTTGTCACGCCCATGCCGGTCAAATTCGAATAAATTTGTAGTGGATATGTATGGATCAAACTGTTAATCTGGTTATCAATGATCCGTAAGAACATATCTTCAGGGCGATTATTCGGTGCTTCCAGTCATAGGGATAGGTACCAGAACCACCAGATTGAAGAAGGCAAGGCATGATATGGACTATGAGCAATACCGACTGATAGTGGAATCCTCTCCGAACATGATATGGAGATCGGATCTCAGCACCAAATGTGACTATTTCAATAAGACTTGGCTCGATTTCACCGGGCGCACGCTGCAACAGGAATTTGGATTTGGCTGGGCTGAAGGCGTACACCCGGACGATTTTGACAGGTGCGTGAAGATCTACCTGGACAATTTCAAGATCCAGCATCCATTTGAAATGGATTATCGTCTCAAACGCTACGACGGCCAGTACCGATGGATCAATGATCGCGGGGTACCGTTCTATGATCAGGAAGGGCGTTTCATAGGATTCATAGGGAGCTGCATGGATGTCACGGAAAAAATCGAAGGGCAATTGCTGAAGGAGATGGCCCAGAACGATGCGCTGTGCAAGACGTACAATCGGCAGTACTCACATCAATTGTTGACGGAAGTATTCGATCAGGCCCAAGAGGACGGAAAACCCCTCAGCATCCTGATGATGGATATCGATGGGTTCAAATACGTCAATGATGTACACGGACACAGTGCCGGCGATATTGTATTGACGAAGGTGGCGGCTGTGGTGAAGAGGGAAATCCGTGGTTCTGATATCCTCGGCCGCTACGGAGGAGATGAGTTCTTGATCGGGTTGTGTCACACAAACCTTGACGCAGCATTGAGTGTTGCAGAGCGAATCAGGGCTTCCATCGAAAGCACAGAGATAATTGTTTCCGATATGTCGACGATCAAGGTTTCTGTCAGCATTGGAGTGAGATGCCTTCAACACGAATCGACACTTGATGAACTCATCGATAATGCCGACAAGAAAATGTATGCGGCAAAAGCAGAAGGAAAGAACAGAGTGAAGGGATGAATCCCCCCCACGACCATGGTACACGTCAAACCAGAACCATGGTTGTTTATGGCTAGCTAATATGGGAATCTCATGATTGCAAATGAGGAGATTCCAAAGATGAACACCTACACAAAAGAGCAAAAGCTTGAGAATCTGAGGCTTTTTAAGGCAAGTGGCAAGAATTGCAACGAGTATTGCAGGGAAAAAGGTATTCCACGGAGCACCATGCATGCTTGGGTTCATGCATTCGATGAGCAGGGTATTGAACTCAGACCGACGATGGTGAAGTTGCCCCGCAAGCCCCCAAAGCCCAAAGCCATTGCAGCCGACATCACAGCCAATCCAAATCCGTCCATCACCCTGAGCATCGGTCCCTGGTCTGCAACAATCACAAGCGGCGCTAGCCGTAGCGACCTGGAGGTCTTGGTCTCGGTCCTGGGAGGTGCCTGTCATGCAAATTGAGGTGAAGGACATCTACATACGCCCCGGCTACACTTCGATGAGAAAGGGGATCAACGGCTTGGTCGACACAGTGCTGGGATGCATGGACATGGATCCTCTTGGAGGGGACCTGTTCGTATTCTGCGGCAGGAACCGCCACAGCCTGAAGATGCTCTACTGGTCAGGAGACTCGTTCTGGCTTTTGCAGAAGAGGAATCTGCGCATGACCTTCGCATGGCCGAATTCTGAACTTGAGGTGCTCAACATATCGGAGCGTGAGCTTTCCATGCTGCTTGAGGGCATAGACTGCTGGCGTTCAAACCCTGTCCTGGATGCTGCAAAAAGAGTAAAATAGTTTGTTTAATTTCTTGTAATGTATGTACTAATATGCTCTTTTCCTGTATGATTCAGGGTATGAAAGAGCATGAACTGACACGCCATATGGCACAGGAACTGACAGAGCTGAAGGCAGAGAATGCCCTTCTGCGTGAGGCCTTGGACCGCAGCAACCAACAGGTCATGGACCTCAGCGCAAGGCTGGGCATCCTTGACCATCGGATTGCAACCAACGCACGCAGGAAGTTCGTGACCAACAGTGAGCGCATGCCCAAAGTCGCCGATCCCATCAGGGAAAGCGAGGAGCCCATCGTCGAGGACACCCTCCTCAATGAGGCAGAGACAACAACAGCATCCACTGTCACCCCCATATCCGAACCCTATGAGGAAGATAAGGGGCCACGCAAGAAGGGGTGCGGACGCACAGCCCTGCACCCTGACCTTCCGCGTGAGACCATCAACGTGGATCCCAGCGAGGAGAGCCTTGACGAGAGGTTCGGCAAGGGGAACCATCATCGCATCGGCGAGAATTGCATCGAGATACTCGACTACACCCCAGGTTCGCTGAAGGTGAAGCAGTATGTCCTGGGCAAGTTCGCCAGCAACAGTTCAAAGGAAGCGGGGGTTCTGGAGGCGAGAATGCCTTCCGATCGCATCATAGAGGGTGGGATGGCAGGCAATGCCCTGGTAGCGGCAGCCCTCTCCGACAAGTTCGTATATCACCTGCCGTATGCCCGCCAGAGCGTACGGTTCTTCAACATCGGCTTTCGGGTAAGCAGGCAGAACCTCTCACGCTGGCAGATCCAGGTGACCGGACTGCTGGACCCCCTGACCACCCTCATAGAGCAGCACATCATGGACAGTGCCGTGGTACATCTTGATGAGACCACTTTGCAAGTCATGGGGGAGGAAGGGAGAAAAAACACCCAGAAATCTTACATATGGTTGAGAGTGGGCACCAATCCTCTTAAGCCGGCGGCCAGCTACCGCTATTTCCCCTCCAGGGCAGCCACCGTAGCTGCTGAGCTGCTTGATGGCTTTGCGGGAACCATCCAAACAGATGGATATGCCTCCTATCGTTCGGTGGTGAGGGACTCCAAGGAAAAACTCAGGCATGCGGGTTGTCTGGTCCACGTAAGGCGTTACATCTTTGATGTCTACCAAGCGACCAAACCCAAAAAAGGCAATACCCAGAGCAAGGTCAACTTGGAAGCGGTGACCATGCTCAAGGACATAAAGGCAATCTTCAAGGTGGAGAAGAAGTATCGCTCCTTTCTCAAGAACGGAAAGATATCCGAAGAGCAGTTTGTTGAACAGCGAAAGGCTGAAGCCCTCTTGTTGTTCGATACCTTCCACACCCACCTGATGGAGGCGTCAAGGACCGTCATCCCCAAAAGCACATTCGATGTGGCAGTTTCCTATGCCCTGGGGCAATGGGACATCCTCACAACCTATCTCGAGACCCCCTTGCTTTCACCAGACAATTCGGCGGCCGAAAGGGCAGTCAGAGGTGTGGCTTTGGGAAGGCGCAACTGGAATATCAGCGGAAGCCCGGCGGGGGCGGCCAGTTCCTGTGCCATGTATACCCTCACCCAGACTGCCTTGCTCAATGGCATTGACCCGGGGGCTTATCTCTTCCATGTACTGGAAAAGGCCACCACCTTGGTGAATCTTCCCTACAGGAAGGGCCCTTGGGAAGCATTGCTGCCATGGAACATCGATCCCAAGGATCTTGCCTGGCAGGATCGAATGCCCTTGATTCCCAGGGAAGATGATTAGAAGCTCTTCATTGCAATGATTCTAGATTGGCCCGTGGTAATTTACAACCATGGCTTTGGTTTGACGTGTACCGACCATGCGCAATCGGAATTCAGATGACGGACGTCATTAGGATCAAGCCGTATGGACATGACTGGGGGACTGTAGCGTATGGGACAAGAATTGATCATGCCGTCCCGCTTGTCTGGTTCAATCCTTCATATAAAACTCCGCCTCATATCCCGCCGCACTCAGCATCAAGCCATCAGCCCATGATGGCACGACGCTCATGATCCTACCGACTTCGTCGATCTTCATCGCTTTCGGTGCTTCAATGACGACTTCATCGTGGATGTGCATCACGATGCTACACCCAGCAGCTTCGAGTTGCTGCATGGCGTGGCACAGCAGGTCACGGCTGATGCTCTGGCAAAGATTTTCCACCACTTTCGGACCATAGGTTTCAATGCGTTCCCATTTCTTCGTTCCTCCCACCCCCTCGTAGGTTACGCAATCGCTACCGAATGCATTGGTACCAATGCGGGGCTTCACATATGCGAGCCTTCTGCCAGAGGGCAAGGTGATGAACAAGAATCCACTCTCATACGAGAATCTGATGCCATGCGTATTGGTCGTGGTTCTTTCCTTCACGGCTTCCTTCACCGCTTTGTCGACATCCCACCACAGCTGGACGATGTTCGGATTGGACTGGCGCCAGGCGTCCACCAGAGGTTTGAGCTCGTCCTCGGTCATGCCGGACTCGAGCGCTCCCATGGCATTGAGCGCTCCCACCGACCCACCATATCCGCAGTTGTGTACAAGGACCCCCGATACGGTTAAGCGATGATGCTCTCCAGCGTTGAGGATGTCATATACCTTGCGTGATCCAGTCTTTTTCGGGTCATCATAGGTGGCAGGATTTCTCAGCTTTCGCTGATGTCCATCGAAGAATATCGCCTGTTCCCCCTTGCCAGTCTGCACCAAGGGAACCCCGCACTTTGCAGCGAGGGCGAGCTGTACCGGTTTACCCATCCCCTCGACCCAGACAAGATGCTCTGCTGTCGCGGTGAGTCCACCATAGGTGACCACCTCACGAATACCTTTGCAGATCAAGCCCTCATGCGTTACCCAATCCTCTCCGTCCCACAGCAGATGATCGGTCGTCACACACTCGATCGGCACGAGGCCTTGATCGGTGAGTACCAGCTGGCCTTCTGCGATGCAGGCGAGCTCGGCTTGCTTGCCCTTTTGACGAAGGTGTCCGTTCTCCCCGTGCTTGGTGACCTCGCAGTGAAACATGCGGGAGGCTGTGGCACAGTAGATGTCCCCATCCTCGGCGAAGATGTCCATGCGCCATGTCTCCCCTGCAAGCCAGGAAAGCACCCGTGCCTCGATCGCCGAGAAGTCCGATACGATGAACCGATGGCCTTTATGTGGGATGAATGCTGTTCTTACGAGTTGAGAGAGTGTATCGGGCACATCGCCATATAGCATCTGTACCGCCTCGTAATCGCCACCTTTCACCAAAGCCCGGGCAACGGCAAGGTCCTCGATACTGTTTCTTTTTAGATTTTGGGCTTGAATTTGCCTCCCTGACCATCTCCCGGTACGATTCGCCCCATAGAACTGGAACATGCCCCGAGCACGATCGTCAGAGCAGGCTGCGTTCTCCATCGCCTGATACTTCTTTACCGACGACTTGGCAAGTTGCAGCCTGAGCTCGAGCACTTCCTTGATCTCGCGCGGAGCACCATCCAAAGCGGAGATCACATCCTTCTTGCCAAGAGAATCGACTTCGAGCCCATTCTCGGCCAGCCAGGTCTTCACCTGCGAGACCGAATTGGGGTTCTCAAGGTCGGTGATCTCCTTCATCCGGGACACCAGCTCATGCCGAGAAAGGCTATCCATTCCGATGGCACTGTGGACCAAAGTCCTGTCGATCAGCACACCGCGGTCGTTGATGCGCTGATCCAGGTGGTACTCATCCCAAATGGAATCGGGCACAGGAAACCGCCTGAGGCGTTGGTGGATAGCAAGCTCGACCTCGACATCCCGTTTGTTGTAGTCAACGAACAGTTCCCATTTGTCCACGGCATCGACAGGACGGTTTCTCATGCGTCCGCCATTGGTGATCGTCGGAGCACACGGGATGCAAAAATACCGAATCAGATCCTTACCCTCAGAGAGCTTTTGCTTCTCGAGACCCAGCACCGCACCCACACCCATGAGCGACAAGGGTAGTCCGAGGTACGCCGACCAGATCATCGTGCATCGCCATGAAGATGGATCCAGGTACGTCCCGGTGGGCAGTCCAAGGAACCGAGAGAGGCAGATTCGCTCGAAGGCAGCGTTGAACGCCCATTTGACCACGCGCCTATCGGCGAGCGCTTGGAGAATCTCATGAGGGATCTTTTCGCCCCGGGCGAGATCGACCACTTGTACCGGTCCGCCATCAACGCTGTAGCCAAACAACAGTATCTCGAAGTCCTCGGCTTCGCAATAGCGGTAAACTCCACTCTTGGCGAGATTCTCTGACGAGTACGATTCGATGTCCACGTTCAAATGCTTCATCCTAGGCTCCTGGTATTAGTGATCGGCTATAGTAGTGGGAAGATCGGGAAGGACGGCAGTGGCAACCACCGCCCTCCCCATTTTCTATCAGGCAAGGAAATCATCCTCGTCATCGGTGGCGAAATCGCTCTCCGCACTCGCCCTTCCACCCAAAGGTTCTCCGTCACGCAGTACCTGCAGGTTGTTCAACCCACATGCGATACCGCGGTTGCCGTTGGAGTTGAACGCATAGAAGGAAATTGAAGCCCGTCCAAAGACACCCGAGTACACCTCAGTGCGATTGATCACCGGGTTGCAATTAGCATCGACGATACCTGGTGCAGTAGCGCTGTTGGCGTTGACAAAGAACGCGTTAGCATACGCTGCATCGTCAGGGCGGTCGATATCCCCATCTCGCAGGGGATTCTTCAGAGATGAAAGTGGCGGGACGCTCTTACCGTTGCCCTTCAGCTTAGCTTCTCCCTCGGCATAGGCTGCCTCGATGGCAGCTTTGACTTTCTGTATGGTAGTCTTATCGCTCTTTGGGATGATCAGCGAGACCGAGTACTTTGGCGTGCTGCCGTTGATGGACTTGGGTTCCCAGACCGCCAGGTACGACCATCTGGTGTCCTTGCCGGTGATGACTTTTGTGTTTGACATTTACTTATCCTCCATGAAATCGTTTATTGTGATCGCCGGCCGTTTATCGCCCTCCGGCACAAGCGTCGGTTTGCCTTTGGGCTTCACTACATGCGAACCCAAGATCTCGTTGAATCGTGTTCTTCCCAGCAACGCAGTCATTGCCGTGATACCCAATACCTTGTGCTCATAGGGATCGAAGCCTGCTAATCTCACCGCATCGGCTGCAGCAGCCTCATCGGCGTAGCGCCGTATCGAACGACCCTCCACCAGCTTGAAGCCCTCTAGCGTTCCCCCTTTTTCCAAGAGCGAGAAAGCGTAGGCCTTGATGTCACTTACCCAAGAAGCCAGCTCGTCAGCTTGCGTAAGGATCTCGGCAATCTCGTGATCGCCCAGCAATACCGGCTTTGCAAACTCATAGCGGGCAAGGTCCAAATTCGCCTCGGCGCGCTTACGGCAGGTGGCCTTCACCTTGCAAAAGCGACAGTGCGGTCCCGAGCAGAATTCCCCCTCGCCTTTGAATGCAAGATCGGCACGGGGCTTGAGGTACGACTCAGCCCAATCGAGAAGCTCACCAACATCCATTGTGAAGGTATCCACATTTGCCAATCGCGGTTGGAACACCGTCATGCTGACCTGCTGGAGGTCATACAGCGAGGAGAACATCCCGATCGCTCCCAGCGCATAGAGCATCATCTGCGTGTTACGCTCGGCCGAGACCGGTACCCCCTGGCCATACTTGAAGTCGATTACGTGCAGGTGCTCATCGGAGACGATGATACAGTCGGCAGTCCCCGAGCACTCAGGCACATAGGTGCTGATATCCACCTTCTGCTCCAAAAGGATGATCGGATCCCTTTTGGCATCCTTCTCTTGTTGCAACGCATCCAGCACAAATGCTGTGTACTCGTTGGCGCAATCCTCCATCTGCTCGTTATAAAAGCCCAAGGTGGGAGTCGGGTCCTGTGCTGGCAGCCCCAAAGCGAGTCTGACCTTATATTCACAAAGCGCATGAGCCTCAGTCCCCTCCTCGGCAAACAGGCTCGGTCCCTCTTCGATGTGTTCACACAGGCGTGCTGATGGCGGGCAAGATGTCCATCGCGCGGCCGACGATGGTGAAAGCAGGGCGTGCTTAGCCATTACCAAGCCTCCTGATATCGCGCAGGAACGATGGGTAGTACTCTTTCTTCAGATCATCGAGGCACGTCGCTCCATGATGGGAGAAGATCGCCCCGAATGAATCACCCTCACCTTGCTTTTCCTTCTCCAAAAGGGCTTGTTCGATATCATCCCTGGTAGCACCCAGGCATAACGCTTCGTCCAGCAGATTACGATAATGGGACGGGTCGATCTCAGAGAGCTTGGGTGCCCCGTATTTCTCCAACAGCGCCCTGATATGCTCGGTATACCCCTCGCGCGACTTGTCGGCGAGCACCGAGCGGACCTCTATCAGCGTCAGAGGTTTGAGTGCTGGTTTTGCTGTAGGTTCATCTGGTGTTTTCTGTTCCCATTTCGCTTGCAATGCCGCGATGGCATCAGTAGCGGTATTCAGGATAGTCATGGCCTCTGCGATGCAGGCCTTCGTCTCTTCGCTCATGGGTTTCCTCCTGTCGTGTATGCATCCGATCCTTGGCCGAAGCGATCATCAGTCGCTTAGCCAGCCGTTTCGCCACCGCACTGATGGTCATCAGCACCTCGGCGATATCCTCGTCGGTCTCATGTTCACTCCGACCTCTGGTCTTTCGTTCATCCATTTGGATCAATCTCCTTCGAGAGGTTTTTCTCTTGTTCGCCCCTCACCACCTTCCGTATGCAACGGGGATGTTGACCGACAGAAAGTGAACATTTCTTTGTGAAAAATTCTTGAAGAATTTATCGGTCAAAGTGCGCGTAGCGTCTGGAAGGGTATGTGGGGAGATACATCCTCGCAGAACCAAGTGAAGGAGGATTCAGGTGAATCGATTGAACAACGAAGGGTATCCAGACCCGACACCCTATGAGGCATTTAGAGAAATGGAGCGCGAGGAGAGACAGGCGAAGCGCGTATTCAGGCCCATCGTCTATATCTGCTCGCCGTATGCAGGCGAGATCGAGACCAATGTGGAGCGCGCACGACTGTATAGCCGCTTCGCGGTGGACTCTGGCTATATCCCACTGACAGTCCACCTGCTGTATCCGCAGTTCATGTATGACGACGATCCGTCTGAGCGCGAGCTCGCGCTGCGCTTTGGCAACATCCTCATGAGCAAATGCAGTGAAGTGTGGGTGTTCGCTGGCCATGGAGTATCGAACGGGATGGCTAGTGAGATCGCCTACGCCCGTCGCAAAGGGTACCTGCTGCGCTACTTCGATGCCGAGTGCCGGGAGGTAACAGGATGAACGCGATCAAGCAAGAGAGCCGGGGGTATGGTTTTTCGGCAGATAGAAGGAGGATCAGTCGATGACGGACATTAATCAATGCATAAGCCCGAAATTCAAACCTCTTGGGGATATTGAGCTGACTCAAGATGAGCAAGTGGAACAACTGGAAAATTCCAGGAACTGGAAGAATCTGGATAGAATCGAACTGACACTGGAAGAACTCAATTTGCTGATTGATAACCTTTCATCAATGTCATACTCAGGTCCTGATCTGTTGAAGAATCCTGCGTTGCCGGAATTCTCCTTAGTGATATGTGTATCACGTCTACCACTTGCTTTGCGCAACGTCGTTTCTTTCAGGAAAACTGTGATTCGCCAAAAGGAATTTATCCAAAGCAAAGAAGGTCTTAACATCTCCTCAATACCGATATTGGATGCATTCTTCTATCCGGATCATCAGGGAAAAGTACCAGATGCAACTTTTTCGATTGGATGCTCAGTGCTTGAATTGGACGGCAATGTCTCTGAAATCAACTATTCGTCAGTACTGGTTAAGCCGTACCCGAATTATGAGATGATGACTGATGAAGAAATGACACTTGATATGCACGAACGCGCCTGGAAATCAAAACTCCTATACCTTGCAATCCAATGCGCTCTCATCAATCGCCCAACCGTGTTCTCCATTTCTACGGATAACGTTGTAGTCAAGATACCAAGAAAACATAGTGGCAAGAGCAGGAGAAAGATAAAAGCAATCAAGGTATTGCGTATCAACCCGAAGCATCTTTCCTCCGAGTCCCAGGAACCAAAGAAAATCGGTTGCCCTTGCTGGGGAGTCATGGGCTATTACCGGACGACAAAGTCAAACAAGCAAGTTTGGGTCAAGCCACACCTCAAGGGAAAGCATCGAGACAACCCGAACACATACCAAGCCAAGCAGTACGTAATTCAAGCAGGAGACATGCAATGAACACACAGTCCATCAAGGTCGCGCTCTGCAACCGCAAGACCGACCGCAAGTACAAGAACCGTGAGATGTCCTGGCAAGAGCTCAAGGAACGCAATGCTAGGCCCATACGCACCTCCGAGACCATCAAAGAGTATCCCAAGCTCTCTCGTAGCCTGCGCGACCAGCTGAAGGACCAGGGAGGCTTCGTCGGTGGCTGGCTGAAAGAGGGCCTGCGTAAGAACGGCCACGTGATCTGTAGAACGGTAGGGTCCCTTGATGCCGACCATATCGAAAGCGATGATGACTTCCCCTCCAAGGTGCAAACAGCCTTGGAAGGCGTCTCGTATTTCCTCTACAGCACCCACAGCCACACCGCAGAGAACCCCCGCTACCGCGTGGTGATCCACTTTTCTAGAGAGGTAAGTGAGGACGAGTACCCTGCAGTCATGCGCATGGTGGCCAAGCAGATCGGTATGGACTTCTTCGACGACTCTACCTACCAGGCCAACCGCATGATGTACTGGGCGAGCTGTCCGTCAGACGCCGAGTTTGTGTTCGAGGATCAAAACGGAGAGGCACTGGATCCTGATCGCTACTTGGGCATGTACCACGATTGGCGTGATACCTCCCAATGGCCGGTCAGTTCGCGCCAGTCCGAGGTGATCCGAAGCTCGATGGTAAGCCAAAGCGACCCGCTGGCCAAGGATGGCCTGGTGGGAGCGTTCTGCCGCGCCTATCATCCGATCGACGAGGCTATCGAGGCATACCTCTCCGATGTATACATGCCATCTGCCCAGGATGGTAGATATGACTACATCCCTGCCGACTCGAGTGCCGGAGTGGTGATCTACAACGGCAAGTTCGCCTACTCCCACCATGCCAGCGATCCCGCGTGCGACAAAACGCTCAACGCCTTCGATCTGGTGCGGATCCACCGATTCGGCGACGACGATCCGACCAAGTCCTTCAACGCCATGGCAGCTCTGGCCAGCAAGGATGAGCGCGTGAAGCAGGTAATCACCCATGAGCGCCGTGCACAAGCACATGCCGATTTCGCAGCTGACGATGGCTGGGAAAAACAACTACGCTACATGTCACGAAGCAGCCAACTGGAGAATAGCGTGTGGAATCTGAACCTGATCCTCAACAACGATCCGGATCTTGCGGGTTTCGGTTTCAATGACCTGGCGGGACGCATCCAAGTCACATCCAAGCTGCCCTGGGATCGGCCGGTAGGAAACAGCTTCTGGCGCGATGCCGATACGGCACAGCTAAAGTCCCTCATCGATATCCGTTATGGGTGCTTCTCGAGTCGCAACCACGATGTATCGTTCACGAAGGTTGCCGATGATCGCCACTTCCATCCCATCCGCGATTACCTCAATGGCCTCCCACCATGGGATGGCGTCAAGAGAGTTGAGGAGCTGTTCATACGGTACCTGAAAGCCGACGACACCCCCTATGTCAGGGAGATCACCCGAAAGACATTCGCAGCCTCAGTGGCGCGTGTCTATCACCCGGGCACCAAGTTCGACAACGTCCTGGTACTCGATGGCGAACAAGGAATCGGCAAGAGCACGATCGTCAAGGATCTGGTGGGAAGTGAATACTACACAGAGACCCTCACGCTTGCAGACATGGAGTCAAAGGCAGGAGCTGAAAAGCTGCAGGGAGTGTGGATCGCAGAGATCGGAGAATTGGCTGGGATGAAGAAGATGGATATCGAGAAGGTGAAGGCGTTCTTCTCCACCTCAGACGACAAGTACCGCCCCAGCTATGGCAAGACGGTCGAGAGCCATCCACGCCAGTGCGTGATCATCGCGACGGTCAACGGAGAGCACGGATACCTGCGCGACATTACCGGCAACCGTCGGTATTGGGTCATCAAGTCCAACCTGGCACGCCATCAGATGTGTTGGCAGCTCTACGAAGCATACCGCGCTCAGTTCTGGGCGGAAGCCAAGGCGATCTGGGAGAGCGGAGAGAAGTTGTACCTCGAGGGGGATTTTCTGGATGAAGCAGAGGAAGCCCAGGGCGAAGCCATGGAGGGGGATGAGCGCGAAGGTCTTGTGCGAGTGTATCTCGACACACTGCTTCCTAAAAATTGGGGTGAGATGGACATGTATGAACGACGTGCATACTTCTCTGAAAGGAACAGCGGCATGACGGCAAAGGGGACAGTCACTAGAAGTGCGGTGTGCAATATGGAGATCTGGTGCGAGTGCTTTGGTAACAACCCCGCTGCATTGAAAAAATCCGATTCCTATGAGATCTCCGCGATCATGCACAAGATGGACAGCTGGAAAAAGGCACCGCGGACCATCTTCCCGATCTACGGTCGTCAGAGAGGTTACGTTCGGGACAAGAACATGCGTGTGAAGAACGGTGACGGAGCTGGTCCTTTCATCGTCCCCGCGAGCAATTCATAACGCTGCAAGCAATAACACAGGCAGAGGGACACTTGGACAAGATAATACTATATGAGGGTTTTGATGATTATCGAGCAAGAGCGCGCGTTGCACAAGAGCGCGAACGCACATACACGCACGTATAGGAATTCAAGTCCATTTTGTCCCTCTTGTCCACACGGAGGAATAAGTGCTGGAACAAGAGATCGAACTGCAGCTGGTGAGAGCTGTGAAGAAGATGGGAGGCCGGGCGGTGAAGTTCATGAGCCCCGGTTTTGATGGAATGCCTGACCGCCTGGTGCTGCTACCTGGTGGTAAGTGCGGTTTCGTGGAAGTGAAGGCTCCTGGCAAGAAGCCGAGAGCACTCCAACTAGTAAGGCATGACATGCTGAAGGCATGGGGCTTCAAAGTATACGTGCTGGATGCGAAAGAGCAGATAGAGGAGATCATCAATGACATACACAGCGCATGAATACCAACAGTATGCGAGCGACTTCATAGAAACACACCCCGTGGCGGCGATTCTTCTTGCGTGTGGCTTAGGCAAAACAATCATCACCCTGACAGCGGTGCACAACCTGCTCTTCGATTCCTTCGAAGTGCGCAAGGTATTGGTCATCGCGCCGCTTCGGGTGGCAAGGGATACGTGGCCGGCCGAGATCGACAAATGGGATCACCTGGAGCTACTGAGAGCTTCGGTGGCGGTGGGAAGCACGACTGAGCGCCTCTCGGCACTCGAACGCAAGGCAGACTTGTACATCATCAACCGCGAGAACGTACAGTGGCTCATCGAGGAAAGTGCCCTCCCCTTCGACTTCGACATGGTCGTCGTCGATGAGCTCTCGTCATTCAAGAACCACCGCTCCAAGCGCTTCAGGGCGTTGATAAAACGTCGTCCCTTGGTCAGGCGCATCGTGGGGCTTACCGGTACTCCTGCGAGCAACGGCCTGATCGACCTCTGGGCACAGTTCAAGCTGTTGGATAAAGGCGTGCGCCTAGGCAGGTTCATTGGGTCCTACCGGGATGCGTACTTCACTCCCGATAAGCGCAATGGACAGATCGTATTCAGCTACAAGGTCGCCCCAGGTGCAGAGGAGAGGATCTATCGCGCGATCGATGACATCACCATCTCGATGAAAGCCCAGGACCACATCAGGATGCCGGATCTGGTGAGTACCGAGTACTGCGTCACCCTTAGTGATGAGGAGCGTGCTGCCTACGAGAGGCTGAGGAAGGATCTGGTGCTCGACGCCTCCGGGGGACAGGTGACGGCCGCGAATGCCGCGAGCCTCTCGGGCAAGCTGCTGCAGCTGGCAAACGGTGCGGCGTACACCGACGACGGTACTACGATCGCTATCCATGATCGCAAGCTCGATGCGCTGGAGGACCTCATCGAGGCAGCCAACGGACAAAGCGTGCTGGTGGCCTATTGGTTCAAGCATGACCTCAAACGCATTACAGGGAGGCTGGAAAAGCTGGGATTATCATTCTCGAATTTGGACTCGAGCGAGAGCCTGGTGAAGTGGAACCAGGGAAAACTGCAGGTCGGGTTGATCCACCCCGCATCTGCCGGACACGGGCTGAACCTCCAAAGCGGTGGCAATTGCCTGATCTGGTTCGGACTGACCTGGAGCCTCGAGCTGTACCAGCAGACGGTGGCGCGCCTGTGGCGCCAAGGGCAGCAGTCCGAGACGGTGGTGGTCCAACATCTCATCACCGAGAATACCATCGATGAGCGCATCATGAGGGCCCTCTCGGGCAAGGCACTAACCCAGGACGCCCTCATCGAAGCGGTGAAGGCCGAACTTACAGGGAGCACTCGATGACAGAGTCAAGCATGAGACAGCTGGCTGCAGCAATCGTAGATCGAGCTGTGATGGACTGGCACAAGGCGATGTCCCAACTGGAGGACAACCCCGATTATGTATACGCATGGGCGACCAAGGATGAGATCGAGCGGTTTTTTGAGAGCGAGTGGTTTGGTTTCTTATGTGACATCAACCCCGACTTCACCAAGATTCACCTACAGGAGGCACGAGCATGAAAGCAAAGGAATATTTGTCGCAGGCGTGGTATCTGGACAAGCGCATCAAGACCAAGGAACGCCAGCTCGATTGGCTCAAAAGCCATGCCGTCTACGTCTCCCCCAAACTCACCGAGATCCCCAAGGCTCCGTCGATCCGTCGATCTCCTGTGGAGGAGGCGGTGGTGCGGATCACTCAACTCGAGAATGAGATCACCACCAGCATTGCACAACTGATGCGTCTCAAGACAGAAATCGCCAATGTAATCAGGAGTGTCAACAGCATGGAGTGCGAGACTCTGCTGGAGATGCGCTATCTTACCTTTCTAAGCTGGGACCAGGTGGCAGCCCAGCTGAATTACAGCCAGGACTACATCTACCACCTGCATAGGAAGGCGCTGGCATTGGTGAGGGTTCCTGGATCCTGATGGATCCTCCTATGAGATTCAGTAATCTCCTATGGAGGATCGCACCCCACCACACTACACAATCCATGCAGTCATTTAATCAGATGGAGAGCGTATTCCTTCGCTTCAAAAAGCACTTATCAGCAGCAGAAAAGGGTAAACGGCGTGAACACCCGCGTGGTGTGTGCCAATATCGAGGTGGGTGATGTTGAGGATGATTGCTCGGAATTTCTTGAGTCGGGTGAGAGTTTCTTCGCCCTCCAACAGGTAGGGTAACGCA